>CAYGGK010000001.1:0-233591 GCA_964349555.1 uncultured Candidatus Saccharibacteria bacterium
TGCGCGACCTCTTCCAGCTCGCGAAGAAGGCCGCGCCCGCCATCATCTTCGTCGACGAGATAGACGCTGTCGGGCGCGTTCGTGGGACAGGGGTGGGCGGTGGTAACGACGAGCGCGAGCAGACGCTCAATCAGATTTTGGTAGAGATGGACGGCTTTGAGCCGACCGAAAAGGTGGTGGTGATGGCGGCAACGAACCGTCCCGATGTCCTCGACCCGGCTCTCCTACGTCCCGGGCGCTTTGACCGGCGCGTGACAATCGACCTCCCTGATCGCCGCGACCGCGAAGAAATCCTCCAGATCCACGCGCGTAAGAAACCGCTCGGCCCTGACGTCGCGCTCGCCGTCATTGCCGAGCGGACGCCGGGCTTTTCCGGTGCGGAACTCTATTCGCTCATGAACGAGGGAGCGATTCTCGCCGCGCGCGAGAATCGCGTAGAAGTAACGCAGTACGACTTGGTCCGTTCAATAGAGAAGGTAATGCTCGGGCCGGAGCGCAAGTCGCATCTGCTTTCAAAAAAGGAAAAAGAGCTCACCGCGTATCACGAGGCCGGACACGCACTTGTTTCTTCCGTGTTGCCGAATGCTGATCCTGTACACAAAATTTCAATCATCAGCAGAGGCCGCGCGGCCGGCTACACGTTGAAGCTTCCGTTTGAAGACAAGAAGATGCATTCGCGAAAGCAGTTTCTTGACGACATCGCGGCAACCTTGGGCGGCTATGTCGCGGAGGAGATGCTCTTTAACGATGTGACAACGGGCCCTTCAAACGATCTGATGGTTATCACGGCACTCGCGCGCGACATGGTTGTGCGTTACGGTATGAGCGAGAAGCTAGGGCCAATCGCCTTTGGCGAGCGCGCGCTCGGCAACGAGCCGTACTCCGAGCATGTCGCGATGCAAATAGACGCCGAGGTGGCGCGCATCATTGACGACGCGAAGGCGCGCGCGAAGAAGGTCATCTCCGAGCACCGCTCGGCGCTCGATGCTATTGCAAAAGAATTGATAGAGAAAGAGACGGTAGAGCGGAGCGAATTTGAAAAGATACTTATTGCCAACGGCATCACGCCGAAGGCAAAAGAAGAGGAGGGCATCATTATCGCGCCCACCGGCGGCGACATCGCGTAAATTGGTCCACCCGCTTGGACTCGAACCGAGAACGGCAATATTCTTATCTTTGACCGACCGGATGTAGATAAGAATGTTTTGAAACTCATGAATGTTCAGATTCACAACGAGTTTGCTGTGACAGACGGTGTATGATTCTATAAAGGAACGCGCGCGTAGCTTAATTGGTAAAGCAGGCGTCTTATACACGCCCGATGTCCAGGTTCGAGTCCTGGCGCGCGCACCAACTCGTGCTAATTCAAGTGACCGGATGTGTTGATGGCATCGAAAAATGCAATTGTTCAAACTAGGGTAAAATCCCCTTATGAGCGAACGCCGCCCCAATAAGCTACCCGAACAAAGTACGCGAGAAAATGTTGATGTGTTTACATTGGGTGAGGAACATCTTGATCTGCACCGCATCCGGAATTTGTCCTCGGAATTGCCCGCGACCGACATTCCAATCGCTTCACTCGATACTCAAGTACGTAGCCAGTCGTGGGACGACGAGTCTGCAACGGACATATCTCCCTCAAATTTTCTCGACGAGATTCAGCATGACTTGAGTCTTCTTCAAATATTGAACGCCCATCCAAATTGGGAGAATCGCATCAGACGAATTCAGATGGCTGATTATTCGCACCCAATTCTCATATACAAAGGGGTGATCATCGACGGGTTACATCGCATTCTTCATGCGCGTATAGACGGAAAAGAAACTGTTCTTGCCCACAATTTAGATTCGCTCCCGGCAGACGCTTTCGTGTCTGACGAATTTATGCAAGGACTAGAATAAAAGAGGTTTTTTCGAAAATGCAGCCAGATCGAGAGGCCTCAGTCTGTTATGCTAAAAGACGTCAAAGAATCCTTGCAGGGTCTCACCTGGACAGGTTCGAGTCCTGGCAGGCGCACAGGTTATTCCAAATGCATCTGGCGGTCGGCGAGGGAGGCGCGCCGAAGGAGGACAGAGTAATTTCCAGCTAGCGATAAATATCTTTTCGGTCGCCTACGGCAAATAAACAAGCGGTATTGTCCTCCCATATAAAAAGCGCGCGATATGAGCGGGTAATTCGAAACGAGTAGATATCGTCCATATCGCGCAACTTTTTCAGATGCAAACGAGTGTCTCTTGGATTGTCGGACAAGCGCTCTTCCTGTTCTCGATACACCGATTGCACGGACTTAGGCAATTTTTCTAACATCGCCGTGAATTTCTGCGTCCGAACAACGCGCATAGTTAGGAGCTTCGCGTGGGAGTCATCCGGCGCCGCGCATCGCGGTACGCCGACAGGATTTCTTTTTTATTCTTGTATTCATCAACTGATTCGGTAGGCATAAAGACAGAAACATCACGACGCAAAGCCCGAACCTCCTTAAAAAGGTCCTTCAGAGAGACACTTCCATTACCGGTCTTGTTCATTGACTCCAGTATACCATATTTACTCCAAATGCATCTGGTGGTCGGCGAGGGAGGCGCGCCGCGCGAGGGCAGGGCAGTTTTTTAATTCTGGGTCGCTCTCGATGAGGCGCGCCGCCTCAAGGCGCGCCGCTTCAACGAGCTTGATATTTTTTAACGCCTCCATCGCGATGTCCGAGACGCCCCACTGCTTCCCGCCGGCAAGCTCGCCCGCGCCGCGGAGCGCTAGGTCGTATTCGGCGAGCTCAAAACCGTTTTTCGCCGAGACGAGTGCCTTCATCCTCTCCCGCGTCGTCTCCCCGAACGATTCGGGGAGCGCGAAGCAATACGATTGATGCGTGGAGCGCAGAACGCGCCCGCGTAGTTGATGGAGTTGGGCGAGCCCGAATCTCTCGGCGCCCTCTATCAATATAACGGTCGCATTCGGGACGTTAACGCCCACTTCAACGACGGAGGTCGCAACGAGAATATTTATATTTCCCTTTTCAAATTCTCTCATCACCGTTTCTTTCTCAAGCGGTCTCATTTTGCTGTGGAGAATACCGAGGGCCGCCCTTGGGAAAACTTCTTTTTTGAGTCGTGCGGCTTCTGCTTTGACTGATTTCGCCTGAAGAGCCAATTCTTTTTGAGGGTCGGGCTCGTCTATTCTCGGACAGATGACGTATGCTTGTCGTCCGGCGGAGAGCTCAGCGCGAACGCGCTCATACGCGCGTTCGCGTTTCCCAGGATCTAATACTTCAGTGATGACTGATTTCCTGCCCGCGGGCATCTCGTCAAGTAACGTTAGATCCAGGTCGCCGTAAATAGTGAGAGCAAGCGTGCGCGGGATGGGTGTCGCCGTCATTGAGAGCAGGTGGGGGACGATACCTCCCTTCGTCGCGACCTTCTGCCGGTGCATGGTGCCGAAACGATGCTGTTCGTCAATGATGGCATAGGCAAAATATTTAAATTCAAGTGATTTCTCGATAAGCGCGTGGGTGCCGATGACGATAGGGATTTCGCCGCTTAAAACCATTTTTTTGAAAGCCGCTCGGGACAATTTTGCCGATTCTTCGTATCGTATTTTTGACGGAAACTTTCGGCACTCGCTCCCCGTCATAAGGCCGATGGGTATCGGGTGGTCGCGGAAGTAAGAGACGAAAGTGGAGAAATGTTGTTTGGCGAGAATTTCAGTCGGACAAAGATAGGCGACTTGGAGCGTCCCGGCGACTCTCCCCACTGGTCGCGAAGTCGCGACGAGGTACGCGGTCGCGGCGGCGACCGCGGTCTTACCGCTCCCCACGTCGCCCTCAAGCAGGCGGAGCATGGGATGCGGCTTTTCAAAGTCGCCCACGATAGCGTCGATGGCCTTTAACTGTGCGTTGGTGGCGGGGAAGGGGAATGACCTGACGAAGTCCGCAAGGGCGCTTCGGTCAACGGCGACCGGTAGCGCCCTTTTGGAGAGGAGCGCACGACGGCGTTTCTGCAGGGCGGCCTGAAGTGCGAAGACTTCTTCAAAGGCGAAGCGCTTACGCGCCGCGGCGGAATCCTGAAGACGCCGCGGCGCGTGTATAAAGACGAGCGCTGAAGAGAGCGAGGGTAGGCGGTATCGCGCAAGAATATCTCCCGGGATAGGGTCTTCACAGCGCTCATGCGCTCCTGACTCAAAAACTTTCTTGATGGCATGCTGGAACCAGAGCGACGATATCCCCCGACTTTCCGGATATATCGGATATAGCGCTTCGCTCATAAGCTCAGTACCTGCGGCAAACAGAGTATCGTGTACCGTGTCGGGAGTGACCGGCGTTTTATCTATTGTAGGATTTGCGAGGTACATTTTCGCCCCTGCTCCCGCTACCTTTCCACTTACTTTCACCACCATGCCGTCGCGCAAAGTTTTCGCGATATATGGCTGGCTGAACCACATCATTTTAATTTTCCCCGACGCGTCTTCGAGGTATGCCTCGGCGATTGGGCGGCGACTCTTCCATGTCTTTCGTATGTCCGGCTTACGCACCGTGCCGTAGAGCGTTACTTCGGCGCCAGCTGTTACGCCAGCTATTGTCCCGGTCTGTCCGGCGGATTCGTACCTGGCCGGGAAGTGGTACAAGATATCACCAATCGTTCGTATCCCGAGTTTATGCAGAGCTCGACTCTGCTCTGGTTTTAATCGAGTGAAATGTTTGTCAACTGTATCGTCCGCGTTCACAGGCGATGCTTCGTTATGGAGTCGCCGTGACAATGACGGTCCCGAACTTGGACGCGTCAATGTGGTCGTGATATTTCCACGTCCCCGCTTTGTTGAAGGTGAATGAGTACGAGTTACCGGAAGGTGTCGGAGTACATGCGTCAAATGCCGTACCAGCCGTGTCGGGGCAGTGTTGGCTCAATGTTGTGCCGCTGTATACCGAGTGTGACGGATGCATGGCGGAAGCTGGCCACATGTCCTTGGAGCTTTTGTTGATGAACATCACGCGCGCGCCTGTCGTTACGGTAATGCTCGAAGGCGTGAACCCCTGGTCGGTGTATTCAATCGTTATGCTCTGTGGAGCGTCTTCAACAATCATCTCCGGTGTCGTGCTACCAACGACCGGCATCTGGTTTGATAGAGGCGTTTCTGACGAGGGAGCTTGGGCCGGAGTCACCGAGAGGAGAAGCCACCCGCCGACAATAACTAAAACTACCCCAACAATACTCAAGATTTTCCCATTCATAAAGGTGAAATAAGGCAAGGTTATTAATAAGTATCCACTTGAATTTTAACATAAACAGCTTATACTTCACATATGTCCACAACAACCATACTCTTCATAGTTATCGCGATAGTGGTGCTCTGGGTTATCTTTGCGTACAACCGCCTCGTTGCGCTCGTTAATCAAGCGAAGGAAGCATGGGCCGATATTCAAGTTCAGCTGAAGCGTCGTTATGACCTCATACCTAATCTCATTGAGACCGTTAAGGGTTACGCAACACACGAGGCAAGCGTCTTTGAAAACGTGACGAAGGCGCGTACCGCGGCTATGGACACTACGGATGCTACGCCAGCCGCGAAAGCGCAGGCGGAGAATATGCTCTCGGGAGCGCTCAAGACGCTTTTTGCGGTCTCTGAAGCGTACCCCGATTTGAAAGCGAATCAGAATTTTCTCCAGTTGCAGAAAGAGCTCGCGGATACCGAAGACAAGATACAAGCTTCTCGCCGCTTCTATAACACTATGGTAATGACACTCAACACGGCGATTGAATCGTTCCCGAGCAACGTTATCGCGTCGTCGTTCAGTTTTAAGCACATGGATCTTTTTGAGCTCTCCGCCGCCGACTCTGCGGCGGCCGAGCCGGCGAAGGTGAAGTTTTAGCCAGGATACGTTTACTGCAGGTAATGGATTTGTACGCACAACGCTCAAGCAATATCCGTCGAACGTGGGTACTCGTGTTCGTCTTTTTAATTGTTGTCATCGCGGTTGGCTACGCGCTCTCGTGGTATTACGGCAACCCATTCATTCTCTATATTGCAGTTATATTTGCCGTGGCAACCAACTTTTACGCCTACTGGTTCTCCGACAAGTTGGTACTCTCGATGAATCACGCTCGTCTCGCGACGCGCGAAGAGTTTTTTGACCTCTACACAGTCACCGAGAATCTGGCGATTACCGCGGGGCTCCCGATGCCGAAGCTCTACGTGATAGATGACACGGCGCCGAACGCATTCGCGACCGGCCGCGACGAGAAGCACGCGGTGGTGTGCGCGACGACCGGGCTTCTCTCTCTGCTCACGCGTCCGGAGCTCGAGGGGGTCATCGCTCACGAACTCTCACATATAAAAAATCGCGACATACTTCTTATGACGATTGCCGTGGTGCTCGCCGGCATTGTCGCGATTCTTACTGACCTGTTCTTGCGCATGTCCTACTTTGGAGGGGGCCGTGACAATAAGCAGGGGAGTGCAATTCTTACCATACTTGTGATTGTCGCTATCGTGCTTGCGCCCGTGGCCGCCAAGCTCATCCAGCTTGCCGTGTCGCGTCGCCGCGAATATCTCGCCGATGCCTCCGGCGCGCTTCTCACGCGATATCCCGAAGGCCTTGCTTCTGCCCTCGGGAAGATTAGCTCGTACAATAAACCGATGCACCACGCAAACCATGCCACGGCGCACCTCTTCATTGACGAACCGTTCGGGAAGCCCGAAGGAGGGAAATTGGCATGGCTCGAACGGTTGTTCTCGACGCATCCGCCGGTCGCCGACCGTATCAAGGCACTCCTTGCTTAAAGGCTTGAGAACTGTTACGTTTCAAACGAGAAACCCATTCACGGAGTATTCAAAAAATGGAAAAGCACATTCACATTCAAAGCCTAGAAGGGAAGTTGGTGTTGATCACGGGAGCCGGCAAACGCGTCGGTGCAGATATCGCCCGATACATGGCCGCGCGCGGAATGGACATCTGCCTCCACTATCGCTCAAGTCTTGAGGCGGCTGAAGGCCTCAAGAAGGAAATCGAAGAAACGTACAGAGTACGCGTTGAGCTTGTCAAGGGCGACCTGTCGAGGGAAGCGGATGTAACCGGACTGTTCAATTTGATTTCGCCGGACGTCGTGATTCTTAACGCCGGCGCGTTCATACCAGACGACTTCAACGCGAACATGAAGGCGAACGCAGAAGCGGTTCATCACGTCGTCAAAAAGGGAATCGCCCGTATGTTGAGTGACAAGAGGAAAGGAACTTTTTTTCTCGTAGGGGATGCTTTTCTCGAGAGCGGCGGCGTGTATCCAGAAAATCTCATTGCGTACACGATGTCGAAAGCGCACATCCCATACACCGTACGCCAACTTGCCTCCGCGCATGGCAGAGATGGACTGCGATTCATCGGTATCCTAAACGGACCTATTGAGCCGCCTCCTGGCGCCTCGCCTGAAGCGATCGCCGCCATCAAAGCAGAAATCAATCTGCCGGAAGAGGAACTTGATCCGTGGATCGGAGGAGTGAAAGTGGGGGAAGCTATCTACGGCCTCCTCCTCGCAACAGCAATCAACGGCGAAAGTGTTCGCGTAGACGGCGGTCGCGTGCCGGTAGTAGCGCGCGAGCACTAACTAGTGACCCTACCCCTACCATAAGAAGTTCCCTGCAAGGGAACTTCTTTTTGTTTATACTGTTTTTCTGCTATAACTCATATACATCACGGAGGCGTCGCATAGCGGTCTAGTGCGCACGCTTGGAAAGCGTGTGAGGGGCAACCCTCCGAGAGTTCGAATCTCTCCGCCTCCGCAAAAACAAGAAGCATAGCGATTGGCGAGCGTAGGCGAGGAAATACTGAGGCCAGCAGGTCGAACGTACTATGTTTTTGCAGGATGCCGAATGTAACCATGAGGCGCCGCAAAACTTGTTGGGCCAGCACACCAAGGCTGTAAGCTTCGAAAAGCGTAATCGCGGCCTCTCCGCTTCCGCCCGAAGTATTGAGTATCGGAAGATACGAGTACCTGGAAAGGGTGACGTAAAAGTAAATTAAAAATCGCCACACAGATTCGTGTGGCGATGGGGATGGCAGCGGATTCTGCCATCCCGGAAACATATGATCAGACAATGAGAATATCGCTGAGCTCATACTTCAACGCCAGCTCCTCCTTGTCGCATATTGCATGCGGGGTGGGGCCGTTGCCTATAATGTAGCGGTTCTCGTAGCTCCACTCGTCGAAGGTTTCGATGATCACGAAGAAACCATCTTCGGAGAAGCGCACGGGGATTGGTTTTCTCGAAAAATCTTCGAGGTCGTCAACCTTGCAGTCTGAGAATTCCCACCACTCATTCTCCTCATTGGATTTTGATTCAATGACGAACGTTATGCGTGTCCCTTCGCAGTCAGTCTTAACCCCGGTAAATGGTATGAAAGTCGCGGTAAAGATTCCGCGCTTCGACGCCCCATCGTTCTTATAGGAGTATAGGATGGACTGGAAGCCATAGGCTACCGTACCCCGAAACACCTCGTAGACCATGAGAGCGTAGCGTTCGCAGGCTTGCTCGAGAACGGGCAAGCTACGGTCTTTGATGTTGGAAAAGAACATTTGTTTTCTCCTAGTCAGGATTGGATGTCGGGTCATTCCGAACACCCCGCCATCAGTCGATGGCGCTTGCGATGCTATCATAAGAATATGATTGTGTCAAGGGCGCTTGGTGCCGACCCGGGCGCCTTAAGTTGAGCCTCGAAGGTCGGCTAGTTCCCTTCAAAATGATTTCGCGCAAAAGACACAATCTCACAGCTAGAAAGTATTTAGTATCGGATGCATGTCAAAGAATATGAGTCGGTAAGTTGCTTTACTTCTTTTTCCTCATCCTGTACTCTAAGCGTTAGAAAACAATATCAAGAGAGCAGAGGTGTTAAGGGACTGGCCCAAAACTCTGCCCGCAACCTGGTGTAAAAACTAAGGTGCGAATTCCAGCCCTAGAAGGGGAAGATGTTTCAACTCGAACAAACCATCCTTCTTGGGGTGGTTTGTTCTTTAAAAATGGAGAAAAACTATGCCAGTGAAAATTCCAGATGGTCTTCCTGCCGCAAAAATCTTAGAGGAGGAAAGTATCTCCCTGATACCGGAAAGCCGAGCTTTCGCGCAGGACATCCGTCCTCTTCAGATCGCTGTAGTCAATATCATGCCAATAAAAAGCGTGACCGAGACTCAATTGCTACGTCTGTTGAGTAACTCGCCGTTACAAGTGGCGATTACACTGCTGCACCCGCGTTCCCACAAGAGCAAAAATACAGCACCTGAGTACTTGGCGAAGTTCTACAAAAACTTCGACGAAATAAAAAACACCCGGTTCGATTGCCTTGTCATTACAGGGGCACCGGTGGAGACGCTGGATTTTACTGAAGTGGATTATTGGAACGAGTTGCAGGAAATAATGAATTGGTCTCTAAGCCACGTCTATTCTTCGCTACACCTGTGCTGGGGAGCGCAGGCTGGACTGTATCACCATTACGGTATCCCGAAGTACGTACTGCCGCAGAAAATGTTCGGGATATACCCGCACAAAGTCACGACACGTCGTAGTGCGCTCCTACATGGCTTTGACGACACTTTCTTCGTCCCTCACTCGCGACATACACACGTACTCCGGGAGGATATTCTCAAAGCTGGTCACTTGGAGATCCTGTCAGAGTCGGACACGGCGAGCGTATACATCGTCAGCACTAAGGATAACCGCCAGGTTTTCGTTACAGGTCACCCTGAATACGACCAGCTCACTCTCAAGGGGGAATACGAACGTGATCGGGCGGAAGGGATTCCCATTTCGCTCCCGATGAATTATTTTCCCAACGATGATCCCTCCAAACTTCCGGTAGTAAGCTGGTGAGGTCACGCGAGTCTGCTGTTCGCCAACTGGCTGAACGTTGTGTATCAGAATACGCCATTCGACCTCAATGAACTGAAGCCGCTCACATGAGTGAGCCCTCGACCCCGCCCTGGAAACAGGGCGGCTCTTTTTAACTAAAAAGAGGCTCTGCCGTCGAGGACTCGAAAACATGAGAAAAAACCAACCGCAGTGTCCCTGTGGAGCTTGAGGCAGGTCGTGATACCATTTGTGAATGGAAACACCGGAGATAAAAGATAAAGAGCTCCATCGCGTGGCGACGACATGCATTATCTACAACACGGAAGGGAAGTATCTGGTCACGAAGCGGAGCCCGCACAAGAAGATGCAGCCCAATAAGTGGACCGTGCCCGGCGGGGGATTAAACGTTGACGATTATATAAACAACCCAAAGTCGTATGACGCCCCACAGTGGTACAACTCTCTGGAATCAGCGCTCTTGAGGGAGATAAAGGAGGAGGTGAATATAGAAGTGGGGAAACCGAAGTATCTCCTAGACCTCACATTCATCAGTCCCGCCGGGGTCCCGGTCCTCGTATTAAGTTATTATGCCCCGTATGTCTCTGGAGACGTGAAGCTGGACGAAGACGCTGTTGATTATAAATGGGCAACGCTCGCCGAAGCCAAGGAGCTGGACCTGATCAAGGGCATCTACGAAGAAATAGAAATGGTAGAGAATCTTTTAAAGGCATAGCTTGCCGCGATACCTTTAGTCAGGAGTTTTCAAGAAAGTAACACGCCGCCGTCCACCACGATCTGTGATCCGGTCATATAGCTCGAGAGGTCGGAGGCAAGGAAGAGCGCAACTCTACCGATGTCATCAGAGTCGCCCACGCGTTTCATCGGTATTTTTTCCAAGAATTTTTTAAGTATCGTCTCCATCTCAGGAGTTACCGGTTTGCCAGCTCCTGTGCCAGGAGTAGATATGGCGCCCGGGGCGATAGCATTCACTTGAATATTGTGCGGTGCAAGCTCCAGTGCGGTGTTCTTGGTAAATCCCCAAAGACCGTGCTTGGAAGCATCGTAGACTGCAAGTCCTATGGAAGAGGGGTGCAGGGCGTCAATCGACGTGATGTTGATGATCTTGCCCCCTCTATCTTGCTTACTCATCACTTCTGCCACCGCTTTTGTAAAAAGGAAAACACTCTTGAGATTAACTGCCAGGATCTTTTCAAAGTCAGTCGTAGTCATCTGCATGACCGGAATGATCGGATAAATACCGGCGTTGTTAACGAGAATATCAATACCGGTGTATGTCTTTAATGTAAGGTCGATTGCGCTCGTAACCTGCCTTTCGTCTGCGACATCGGTTCTCGCAAACACCGCCTCCCATCCCTTATCGGTCAACTCTTTAGCCGCCGCAGTTCCTATTTCTTCGTTTATATCGGCAATAACCACATTTGCTCCGGCTTCAGCCAGGCGATAGGCGATGCCAAAACCAATGCCCATGGCGCCGCCGGTAACGATGGCGGTTTTATTTTTGAGACTAATGAGCTGTTGCAAGGGTAGCGTCATATCACTTTATTCCGTAGTCTTGCCGTCAAAATGCTCGCCCTCATCGGCTACTGCGTCCGCTTTTGTTGCGTGTATGGTGCCATCTTCGTGGTTCGGCGGAGAGTATAAAGTGTAAAGCTTAAGCGGCCTGTCGGGAGACGTATTAATGATGTTGTGTTTAGCGCCGGCCGGGAC
Source organism: uncultured Candidatus Saccharibacteria bacterium (assembly GCA_964349555.1). Classification (GTDB taxonomy): domain Bacteria; phylum Patescibacteriota; class Minisyncoccia; order Phycocordibacterales; family Phycocordibacteraceae; genus C7867-001. The sequence goes on from CAYGGK010000001.1 coordinate 11,549, forward strand.
CACAACAACAAATCCGTCACTTATCTCGTTCTCGACACCGTCTAAAACAGCCTTTCCGACCCCATCCTCGCACCGGATGAATTGATCCAATTGGTGGATTTCTTCACCGATATCTTCGCCAGGCTTGAGGCTCATTACCACCAACTGGCTATTTTGGGCGGTATATAAAACCTTGCGAAAATTTTCATTCGCGAGGGAGAGTTTTTCTATGTTTGTAATATAACCCTTCATGGTGTTTTAGTCGTCCTCGGTCCACTCTATCACTTTTTAAGCAATTATTGGACTTTAAATTTCATCATCATCCCAGCCTCAAGATGTTCTGAGATGTGACAGTGTGCCATCCACTCTCCTGGATTGGATGGGTCGAGAATAATATCGACAGTTTCTCCCGATTTCACTAGCGCTGTATCCTTCCAGACAAGATTAGTCTGCCTCACTCCGTTACGGGCGACAATGAGAAATCGCTGGCCATGGAAATGGATCGGATGTTGCATCGGGTGCATTGATTTGGGATCGTTGAAGATACGGATTTTTACCGGCTCGCCAAGTTTGAACGACCAGTCAATGTCCATGTTTTCTTTACCGGTATCCTGATCCACTATTTTCCACTTGATTAAGTCAGTATTCGACATTTGATTCATCATTTGGTTGGTATCGTCCCACTCAATGCCGTCAGGGCTGGCATTCATCGGCGAGCCGCCCATCATAGTGCCGCCCGTGGTGAGCATCGTCGAACCATCCGGCATCATATGGGCTCCATGACCCATGCCTTGCATGCTCGTCATGCTTCCGCCCATATCAAGAGTGAGGACTATTCTCTTCGTCGGCCTCGAGTCAAACAGTTTTCGGAACGGATTGATACTCGTTATTGTTGCTTGGTTTAATTGCAATACATTAAACTCGCGTTCGTATGAAGTGCCTGCGTGCTCAGCATTTGCGGTAATAGCTCCGAGCACGTACGTCCTCCCCGGAGTCTTGTTTTGTATCTCGTATGTTCCCGAGTTCGGTAAGAGCGCGTCTACTATTGCTCTTTCAGACGGACCGAGTACGACACTGTCCACAAATGATGCTTTCTCATAGGCCCCACTATCTGCCCCAACAAGCTTCAACTGGAGTCCTTTTACTGTGAAGTTAAACGGGCGCGCATTGGCCGCGTTGATCACATAGAGGCGAACCACCTCTCCCGTTTTTGCTTCAAGGTTGAAATTGTCCTCTCCGTTTACAAGCATCACGTTGCCGTAGTGGCCCATGAGCGAGTGGCTGGTAACGTTTTTGTCGAGGGCGATCGTTCCGTTTTCTATCGGCAAGTCCGAAATGAATAACGGCAATTCACGATTCACCGGGGGAAAGTACGCGGAGGCAGTCGGCGATACGATAAATGCGCCATAGAGGCCCAAGCCCTGTCCGTACACCTCCTTCGCGTGCGGATGATACCAGTACACTCCGGCGTCAGGGAATTTAAGTTTATATGCGAATGATTCGCCGGGTTTCATTTCTTCTTGCTGGAGCTGAGAACCGTCAAAGGCATTTTCCATGCGCACGCCATGAGAATGGAGAAGCGTCGGAATATCCATGCCGTTTTTGAAATTGACGGTGACTTCAGCTCCTTGAGCCACTTTGATGGCGGGTCCCGGGATCATGCCGTTGTATGCGAGCATTTTTTGTGTTTTACCGGCGATGGTTTTCGTCACGTAGCTTGCGGTGAGATCATACGTGTCGCCATTTTTTAGTTCGACGATTTGAGAGGTTTCGGCAACCGGCAACTGCTTAAACGGAACTCCAAGCCAGCCTAAAGCAACGATTGAGACTCCCGCCAACACTATCAAAACGCCTATCCAGAAATATTTTTTGTCCATAATCGTTATTTATGGTGCCACAAAGTTGCTAATGTTTAACCTCTATACAATCTCACCTCGCTTCTCAAGCATCATATGATGAATGGTTGCAATCTGGAGCCATATAGCTATGAGCAGAAGAATGGCCACGCAAAACAACGCATCAAATTTTGTAATTCCGAACACGAAATTATCCGACCCTCCTAAAATAGCGCCCCCAAACGTAACGACCCCGACAAGTCCGACAACAACGCTCGTAACGTGCATCAATTTTGATAATTTCATAAATATTTTTTAATAATTTTTTTAATTACACCCCACCTCGACCCGATTTTTGAACCGTAGAGTTACTTAAGAAATACCAATAAATTATAGCACTTAGAATCGCGGCGAAAAAACACCAAACCGATAGAAACGTTTCGGTAAAGAACCACGCCGCGATGGCGAAAGAAACGAACAGGACGACTCCAAAAATATTAATGATTTTATGACTCGATACGAGACAACTTCCGCATGTCGCTACGAGGTAAAGTGCCATTACGAGGTACACATACAAATGCGGAGAGTGGTAGGCAATGCTGTTATTTACGATGTGCGCCGTGACCGGCTCTGCAATTATGAAATACAGAAGATAGATTCCCACCGCAAGACCTGCAAACGAAAATAAGTGTAGAATTTTCTTTCGGATCGGATCAGTCTCTATCATCAAAACCGAGAACGGGACAAATATCGGCCATAACACATGAGAGAACATTGAATACGCGTACGTTGCTATGGTGTTTAGAATTGGAGAGCCGAAAGAAACCCACACCGCTCCTTCAATAGCTTGCTGGATTCCAAACAAAATCGGAATACTGGCAAATGGCAGTTCACTCTTTGTCTTTACTTTTGCCAACGTTAAACCGCCCGCCACGCTGAGCGCCCCTCCTGCCGCAAAACTTGCTGCTGCTGAAAAACACATAGTTATTGTTTTAAGTACGGCTCAACCCTCTTTAACAGTACCGCGTTAATAGCGACCGCGACAGAATCACCCGACATAAGGAGCGCCGCCCACTCGGGACGAATCGAGATGCCAAATGATGGATAGAGCAAGCCGGCGGCGATAGGAATGGCGAGAGTGTTGTAGGTTGCCGCCCAGATAAGATTTTGCTTCATTTTTCGAACTGTTGCTTTAGAAAGCCGAATGGCCGCGACGATGTCATAAGGGTCAGACCTCATTAGGACGATATTGCCCGTTTCAATAGCTACGTCCGTTCCTGCACCAATGGCAATACCGATGTCAGCTTGGGCAAGCGCGGGCGCGTCGTTCACCCCGTCCCCTACCATCGCGACAAACTTACCTTCGCTTTGCAATTTTTTCACAAAACTCGCTTTATCCGCCGGCAAGACTTCCGCAAACACTCGGTCAATACCGAGCTCCGCCGCAACTGCCTCTGCGATTATTTTACTATCCCCAGTAATCATCGCCGTCTCTATACCAAGCTTCTTCAGCTCCGTTACTGTTTTCTTGGAAGTCGCGCGCACGGGGTCAAAAATGCCAATAAGTCCGATGGCTCTATTGTCCACAGCAACGATACTCAATGTTTTCCCGCCTGCCAAAAGTCTCTCAATCTCGCCACTCATATCTCCTATATCAATCCTTTGGTCGCGGAGTAACCGCTCGGTGCCGATGAGAATACTTTTACCATCGACAATCGCCTCAAGTCCCAATCCGGAGAGCGAGCGAAATTGAACAACTTCATTTGAAATGGAAACACTACGCTTCTGCGCTTCTGCGAGAATTGCCGCCGCAACCGGATGATTGGATTTCGCTTCAATACTTGCGGCGAATTGAAGAACATCTTCTTCAGAGAAAACGCCGAACGCAATGACATCAGTAACTTTCGGTTTTCCTTCCGTAAGTGTGCCAGTCTTATCAAGCACGATGGCATTTATTTTTGAGGTACCCTCAAGTGTCATGGCATCTTTGAAGAGAATGCCGTATTTTGCGCCAAGCCCTGTGCCAACGGCGACCGCTGTGGGAGTGGCAAGTCCGAGCGAGTCGGGGCAGGCGATGACAACTGCTGCGACCGCAAAAGTGAGCGCGACAATAAAACTTGCGCCCGCAAGCACATACCAACCCAAAAATGTCGCAAGACCGGCTCCGATAGCGATCAGTACCAACCAACCCGCCCACTTGTCAGCAATTCTCTGGCCGGGGGCTTTAGAGTTTTGTGCCGTCTCTACAAGCTTGATAATTTGTGCGAGGACGGTATGCGACCCAACGGCGTTTGCGCTAAACTTCACTGTGCCATTTTGATTGATTGACCCGCCGATTACTTTATCACCGACTCCTTTCGAGACGGGGAGCGACTCGCCGGTAACCAGCGCTTCGTCAATCGCCGTCTCGCCGTCAATAATTTTGCCGTCAACAGGAACTTTGTCGCCTGGTTTCAACACCACGATATCGCCGACAATCACTTCTGCGCTTGGAATAGATAGTTCGGTGCCATCACGAATGACCCGCGCCTGCGGCGGCATCAAATCAAAAAGCGCGTGGAGAGCATCCGATGTTCCACGACGTGATTTCATCTCCAACCAGTGGCCAAAGAGGACAAAGGTGACAAGCATCGCCCCTGCCTCAAAGAATGTCTCCGCTCCACCACTGAACATTATGAACACGCTTGAAAGATAGGTTGCGAGCACCCCAAACGCGATAAGCACGGCCATGTTGAGCCTGCGGGCTTTCAGCGAGTAATAGGTGCCAGTTATGAATATTGAACCCGTCCAAAAAACTACAGGCGTTGCCAGAAGAAACAGAAGCAATGCAACCGGAATTGGCGTGGGGAGGACTATCTTGAAAAGGCCTGCTCCTGCGGGCGAGTAAAGAAAAATCGGGATAGTAAGGGCAAGTGAAATGAAAAACCTCCGGCGCATATCCGCCTCCATCTGTTTGGCCATCTGCGGATTCGTCATTGCGGCATCGTGATCCACGGGGCTCATTTTCTGCATATCATGGCCAGCATGTTCCGATCCATTTTTTACTTTCTTTTCGGGAATCAAATCCATGCCACACCCCGGACATTTACAAGGTTCGGTCTTCCGTACCTCCGGGTGCATGGGACAGGCATATGTTTGGCCATCCTTGATAGACGCTTTGATCATGTGTATTTCTTTTTTCATCGAATTGATGTGTATCCGCCCGGGACTCCTTTCTTTGAGAGTACTAGTTGCCATAGTTGATTTTCGCGTGCGCGAAATGTCCCCGCACACATAAGGAGATAATACTTCCACATACGGTAGAAGCGTTCATCATAAGAGCCCTTAAGCCCGGGCCATGCCTCATCAAAATTCTTAAACCACGCCATGAGCGTTTTGTCGTAGTCGGCAGAGAAGTTATGCCAGTCTTCCATAACGAAAGTTTCCTCGATTGCTCCGCCGATCTGCTGAATGGAAGGAAGCATGCCGTTGGGGAAAATGTACTTATGAATCCAAGGATCGGTTGTGCGTACGCTTCGATTACTTCCTATGGTATGAAGCAAAAATAAACCACCCGGTTTGAGCACTGAATCGGCAAGGCGCATAAAAGTGCGGTAATTCTTGTGCCCGACGTGCTCGAACATCCCCAACGATACCACGTGATCAAACAGCTCATCGTTGACGTCGCGATAGTCCTGCAGACGAAATGACACTGGTAGATTGCCTGCTCGCTTCGTCGCTAACGCCACCTGTTCTTTCGAAACAGTAACGCCGGTCACACGCACTCCGTAGCGCTCTGCGGCGTAAATCGCGAAGCTGCCCCACCCGCTCCCGATATCAAGAATGCGTTCTCCGCCCTTGAGACCGAGCTTCCGGCACACTAGATCAAGTTTTGCCTCTTGGGCGTCGTCGAGATTTTTTGCGTCTTTCCAGTACCCGCAGGTGTATGTCATGCGTTTATCGAGCATTTTTTCATAAAGATCGTTGCCGACATCATAGTGTTTTTCACCGACGTGGAATGCTCGACTCTTGCTTTGCAAATTTGTCAAGTATGCCCAGGCTGTATTTATGAGAAGCTGCGGCGAATAAACTTTTTCGTTGAGTCCGGCCCGAAGAATTCTGCTAACAAGCTCGTCGAGCTTCTCAGCGTCCCACCATCCGTCCACATATGATTCACCAAGGCCGAGTGCCCCGTGGGACAGAACACGACTATAAAAATCCTCGTTGTGAATGTGTGGGTCGTACGGATTCTCTCCATTGAGAGTAATACCAGCTCTGACGAGAAGCGATCCTATTGTTGCTTTTGCTCTATTCATGGTCGCTTCCATGACTGCTGTGTCCGAAGACGTGCATGAAGAGACACCCGAGTAGAAATACAAACGGGAAATAGGGCGCGATATTTTTCTCCGAACTCTTTGAGCATTCGTTCCTCTTTCCGGTACGCCAATAACGTGTAGGCAATCACGATTATCGGGAACAGTCCGACTGAAAAAACCGTAGGCCAATGCACCACGCCCTCGCCAAAGAGTCCGATGAATTCTTGCATACTATTTTTTCTTCTGCGCCAACTTATAAATCTTAAGGATTTCAGTGGTCGCTTTCTGGCTCTTTCCGTTTTTGATCTGGTGAATGACGTGGGTCGCGAGGTGATTCTCAAGCATTACATCTTCAACGCCCGACAATGCTTCCTTAATGGCGCTTGATTGTGTGATGATGTCCACGCAATAACGCTCGACCTCCACCATTTTTATGAGCCCATTGATCTGTCCCCTGATCAGGCTAAGGCGTCGGAGCACTTTTTTCTTTGCATCAGCTTTCACATGTTAATTATACCCCAATAGGGTATATGGTGCAAACGGATGTGGCTTGTCACGTGGCTCTTGGATAAAAAAAGAACCCCACCACAAAGGTGGGATCCAAGTTTGCAGGGAACGCCAGAATCTTAAGGAGACTCGAAGCCGCATTTAATCAGGTATGAAATCATGTAGTGGGGCAGTGTGCCTCCAGCCAACAATTTCTCGTATTCTGCTTGAATGCAAGCCATATCCGATATTCCGTGATAGCCCTCGTAGGCTCTGCGTATTATTTCAAGTTCACTCGTATCGCGAAGTCTTGCGAGTTGGTGCAGAGTCAGCATGACTGCCTCCTCTCGGCTTCATCAGCCAGTCGTAATTCTCTTCGTTTCCTGTAACGGAAACGAAAACGATGGATAACATACATTCTCCCGCATTCCGCGGAGCAAAAATGAAGATGACGGTCTTTCTCCGCGATAAGAGTATAGACCCTCTTCACGTTTTTTCCACACTCTTTCAGATCGCAAGGTACTGATTTCGGCAAGATGATGACAGACATGTCGATTTCCCCTCAACTTGTTGATCCGTACCTACTATATCACGACCCATGATAAAGTACACATCATGACGAAGTATTTTTATAGTGGACTTTTGGCGGTTGCGGTAGTGGGAATAATGGGCATATTTTTCTATACGACAGTGTCGCTGGAGAAGTTGTCTGCGCACACGGCCGAATTTGGCGGGGTGTCTTTAAAGATTGAATATGCGACAACCGAAGCGCAGAAAGAGAAGGGACTGAGCGGTCGAGAGAACATTCCAGACGATTACGGCATGCTCTTTATATTTAAAGAAGACTCTCTCCACGGCTTCTGGATGAAGGATATGCTCGTACCGGTTGATATCTTCTGGCTAGACGCTCAAGGACATGTTGTCTCTATTTCACAGAACGTCGCGACTTCCACCTATCCAAGTGTCCTTTATCCGATTGTGTCAGCGCGGTATGTCCTAGAGACTGCCGAGGGCTTCGCGAAAAAACACGACATTACTATCGGCACGCTACTACGGTTGAAAAATCCACCAAACGTTTCGCAGTAACGCTGTCCACAGGGTCTTTTTCGTACGCAGGAGTAAACTGATTGAGAGACAAGTCGCTTTAATAATTTTTTACTACATCATCACCCTATGTCCAAGATTGCTAAAGCCCCAGCCCGCTTGAAAGTGCCCGTTGCGAGTGTCCAAAAAGGAGCGGAGACTCCGATTTCAAAAGAGACGCGTCGGTATCGCGATATGGTCCCGCAAATAGAGAAGCGCGATGGGCGATTGGTACCGTTTGATTTTGATAAAATCGCGAACGCCATTTTGAAGGCGATGACCGCGTCAGAAGAGGGCGGTCAAGACGACTCTGTTCTCGTGGCGCACCAGGTGGCAGGCGAGCTTGGGCGATTCGCGAAGAAATATAAGAGCTTTCTGCCGACCGTTGAGGGCATACAAGACTCGGTTGAGAAGTATCTCATCCTTAATGACTATGTGAAGACGGCAAAGACGTACATTTTGTATCGCGACAAACGAGCGCAGTTTCGAGCGGCGCATATTGATATCCCGGAGAACGTAAAAAAGTTGACTGAAGAGAGTAAAAAGTATTTTGACGGCAATGCGCTCGGCGAATTCGTCTATCTGCGCACCTACGCGAAGTGGATCCCTGAAGAAGGGAGGCGCGAGACATGGATAGAGACGGTGGACCGCTACGTGAACTTCATGCGCGAGAACATTGGCGCCAAACTCACTGAAAAAGAATACGCCGAACTGCGTACCGCTATCCTCAAACAAGAAGTGATGCCCTCTATGCGTCTCATGCAGTTCTCGGGAGAGGCGGCGCGCCGTTGTAACGCGTGCGCTTATAACTGCACCTTCACCGCGCCAGTTAAGCTCACGGATTTTGCAGAAATTATGTATCTCTCCATGCAAGGGTGTGGCGTCGGCTTCGCCGTTGAAAGCCAAAACATAGAACAGCTCCCGCAAATTTTGAAACAGAAAGGGCAGACGCTCCCGACCCACGTCGTTTCCGACTCAAAAGAGGGCTGGTGCGATGCTCTCACCCTCGGGCTCACCACGTGGTATGCGGGGAAGGACATTGTGTTTGATTTCTCACAGATTCGCCCCGTTGGCTCACGATTGAAGGTGATGGGAGGCAAGGCGTCCGGGCCGGAGCCGCTCCGGTCCCTGCTCGCTTTTGCCCGCGAGAAGATTCTTTCTCGGCAGGGCCGGCGCCTTCGTTCAATTGATGCGCATGACATCATCTGCAAGATCGGCGAATGTGTGGTCGCTGGCGGCGTACGCCGCACGGCTATGATATCGCTCTCGGATCTCGATGACGTGGAGATGCGCGACGCAAAGAAGGGTCAATTCTATATGACCGACCCTCATCGCTCCGTCTCGAACAATTCAGCGGTGTACGAGGCGCCACCGACGAACACCGAGCTTATGGACGAGTGGGTTGCGCTTATGAAGAGTGGGAGCGGAGAGCGAGGCCTCTTCAATCGCGGGTCGCTCGCGGTCACTCTCCCGAAGCGTCGAGTCGGATATTTTAAGAAAATTGGCTTTATCGGGGAGGACGGCGTGGTGCAAGGATCAATTGGCACCAATCCATGCGCAGAGATTATTCTGCAATCCAAACAGTTCTGTAATCTTTCAGAGGTTATCGCGCGCGCGAGCGACACCGAAGCGTCGCTCGTAAGAAAGGTGCGTCTCGCCGCAATCCTTGGTACGTATCAGTCAACACTCACGAAGTTCGGGTACATTTCAAAAGAGTGGACTGACAACTGCTCTGCCGAGAGACTGCTCGGGGTGTCGATAACAGGGCAGTGGGACTCACCGGTGGCGAGACGGGCAGAAGTGATGCGCAAAGTCCGCGATGTCGCGATAAAAACGAACGTGACCTACGCAAAACGTTTCGGCGTTGAACAGTCTATGGCCGTAACGGCGGTGAAGCCCTCTGGCACCGTGTCGCAGACATTCAACTGCGCGTCGGGTATCCACCCGCGTCACGCGCCCTACTATATTCGCAGGGTGCGCATCAATGCGACCGATTCGCTTTTCAAAATGATGCGGGACCAGGGCGTGCCGTATTATCCGGAAGTGGGGCAGTCCATGGAGGAGGCGAACACCTACGTGCTCGAGTTCCCGGTCAAAGCACCCGACCACTCCAAAGAGGCGCGATTCAAAGATGATCTCTCGGCGCTGGAACAGCTTGAGTATTGGAAGAAAGTAAAATTGAATTTTACCGAGCACAATCCGTCGGCGACCATCTCGGTGAGCGAGAATGAATGGATTGTCGTCGTTGATTGGATTCAGAAGAACTGGGACATCATCGGTGGACTCTCCTTCCTCCCCCGATCAAACCATGTATATCGTCTCGCCCCTTACGAAGCGATCACGAAAGAGGAATATGAAGACCGCATGAGTCGATTCCCTAAAGTTGATTACTCGAAGCTCTATGTATACGAGCGCCAAGACGAGACAGAGATGAAGAAGGAGCTCGCCTGCGCCGGCGGCGTCTGCGAGATAGAATAGGGACTTCGCGACAAGTGCGATTTTTGAGGATGCATAATTTTCTGCTGAAAATTTGCTCGGCCTCGCGCCGTCGCGCTCCGGAAGCCTCAAAAATCGCACTTGTCGCTCCGTTTGAGACAACAAGGGTGAGCCCTGTCCGTATCGCGCCGTATACACTGGTTCATTCAGCTACTCACCATGACTTGACATGCCGTATAGATTGTGTATACTATAAAAATAGTTCTTTGATAGATGCAGTTCGCCACAGCAGAAAGCGGCTCATTCGTTAGGCTTCTCTCTGCTGTGGCGAAACCCATTCGGGTCGAGCCGTACAGCTTTCCCTGAAAGGATAACGCAATGACACCCAATGTCAGGACCCAGTCCATCACCAATGGTCAGATTGGCCAAATCAATGACCGACTTGCGACGAAACTCCGCGAGTCCGGCCTCCCGACGGAAGAGGTACAAAAAGTTCTCAAGATGCCGGGGAATGTAGCTATCGATGAAATGGTCGCCGTCTTCCGCAAGCACGTTGAAGCGCAAAGCGAAATAATCATCCGCCGTGTCCGCGTCGACCGCTCGCGTTCTCCGCGGGAAGCGATCGACGCCACGGGCCGCAACAAGCACGTGAACGACGACGTTGTCGCAACGATGCCGAAAGGCGAAGGCGACGAAGTTGACGTGCACTTCATCCCGACAAAGCGCCTCGTCCCGGTAAAAGAGGTTCCGGCGTTCCTCGCGCAATACGGCCTCGTGCCGGACCCGCGCGCTCAGGCTGCAGCGAACGAAGCAGATCCATCCTTCGCCGACGAGCATCCGAACGGTTCACAGTGGGGCAACGATTGCTGCCTGGCGTTCGGCCGCTGGGGCGACGGGCGGGACGTGGATTGCTGCCGCGACGACTACGGCTGGGACGATAGCTGGTTCCTTTGCGGTGTCCCTGCTTCCCGCGAGTAGTGCTCGGGACTCGGTCGATTGGGTCTTTCAGACCCTTGGGATTTAGTCCTTCGCATTTGGGCTCCGCATCGCTTCATAGCGTGCGGGGCCCTCTCATTTTGATATAATAGAACCTAAGAATACAAGGTTCCACCTTGTATTCAAGAGGAATAAGCAAACACCCGCGCAGGAGCGCGGGTGTTTGCATTTGTTTGGACCTGGCCGATAAGCCGAATTCTGTACCGATTCTGCCCACCGGAGGTGGTTGCAGAATCGAGTATCCCGAGTTTATCGAGGGATTGTGACCCTTCGACTTCGCTAAGGACGCTCGATTTTGCAGCTGCCTGCGGCAGGCAAAATCGGCGACGATCATTTATCTGGGACGTTCATTACTGAACGCCTCGAGCGGCACCCCGCCAATGCCCCGCATTGGAAGCACGAAGCGCCAAATACGAAGTACCAAAATGAAATGCAGAAAAATGCAATTCTTTTGGATTTCGAGCTTGGAATTTCGAATTTCCAGTGCGAAGCACTGGCGGTACGGCCTTGCACAGCGGTAAGGATTTAACCGTTTCATCTTGAAAGTTACCTTTCAACTCATCCCGCCGACGGCGGGATGCCCGTTTGCTTTCGCTCAGGGCGTCTCTGTTCGCACCTCGCGCCTCGCGGCGTGTGGGTATTACCCACTACCATTTTACAAGCTCTTTCTTGAAGAAAGGGCCGGTCTGTGTTCGGACTTTCCTCCCTATCACATGTGGATAGGGTAATCGCCTAGCCAGGTCCGCCTGTAGTATACTACAAGGTATTATCATTGAACAGCATTAATACAATCCATCATGCCCCCGCAACAGTCAGTACGCGCCACCATAGAGTCGTTCCGTAGCAGGCCGCGCCAATCGCTTGACACGATAAGCGCATGGGCGCTTATCGCCACACTCGTAGTGGCTCTGTTCATATTTGTTCCGTCCGTAGAGGTTCCATTCACCGCAACGAAGACATTCTTACTCGCCGTTGGAGCGCTTATCACGCTCGCGCTCTATATTTTGGCTCGTCTCGGACGCGGCAATGTAATCTTCCCGCCGCCTCTGCTCGTTGGTGCACTCTGGTTGCCAGCCGTTGCGTATTCTCTTTCTACGGCATTTTCCGGCGTTTCGCTCAACGGCGCGCTGTGGGGGTCGGCGCTTGAGTCTGACACGCTAGGCTTCATGCTCGTCGTTGCCGTTCTCGGCACTCTAGCCGCTCTCATCTTGAGACGCGTTGAACATTACCGCTCATATTTGCAGGCGGGCGCGTATGCGTTTTGCGCCATCGTGGTGTCGCAGATCATCGTTCTTATTGTCGGGAAGTTCTCTCCCGGGACAATCCCTTCGTCGTTCTCTATTGTCGGTTCATACGATGACCTCGCCTTTCTGCTTGGGTTCGGTATCATCGGCACACTCATCACCTTCCGTTTCCTCGAGCTTGAAAAGCGCGCGCGCAGAGCTCTCACTATCGGCGTGGTTGGGGCACTTTTCATCCTCGCGATCGCGAATGTTTCGCTTGTTTGGATTCTTCTGGCTCTAGCGGCGCTCGGCCTTTTCGTCGAGGCAGTGATGCAGCGCTCCCCAAGGGCCTCCGACGCAGATCTTGATGAAATAGGGGGCGTGGACGAAACTCCCCTCGGGAATGACGAAGGGAGCCATTCGCTTGTTTTGCCGCTCGCGGTGCTCGCCGTGTCGCTTTTCTTCGTTATCGGCGGAACACTCGGGAGCGCCCTCGCGAGCGCGTTCAATGTCAACACACTTTCCGTTCGTCCATCGTGGCAATCGACAATCTCGGTTGCACAGAAAACGTATGCCACAGCGCCACTCTTCGGTTCCGGCCCGGGAACCTTCGGTATTGAATGGCTTAAGTATCGCGACGCGTCACTTAACTCGACGGCGTTCTGGAATGCCGACTTTCCTTCCGGAATAGGCTTCGTCCCGACTTCGTTCGTGACCACTGGCGCTCTCGGGGCTCTCGCATGGATCGCGCTTTTCGCTCTCTTTATCCTGTTCGGTCTACGCATGTTCATTCAACGCGCGCCTGAGGACGCCTTTATCCGCTATGTCGCGATACTCTCGCTTGTTGCATCGCTGTACTTGTTCGCCATAGCGATCTTCGCTTTGCCAGGTTCGGTGGTTCTCGCGCTCGCCTTCGTCTTCGCAGGGCTCTTCGCTTCCACGGCGCGTTTTGCGGCAGGCGGCTGGCAGTGGGGGGTTGTCTTCTCGCGAAGTCCGCGAGCCGGCTTCATCATCGTGTTTTCACTCACTATCCTCCTGCTCGCATCGGTTGCCGCCGCATACACGCTCGTTGGGCGCTACATAGCCACGTCCAGTATTGCGGTCGCCAACAACGCGCTTGTCGCTGGCGATCTCGATGCCGCCGATACGGCCGCGCAAAACTCAATCTCCTTCGCGCCGAGCCCTGCCGCCTATAAGATTCAAGCGGGCATCGCCAACGCGCGATTAAACCAGATACTCGTCTCCACCACACTGTCGGTATCCGCGGCGCAACAAGCGTTCCAAACGGCGCTCTCAGGGGGCATCAGCGCCGCACTGACTGCGACAGGCCTCTCGCCGCTCGATTATCAAAATTGGATCGCTCTCGGGAATCTCTATGCGCAGGCGGTACCGCTTGGCGTTACGGGCGCTTACGAGAGCGCCAAGGAATCGTACGAAAAGGCGCGAGCTCTGAACCCGACGAATCCTCAGATACCCTACATTCTCGCCCAGCTTGATATCGCCAACAAGAATTACCAGGGTGCCAAGAGTAACCTGATGGCCGCCATTGCGCTGAAGCAGGACTACACCACCGCCATCTTCCTTCTCTCGCAGTTGGAGGTCCAGGGGGGGAATGTGAAAGAGGCACTCGCCGCCGCACTCGCCGCCGCTTACTTCACACCGAACGATCCGAATATTCTTTTCCAGATCGGCATCCTGTATGCGGCGCAGAACGACTTCACAAACGCCGCGAGCGCGCTTTCTGCGGCGGTTGACGCGAACGCGCAGTTCGCGAACGCACGCTACCTACTCTCGGCCGTGTATGTGAAGCTAGGAGACTTCCCTAAGGCGCTCGCGCAAATGCAAGCGGTAGCCGCTCTCTCAAGTGAGAATGCGAACGCCGTCGTCTCGCAACTCGCTGATCTTAAGGCAGGAAAGAACCCATTCCCCGCAAACCTCCTCTCCATCGCCCCAGCGCCGGTACAACCGTAAATTCGTCACCTCGTTCATTTGGGAGTAGAATGGGTTGAATGGTTCGACGAATGTTAGAACGCATCGCGGCACCAGTACGCGGCCTGCATCAGGCTGCGTACTTGCTCGCCGCACTCACGCTCGCTTCGCAGGCGCTTGCGCTTCTGCGCGACCGAACCTTTGCCCACACCTTTGGCATTGGAGAGGTGCTTGATCTCTACTACGCGGCATTTCGTGTCCCTGACCTCGTTTTCGCACTCGTCGCATCGCTCGTGAGCGCCTATATCATCATCCCGCGGATGACAGGAATGGATAGGGAAGAGGTACGGAGACTCCTCGGCGAGTCGGCGACCTTCCTCTTCGGGGTTGGCGGGCTCATCTGTTTGGTTCTCGCCGTTTTCATGCCGCAGTTTCTCGCATTTCTGTATCCAGACCTCAGTGCTTCGGCGTACCAGTCTGACTTCATTCTGCTCTCGCGAATCCTGCTTTTCCAACCGATACTGCTCGGGCTCTCTGGCATACTCGGGAGCGTTACGCAGGTACATCGTCGCTTCGTCCTCTTCGCCCTTTCACCAGTGCTCTACAACGTCGGTATCATTTTTGGTGTCGTTTTCCTCTATCCAAGCCTTGGTCTCCCAGGTATCGGTCTCGGAGTCGTTATCGGCTCACTCGCATACCTCGCAGTGAATATTCCGGTCATTATTGGTGCGGGCGTGGTGCCGCGCTTCCGTGTCCCAACGTTCTCGCTTATGGCCCCCCTCATTCGAGATTCGATACCACGTTCGCTTGCCCTTGGGCTCGGCTCTGTCACCGCGCTCGCGCTCACCGCGCTAGCTTCAAGAGTCGGCACCGGGGCGGTTTCCGTCTTCACCTTTGCAAGCAATCTTGAAGCGGTTCCGCTTGCGCTCATCGGCTCCTCGTACGCCATCGCGGCATTCCCCGCACTCTCCGAAGCGGCGGCGCCGGAGAAGCGCGACGAATTTACCCGTATTCTTTCTTCAAGCGCCCGCCACATTATCCTCTGGTCAATCGTATCTCTCGGACTCATTATCGTTTTGCGCGCGCATATCGTGCGTGTGGTTCTCGGCACTGGCGCCTTCGATTGGGATGCAACGCGTCTCACCGCGGCCCTGCTCGCCGTTCTCGCTATCGGCCTTGTCGCGCAGGGCCTGGTTATTCTCTTCTCGCGCGCGCTCTACGCGGCACAGCAGTCTTGGAGACCGTTTTTTTACCAACTCTCCGGCGGTGTGCTGACCGTACTTCTCGCGATCGTATTCCTTCGCGGTGGAGCCGCCGAACTACCTTCGTCTCTCGCCATTTTTCTGCGCGTTGCGGATGTGCAGGGAACCGCCATTTTGCTTATTGCACTTGCGGCAACGCTCGGCCAGATATTTTTAGCGGTTCTCTCTCTCGTAGCGCTTCGCAGTGTCGTCCCCGGCCTTCTGCAGACGTTGCGGCGGCCCTTTATCGACGGATGCGTCGCCGCCGTCGCTGGAGGCGCGGCGGCGTATACCGTTCTTGCACTCGGGGGCAACATCGCCCCGCTCACTACCTTACTGTCAGTTTTCATACAGGGGTTTGTTGCCGGCATCATCGGGCTTATCGTTTCCGGTACCATTCTTTTCCTTGTTGAGAATGAAGAATTTCGCATTGTGACAAGCGCACTTGAGAAGCTGGTGCGCGCACCGAGCGGACGCTCGACCGTTCTCGTTCCTTCAGCAGAGGAGCCGATACACTAATGAATTCAGAGCACATTCGTAATTTTTCCATCATCGCGCACGTGGATCATGGGAAGTCCACCTTGGCCGATCGTCTGCTGGAGCGCACGGGGACCATCCCGGAGAGACTGATGCGCAATCAATTTCTGGATCGCATGGACCTAGAGCGCGAACGCGGCATTACGATCAAGATGACTCCCGTTCGCATGAAGTACACGACACCAGCCGCGACGTACTGTCTGAACCTTATCGACACGCCCGGCCACATAGATTTCTCCTACGAGGTCTCGCGCGCGCTCCATGCGGTCGAGGGGGTCCTTCTCCTTGTTGACTCAACGCAGGGAATCCAAGCACAGACTTTAACGACGCTTGCGGCGGCACGGGCAAGCGGATGCGTCATTATCCCTATTGTTTCCAAAATTGACTCTCCCTCCGCGCGAGTTGATGAAGTGAAGGGAGAGCTCGCGACCCTTCTTAAAGGGTCGCCTGATGAGGTGCTCAGTGTATCGGGGAAGACCGGAGAGGGTGTTGACGAGCTCCTTGAAGCTATCGTGAAGCGTATTCCAAGCCCCGCCTTCTCGTCAGGCGAGCCACGCGGTCTTATCTTTGATTTTTCTTATTCCACGCACCGCGGCGTTGTTGTCTACCTACGCGTTTTTGACGGAATGTTCAAAAAGGGCCAGCATCTCACCTTCTGCGCCGCAGAAAAAAACTTTGTCGCGCTTGAGACGGGTATTTTTACCCCTGGAGAAACAGCCGCGCCATCGCTCTCCGCCGGCGAAATAGGCTACATCGTTACGGGCATTAAGGAACCCGGCATCGTCGCCGTTGGCGATACCATCGGCGCGGTACGGGGCTCTCTGCCAGCGCTTCCAGGCTATGAGAGGCCCCGCCCGGTTGTCTGGGCCTCTGTGTATCCAAAAGATCAGAACGACTTACCTCTTCTCCGGACGTCGCTCGAACGATTACGGCTTTCTGACTCCTCACTCTCCTTTGAAGAAGAGTCCTCGGGCGTACTAGGAAGAGGATTCCGCTGTGGGTTCCTCGGGCTTCTGCATCTGGAGATCGTCATTGAGCGACTGAAGCGCGAATGTAGCCTCTCGCTCGTCGTCACCACCCCGACTATTTCGTACTTTGTCACAAGGGCGAACGGTGTGCGCGAAGTCGTCTACACGCCGTCGCGGTTTCCCGAGCACGGTGACAGTTTAAAGATTGAAGAACCGTGGGCGAAGGTCATTATCATCACTCCGCCAGACTCGCTCAGCGCGCTCGTTCAGAAGCTCTACGAGCATGAGGCGCACACACTCGCAACGGAGACCTATCATGACGGCCGCATTGAAATGACGGTGGAGATGCCGCTACGGGAACTCATGCGCGAATTTTTTGATACGGTAAAAAATATTTCTTCGGGGTACGCTTCGCTCTCGTATGAAATTCTTCCCGAGCGACCGGCTGATGTTGTCCGCCTAGACATAATGGTGGCCGAGGAGCCGATACCGGCCTTCGCGCGGGTCGTCGCAAGGAGAAGAGTGCAAGAGGAGGCGGAGAAGATGGTTGAGAAATTGTACGCCATCCTGCCGAAACAGCAGTTCACGACGAAGATACAGGCGAAGGTTCTTGGGCGCATTATTTCTTCAAGAACGCTCTCAGCGATGCGTAAGGACGTAACGGGATATCTGTATGGCGGGGACGTATCTCGCAAGATGAAGCTACTCCAAAAACAAAAGCGCGGAAAAAAGAAGATGCTTGAGAGGGGTACCGGCAAGGTCAACATCCCGGAAGAAGTCTTTATGAAGATGGTGCGTTCTTCTTCAGAGTAGTTGGTATACTTAAAGGATGCATACGAAGCAGTGGCGGCGCGGGTTCTTGGTGAGTGTTCTTCTGCTTGTCTCGTTTTGGCTCCTGTCGCTTATCTGGGGACTCGTCGGCAAGGCGCAAATAGCGGTAGACGAGGTACACGACGTGCAGAGGAAATATCAGGCGCTTGAAAAGCGCAGGGCGATGTTAGAAACGAACCTTGCTTCCATTCAGACCGTGCGCGGACAGGATGCCGCTATTCGTACTGCGTTCGGGGTTGCGCGACCGGGGGAAGAAGTTATCGTGGTTGTGCCGCCGACAGTAGTTGTCCCAACCGAGACACCCTCTTGGTGGCAAAGGTTATTTGGTTGGTTCCAATAAGCGGAATTGGTTTAGTGGTAGAACAGTTGCTTCCCAAGCAACGGGCGGGAGTTCGATTCTCCCATTCCGCACATACGAACACAGTGAGGCGGTTCTCCCATTCCGCACCAAGTTTCTGGGGATACCTTCGCATGGTATACTAACTCTATAACATTTTAAACATGGACAAATCTATCACCATTTACAGCACGCCGACCTGCCATTTCTGTCAGATGACCAAAGAGTTTCTTAAGGAAAAGGGCATTGGCTACACCGAATTTAACGTCGCGAGCGACTTGGAGAAGCGCCAGGAGATGATACAGAGGTCAGGCCAGATGGGCGTGCCGGTTATCTTCATCGGTGACGAAATGATTATCGGTTTCGACAAGGAGAGGCTCGTTTCAATTCTTGGCATTACCGCGTAAACGTTCGGCCCCTTTAGTTCAATGGATAGAACGGCTCACTCCTAACGAGCTGATTCAGGTTCGACTCCTGGAGGGGGCACCAGAAACGTGAAAAAGTAAGAAAAAACATGGTTTTTCACGATTATAGTTGACAAAAGCGTGAAAAAGACTATACTTGCTTTATATGGCAAAGACACCTAGAGCATTTAATAAAATCAATCTGCTTAGAGAGCGGTACTATAATGCGGCTATCGGCAAGGATGCGCTTATTAAGCTCATCGGTGAGGCGGAGATCGCGGATCAGGTATACAACTCAAACGCTATCGAGAACAGCACTCTTTCCCTCGAGGAGACGGAAAAAATACTTCTCCAGATCGATCTCGATCGTTATATCTCTGAACGAGAACTATTTGAGGCGAAGAATCTTGCTCGAGTTGTGTCCTACATAGGCAAGCGAGCTAAAGAGCAAGAGCTCAATCCAGATGTCATTCTCTCACTGCATAAAATGCTGATGTCCAACATCCGCGATGAAGTCGCCGGACGATTCCGTAAGAATGACGAGTATGTCCGTGTTGGCAGTCATATTGCTCCCGCTCCAAAAGAAATCAACGGAAGTCTCGAGAAGATGTTCGCGGAATACAACGCCGCAAGTCATGAGAACATCGTCAAGCGCATCGCACGACTCCATCTCTCATTTGAATATCTCCATCCTTTTATGGACGGCAACGGCCGTATCGGGCGTGTCATCAACAACTATCTCCTCATACGGGAGGGCTTCGTGCCGATAAATATAAAGTTCATCGACCGAAAGAAATACTACGATGCTTTCAAGGAGTTTGATGAGAGGGGTGCGACCGGAATCATGGAAGGGATCGTCGCCAAAGCACTTACCAATAGCTACCATAAGCGTCTAGCGTATCTAGAGGGCAAAAAGATTGTCCTACTTTCCGACTATGCCAAGAGCAATAAAATCTCTCACTCGAACCTTATAAACAAAGCGACTCGCCAGACCATCGATGCTTTCTTGGAAAGGGGCGTGTGGAAGATTGGGGAGGAGTCTTTAGCTTCAGAGCAGAAGACCTGAACTAATCTTGGTATACTAAGGAACACATGGACCCGGAGTTGAGACAGATGCTGGAGGAGACGCGCTCGCTGGCGAAGGATAACCACCGTATGCTCCGCGCCATACGGCGCGGCCAGTGGTTCGGATTTTTCGCCAAAGTAGTTATTTGGGTCATCGTGCTCGCTCTGCCTCTCTACTTGTATCAACAATACCTCCAGCCGCTTGTGGCGCAATTCTCCGCGACTCCAGGTGCGGCTACCTCGGGCCCACTGGGACTCCCGACTTCCGCCGATATAGAAAAGCTGATAAACTCTCTCAAGGCGGGGCAGTAGAGCTCCGCATAATGCTTGGATAGCTCAGTTGGTAGAGCATCGCCCTGAAGAGGCGGGGGTCCCCGGTTCGAGCCCGGGTCCAAGCACCATCAGAAGGTTTTTTGAACACTAACCGGCTTTGACGCGCAGTTTCGTTTGTCTCGCCTTATCAAGCTTCGGGAGAATAATAGTGAGGAGTCCGTCCTTGGAGCTTGCCGAGGACGCTTCAACGTCCACTTCTTGCGGGAGCATAATCGTGCGAGAGAACGAACCCCAAAACAGCTCGCGTGTAAAATAATCCGGGCCGGTAACCTGCTCGCGTTCCATGCGAGAGCCTTCTATTTCCACCATGTCGCGGCTTATAGAAATATTTAGTTCGTCCGGGCGCACCCCGGCGACGAACGTCCGAATGATGATATCGCTCGGAGTTTGGTGGACATCAACCGGGAGCTGGCCTTCGCTAGTCGGGTAGTCGTCATCGAGCGGCTCCGGGCGTCCGGCAGAGGCGTTCACCTGGACGCGCGACTTCTGGGTGGCAGTCGGTGCTGTTGCCGGCAATTCTTCTTCAAAAGCATCAAATGCGCCGCCATTAGAGGCGCTACTGGCAAGGCGTTCAAAGAACGACGGTTTCTTGTTCATAGGTATCATGAAGAATTATGGATTTCTATACTGGAAATATTTTAGCACCTCAAACGTCGCGAAGAAAATAACCGCAACTGTCCAAACAAGGAAGAACGCGACAGAGGAACCTTGTTGTATAATAAGCATATTAAAGGCGACGTGCAATGCGACGGCGAGGATAAGTCCGAGTGCCGCCAACCACACGCGCAGTCTCGGGCGATAGGGGAATGAAAATGCGAGCGCGAAGCCGATCGCCGCTGAGGCGACCACGTGGAGCAAGGTTGAGCCGAGGAAACGCGCGTTTCCGGTGAGGAAGCTGGAGGCAAAGCTTACGCTCTCAAGGGATGTAAAGAAGGGGGCGATAAGAAAAAGCATATTCTCCGCCGCGGCGAAGCCGAGCGCCACGGTAATCATGTAAATAACGTAATCGGGAGCTTCATCGACCGCTCTCCGCCAGAGAATGAGCGCGGCCGCCATGGTGTATTTAAGCATTTCTTCTATGAGCGCCCATGCAGTGATGAGCGAAAAATTGTCGTCCAAGTGGTCTTTTGCGTACATCTCCAACGGGAGCACGAGTGGCACCGCCAGCATGCCCGCGATAAAGGTGAGCGCGATAAGCGTGCGCGGTTCCGGGTGACTCGCGTCTTCCTTCAAGAGGAAGTAGAGCCAGAT
Source organism: uncultured Candidatus Saccharibacteria bacterium (assembly GCA_964349555.1). GTDB lineage: Bacteria > Patescibacteriota > Minisyncoccia > Phycocordibacterales > Phycocordibacteraceae > C7867-001. The sequence continues at coordinate 32,778 of CAYGGK010000001.1, forward strand.
AAAGGAGGGCAGGAGCCCTCCGAAAAACGCGTAGCCGAGCGTGGTGAAAGTCACGTGTATAAGTATAACAGCCATCGCGGCAGCAAATTTCGGGCTACCCGAAATTTACTACCGCCTCAGGCTGGCCATTTCGCGATCATGAGAAATTCTGAGTCTTTTGTCGGCATCTCCTGATAAATTTCTTCGGTGATAAAGGGCATAAAGGGGTGGAGCAAGCGAACCGTGCGGTCAAGGAGAGTGAGGAGGAGTCGCGCGCGCGACGCGCGCGCACCTGCGTCGGCGCCCGCGAGTATCGGCTTTGATTCTTCAATAATCTTATCCGCAAGCGTGTGCCACGCGTAGTGATAGAGCTTTTCTACCGCGATATAGAATCGGTATTCTTCAATATCCTTCGTCACACCCTTCGCCAGAACATCACAGTTCGTGAGAAGTTCACGCTCCCGTACAGAAAATTGAGCGCGCTCAATGTTCTGTACGGAAGCGTTCTCTAATGTGAAGCGCGCGACATTCCATAATTTGTTTGCGAAGAGCTTGTACGCCTTTATTTTTTCTTCGTAGAGAGAGCTTGAAGTGCCCGGTGTGTTGCCGATAACAAGGCCCATACGAAGCGCGTCGGTCCCATACTTTGCCGAGAGCTCAAGCGGACTCATTACATTACCGCGGCTCTTACTCATCTTCTTGCCGTCTTTGGCAACGACGAGTCCGTGGAGGTAGACGGTAGAAAAAGGGAGTTGGCCGGTGCGGTACTGGCCGAGCATGAGCATGCGTGCGACCCAGAAGAAGATAATCTCTCCCGCGGTTTCCATAACTTGGGTCGGGTAGAATGTTTTGAAGTCTTTCGAGTCCGGATATCCGAGTGCGGCAAACGGCCACTGACCAGAGGAGAACCAGGTGTCAAATGTGTCGGTCTCGGCAATCCATCCTTCGCCCGGCGACTCTACTTGCACGCGAATCTCGCCTTCTTTGTACCAGGCGGGGATGGGAATGCCCCACACTATTTGGCGCGAGACATTCCAGTCCTCTATGTTCGTAAGCCAATGAAGCATGATTTTTTTATAATGCTCCGGGTAGAAGGTGACTTCATCGGCCTCTATCGCTTTGACTATGGGCGAAGCGAGGGGTGCCATCTTGAGGAACCATTGGTCTTTTACCTGTGGCTCAATGGCGGTGTTGCACTTGTAGCAACGCTTTACGACGTTCTTGTAGTCCTCGTCTACTTTCACCAAAAGCCCTTTCTCGGTAAGCTTCTCGACGATTTTCGGGCGCGCTTCTTGTATTTTCATCCCAGCAAACTCTCCCGCGATAGGGAGGAGCTTCCCCCGCCAGTCAATAATCTGTTCGTAGTCGAGATTGTGGCGCTTCGCGATATCAAAGTCTATTTGCGAATGCCACGGAGTGATGGTCATGACTCCGGTACCGAAGGCAGGATCAACCGCCTCGTCTTTGATAATCGTCGCGGTGACGGCTCCATTAATCCACTCGGTCTCAAACGTATCGCCGTGCTTATACGCGGTGTAGCGCGCATCGTTTGGATGCATCACGACGTATTTATCGCTGAACTTTGTCTCCGGGCGAACGGTCCCAATCTCAAACGGTCCATAGGTAAGGGTGTAGAACGGCGTTGTCTCCTCAATGCTTTCCGTTTCCAGCTCCGAGAGGGACGTCTGGTGTTTCGGACACCAATTGACCGTGCGCTTGCCGCGATAGACGAGATCGTCCCCATAGAGCTTCTTGAACGTGTCATACACCGCTGTAACGATGTCCGGGTCAAGAGTGAATTTCTCACGGCTCCAATCGCACGAAGCGCCGAGCTGGCGTAGCTGCCCCTCCATAAAGGCTTTGTTCGCGAGCGTAAACTCCATAATCTCTTTGCGAAGCGCCTCTGGTTCCATACCAAAGCGAGAGCGACCCTCTTTTTCAAGCTTCTTTTCGTACACCACTTGCGTCTCGAATCCTGCGTGGTCAGCGCCGGGCACCCAGAGCGCCTTATATCCTTGCATGCGGCGGAAGCGCGTGATCAGGTCCTCAATCGTGACGAACACGGCGTGTCCCGCATGCAGGGAACCGTTCGCGTTCGGCGGCGGCATTATAACCGTGAACGGTTTTCGTTCACGGTTACCCTGAGCGGAGTCGAAGGGCGGAAGGTTATCGGGGTTGAAAAAACCGCTTTCCTCCCATTGTTTGTATATTCGTCCCTCGGTTGCCTCGGGGTTGTAGGGTTTCGTAAACTTCTCGTGCATCGTCCTTAAAATATAGCAAAATCAGAGCTTTTGTGCGAGAGAAAGGTTGCCGTTCGCCTTTATGTCAGAGGAAAATTCGGAGAGGGAGGCGCGGTAGAAACCGGCCAGCGCAATCATGATGGCGTTGTCGGTGGTGAGGTCGGCGGCAGGGATGCACAGCGTTACCTCGGGCATTTCTTTTATCTTTTCGGCAAATACGCGGCGGAGGTGGACGTTCGCCGAGACTCCGCCGCCGATGACGAGAGTTTTAGCACCGGTTTTCTCAAGAGCCATCGCGGTCTTCTTCCACAGCACGTCGGCAACGGCGTTTTCAAATTCATGTGCAATCTCTTTTTTCTCCCCATCAGTTAAATCCGGGATTTCTTTTAACAAATAGAGCACGGCTGTTTTAAGTCCTGCAAAGGAGAAGTCGCAGGTACCAGACTCGATCATTGGTCGCGGCAACGTGAAGGGTTTCGTAAATCCTTCAGATGAAGGATTTACGAAACCCTTCATGCGCACAGATTCAGCGAGGCGCGAGATTTCTGGGCCGCCCGGGTAGGGGAGGTCGAGCATGCGCGCGACCTTGTCAAAGGCCTCGCCAACGGCGTCGTCGCGTGTCTGGCCGACGAGTTCGTACGAGAGCCACTCTTTCATCAACACAAGCTCAGTATGTCCGCCTGAAATAAGGAGAGCAAGCACGGGCATCTCGACGTTTTTAATTTCCAATTTTTCGATTTGAGATTTGTTTAATGCTTCGTGCTTAGTGCTTAGTGTTTCTCGCCGCGCTAATGCGGCGAGTATATGCCCTTCCATATGGTTTATCGCAACGAGCGGTTTATCCCAGGCGAGCGCGAGCGCCTTCGCGAAGTTGATACCGACCCAGAGCGCGGGCTCGAGCCCAGGGCCCGCCGTAACAGCAATTGCATCGATGGCAGGCGGCTCGCACTCGGAAATGAACTCAAGAAACGCTTCGGAGAGACCGGGCTCGCGCGCCAAGATTTCAGAAATCTTGGCGCGCGCCTCTTCCGACATCGCCTGAGTGTCTTCATGCAAGAGCTCAGCTTCTTCAAGCGCCGCTTCTAGAATAGGCACAAGATTCTTTGCGTGTTCGCGTTTCGCGAGGGCGGGGAAGATCCCGCCATATTCCTTATGCACTTCCACCTGCGAGAGGAGCGCATTCCCGAGCACGGTAAACCGCGCGTTTTGCTCAGTACCTGCGCACTCAAGTATCGCTATCGCGGTCTCATCGCAAGAAGTTTCAATCGCCAGGACCTTCATATTCGTTACTCTTCTATCTCAATCCACGGCATCTTGCTTCCATTTGGAATAAAAAATCCGGCAGAACCCGGGTGCCCGCCGCCGCCATATTTCTCTGCAATTTTAGACACATCAACCGAACCATCGCCACGAATAGAAACGCCGAAGCCGTTGGGGTGCGCGGTTACGATGAGCGCGAAAGGAGGTAGCTTCTCATAGAGCTCATGGCCGACATACGACTTCATGGTTATGTTCGGATGCGTTGCGACGAAATATACTTCGTAACCTTCGAAATGAACTTTCTTCGCTCGTTCCGCAGAAGACTGGCCGAGCGCTTTAAAAAATTCCGTATATGCCGCCGCTTTCTTGAGTATCTCAACACGCTCCATTTCGTTTTCTAATCCAAGTGCAAGTTTTTCCCATGCGGGGAACTCAAATGGCAAAACGAGTAGGTAGGAAAAAATGTCTCGGGTCTCGGGGAGTCTGTAGCGATAGAGATCGCCATCTTCAAGATAGTGCATCAGCCGCGGTGTTGGGGCGGTGGGGTTGAAATAACTCCACGCTATGGTCGCGCCAGACCGGGTGTTGTCGAAGACATGTTCAGGCGTACGTTCAACAAGTGCTCGAGCGCTTTCATGATGATCAAGCACGACGAGTCGACTGGTCGATTTCATGAGCGCATCCATCTGTTCGATCGTCTCGTAGCAGAAGTCAACGATGTACACTTCGCGCCCAGCAAGTTCTTTCGGTGGGGCGTCTCCATGGTCGACGGGAAGGTATGTTGCGGTATCTCCGAATTTTTTCCAGGCGGCATACGCACCCGCAAAACCATCAGGGCACTTTCCATGATAAAGGACAACGGTTTGTGTAGCAGTTTTCATAATGCTTCCGGGTGTTTTCGCGACCATTCATAGAAAACAACGGCGGCAGAGACCGCGGCGTTTAGCGACTCGGTGCGCGCGTGTATCGGTATCTTGAGTGTCACGTCACAGGTTTCAAGAGTCTTCTCTCGGATACCGGCACCTTCGTTCCCGACGATGAAGGCGCTCGGCGCGTCAAACGCCTCCGCGCCGAGCGTTGATGCTCCGTTCATGGCCAAGCCGTAGATCCAGAAGCCGTGCCTCTTGAGCACCCCGAGCGCGTTATTCACGTTACCAATAGTCACGAGCGGGATGTGGAATATCATGCCGGCGGAAGCCTTCACTACCGCACCGGTAATGCCTGCCTGATTGTGTTCTGGGATAAGTACGCCGGAGAGGCCGAAGGCAGCGGCGGAGCGGATAATTGCGCCGACATTATGCGGATCTTGCACTTCACCTAAAATCGCCACCGCGATTTTAGGTGATCCTGACGAAGGAAGTGTCGCCAAAAATTGGTCGAGCGACAAGAGTAGGGAAGACGGGTCCATCGTTGCTATGACGCCCTGGTGCACCGCATCTTTCCCCGCGAGCTCCGTACCCCTCCCCGGTGCAAGCGCCGCGACGGGAATGTTGTTTTTAGTTAAAAGTGCGCGCAACTGCGCGTCGCGCATATCGGGGGAAAGGAAGACCTTGCGGATAACCTGCGGACTGTTCTGGAGCGCCTCTAGAAGCGCGTGCTTCCCATATATAAAAACCTTCCCCTTCGCTTCGCGTTTTGGAGTTTTGGTATGGTATCGTTGCGGCCGCATGGTGTCTCCATTGTACCAAGTTAGAACCTGTTTCCAAAATCGCTGAGTGAATCGCCGCTCTAAAAAGAAAGAGAGCCTGCATCTCCGAAGAGATGCAGGCCCATGTGAGTGGTATCAAGTCAGAACATGAACTGAAGCTTGCCGATCTGGTGTTGGGATGAGTTCGGCGGGGATTGAACAGCCCAGCGCCTTGGCCAGCTTGTCGAGCAAATTAAGACCTGGCTGAAGCTTTCCTGTCTCGACACGGGATACAGCGCTGTGATGAATTTCGGCGCGTCTGCCGACTTCCCGCTGTGACAGACGAAGTTCCAATCGCTTCGCGGCTAGAAATCCGCCTAAGGGGCTGGTTGTACCTATCTGTTTCATTCTCCTTATTGGTCGTAGAGCTTCCAGTTTGTTTACGTCGAGTTCAAGAATTTGAGCGAGCTGTGCGATCCTGTCGCCACTCTCACTTAAACGACATTGTCCGAACTCGATTTTACTCACGAACTGTGGGCTGACGTTTAGTTTTTCGGCGAGCACATCGAGATTCATTCCGAGTTCTTTACGACGTGAGCGAATCAATTGACCCAATTTGCTTACGGTTTCCTTTCGGGTTATTCCCGCAAACTTGCCCAACACTGAATGGTCAAGGTCCAATGTGGTCGCTAGCGGTTGGACTAAACTGTGGCGAATAGACAGATTACGTATCTCCAAGGACAGGGCTTGTCGAGGAGTCATATTCACTTTCTTTGCGAAAGCCGAAAGAGAGATGCCAAGTTCCTCACGTCGAGAACGAATGAGCCTCCCCAACTCCGTAGTCGGCTGGGCGATGCGTTTGACTGGCATGCGCTTACGCAACTCCTCTACGTCGCACCGGAGTGCTTTTGTAAGTCGCTCTAGTTGGTAGTCATTGAGATACTTGCTTTTTCCGACCTCAATCGCGCTCAAGGAAGTTTGTGCGAGCCCGACTTCATTGGCCAGCGGGGCCTGCCTGAGGTCGAGTTCAAGTCGGCGGACTCTGATGAAATTTCCAAATTCTGACGTACTTGGCGTCATACCGACGCCAGCAGGTTGGTGCTTTTTCTTTGGCATTGGCATTCCTCCATTTTCAAGCCTCACGGGTTTGGGCTTAATCCAAAGTCACGTTAACTCAAATGTCAAGAATAATCAAGCCAAAACGGAAAAAGAAAAACCACGAGAGGATTTGGAGGAGTTCCTATCTGTGCGCGGTGAGGGACTTGAACCCCCGGCCCTCTCAACGTCAATGAGATGCTCTACCAACTGAGCTAACCGCGCGCACTGAGGACTATATCATATTCTTCGAGAGCTGATTTCCTCTTGTATGTTTGCCAGAAAATGAGACAGATTTGTTTCTTCAAGTTTCCCACGGTCTCTACTTTCAACAGTCACCGTTTTAGAAGTCGCCTCCTGCTCGCCGACCACGAGGAAGTACGGCACCTTTGAACTCTTCGCCTGCCGTACCTTTTTCCCAAGGGTCTCATTTGACGAGTCAACGCGCACGCGGATACCGCCGCCACGCAGTTCTTTCTCTATTTCTTGCGCATACGCATTTTGCTTCTCACTTACCGGTAAAACAGTAACGTGTGTTGGGGAGAGCCAGAGCGGGAACGCCCCGGCATACTGCTCGATGAGAAATGCGAAGAACCGCTCAAACGACCCCATAATCGCGCGGTGAATGATAACCGGCTCTTCTTTTTCGCCGCGCGCATTCGTAAAGGCGAGACCAAAACGGCTCGCCGAATAGAAATCAACCTGCACGGTCGCGATAGTGTCCTCTTTGCCGTTCACGTTCCGTATCTGCACGTCTATTTTCGGCCCGTAAAAAGCCGCTTCGCCCCCGCCCTCCACATATCGCGCGCCGAATTCCTGTAGGGCGTCGCGGGCGGCTGTGGTAGCCTCGTCCCACACACTCCGGTTTTCAACATCGCCGAATTTCTCTGGATTTCCAAAGTCAGGGAGCGAGAGACGGAACCAGTAGTCTCGAATGTTGAATACTTCGTCGTATACTTCGCGGAAAAGAGCGAGGACGCCGAGAAGCTCTTGTTTGAGGTCTGATTTTGCAGAGTAGATATGCGCGTCGTTTTGGGTGAAGCAACGTGCGCGAATGAGGCCGGTCAATACGCCCGACCGCTCCAGTCGGTGGACGAGCCCGAATTCCGCCAACCGTAACGGCAAATCGCGATAGCTCACCGGGCGGTGCCGGAAGATCTGGTGATGATGCGGACAATTCATCGGGCGCAGGTAATATTCTTCGCCTTCTATTTCTATCGGGTCGTACATATCGCCGCGATAGTGGGCGAGATGTCCCGATTGTTCGTAGAGACGCTTGTGCGTGAGTACCGGCGTATATACATACTGGTACCCATGCGCCAACTCTTTTTCATACATGAAGTCCTCAAGCTTCTTTCGGATATAGGCGCCGTTGGGTAGATACAGAGGGAGCCCTTTACCGACCTCCTCTGAAATCATGAAAAAGTCATGCTGTTCGTTCAGCAGGCGATGGTCTCTTTTTTTCGCCTCCTCTTGCTGTGTGCGATAGTCAAGCAACTCCTGCTTTGATGAAAAGGCGAGGCCGTAGATGCGCGTGAGCATGGGGTTTTTCTCGCTTCCTTTCCAGTAGGCCCCTGCTATGTGGGAGAGCGCGAATGCGTCCGCCGGTATCTCCGCGGTGGTGTCCGTGTGCCCGCCCGCGCACAAGTCGACGAATATGTTACCGGTCGCATAGAGCGTAATAGGCTCGCCCTTTTTCTCAAGTTCATCAATAAGTTCTAGCTTGAAGGGCTGGTTGGGGAAGCGCTCCCTCGCCTCCTCTGGCGAGGCCTCCATACGAGAAAAGGAGAGATTTTGACCGATGATTTCCCGCATCCGCCCCTCAAGTTGCGGGAGAACGTCTTCAGAAAAAGGCTGTGAAAATTTTATATCGTAATAAAAACCGTTATCAATAACCGGGCCTATGCCGAGCTTTGCTTCCCTGTCATACTCGAGCACGGAAGCCGCGAGCACGTGGGCGAGGGAGTGTCGTACGCGGTCAATACGTTCCATAGTCATGATAGTAACACCGGGTATAATAGCATGTTGTTGCCGATTTCTGGATGCTATAATCGAGACCATAATGGGAACCCATTTTGGAGAACACATCACCATCGACGGCTACGGCGGGAGCCCGGAGCGTCTTAATGACGAAGAGGCCATTTCCTCCGCGCTTACCGAGTTGTGCGACGCGCTCCAGATGCGTCCGCTTATGAAGCCACTTATCCTCTCGGCGCCTGACAACCAGCTCAAAGACCCGGGCGGATGGAGCGCTTTTGTTATTATCGCGGAAAGCCACATCAGCATACATACATTTCCCAAGCGCAGGTTCGTCTCGGCCGATATTTACACCTGCCAGAACGGCATGGATGAAAGCCTCGTCGTTGACTTCTTTAAAAAGAAGTTTCAGCTTGAAGATGTTGAAACGAACTTTATCAAACGAGGCACGCGCTATCCTGCGGAAAACATCAGTTCGTAATATTTTTGGGCAGGACTTGCAAAAAATATTTCCCGTGCTATCATGCTCGGCAGAAAAAGCGCTATGGTGCGCTTTGTTCTTGATGAGGTTCCCGATGAGCAGAGACTCGAAAATATTGGTAACGATTACGACGGAACAGGTCGTCTCCCCAAGGGAGACATTCTATCTTGTAAAGGCTTCCGCACCAGGGAATCTCCCTGCATCTGTCATCCTCCACATCCAGGAGGTCTATGAGGGTAGGCTTGGGGTAGAGCATTTTCGCGGCGGCGTAACCATAGCGCACCCTCATCGCTTCAAGATATTTTCCGAAGCGGTAAAACTGGCGAGACAGCTCGAGAAATATATAAAGAATCGTCTCCCCGAAGCTGAGGTGCGAATGAGGGCGTGAAGCTTTTCTAACTGAGCCCGACTGCGTAGCGCGGTCGGGCTCGCTCTTTTTATCTTTAGTCAAAATAGTTGGCAAATCTACATTTTGTGCGTTATAATTTGGGACAGACCTCACAATAGGAAAGGAGACCATAAAGTGTCCGACGCAGAGCTTCTCAGTTCCTCAAAAGATTTAGCAAAAGTGAGAGTGGAAGGAAGGGTCCTTTGTTTCACTTTAACTAAACAACATAAAATAATGGTTCTTCCCACTAGCAGAAAGCGAGTTTCCAAGGAGGGGTTTTCCGCCGCGTCTCGTCTCGCAATGGAGGCAATGGAAGCTTTCGTAATCGGCCTTAAACCGGAAGTGCTCCTTAATTCCGTTACAGACAGGGGGTGTGATGTTCAGGTGGGAGAGCACGTCATTTCCTTCAGAATGAACCCTGAGGGACATCTGTGGCGAGCACGAGTAGGGGACCGTTTTACTATCTCACAAGGACTTCTCCTTAAGGCGCAGACAGTCGCTACGGCGGCAATTCTTGGCGCCAGACAGGTGAGGTCTCCCCCAAAATAAGGAGGTGAAGGATTCTTAATAGGGCGGACACGGTACCGTGTCCGCCCCAACGTTTTGTAAAATTGGTGACCCTACCGGGAACCGTGAGTACACTTTCGGTCACGAATAATTCGCTCGTCGACACTCGCGAATTTTCTCGACCCCGCCTCGCGGTTCGACATGCTTGCCGAACATCGCTCCGGCTTTCGATTCCCGCCGCAACGTTTCCAAAACGTTGCTCAGGGTCATGCGTAAACGGAAAGCCGCCCGAATGGGCGGCTCCCGAATCGCATGACCCTACCGGGAATCGAACCCGGGTTTAGAGCTTGAAAAGCTCTCGTCCTAACCGTTAGACGATAGGGCCTCACACAAAACTTATCATTTCTACGCTGAAATGCTAGCATGACTAGCATACGGAGGGGTGTCAGAGTGGTCTATCGAGCTGGTTTCGAAAACCAGAAGGGGTGAAAGCTCCTCGGGAGTTCGAATCTCCCCCCCTCCGCCCAGACTTGCCACAGGTGAAAGTTTTCACGCCATGAAAAACCCCGCAACTGCGGGGTTTTGCATTCCTGACAATCACTGATCGAACGTCATTGCATACCAACCAGTACGTGATTCGAACCTTTTTATTGCATTTTTCTCTGTTCAAAGTACGCGCGACATTCACCGTTGTTATGCGATTCAAACTCTGTGTTTGACTCTTTGCGATATTAAGAGGATCACATATGCTTAATCTTAATGTATGAAGAACTTAAAGCACGCCTCACCGCTGCCGTTGACGCGGTCGTATGTTCTGAATCTGTTAAAAAATTAGTCGTCGCTGGCCCTGGTTCTGGAAAGACACACTTGTTTCGACTCCTTCTGGAGAAATCAGAGGCAGGACAAGATAACGCACTTGTTCTTACATTTATCAATAACTTGAAAGATGATTTGGCGCGTGACCTGGGAACTATGTCTCAGGTCTATACGTTCCATGCTTATTGTCGGCGCCTCTTGCACCAAAGTCCGAGAGTGCGCGGACGTCTTACTGATGCTTTTCATTATTTTCCGCCACTCCCGACACTGATCAAGACAGATTGGGAGATTATGTACGGTGGCAAAATTCCGAAATTTGTAGGTTTGATGCGTGATCTACAGGAAGGCGATGAAACGGACTTTTATACTGCGCGAGCTGACTATTACGATGCTGTATCTTTTGATGACTCTGTATTCAGAGCATATAAAGGGTTAAAGAAATATCCAGGCGAAATGGACCATTATAAACTTTTGCTAGTGGATGAATACCAAGACTTCAATAAGCTAGAGGTCGAGCTTCTTGATATGATGTCCGCTACCAGCTCAATCGTTGTTGCAGGAGACGATGATCAAGCTCTGTACTCTCAACTTCGTAATTCAGATACGGCTTACATTCGTGGTCTCTACGCTGAAGCAGCGTATACGAATTTCTCCCTGCCGTTTTGCATGAGGTGTACAGCGCCAGTAGTCGGAGCCGTTGGTGATTTGATTCATCGGGCACGGGCACTTGGGCGCTTACCAGGCCGAATCGATAAGCCCTACGAATTTTATCCTCCAAAGAAGGAACGAGATACAAATCAGTACCCGAATTTAAAGGATGTTGTGACAACAGTTCAAAATGGCCGTGCAAACTATTTCGGACGATATATAGAACAAGAACTGGCGAAAATCCCTGAGGAAGAAATACGAGAAGCTGAAGAAGGGCATTTCCCTACGGTACTGGTGATAGGACCTCAACAATATCTTCGGCAAATAAGAGAACACCTCGAAAGCGTTGGCTATCCCTGTATGGCCAGTAACAGTGATGAATCAATTGAGCTTCGGCGTGAAGACGGACTTCGAATACTCAAGGCCAGCGAAGACGCCAATTTGGGGTGGCGAATCCTGCTGGAGCTGGATAAACCAGCGTTCTTCTTGGATGCAGTTCAACGATCCGCTGAGGAAGATCATTCGATGGTTAGCGTTTTGGACCAGGATTACCAAGCAAAAATCCTTGCAGAAGTACGTGCGTTCACAGAGGACGACGACGTGGATAATGAAGCGCCTGTTGAAGAAAAAGCACCTCGGATAAACATCAAACTAGTGTCATATGAAGGTTCAAAAGGATTATCCGCACAGCATGTATTCATTGTCGGACTACACAATGGTGATTTGCCTCGAGTAGCCACAGCTCCTACTGATCTAGAGATTTGCAAATTCTTGGTTGCTTTGACCAGGACTAGAAAACAATGCCACTTGCTTCACACTAGGCGATGGGGTGCTACGACAAAAGAAGCTTCAGTTTTTTTAAGTTGGATAGATCGGTCCAGGATAAGCCAGATTTTTGTCAATGCAAAATATTGGAAACAAATCTAGCAGTGTTTCTTTAGTCATGTTCTGTTAAAGGCAACAAATTTTGCACCACAGATGTGTATACCCCACCTAGTACCGCTGCGAAGCGCACGTTACGCTTTTTACATATGAATCTAATTAATCCAGAACGAGTGGCAGTTTTTGCGAAAATGTATGAAGAAGAATTTAGGGAGTCGATTACTGAGGGTCAGGCGGAGGTGATGATGACCGGGTGTCTTCAGTTGCTTGTAATGCTGGCAAAGCCTTTGCCGAGTGAACGACTGTCTCAGTCAGAGGAAGCTGCTTCTTCAGAGCATTAATCATAAGTATGACCTCATTGAATTCATCGATATGTTTACTTGATTCTGTTCGAACGACGTCGACGACTGCCCGCAACGTGAGACCGTTTCCAAGAGTGAAGAACTGTGGAATAATTGAAGTCTGCATGAAAAACGCGCTCCCATTCACCATCGTCATAGTACTCACAGCCGCCACAGGCGTGTGGTGGCTCTTTGGCGCGCGTTCCGGCACACCCACCACCTTTGAAGAATGCGTGGCGGCAGGCAACCCGGTGATGGAGTCCTATCCGCAACAGTGCCGCGCTGGCGAACAGACATTCACCGAATTCATAGGCAACGAACTTGAGAAGTCCAACCTCATCCGCATTAGCTCCCCGCGTCCCAATCAAGCAATCTCTAGCCCACTTACCATTGTGGGAGAAGCACGCGGCAATTGGTATTTTGAGGCGAGTTTTCCTGTGTTTCTCATTGACTGGGATGGCAGAATAATCGCCCAAGGCATAGCACAGGCAAAGAGCGACTGGATGACAACTGATTTTGTTCCGTTCGAGGTTACACTCACGTTTACGGTAGATAAAAATACATACAGCAACAAGGGCTCGTTGATATTAAAAAAAGACAATCCCTCCGGATTGCCGCAACACGATGATGCGCTGGAGATCCCGGTAGTCTTTGCTCCTCGTCAGTAACTCGGCGCTCACTGTTTTTTGATCCAGAGGTAGATGTCTTCAAGCGCCTTGACGCCGTCGCCGGCGGCGATGTTGTTCTGGTGGTAGAGCTCGTCGGTAGCGTCACCGGCGGCCCAGATACCCTCAACGTTCGTGCGTTGGTTGCGCGGATCGGCCTTTATTCGCTTGATGGGGTCAAATTCGACGAGGCCCTCGGCAAAGTCGGTGTTCGGAATAACACCCACCTCAGCGAAGACGCCGGAGACCGCAAGTTCTTTTATCTCTCCCGAATCTTTGTCGGTATAGGTAAGTCCGGTTACGAACTGTTCACCCACAACTTCAGTTGGTTCGGCATGAGCGATGATGCGCATATTCGGATGAGCGCGTGCTTTTTCAACGGTTATAGGGTCGGCCTTAAACTCCTTGTGCCGATGGAGAAGCGTAACCGACTTTGCGTACGCGAGGAGCTGGAGCGCCGTCTCAAATCCGGCATTTCCACCGCCAACCACGGCGACGTCCATCCCGCTGAAGAGGGGGCCGTCGCAGGATGCACAGTACGTAACGCCTTTATTCTCGAATTTTTCTGCGCCGGGGATATTCAACTTCCGACGTCCGGCTCCCGAGGCGATAAGCACAGCCTTTGCCTCAAACTCTTTGCCCGTTTTCGTCTTCGCCAGGAACCCATTACTAGACTTTTCCAACGAGACGATGCGTTCGCCGACGACGGGCGTGACAACATCACCCTTCACTGCGTCGAGATGCGTAGAGAACATTTTCGCGAGCTCGCTCCCACTTACCCTTGGTGCGCCAATCCAATTTTCAATGCCGTCAGAGACAACCGACTGCCCGCCAACCTCCTCTGCCACTAGAACGGTTTTCAAATGTTTACGCGCGGCGTACACGGCGGCGGCGATGCCAGCAGGTCCGCCGCCAATAATTATCAAATCGTAAACAGTTTGTAGTCTGTTGTCTGTAGTTTGTAGCGACATACAATGAATGCATTCTATCAGACCTACAGACTACCAACTACCATCTACTCAACTTTACTATTTCTTGTGTCTGCGAAGGAACGCTGGGATAGCTCCCCACGTCTCGTCATCTTCTGGAGCGGGTGGAATTTTTTCGCGTTTATGAGGGGACGCGGTTACTACAGGCTCATTTTTCTCGCCGGAGACAGAGTCGGCGACAGTGCTCTCGTCAAGATCCATCTTCTCAGGCTTGTCCTCTGATTTTTCGTCTCGTTTTAGCACATCGTGATTGATACGGCCGCGCTCGTCGACGCGTTTATCCGCAGCCATAGAGAACAAGGAACGCTCAATGCTTGAGTGGGAGGAGTGCGCCGCGCCCTCCGGGAAACCGGTCGCGATGATAATGATGCGAATCTGTCCCTTTTTTAGCTTATCGTCTTTCATCACGCCCCAAATAATCTTGGCGTTCTTATCAACGGATTCGCTGATGATTTTAGAAGCCTCATGCACCTCGACGATACCGAGGTCGTCAGAGTGGGCGACGACCCAAAGGACGCCCTTGGCGCCGGAGATGGAAATGTCGAGGAGAGGAGAATTAACCGCACGGTGCGCGGCTTCGCTCGCCCGCTTCTCGCCCTCGGCGACCCCGATGCCCATAAGCGTGGGGCCAGCGCCCTCCATAATGGCCCTGATATCGTTGAAGTCGGTATTGATATCGCCCGGCGTGCGAATGATGTCGGATACCCCCTCCACTGCTTCGCGCAAGACTTCATCACAGAGCGCGAACGCGTTTTTGAGCGAGAGAGTGTGGTCGACGAGGCCGAGCAACTTGTCGTTCGGGATAACGATAAATGCGTCAACTTCTTTTTTGAGTTCGGCGAGACCGTGTTCGGCGATGTCGCGGCGCTGGGCGCCCTCAAAGCCAAAAGGTTTAGTGACAATCGCGACGGTGAGCGCGCCGACTTCTTTTGCGATTTTTGCGACCATAGGAGAGGCGCCAGTGCCGGTGCCGCCGCCCATCCCGCAGGTGATGAAGACCATATCGCTCCCGGTGAGCGTTTCTTGAATCTGCTGGCGCGTTTCCTCCGCGGCGCGGCGTCCGATGTCCGGGCTCATGCCGGCGCCGAGACCACGCGTGAGATTTTTGCCTATATGAATTTTTTTCTTAGCGAGTGAGCGATGGAGGTCCTGCGTATCGGTATTAACGGCGATGAATTCAACTCCGCGCACTTTGGAATTGATCATGTGATTGACCGCATTTAGCCCGGAGCCGCCGACGCCGACCACACGGATTCGCGCGAATGTCTCTATCTCAGGTTCAACGCGTTTGGACATACAGTAGAAGTTATTTGGAAAGTTGCGTGCTCGTTATCATAACAGATGCGAGCCGTATGCAAATATTGACAACTTATAAATAGAGCTTCTTATTTAAGGCAAAAACTGCTGGATAAACTTCCCGACAACCGCGCGCAAACTTTTTTTCGGCATGTTCGTGTCGCCCGTGAGACCCCAAAGCGCGAGACCGTAGGCGACCGCCCACGTCGCGTCGCGAACCTTCGTATCTGCGGAGAGACGGAGCTCCGCAAGTCGGGAGGGAAGCTTCAAAGATCCGCGCGCGATTTCGCTGATAGATCCGATGCCCGCGCCGCCTCCGGAAATGATAATCCCCGCAGGCAGAGGACCACGTCGATTCAAAGATTTTAAGTGTTTATCAATGAGCGCACACATCATCTCCACGCGATCTGCGACAAGAGCGTCGATTTTCTTTCGTGGATACATCGCTCCGGAGAGCCGCCCCATTTTCACTCGCTCAGCTTCTTCAAGGGAGATGCGCAGACCTAAGGCGATATCGTCGGTTACGTGACTGGAGCCCATAGGGAACACTTTCACTGAGACAGGGATGCCTTCATCGTAGACGACGATGGAAATCGTTTCAGCTCCTATGTTCGCGAGTACGCACCCCTTCATTTTTTGATCACCCTCGAGCAGAACGTACGAGCCCGCGAGCGGGGAAGCCATTTGGTCTATGATTTCAATATCGGCGTCTTCAACCGCCTGCGAAAGCACCTCCTCATGTTGGGCGAGACAGGTGACGAAGAGGTAATCCACCTCAAGACGAATACCTTTCATACCGAGCGGGTCGCCGAGTACCTTCGCTCCATCAACGCGATACTCAAGAGGGATGCTGTGGAGAATGTGCCGATTGAGAAATCCGGGCGCCGCCACCTCACGCGCCGCCTTCCCGGCCTTCTCTATGTCAAGAGCCGTTATCTCCTGGTCGGCGCGCGAAATAATCGCGGAGCCGGTCGCGCGCGCCTCGTCGAGCGAGATGCCGCCGACCGCGAGGAACGCGGCGCGCAGTGGGATGCGGGCGGCGGATTCCGCTTCTTTTTTCGCCTTCAGAATACTAGCGGTAGCCTCTTCCTTATTGACTACATAGCCGTGCCGTAAGCCCTTGGACGCAGCGAGACCTGTACCGAGGATACGCAGTTGGCGCTCGCCGTGTTTATCGGAAAGCTCTTCAACGACGACCACTTTTACCTGGTGCGTGCCGACGTCTACACCGGTGGAGAGGCGTCGTTTCATTGAAGAGGGCGAGGAGATCTTGTTCGCATCTCTCCATCCTAACACTATGCGCCCACCCCTTTATATGAAGCGCCCCGTGGATAAACAAAAGTGATAGGTAGTCGGTAGTTGAAAGCTGAAAGTTTGGAGCTTGCTGTTCGGCGACTGTCGGACAAATTATAATTTCCGCGTTTTTTTCTCCGACAACGTAAGAGAGAACATTCGGTACATACGTTTTTCCTCGCAATTTCCTGTTGAGCGCCTTCGCCCTTGTCTCGCCTACAAAGACAAGAGAAATATCCCAGCCGGGGAGTACGGTTTTCGCGATTTCAGAAAACACGCGTCGCTCTCCGACTGCCGGACGACGCGTGAAGTTTCGTATTGAAACGCCCGCCATTTTATAGTGAGCAACGTTGAACTAGCATTTAACGCTTGCGCGTCTTCTTCGCGGCAGGGTCAATCTTGCCGAGCTTCACAAGTTCGTTATACGTCTCTCGGCGAACCTTGGAGATAAGCGCGCGCTTGTGGCCGACGTTCTTTGATCGTGTTCGTTCAAAATATCGGCGATTACGCATCTCACGCACGAGACCGAGTCCTTGTGCCCTCCTGGTAAATCGGCGAATAAGCGCGGTGGAACTCTCGTTCTTTCCGCGCTTCACCTCAACTCTCGTTCCTGCTGTCATGATTTTGCAACTCTAGCACACCGGCCATACAATTGTCTACGCGAATGATTTGAGGCGTTCGGCAAGGCCGGCGAGTGGAAGGACGGTTTCTTCGTGAGTCTGGCGATTGCGTAGGATGGCTGAACCCTCAAGAGCTTCTTTGCGTCCCATGATAAGGAGGTACGGACTGCCTCGCCTCTCGGCGAGATGAATCTGCTCGGTGAGCGACTCCACCCCTATGTCCTGCGCCAGAGAGACACGCGCCTTGCGGAAGTCCTCGGCAAGAATAATAGAGAGTCGTTTCGCCTCGTCGCCGATGTGAACAAATGAGAAACGCAATCGCGGTGACGTTGCTTTTTTCACCACACTTCCCTCGCTTGCTATGTGTAGTACTGCGCCCGTGGCACTGAAGGGAGCTCCCGGGAAGATGTGACGGACGAGGTCATTGTAGCGCGAACCCCACGCGATGCGACGTCCGCCAACGCTGATATCAAAACACGTATCGTTCCACATACTGCGGCTGATAAGCGTACGCGCGAGTTCGTAGGGCGTTTCGGTCATTTCCAGATACTCGAGAAGGTCTTCAAAACGTTTACGGCTCGCGTCCGAGAGATGTTCGGTCGGGGCGGGAAGGTCCTCCGCACATTCGCGCGCGATGATGAGCTCGGCGGCCAGTAGCACGTCCTGTTTGGCGCGCGTGAGGCATTCTTCAGGGAGCGTGCTTGAGCGCTTTTTGAAAAAGTTAGAGAGTTCGCGCGCGTAGCGCGCACGGGTTTCTTTATCACCCATTGAATTTATGCGCACAACCGGTTCTTCGTGGTAGAGGTCGCGAATGAGCGCGATGAGCGCGCGAATGACCACTGCGTCTGCTATCGCGCGGTCAGCGCCGAGCGCGTGGAATTGTATCGTGGCTTTTTTCTGTGCCGGTCGGCCCTGGGCGATGTTCGTATGCCAAATGAAGAGAGGCTGTTTTTGCGTAGGTGCACACGCGGCGTTCCTGCATTGTTTCAGAAAACTTACGACTGTTTCAGCGATCGGATCCAGGGAGACATTCGCGAGAGTGTCAGGATAATTCGTCTTTGCGCGAGCTGTTCCTCGCGCGGCGGCGGTGAGTGTCGATAGTGGAGTAAATCCATAATATTGACCAACCGCGCGCGCTTTATTCAAAAGTTCTTCAGCCGGTATGGTGTCGCGCATCATAGAAGGGAGTACGTTGTATCGCCCGGGAAGAATCCGCTCTTCTTAATGGGGAGTAGCCGCAGATCAACACGACCGATGATGTCACTCTCTGGTAGCGGACCCCAGGTTCGGCTGTCGGAGCTGTTGGGGCGGTTATCTCCCATGACAAAATATTCTTTAGGACGAAGGGAGACATTTTTAGTATACGTCGCGTCCTCGTTGACGATGTAGGGCTCGGCGAGGGAGAGTTTTTCTCCGAGAACAGTGGTGACGGTAACGACTCCGCGATTGATGGAGACGGTTTCTCCGGGAAGTCCAACGATACGCTTGATATAGAAAACAGATGGCTTATTCGGATACCGGAAGACGATGACATCGCCGCGGGAGGGCGGCGTAAAGCGGTACACGAGCGCGTCAACAATGAGATAGTCAAGATTTTCAAAGGTCGGGGACATGGAGGCGCCATCAACAATAAACGGCGATACTACAAAGGCGCGTATCGGGATAACCACGACAACAACAAGTAATGCGAGCGTGAAAAGATCCTTCAGAAGACCCTTCCAAGTATCAGACATACGCGCATTGTACGCATCCGCTCCAAGAGTGCAACTTTTCTGTTACCATGTGTGCATGAGTATCGTCATTGTCGGGCTCGGGAATCCAGGGAAAGAATATGAAAAGACGCGGCACAACGCTGGAAGAAGCGCTGTGGAGCTGGTGGCGAAGCAAGAAAGCTTTGATGAATTTGTTTTTAACAAAACGGCGAACGCGCGTGTAAGCAAGGGCGCTATCGCAGGTGAAAATACGACACTCGTCTTGCCGGAAACATTTATGAATGCCTCCGGCAAAGCCGTCAGTGCGTTTATTCCCGCCGGAGGCGGGTCCGCCTCCGGCGGAAAAGGCAAAAAAATGTTAAAGAATCTTCTCGTCATTCACGACGACTTGGATTTACCGCTCGGTACGGTAAAAATGGTGTTCGGTCGCGGCTCGGGAGGGCACAAGGGCGTAGAGAGCATCATGCGCGCCGTGAAGACAGAGAACTTCGCTCGCATTCGCATCGGCATCTCGGGAATGGGGAAGAAGAATCAGGCGAAGAAAGTTTCAGGAGACGAAAAAGTGCTTAAGCACGTGATAGGGAAGTGGAAGCCCGGCGAAGAAGCCGCGCTGAAAAAGACTCTGAAAAAAGTCGCAGAAACCGTCCGCCTCTTCGCCGCCTCCGGCATCGACCCTGCAACAATGTTCGCCAACACCCGCTAGTGGTTACTTCTTCTTGCCGGCGAAGGTGAGCGTCATGCGCTGTTCCTTCGGCTCAAAGAGCGCGATGGTGAATGGGTACGTCTTACCGAGCTCAAGTGTTTCGCGGAGCTCGGCAGGCGTCGCAAATTCGCTCACGTGCACGAGGCCGGCGATGCCTTCCTCGATGGAGGCGAGTGCGCCGTGTTTGTTGTACTTGATAACGACGCCCAATACCTCCATACCCTTCGTATAACGCTCGGCGGCGGTGTGCCACGGATTCTCCTTGAGCGCTTTGATGGAAAGAGAAATTTTTCCGTCCTTTATCTCGATCACCTTGACGCGCACCTTGTCGCCGACCGCACAGAACATACGAGGGTCTTCCACGAGGCCCCAATCCAGCTCGCTGATATGTACGAGACCTTCCAATCCCGGCTCCACTTTTACAAAGACACCAAAATCTACGATACCCGTCACCTCGCCTTCTGCGGTATCGTCAACCTGATACTTATCAATGATGGATGCCTTTTCTTCGGTTTCGTCTCCTACACGTTCCGAGAAAATAAGCTTGCCCTCCTTCGGATCAGCGGTGATGATACGCACCGATAAGGGGCGTCCGACGAGATTCATGAGTTCGCCGAGAATTTTATCTTTATCGCCTTCCGGCACACGCGGGTAGTGCTCCTTGGACAGTTGTGAAGCAGGGAGAAACCCAGCGATACCTTGCCACGAGAGGATGAGTCCGCCCTTGTTCGCCTCTTCAACAACGAGCGAATACGGCGTCTGCGAGAGAATCGCCGTCTCCGCTTCGCCCCAAATAGCCGCTTGCCGCGCCTCCTTAAGCGACAGCTCTATGTAGCCGTCGCGCCCGGCAGAATCCACCACCTTCGCACTGATGAGGTCTCCGGGATTCGCCTTGCGCAACACGTCTGCGGCGTTTAGGTATTCACGACCATAGATAATGCCTGTCCCGAAGGGAGGGAGGTCAACGTACACACGACCGCGACTAATCGCAATAATCGTGCCTTCAACAAGGTCGCCAACCGACGGTGGCATCGCTATGGCGTCAAGCATTCTGGCCATCGGGTGGCCCTCTGGTAGATGAATTGTCGATGGCGGAACAATCTTTTCTTCGGACTTCTCAGACATGGTGTATAACGGTGCGGATTTTCGAGAAACGTACTCCGACGACACCGTCGGAGGGTTAGCGTCTCTCTACTTCCCCAGCACGCAATAGAAATATGCTAGCATAAGGCGCTAAAAAATGCTAGAATATGTGGGATGGTTATTACGCATCATGGCGGACAATGTTTCAAGGTTACCTTCGGCGATTTGACGCTTGTCTTTGACCCGATCAGTAAGAACGGTACTTTGCCTGGAGTGCGTTTTGGCGCTGACATCGCGCTCGTCTCACGCGACCACCCTGATATGAACGGCATAGAAGAAGTAACGTATGCGGGGAAAGCGCCATTCGCCATCACTGGCCCAGGAGAATATGAGCGGCAGGGCGTTGTTATCCAAGGATTTTTATCGCACAGCGATTATCCTGCGAGGTCTTCGACGAAGCAGGACAAGGGTTCCTATGTCAACACAATATACAGTGTAAAGCTTGAGGGCATGACGCTCGTACATCTCGGTGCACTCTCCGACACCGAGCTTTCCCACGAAGCGAGAGAGAGCATTGACGAGATAGACGTTCTTTTTGTTCCTATTGGCGGCGACTCGCCCACGCAGGCGGGAGTTCTCTCTCCCGCGAAGGCGCACGAGCTCGCCGTGTCTCTTGAGCCGAAAATTATTGTTCCGATGCATTGGAGCCTGCCTGCGCAGGCAGGCGGCATGGGCGCGTCCACGGCGCTTCAAGCTTTTCTCAAAGAGGCGGGGAACGGGGGCGAAAAGGTTGATAAACTTACCTTAAAGAAAAAAGATCTCGCAGGCCAAGAAGGGAGTATACTAGTACTAACGCCATAACCGCATATGAAAACCGTTTTTGAGCACATAGAACACGTGAGAGGGAAGCCCCATCATATTCGTAAACAGATTGCGTTTAGTGTGGCGGGAGCCGTTACCGGACTCATTGCGCTTGTCTGGCTCGCCGGTTCTGTCGGAGCGGGAGTATTCGCTCTCAAGGACACTTCATTCGCACAGAGCACAGGAGGAGAGGAGGTGCGCGCCGTTTCTGGAGACCCCGCGGGGCAGCTTGCTGGGGTTACGAGTGCCGTACTTCCGAGTTTGAGTGAGCCTTCGCGTATCCAAATAATTGACGCGACATCTTCCGCTATGTTAGAGAAGGAGACCGAACAAACGACGATACCTTTCTGACCAAAAATACGTAATTAAATTATCATGGCGCGTGAGAAAGCAGATATAAAAGATGGAGAGGGTTCCCCCCTGGGGAACCCTATCGCCGCAAATGTCATCAATCAGCCGATCGTGTCGGAGATGCGGACGTCGTATGTGGATTACGCGATGTCGGTTATTACTGGCCGCGCTCTGCCGGACGTGCGCGACGGGCTGAAGCCCGTGCATCGCCGCATCCTCTACGCGATGAAAGAGCTGGGGCTTCTCCCGGGGGCGAAGTTTCGCAAGAGCGCTTTGGTGGTCGGCGACGTGCTCGGTAAGTACCATCCGCACGGCGACACCGCAGTTTACGACTCAATGACCAAGATGGCGCAAGAATTCTCACACCGGTACCCGCTCGTTCTTGGGCAGGGCAACTTTGGCTCCATTGACGGCGACTCGCCGGCGGCGATGCGCTACACCGAAGCAAAGATTTCTCGTATCGCCGAGGCGCTTCTTGCCGATTTGGAAAAAGACACCGTCGCGTGGAATCCCAACTACGACGCGACACGCGAAGAACCACGAGTGCTCCCCGCCGCGCTCCCAAACCTGCTTTTAAACGGCACGCTCGGCATCGCGGTCGGCATGGCGACTAATATTCCACCGCACAATCTCCGCGAAGTCGTTGCCGCAACCATCCATCTTATTGATAATCCGGAGGCAACGACCGATGATCTTTTACAATTCGTGAAGGGTCCCGACTTCCCGCTTGGCGGCGTCGCCTTCGGTCAGGCTGACATTAAGCACGCCTATGGGTCCGGCAAGGGCTCGCTTGTTGTGCGAGGCGAAGCGGAGATTGTTGACGATGGGAAAAAGGATACAAAAATTGTCATCACCTCTATTCCGTATCGCGTGAACAAGAGCGAGCTCATCAGCCGCATCGCTGACTTGGTACAAGAAAAAAAGATTGAAGGCATCCGCGACTTGCGCGACGAGTCAACCTCGGATATCCGCGTCGTGGTGGAGTTGAAGGGCACCGCGCATCCGCAGGCCGTTTTGAATAATCTATACAAATACACCGAGCTGGAAAGCACGTTCCACTACAACATGCTCGCGCTCGTCGACGGCGTGCCGGAGATGCTTTCGCTTTCCGGTATGCTGGAGCACTTCGTGGAGCACCGCCGAGAGGTGGTGAAGCTCCGCACGGAGTACGACCTGCGTCAGGCGACTGCAAGGGAGCACATTCTTCTCGGTCTCTCCAAGGCGCTCGACCATATTGACGAGGTCATTGCGATTATTAAGAAGTCTGCCGACGTTTCTTCCGCGAGCCTCGCGCTTCAAAAGAAGTTCGGTTTCTCTGCGCTCCAGACTGCGGCGATTCTTGAAATGAAACTCTCCAAGCTCGCGGGGCTTGAGCGTAAGAAAATCGAGGACGAGTTATCCGAGGTGCAGGCGCTCATCAAGACGTTGAAAGAGATTCTCTCCTCAGCGAAAAATATTCTCGCCGTTGTCAAGAAAGAGCTTACGGAGCTCAGTGAAAAATACGGCGACGACCGTCGCACTAGAATCGTGAAAGGCGGCGTGCAGAATATTTCCGCAGAGGACCTCGTGCCGGACGAAGACTCGATGTTGGTGCTTACCCAAGGAGGATATGTGAAGAGGACGAACCCGAGCGAATACAAGATACAAAAACGCGGCGGTGTCGGCGTCGTGGATATTGCGACGAAAGAAGAAGACATCGTGACGCACTTCCTCGTAACGAATGCGCACAGCGACCTGCTGTTCTTCACCAACTTTGGCAAAGTGTACCAGCTCAAGATGTACGAAATACCGGAAGGGAAGCGCGCGACTAAAGGCAAGAGCATTATGAACTTCCTACCGCTCTCCGCTGAGGAGTCGGTGACGAGCGTGCTTGCGGTGCCGAAAGGGGCGGCGCTCAACGCCTCATCTGTTATGTTCGTGACGGAAGCGGGCGCGGTGAAGAGGGTAGCGGCGAAGAGTTTCGCCGACGTGCGCCGTTCCGGTATCATCGCGATTACTCTGAAGAAAGGCGACACGCTCGTCTCAGCCCATCTTGCAGGAGAGGGCGATACCGTGTCTATCGTCACCGCGAAGGGACAGTCAATCCGTTTTGAGGTTGATGATGTTCGCGAAATGGGTCGTACCGCCGGAGGTGTGCGCGGTATGAGTGTGAAGAAGGGAGATCGCGTGGTCTCGGCTGAAGTCATTTCTGCCACGGCCTCCGATGCGTCTATCCTCGTTATCATGAGCAAGGGTTACGGTAAGCGCACAAAAATTTCAGAATATAAGGTACAAGGTCGCGGAGGCTCGGGTATGAAAACAGCCAATATCACGCCGAAGACTGGCGAGATTATCGGCGCGAAGGTTGTTATCGGTAGCTTGGAAGGAGAAGAGCTTGTTGTCATTTCTAAAAAAGGACAGGTAATCCGTACTTCGGTCTCTGGGATTCCGCTTCTTTCTCGTGCCACTCAAGGCGTTCGCATTATGAAGCTCTATCCTGGCGACTCCATCGCCAGCATGGTGGCACTGTAGAAAATTCATGGAGCAGTGGCACATCTTGGATCGGAACGGTAACCCAGAGAAAGAAGAGGAGTTGCCGGAGCGACCAGCAGATTCGAATCCAGCAGAAGGACAGGCGTTTCGGCCTTGGTACAAACAAGAAGAACATTTACATATCGAAAGTAATGCCATCAAGGGTATTCATGCCCATGGGATGTTACAAACAGTTCAAGAACGCTTGCATCACTACTTAAGCAAAGAACCTCAGATCCTTGCGGAATTTGGAGGGAGCGAAGATGTCCTTCTTCCTACTGTCGATAATTTCCTCGAACAATGAAAAAGGTTGTTGTGACGGTGCCGGTGGGGCATGCAGACAAAGTTCGGCAGGCGATAGGCGAGGCGGGTGGCGGGAAAGTCGGGAAGTATTCTTTCTGTAGTTTCAGTGTGCGTGGCACTGGACGATTTTTACCGGGTGATGGAGCGAAGCCCGCGATTGGCAAGGTAGGAAAAATTGAAGAAGTTGAGGAAGAGCAAATTGAGATTAATTGCGACGATGTTCTCGTCGAGGATGTCGTAGGAGCCATCCGTCGCGTACACCCCTACGAAGAGCCATCAATCGACATCTACCTACTCGAAAACTAACGCAGTAAAATATCCTTATCCACATCCGGTCGGTCAGAGATAAGAATATTTGTTTTACGATATGAGAGATGGGTAAGCTTGAGACAGCATCGCGTAAAAGAAGAAGGAAACAGAATATACAACATGCCGTACTTGCTGCCGTTGCGGTCGTTGGGCTGCTCGCATGGGCGGCAGTTGCTCCGAACACTCTGAAACTCCTACGGTATTTGCCTAAAGAAAAGTACAATCTCGGATATCGAGCTCGCACGGCTGCTGGACGCCTCGTTACTAAAGGCCAGGCAAAATGGGTTGAAAGAGGTGGTAAAAAATATTTGCGACTAACTCCGGCCGGTCACAAAGCGCTTGCGTTTGAACAAACAAAGGTTACTCTCAAAAATCAGAAAAAGAAGTGGGATTGTCGGTGGCGAATGGTTGTTTTTGATATTCCAGAACGGCGGCGGCGCATTAGGATTCGTTTGCGCACATATATGAGCGAAGTCGGTTTCGTACGACTGCAGGATAGCGTGTGGGTATATCCCTACGATTGCGAAGATTTTATCGCACTTCTTAAGGCAGAGCTAAAGATCGGTAAGGACGTACTTTATGCGATTGCTGACACAATTGAACACGACCGAGACATTCGTAAGTACTTCCATCTGCCGGAGCAATAGACCAGTCAACATTCTTATAATAAACCGGTCGGTCAGAAATAAGAATGTACAGAAGAAATAATAGTTTGTCGTTCGTTTCAGGTGTTTTCCTATTGAGGTGTTGATTGCGCGGCCCGTCCACGGGCCGCGCATGTTATTTTATAGGCATGACGGCCCATTTCAGTTCTCCGAGAGAGAATGTGCTACACCTTGGCTTGCGCGAGGGAATGAAGGTTGGAGACCTTGGCGCTGGTAGCGGCCATTACGCGCGCGCGGCCGCCGCCATCGTGGGGCACGGCGGTAAGGTCTACGCAATTGATGTGCAAGAGGACGTCCTTAAGCACCTCAAACTCAACACGCACGACCACCACAAAAGCATCATTGACGTGCTCTGGGGCAACATTGAGAAGCCTGGCGGGACGCATCTGCGCGACGCATCGTTAGATGCCGTTATCCTCGCTAACACACTCTTCCAGGTTGAGAATCGTGACGGGTTACTTGCAGAGATCAAACGCGTTCTGAAGCAGGGGGGAAAGTTTATGCTTATCGATTGGGCGGGTAGCTATGGGGGTATGGGCCCCACACCCGACCAAATCGTGCCTGAACACGAAGCCGAAGCGCTTTTCATCAACGGCGGTTTCCACAAGGTGAAGTCATTTCGCGCCGGGCCGCACCATTACGGCATTATCTTTACCGCACCATGAAAATCTCTCTCTTCCAGGGAATCTTAATTGGCGTATTTGGTCTCGGCGCGGTTATCGGCCTTTTTGTTTTCGCGACGTATACGAGTACGGGGGACGGTAACGATACGGGTCCGGTTGTCGTGTGGGGCGTTCTGCCAGAGACGGAGATGCAGACATTTCTCGTTACCATGATGGAGCGCGACACGACGTTTAAAAACGTATCGTATATACAAAAGGATCGCGGTTCTCTGGCCAATGATCTCTCCACGGCAATAGCGACCAATAGCGCGCCAGACCTTATTCTCGCCTCACAGGAAGAGCTTCATGCACTCGCAAAATTCATCGTACCGATATCTTTTGATACAGTATCTCCAAAATCGTTTACACAAACATTCATTGACGGGGCCGGGATTTTTACGTCTCCGAATGGTTATTACGGAATACCGTTCCTTACTGATCCGCTCGTGCTTTTTTCAAATAAATCCATCCTCGCGAGTAACGGCGTCGCGAAGCCCCCGGCAACTTGGGAAGCCTTGAGCGGCCTCGTGCCGACTATCACGGTGCTCACACCGACGCGGCAGATTGCGCGCGGTCTCATCGCGCTCGGCGCATACCAGAACGTCAATAATGCGCGCGGGATACTCTCGTCGCTCTTCCTCCAGACGGGCGTGCCGATCTCTTCATATTCAGCGACGGGCGTGCTCGGCGCAAATCTCGGTACTCAATCGCGAAGCGGCGTGCCGCCCGGGCCCTCCGTGGTCAGCTTCTACACGCAATTCGCCGATCCGGCAAAAAGCTCGTATACATGGAATACTTCGTTGCCGAACTCCAGGGACCTGTTCCTTGCCGGCGACCTCGCGCTTTATCTCGGGTACGTGTCCGAGGCGCGCGCTCTCCGCTTAGCGAATCCAAACCTGAACTTTAGCGTTGGCGCGCTCCCGCAGCCGGCAACCGCGCAGGTGAAGAGTGCGTACGGTCGCATCTATTCGTTCATGATTCCACGCGGGGCGAAGAACGCTGCCGGGGCGTACAGAGTCGCCGTTCTCCTCTCTAACCAGACCGAGCAAGCCGTCGCCGCGGCCGCGACCGGTCTCGTGCCCGTCAACCTTGGCGCGCTTGGTACGGCGCCTGTTGACCCCGTTGCCGCCGTCGCGTACGCCGAGGCGCTCTACACGCGCGGATGGCTGTCCCCAGCCCCCTCAGAGGTAGATGCCGTTTTTTCAAGTATGATTGAAAATGTGACAAGCGGCCGACTCACTTTGGAAGGAGCGCTCGGCTCCGCCGAGCGCTCCTTAGGCGCCCTCCTTCAACAGTAACCATGCGCACCTCTTTCGTTGCAGCAATCATGTTCTTCGCGCTCGCGTCTTCGGCACTCGCACTTGGTCCATCAGGCGGCGGGACCGTCACCCCTCCCCCTCCAACTGTAGATCCAGTGCTCCAAGCAGAACAAGAGGCGGCGGCTAATTCGGGGTCGATCAATAATATCCCTACGCAAATCTCGCCAAGTGTAAATAATGTTCCGGGTGGCTCCAACGTCACCCTCGTCAATCCGTTAAGAGGCGGCGGGGACTTGATGACCTTCCTTCAAAACATCCTTGATTTCGTCATTGAAATCGGCACGGTCGTCGTCGTCCTCATGCTGGTGTATGTCGGCTACCTCTTTGTTGCCGCACAAGGGAACGAGACAAAAATAACCGAAGCGCGCAACGCGCTCCTCTGGACCGTCGTCGGCGCACTCATCCTCCTCGGCTCCAAAGCGATAGCCATCGGTATAGAGGCGACGGCGCAGGCGCTCTCGGTTGGCGGCTGATATGGCCACGTCGTTTAAAGAATTTATCGGGGACAGCACGACTGGCGTCGTAGGCGCCATCAACACCGTCATTGTACCCGTCATATTCGCGCTCGCGCTCGCCGCCTTCGTCTGGGGCATCTACAAATACTTCATCTTGGGAGCAGCGAACGAGTCAGAAAAAGCAGAGGGCCGCACGTTCGCCCTGTGGGGCCTCATCGGCATAGTGCTCCTCTTCTCCGTCTGGGGATTTGTTAATTTGTTGCTATCCACGCTCGGCCTCACGGCCACCGGCTGATGTGTCATACTTACGCTATATGAAATCCATCACGCGTCTCGCTCTTATTCTCACTGCTTCTTTAGTGTGCGTCGCGCCGTCATTTGCGCTCGCGCAGACTCAAATTTATTCAGACTCATCCGGCAACTTCCAATACAACAGCCCTAGCTTCTCAATCGGTTTCGGGAGCGGTGGCATGTTTATGTGCGGGGCGAGCAACATCTGCCGTGTTGCGTCCACCATCATCTACGTCATCAACAACGTGCTCGTGCCGCTCCTCTTCGCCGCCGCCTTCATCACGTTTCTCTACGGCGTCGTCTCCAAGTACATCTTCTCTTATGGGGACGCCGAGAAGGTGAAGGAGGGTCACAAACTCATTCTCTGGGGTATTCTCGCCTTTGTCATTATGATATCGCTTTGGGGCCTCGTGAATGTCGTCGCGAACACCTTCGGCCTCTACGGCATCTCCGCGCCGCCCCTGCCGAGCTCATTCTGATAGAACAGAAACATGAAAAAATACCTCACAGCCCTCGCCCTTGCTTTCTTTGTCTTTGCGCCTTTGGCGCTGGCACAGCCCGCAGAAACTACTGAGATACCATTCACTGGCACTACTGACCTGCAACCGTTCGGAGAAACTACTACCGACAATGACAACGTACAGTTCGACGACCAAATCTATAACGGCCTAACACAAACACAGGGAGGTACCGGAGGTGGCATCAACATAGGAGTCATCAAGCCGTATGCGGACAGCATTATCGGCATCATCAACTTCATCTTCCTCCCGGTTATCATGGCGGTTGCCTTCATCGTCTTCATCTGGGGCATCTACAAATACTTTATCTTGGGTGCGTCGAACGAATCAGAAAAAGCAGAGGGTCGTAAGTTTGCGATGTGGGGCATCATCGGCTTCGCCATCATCATCTCTATCTGGGGCCTTGTGAATACCTTTACGGGCGCCCTAAATCTGCAGGGTGGGCGCGCCCCGAGGATTCCAACCCTCTAAATAGGGGGCTATCCACACGCCGAGATAAGGTATATTGACCAAGCCGGTAAAGACGTTACTATTAAGAGCAGTTAATCACTTATGTATACTATGAAAAAAGCACTTGCCCTCGCTACCGGAACGCTCGTCGCGCTCGCCCTGCCGCTTGTCTCGTCGGCCCAAACGGTGCGGAACCTTTCGGATGCCGGTTCGCTCATTATCAACGTTATCAATAATGTGCTAGTCCCCGTGCTCTTCGCTGTTGCTTTCATCGTCTTCCTTTGGGGAGCGTTCAATACTTTCATTCTAGGTCAGGGCTCCGAAGATGTGAAAGAGAAAGGCAAGAGTCTCATGTTGTACGGCCTTATCGGCTTCTTCGTCATGGTCTCCATCTGGGGCTTGGTGAACATCCTCACTGGCACCGTGAGCTTCGGTAATACGACGGGGCCAAGCAATACGCCTTCATCAGGCGTTCAGGTCAGATAAATGCCGGTTCTCCACGAATTCCTCGGGAAGGTTGTCGTAGAAATCGTCAACCCGCTCATCCTCCTTTTGGCGGCTGTCGCCTTTGTCCTCTTTCTCTGGGGAGTGTTTGAATTCGTGGCTCACGCTGGAGACGAGACGAAACGCACAGAGGGCAAGAGAGCCATTATGTGGGGCCTTGTCGGCCTCGTCGTTATCTTCGGTGTGTACGGCATTCTCAATATTTTGACGGATACGTTTAATCTGGAGCGGGTTAAAAAGATAAGCGGCTTATAAATAAAAAAGGCCGGCGGGTTCTACCGCGCGGCCTTTTGTTGGACGAACCAACAAGAGTTTAATTCATCGGAGCATAGTAGTAGGATACGATGTTTTGATTTTTCGTATCCTTACTCGTTACATATACTGCAGCAAGCGGGCCGTCAGTACATGATTCCGAACACTCGCTTCTATCCTGATACACGTTATGTACACGGAAGTTGTTTCCAATGAACATTGCATGCATATAGGGCGGAACCGGAATGTTCTCTGACCTTCCGCCCGCCGGAATGACCAACTTCGGCCATTCCGACTGAGGCGAGCTCGCGAGCGGGATTTCAGAGCGCGCAGCCTGCTCTGGTGGTTTTGGCGGTTCGTTGAACCACCCGATGAAGGGCAGAACGACGAAGAGCAAAGTCATCGCCGCGACGAGTACTCCTTGCAGGGGTCTTGCCCACGGTGCCTTAACCATCGTCTGAACGATTGAGAGAGCCCCGGCCGAACCGCCGAGGATCAAAACAATCCAAAGCCAATGGTCCTTCACACACTCCCACACCGTCCCCAGCGATGGTGACGGTGTTTTCAATAAAGACCCCACTTGTTGCCACGGCACCGACCACCAGACGATTAGTGCCACAACAGCCACGCCGACGACGGCGAAAATGGAGCTGATAAGGTTGCCAGTATCACTTCCGGTACCACTTTCCGCACGAGCAGGAGTCTTGCCAGTTTCGGCGGAGGGAACCGGTCCTTTCTTTTGGTGTCCGATCTTCTGGTCGAGCCGGCTTTGTGCCGCAGCCCTCTTTTTTAAATGAGGCTTGTTAACTCGGTACAAGATGAATCCGAGCACAACTAATGACACAATAGCGACAAGTGCCGCCAGAAACCATATCCACATCATGCTCATTTTTCACCTCCTTTTCCAGCCAACGGAACGAACGGATTGTTCGCCCAGATGACTGTGTTGCCGGCACCCTTTGAGGATTCCCGCATCGCATCGAGTTGTGCGAGTAGCATTCCCTCGGCGCCATGGTCTTTAATGACATCGAGCCGCACACGGAGAGCCTCCGCTTCTTTTTCGCCAATCATCCCGATGACATCTGCTTTCGCTTGGCCAGTTTTGAGTGTTGACCGAGCCTCTTGTTCGGCGGTATACACTGCCGCCGCGGCTTTTTGGGCTTCCGTTTTTGCGTCTCCGGAGAGTTCGACAGTTTGCAGATCGGCCGTGCGTATCTCTACGCCGTACCTTCCACGCAACCCCCTTGGCAGAGGGGCGTCGTCTTTCTCGTCGGCTAACAGGTCACTAAGGTCGATAATGGGTTTTGAGAACTCCTCAGACCATTGGCTCGATATACTCTTCATATCTCCATCTTTTTTGATGGAGATAAGATCATCGTATCCCTTACTTCCGACGAAGTTCCGCACTTGGCGGTTGATCGCGGCAGTGATACGCCGAATCCAGTCCTCACCGCTGAACAACGCGCGATACGGGTTGCGTATAGCGACTGTCACGAGCGTGAGCTCATCAGTTGGGAGACGATCATTTGTCTCCGCGCCGTCGGTCACGATCGCATAGGTGAAGTCGGCGACATAGATGAAGTCAGTTACTTCGGCGCGCGGAAGGACTTTTTCTTTCCCTTCCTCACTTTCCGTGTACGTCTCGTTCCACTCGAATTGGTAGACATACACGCTATTTGCCCACGGCCATCCGACCCAGTAGAGGCCGAGTTTTTTGAGTAGCCACGAACGGTCGTCATAATAACTATCCTCCGTCTCCTCAAAACCATTTGCGTTGTCTTTGCCGTGATAGAGAACCTCCCAGCTTGGGGAATCACTCTTGAAGCCTTTTTCCCCCTTCTTCGTCGGGTTGAGATGGTATCCCTTAAAGGACATGATGAAGCGGTCGAACGACGAGCCGCGCATGATAGCCTTGGCGGTTCCTTCATTTACCTTCGTGAAGAGAATACTCTCTTCTGCGAGCCACGGGAAGCCGAACACCACGACAGCCGTAATAAGCGGTACGAGTACCGCCACTACGACAGCCGCAATAGGTGCGACAGCCACAATAAGCGGCCAGAATTCTGCTACGACGGCCGCAACGACGGCTAGAATGCCTAGCACAGCGAACAAACGTTTCATGATTATTCTCCCAGTCAATGTTCATATCCAGCTCAGGATTGAGCCAGACTTCTGCCATACAGCATACACGAACCCAATCATTTGTCAAGTACCCCGCAACGGTTCAATTCTTTAGACAACACAACGTGTTGACCACCCATCATCTACTCCGTGGGAAATCAACAATTCTTGCTATAGCAGAAGTTGTTGATAGTTGTTATTTAAAAGGGAGGCCGAAATGTTTGCGTATCCACACATCATTCTCTATTTCTTCCACAACCGCATAGAGCACGTCCTTGCCGATATGCAGGTCTGCTTTAAGGAGGGCAACAAATTCTTCACAGTTGTACGGATAAATCCACGCGCTGTCCTGTACACGGAGAAAACCGACCTCTTGTACGTGATGCCGTAATATTTCACGAGTCTTTTTCCGTTTTTCTGGAACGTCAAACAGTATCAAGCGGTAACGCCGATCCCACTTGCGCGGTTTGTGCGCGAGAAGAGAGAGCCTCTGTTGTTCCATGGCTAAAGACTCTTCACCACGTCTTGTAAGGCGCACACAACGTTTCCCGTCATGTTCGACGAACTCAATCTCGCCCTTCATTTTCAATCGCGCGAGAATGCCTCTGGTCTGATACTTAAGTTTGGCAAGAACGCCGCTCTTCCCAAGCATCTGAAACATGTTAGGTGCAATGGCCGCAACAGCGATAACTCCGGCTACACCTATCGTCATAAGCATCGCGCTGCGTACATTGCGGCGCCTACTCTTCTGCGCGGCACTCGCTTCAAGAGATTTCATGTACACACCCTACACCACCCATAATCAACAATTCTTGCTATAGCAGAAGTTGTTGATATCCGATTGGGCTACTCGCCTGGATTATTCGCCGCGTTATGTTTGTGCTGGGGAGAGGACTCGAACCTCCAATGGGTTGCCCCGCTAGCTCCTAAGGCTAGTGCGTCTACCAATTTCGCCACCCCAGCCGGCTTCCATTGCCATACGCGATGGAGGACGACTTCCAAAGCATACTATGTTCTGTTATATTTTTCCTAACGCGCCTGTATGATTACATACGAGCGTTCGTTCGGAGAGAGAATGAGCGAAGACGCTTATTCTCTCCTCCTCACCTCGCGCCTGTAGCTCAGTTGGTAGAGCAGCTCCCTCTTAAGGAGACGGTCCCTGGTTCAAGCCCAGGCAGGCGCACAAACGAGCAAAGCGAAGTTTGTGCGAGCCGGAGCGCGACGGCGCGAGGCGGGGTCGCGGGCGTTTTCAGCAGAAAACGACCTGTGACCACTTAGTGTGAGTCTGTATGTTGTGCGAAACTTTTCATGAGGTCGCGCGTGACGGGGCCGGGCGATCCCGACCCGATAGCCTTCGCGTCCACCGAGGCGACCGGTATGATGTCTTTAAACGACGAGGTGATAAAGACCTCATCCGCGCCGAGAAGCTCATCGATAGAAACGGCCCGCTCTTCTGTCGGGTGGGACTTGCGCGCGATATCGAGCACGACCTTGCGCGTAATACCGAGCAGGATGTTTTCTTTCGGCGTGATAACGCTACCGTTCTGTACGATGAAAACATTGCTGGTGGTGCATTCAAGCGCCATGCCTCCTGCAACATACAGACCCTCGATAGCGCCAGCAGCTTCCAACTTCTTTTGAAGAAGGACTGCCGTTATGTAATTCGTCGTTTTATACGCGGGGAAGGCCCGCTGGTGTTCGTGAGTGAGTAGCGGAGCACCATTGGCGTATAACACTTCCGGGAGCATCGTTGCCGGCTCGGCAGTGATGAAGAATGTTTCGCGACCAGCAACATGCTTGATGCCCTCTCTCGCTTCACCTCCTGTGAGGACCATCCGGATATGCGCGCGGCGACCGGATGAATTTTCTTCAATGACCGCACGCATCATCTCAAGGGATTCTTTTTCAGAAAAGGGGAGAACGAGGCCCAGAGCATCTGCAGATATTTTGAACCGTTCCCAGTGGTCGCTGAAATGAAACGGCTCGCCAGCGAATGCGGCAAGTCCCTCGTAGATACCGAAGCCGCGGAGCACCCCGAGGTCAAGCACGCCAACCCTCGCCTGGCTCAAGGGAACAATCGAGCCATTTAAGTTGCAGACGGGGTCCATATTTTTATTATCTTACCACGAGTGCCGAGGGTGGGAATCGAACCCACATGAGGGTTTTTAGGCCCTCTCAGGATTTTAAGTCCTGTGCGTCTACCAGTTCCGCCACCTCGGCTTGTTTTCAGTGTAGCAAACGAACATCGCTGTGGCATTCAATTCCCGCTGGCGGATGCGAAGCATCCTCCTTCTTGAGGCCCGAGCGGGAATTGAACCCGCGCGTAACGGTTTTGCAGACCGTCGTGTTACCACTTCACCATCGGGCCGTCCGCTGATGATACTAGTTTTTATGAGATTCGCCCAGCGGCTCATTGTTGTCGAGGAGGAAGTCAATGCGAGGAAGGCGCAGACGCGAGTGGCTCTTCAGATAATCTGAGAATGCCTCACGCTTGCGCGCGAGGAAGGCGAGCGCGGCGCGAGCCTTCTCTACGGGGAAGACGCTGACGAAGATCACTATACGCTCCCCGTGCGATACGCCCTCTGCCCGAATGACGGTGATGAGCGAGTCAGTCCCCGCTTCTCTCGCGATAAACTGCGCCGCTTCGCGCGCGACAATTTCGACGGCTCGACCGGCCTGTTTCCGCGGGCTTCGACTCCGTGCGTCTGGGTTCATGATTCGGTAACGACAAAGGCAACGAGTTCGTCGCCGTACGCCGCGTTCTCGCGCGCCTCAATCTCCACGCCGAAGTCGCCTTCGGTCTTTATCTCCTTCACGTCTGCGCGCGCTTGCTGAAGATTTTTAATACTGCCTCGCGTGAGCTCATCCTCTCGGCGGAGCACCTTCACGCGATTCCCAACAGTGAACATACCTGACACATAGCGCGCGCCCAGAACCTGCTTTTTCGCTCCGAGCGAAAAAGTTTTGAGCACCATTGCGCGCCCAAGCTCTTTCTCCACCGCGACGGTGGGCACTTTTGCGTCCAGAAGGGTTCTCACCTTTTCAGATAATTCGTAAATGATAGAGAAAGAAAGCACCGGAATATTCTCTCGTTCAGCGAGGTCGCGCGCGACGGCGTCGGTCCCGACGTTGAAGGCGATTATTGTTCCGCCGCCAGCCTTTGCCGTCTTCACGTCCGTTTCCGACACACTCCCGACGCCGGAAGAAATGACGCGGACGGATGCGCTCTCGTGAGTAATTTTGGACAGTTCGTGGGCGATAGCGTCAATGGAGCCGGCGACGTCGGCCTTCACGACGAGTGGGAGTTCGGCTATTCCCTCGACCGAAACGCCTCGCTCCGGCGCTTCGCCAAATGATGTTGCGTTTTTCCGTGCGAGCGCCTCCGCCTCTTTTTTATTTTTTACCACGCTGAAGAGCGCGCCCGCCGTCGGCAACTTGCTGAATCCTGAAATACGAGCCGGCTCCGATGGCCCAGCGTGTGGGACACGTGTGCCGCGAAAGTCCTCAATGAAGCGTATGGGCGCATAGGCGTCGCCCGCGACGACGAACCCGTCCAGAGAGAGAGTGCCGTCTTTCACGATGAGTGTTGCGGAGGCACCGCGCCTCGGGTCCTGTGTTGATTCCAGCACAAAACCGGTTGCGCTTACTGAAGGGTCTGCGGTAATCTCGGCTAGGTCGGCCGCGAGTAGGACGAGGTCCAGAAGCTCAGAAATACCCTCGCCAGTCTTGGAAGATATTTGCGCATACGCGATTTCTCCGCCCATTCCTTCAATAAATATTTCATTCTCAATAAGCGAATTTTTCGTGCGGGCGATGTCCGCGTTATTTTTATCAATCTTTGTAATCGCGATTATGAAAGGGATGCTGGCCTCTTTAATCGCCGTAAGTGCGTCGAGCGTCTGTGGCATCACTCCTTCGTCCGCGGCAACGACTAGAATGGCGATATCCGCGGCCGCCGCCCCGCGCGTGCGGAGCGCCTTAAACGCCTCGTGTCCCGGCGTGTCAAGAAAGGTGATCGGCCGCTCGCTGTGGAGCGCGATATACGCGGCAACGTGCTGGGTAATACCGCCAGCCTCGCCCGCGACGATATTTTCCTTCCGGATGTAATCCAGAAGAGAAGACTTCCCGTGGTCTATGTGACCCATCACCGCGATGACGGGCGGTCGTGCGGTCCGCGCCATAATGGCTCTATTTCATCACAAAAATCACTTTGCCGCAATCTTTTGCGCAATTTTTGTTAGAATGAACGGATGTTTTGGAAACGAAGGTCTTACTTTGATTATGCCGCTGGCGCGAGCGGGAACCCTTCATCGCCGCACGAAGAGGGGAGGCGGGCAAAGAAAATGTTGGAAGATGCGCGTACGAGTATTGCGCGACTCGTTGAAGTACAGTCCGATGATGTGCTCTTCACGAGCGGCGCAACTGAGGCAAACGCGCTTGCTATCCTCGGACACGTGCGGGCCCTGCGTGCTGAAGGAAGGAACGACATTCATATATTGTATCTGCCAAGCGCACACGCGTCGGTGGTGGAAAATGCAAAGATATTGGAGACGGAGAACGTTTCGGTTGAAGCTCTGCCGATTAAAGATTGCCGCGTTGATACCGAAGCGCTCGCGAAGGCGCTTCGCTCAGAGACGGCGCTCATAACAATGGACGCGGTCTGCGGCGAGACGGGAGTTATATGGAATACGCGCGAGGTGGCAAATACGATTCAGGCCGCTTCGAAAATACCGTTTTCGCGCTCGCTCGAGGCACGGCAGCCACTCGCAACGAAAACGGCATTTCCGTCGCGGCCCCTGCTGCATGTAGACGCAAGTCAGGCGCCCCTGACCGAGAAAATAACGCGCGCGCATTTCGGTGCGGATATGTTGACATTGGACGCATCAAAAGTCGGTGAGGTTCGCGGTATCGGTAGCCTCGTTGCGCACAGAACAATTCCACTCGCTCCTCTGTATGGCGGCGGAGGGCAGGAGCGCGGACTGCGCCCTGGGAGCGAGACCCCAGAGCTTGCGAAGGAGTTCGCAGAGAGTCTACACGCCGCTACGCACGGTCGCGAAGCGTTTCGCGCATCCGCCACGCGCGCGCGAGCAGGGCTCGTACGTCATCTCACCCCTTCTATTCAGAATATTTTTATAAACGAATCTCGTACACAAGCTCCGCACATCCTTAACCTCTCCCTCCCCGGCCGCGACACCGACTACCTCGTCGCGCTTATGGACGGAGAGGGCTTCGCCGTCTCTACGCGTAGCGCGTGCGAGACCGACTCAGAGGAAGGTTCACGGGCGGTTCTCGCTCTCTCCGGCAACCTGGAGCGCGCGCGAGCGACACTGCGCATATCGTGGGGTCCTCGTGCGCGCGCGAGCGAATTCTCCCGTTTCGCACATACGCTTGTGCGAGCAGTCGCATTTATTGACAACAAGGGTTGACGGTAGCATCATGGTTGTATGAACATAGAAGAACTCTCCAAATCCCAACTCATTCTGCTCACGATTCTCGTGAACTTCGTCACCTCCGTCGCGACTGGAATCTTGACGGTTTCCCTACTTGACCGCGCGCCGTCATTTGTCACTCAAACAGTCAATCGCGTCGTGGAGCACACCATTGAGACCATTGCGCAGGCAACGCCTACGATTATTCAAGCCCCCGCACCCTCCAACCAGGACCTGGTCACTGCGGCGATAGGATCGGCGGCCATTCGCGCAGTCGCCATTTATTCCGCAGAAACCGGCACCTCAACGCCGGCTCTTTCCGTCGGTACGTATATTCCCAAAGCGCGCGCCATCGCCACCGCCACGCAAGGCGCTTTGCCCAAAGAGGCACTTATAGAATTTCCGGGCGGTCTCTATATTCCCGCATCACTTGCGCAGGAGGGCGGCGGCGTCGCTATTTACGGTTTCGCAGATGATGCCATTCTGCCAAAGGGTACGTCGCCTGTTTTGGTGGCCGCGAGCGACTTAAAGCTCGGAGAGACCGTTCTTGCTCTTGGTGCCGATGGTTCGGCTTCTACCGGCATAGTCGCGCGGGTGGGCGGCGAGAACATTTACACGACACTGCCGGACATAGGCGCGGGAAGCGGCGCGGTGAACCTCTCCGGCAATCTCATCGGCATCGGTGTCGGAGTGAAGCCTGGGCTCCTCATTTCCGCGGGTAGGATCAGCGCACTTCTCACGGCGACCACGACTTCAGCACAATCGCGTTAAGACATACCACACATGCCTCCATTCAATAATTTCACCACAAAAGCAAAAGAGGCCGTGCGTCGAGCGCATGAGCTCGCGATAGAACGCGGACAAAACCACGTCTCGCCGCTCCACTTGCTCGCCGCTCTCGTTCTCCAAGAGGAATCGCTCGTCTTCTCGATGCTCGACCGTATGGAAATTGACACCGTTGCACTTGCAGACTCGGTACTTGAACACTTGGAGACGCCCGAGACCGCCACCGTGCTCTCACCCTCATACCAGATATATCTCACACCGGATCTTGCGCAGGCACTTGAAGCATCGGGGAAAATAGCCGCGCGCATGAACGACACCTTCGTCGGCACCGAGCATCTTTTCCTAGCGGTCATTGAGCACCCCGGACAAGCCGCTGATATTTTCACGCGTTTTTCCATAGGTAGAGACGCGGCGCTTGCCATCCTCAAGGAACTCAAGAGCTCAAAGGACGGACAAACGGCGGAGCCGAAACGTTTCCGCGCGCTCGCCAAGTACGCCCGCAACCTCACCAAGCTCGCTTCAGAGAACAAACTGGACCCGGTTATCGGTCGCGATGTTGAGATTAACAGAGTCATTCAAATCCTCGCGCGCCGAACCAAGAATAATCCAATACTTATCGGCGAAGCGGGAGTAGGGAAGACCGCCATTGCCGAAGGTCTTGCCGCGCGCATGGCCACCGGCGATGTCCCGCAATCACTAAAAGGAAAAGAGCTTCTCTCGCTCGATCTTGGGCTTATGGTCGCTGGTACGAAGTATCGCGGCGAATTTGAAGAACGGATGAAAAGTGTGATGAAGGAAGTTGAGCGATCAGAAGGGAAGGCGATCCTCTTCATTGACGAACTCCATACACTTGTCGGTGCCGGAGGCGCCGAGGGTTCTCTAGACGCCTCAAATATGCTGAAGCCCGCGCTTTCGCGCGGAGATATCCGTGTCATCGGCGCAACCACACTCAAGGAATATCAAAAATATATAGAAAAAGACGCCGCGCTTACCCGCCGCTTCCAGTCAGTGTTCGTACAGGAGCCGTCGATAGAGGACGGTATCGCCATTTTGCGCGGACTTCGCGACAAGTATGAGCTCTTTCACGGCGTGCGTATCACCGATGGCGCTATCGTTGCGGCCGTTGAGCTCTCGGCGCGCTACATTAGCGATCGATTTTTACCGGACAAGGCTATTGACCTCATTGATGAAGCGGCCTCCGGACTGCGCATCGCGCTTGAGAACAAGCCGCCGCTTCTTGATGAAACCGACCGAAAAATTCGCCGTCTGGAAATTGAGCGGCAGGCGCTCCAGAAGGACGCAGAGCTCGCGTCCGCCGGAGGCGCTACCGCTTCGGGTGGAAAGGAAATCAAAGAGCGTATCAAAGAGATAGATACTGAAGTCGCCGACTTGAAGGAGACAACGAGCGAACTTGAGCTCAAGTGGAAGAATGAAAAAGAAGTACTTGAAGGTATTCGTGCGGATAAGACCGAGCTTGAGAAGTTGAAAATACAAGCGGACAACGCCGAGATGACGGCCGACCTCGGGACGGTCGCAGAGATACGGTATGGCAAGATGCCCCACTTACAAAAAGATTTAGAAACCAAGCTCAAGCGTTTAAAGACGCTCCAAAAGTCGCGGCGCGTGCTGAACGAAGAGGTGGCTGAGCAGGACATCGCGTCGGTTGTGAGCCGTTGGACCGGCATTCCTGTTGCGCGGATGCTTGAGGAAGAGGCGTCAAAGCTCTCGCGTATGGAGGAGTGGCTCAGAAACAGCATTATCGGACAGGACAGCGCGGTGAAAAAAGTCACCGATGCCGTGAAGCGCTCCAGAGTGGGCATCTCTGACCCGAACCGTCCGATTGGCTCGTTCCTCTTCCTCGGTCCCACTGGCGTGGGGAAGACTGAACTCTCCAAGAAACTTGCGGAGTTTATGTTTAATGATGTGGATGCGCTTGTCCGCGTTGATATGAGCGAATTTATGGAGAAACACTCGGTTGCGAAGCTTATTGGCGCGCCGCCGGGCTACGTTGGATATGAAGAAGCGGGTACCTTGACCGAGCGCATACGACATCGTCCGTACGCGGTAGTGCTCTTTGACGAGATAGAAAAGGCGCACCCGGAAGTATTCAATATTCTCCTCCAGGTGCTCGACTCCGGCCACCTCACCGACGGCAAGGGTCGCAAGATTAATTTCAAGAACACTATTATCGTGCTCACTTCAAATATCGGCGGTGAGTTCATAGACCGCCTCGCGCACATCGGTTTTGGGAAGGCTGGTGCGACCGACGCGACGCGTTACGAGGAGACGAAGGAGAAGGTGATGGGAGCGCTTAAAGAACACTTCCGACCCGAGTTTCTTAATCGCCTTGATGACATTATTATCTTTGATGTGCTCGCGAAGGAGGCACTCGCGCGCATTGTTGATACGCAGATTGAAGAGGTGATGAAACGGCTCACGCAGAAGCGCATCGCGCTTGTTATAGAACCGCCCGTGCGAACATGGCTCGCAGAGAAGGGATATAATCCACAGTACGGCGCCCGCCCCCTACGTCGCACTATCCAGGACAAGATACTGACGCCGCTTGCCTCAATGATGGTTGAACAGGGCCTCATGGAAGGCGGCACCGTCACGGTCTCCATTAAAAATGACGAGCCGCATTTTGACGTGAAGAAGAAGTTGACTAGAACGAAACCCAAAAGCGCGAAAAAAGAGACCAGCATTGCCTAAACCTTTAGTTTCTGTTAGATTCTTTGTATGTCACAAGACCGCCTACTCCGGCTCAAGTCCACGAAGTCCAGCCACGTCGTCTGGACTCGCAAGAATAAGAAAAAGGTGGAACGGAAAATAGAACTTATGAAGTTCGACCCCACGCTCCGCAAACGCGTACTCTTTAAAGAAACGAAGAAGTAATCTAGTGTGCTATCGTTTTGTCGAGGGCCTATAGTTTAGCGGTAAAACAGCGGTCTCCAAAACCGCCGTCCCAGGTTCGAGTCCTGGTGGGCCCGCACGGTGGGGAAAATCATATTCTCCCTCTAGATACGCGGTATACTATCTCTATGCGTTCCCGCACAGCTCTGTTTGCACTCTTGCTCGTCGCGGGCTCTCTCGCGTTGCCTCTCGTCGCGCAGGCGGGCATCCCATTCTTCGGTCCAATCATCGAGCCTAATATTTCGAACATTGCAACGAATTCCCAGTATTGTCCTCTGGGTTGGGGTGCAGTCATCGTCGTTATCAATAACATAATCAGCCTCCTTATAACGCTCGCTATCGTCTTTGTTGCGCCACTGATGATCGCATGGGCCGGTTTTCTTCTTGTCGTAAATCCGGTGAATGCGGGCGGGAAAGAAGAAGCGAAAAAGATTCTTACTAATACCGTTGTCGGCATCGTTCTCGCGCTTGCGGGTTACATGATAGTGGCCGCGCTCATGGCAGTTCTCTACGATTCTAGGGAGGTGGGTAAAACATGGACACAACTCATTACCTCAGGTGGCCTAGACCCCTGCATGGAGATTGCCGGGAGCCTCAACCAAGCTCAGCAGGAAGCCGGAGCTCCGACTCCAGGTGTTGCCGTAGCCCCAGGCGCGTGTCCGGCGCCGCTTTCGTCGCTTACCGACCCGTCCGCGACTCAAATGGAAGGAGGGCAGACTGTGATATGGACTAATACCGACCCTCGGCTACAAGCATGCGCAAACAAATTCATAAGAGACGCAGGTGGCGGCAGTGTTACTTCTGCATACAGGCCGCAATCGTATCAGACGCATTTATGGGAGATACATGACCGATGGTGTACGCAGGGTTTGAAATCTAATTCGGACCCAGTATGCAGTTCTCTCAGAGATACTGTTTCTCAGGAAGTGGCAAAGCACGGCCTTTCCTCCTGTGGCTCCGTTGCTCAAAATGCCTCTAATCATGGCAATCCACAGGGCGCGAGCATTGGAGTCGATATTAGTCTTACCAGTGGTGATTATAGCGGGACACAAACGTTGGCGTCGCAATCGTGTCTTACATGGGCAAATTATCCAGGAGATCAATGGCACTACAACCTTAAATCTAGCTGTTCGTGCCAATAAAAGACAGAAGTTAAGACACTGTGTGTCCTAGCTTACGGAGCCAAGCCTTCTGGCGGCGGGCGTACTGCCAGAGTTTTGCTGAGAGGGTGGGGAAGAGAGATTCTTCGGCGCGCTCCTTTCGTAGAAATTCGCCGATGATTTTGTACTCAAGACCAAGCTCGTTCAGACGCTCATCGCCCACCTCTTCGCGTACGCGGCGCACCTCGTCAATAAGCCCCCGCTCAAGCGCGCTTTTGAGACGTGTGTCTATCCGCGCGCGCAGTTCCTCGCGCGAGGGGTCAATTACAATCCATTCAATCAGGTATCTCAAAGATATGCCTATAGGTACGTCTTTGGGACACCTCAACGGAACAGTGCCGAGGAACTCGATGATTTCGAGCGCGCGGATGAGGCGTCGGCGGTTCTGCGGGTCAAGCTCGCTTGCGCGCCGCGGGTCTACTTCTCTAATTCGCGCGAATAGTTCCTCAGTGGGGAGTGCCTCAAGCTCCTCGCGTAGTGCAGGATTAGCATCAACTCCCGTCGGGAGGCCGCGGAGCAAGGCGTCAAAATAAAAGTGCGTCCCACCGACAAGGATCGGGAGTTTCCCGCGAGACGATATTTCCTCAATCAGGCGCGTCGCATCGGCCACGAAATCTCCGGCGGAGTACTTCTCGCTCGCGCCACGGATATCAATAAGGTGATGCGGAACCCCCTGCATTTCTTCAAGCGTTATTTTCTCAGTGCCGATATCAAGCCCGCGATATACCTGTCGTGAGTCAACCGAGATCACCTCGCTCATGAAGGGTTTCGTAAATCCTTCATTTGATGAAGGATTTACGAAACCCTTCAAAGCAATTTCAACGGCCCGAGAGGATTTACCCGAGGCGGTGGGGC
Organism: uncultured Candidatus Saccharibacteria bacterium; assembly: GCA_964349555.1. Lineage (GTDB taxonomy): Bacteria > Patescibacteriota > Minisyncoccia > Phycocordibacterales > Phycocordibacteraceae > C7867-001. The sequence goes on from CAYGGK010000001.1 coordinate 76,092, forward strand.
CGGCTATGCAGAGGATTTGTGTTGCCATTAAGCGCGATGGTATCATGATAGTGAGGTAACCAATACACATATGAAAGAGACCAAAAGTAATTATTGCGGGCACTGCGGAGAGTTCCACGACACGGTTCGTGACTACTCCTCAATGGTGAAGGTTGGAGAACCCGTACCAGACTTTGAATTTGAAGTGTTCCATAAAGACACGATTACAACGATGAGCTTGTTGCAACTGCGCGGGAAATGGGCGATCATCGTTTTCTATCCGGCCGACTTCACCTTCATCTGCCCGACTGAACTTGAAGAATTGGCGGAGCTGTATCCGAAGTTCCAAGGGCTGAACGCAGAAATCATCTCTGTCTCGACCGACACCGTCTTCACGCACAAGGCGTGGCATGATGCGTCGAGCGGTATTAAGGCGATCAAGTATCCGATGGCGGCCGACCCTTCGGGTAAACTCGCTCGCGCGTTCGGCGTTCTCATTGAAGGAGAGGAGACGGCACTTGCGCCGGACGAAGGTCTTGCTCTCCGCGGGACATTCATCATTGACCCTGCGGGCATTCTGCGCGGAGCGGAGATTAACGACAACTCAATCGGCCGCAAAGGCTCGGAGACTTTGCGTAAGCTCCAGGCGGCGCAGTACGTGGAAACGCACAAGGGCCAAGTCTGTCCGGCTTCGTGGGAGCCAGGTTCCGACACACTCGAACCGGGCCTGGACTTAGTGGGGAAGTTATAAGATAAGAGTCATTCGACGAACAATATGCTAATCTGCACCTCATTGCCGGGGTGGCGGAATCGGTAGACGCAAGGGATTCAAAACCCCTCGTCGCAAGACGTGAGAGTTCGAGTCTCTCCCCCGGCACACGAACCAGTAGAAGTTCGCATGGGTACATGCTCCCCCGGCACCTGTGTTAAAATATTTTGTATGAACGAAGAGGCGCGTTACATACCGACAAAATACGATTCGGTTTTTTGGATTGACGTTGATCGTATACAGCCGAACCCCTACCAACCGAGGAAGGAGTTCAGCGAGGCGGGACTCGCGTCCCTTGCTGAGAGCATACGCCAATACGGCGTACTCCAGCCGCTCGTCGTGAGTCGCGTTGACGTCGAGAAGCCGGATGGCGGGCTCGGGAGCGTATACGAGCTTATCGCCGGTGAGCGGCGCCTGCGTGCGAGCAAGCTCGCCGGTCTCAAACAAGTACCGGTTGTTATCCGACAGGGCGAGAGCAATCTTACGAAACTCGAGCTCGCCATTATTGAAAATCTCCAGAGAGAAGATTTAAACGCGATTGATCGGGCGAAGGCTCTGCAAAAGCTTATTGACGAGTTCGGCATATCTCACGTTGAGTGTGCGGCAAAGATAGGGAAGAGCCGCGAGTACGTTTCAAACAGCATTCGATTACTCGCACTGCCGGAGCACATGCAGAATGCCATTGTTGCCAAGGAGCTCACCGAGGGCCACGCGCGCGCGGTTATGGCCCTGAATGATCGTCCGGAAGAGCGCGAAACTCTTTTTAAGGAAATTGTTTTAAAGCGGATGTCGGTACGTGCCGCTGAACGCATCGCGCGCTCTATCGCGCAGGAGCGCGTACGCAAGTATCATAGAAAATCGCCTGAAATGGCAGAGCTTGAAAAATCGCTTACCGAGACCCTCGGCACGCGCGTCATTATCGAGACGAACGCCGAAGGCGGCCGTCTCCTCATAGATTTTTTCTCTCCCGAGGACCTCTCAACCATCGCGGCCGCTCTCGTGGCACACGAGTTCCAGAACGTGAACACGCCCGTCTTCAAGAACACCACACAACTCTCACCCGACTCCGACCCCGCGCCTTACCAGACCGACGTCGAAAAGCCGGACGACGACGATCTATACTCGGTAAAAAACTTCACCGTTTAGTTTTTTTTGAACATTGAGTGCCCTCTCCACTTCCCTCCATGGTGTTTGTGGCGACGGGACGGCTTAGCCGGCTCGGTGAGCCCGAGCGCCGCGCGGATATGTCGGCGAGCGAGCGAAGTCTTGGCGATATCAAGCCACTTCGGCGACGGGTGTGCAGAGTCGCGCCGTATTATCTCAACAACTTCTCCGTTGCCGAGGACGGTGTCGAATGGGACCAATTTTCCGTTCACTTTCGCACCTTGAATGTGGTTCCCCAAGTCGCTATGTATCGCGTACGCGAAATCAATCGGCGTTGACGCCACCGGCAGGTCTATAACGTCCCCGTCGGGAGTGAAGACGAACACGCGATGTGAGAAGAAATCTTCTTTAAGTCCTTCTATGAATTCTTCAGAGCCGGCCATGTCAGTATGCGCCTCGACGAGGTCGGCAAGCCATGGTGGGGCCTTTGCTGCGGTCCTTGCCAACCCGTCTTTCTTTGAAAACTTCATGAGTGATGGGATAAGTGAGGAGATCCACGTAAGAGAAAGCGAGGAGAATTTGTTTTTTTGGGCACCTTTATCTAATTTCTCCACCTCTTTGCCGAGTTGTTTATAGGACATGTGTGACGCTATGCCGAACCGCGCACGACGATGCATTTCCTCGTCGCGAATCTGAATTTCCACTATGCCGGCGTCAGAGGTTACGACCGTCGTGTGAAGCGATTGGTATCCGTTCGGTTTTGGAAAGGCGATGTAATCCTTGAACTCTCCCGGGAGTGGCTTATATAGAGCATGCACGACGCCAAGCGTCGCGTAACAATCTTCAATGGTCGGGACAATAATTCGCAAGGCGGCGATGTCGTGAATGAGGCTTATGTCGTCACGCTTTCTCTTTAACTTTTGATGCAAGCTCCAAATTCCTTTTATACGAATATCGGTATGGAAATTCTTGAGCCCCTTTCTTGCCAACTCCCGTTTCAGTTCTTTCTGCACCTTTAAGAGACCGCTTTCGGTCTCTTTCGTTTTTAGAGTACGCATTTCAGCAGTATGGCTGGCGGCGTCAGGGTCGACGAAAGGGAAGGAGAGGTCCTCAATCTCACGTTTCATTCTTCCCATCCCAAGCCGGTCGGCGATGGGGGCGTAAATTTCCAATGTTTCAAGCGCGATACGTCGGCGCTTATGTTCCGGCACGTACTCAAGCGTTTCCATGTTGTGCTTGCGATCTGCGAGCTTCACGATGAGCACGCGAATATCACTCGCGGTCGCCACCAACAGCCGGCGCAGAGACTCCGCGTGGCGCTCAGCACCGCGGTATTTATGCGTACCAAGCTTGGTTACTCCCTCAACAATAAAAAGCAACTCTTTCCCGAATTCTTTTTCCATTTCTTCGCGCGTGATGCGGCCGTCCTCAACAGCGTCATGCAGAAGGCCCGCGGCGACAGTCGTCGCGTCCATGCCGTACTCGGCGAGCGTTTTCGCGGTGGCTGAAGGATGAACGAAATAGGGTTCTCCAGAATAGCGCTTTTGTCCCTCATGCGCCTTCCTGGAGAATTCATACGCTTTCTCCACGAGAGCGACGTCTTCGGGCGTTGCACCCTCCATCTTGGCGATAATCTCCTTGACGGTGGTCATAGGTAACCACTATACACCCAACAGTTTATTTTTGCTTTTTAATGAAAATCTCAGCGTAACTATGAGAATCGAATTGGCCTCCCTCTCAAATAAACACTATCAACAACTTTTGCTATAGCAAGAATTGTTGATTTCCCAGGAGATAGATGGAGATGAGTGACCAACACAGACGCGGAGGCAGTAAGTTATTTCAAGTACTCGGCGGCTGAGGTGGGAGTGAGGGACTCCGGAGAAACTGTATCGGGCAGATAGATGCGGCGAAGGCCTTTTTTTAAGAAAACGCCTTGTTTTGATTTGTAGAGCACAAGTTGTTTGCCGGTGCGCGGGTGTGCGCCGATCTCTTTTACTATCTCAACGCCCTTGGGTGGCCGCTTGGGCTCGGCAAGCAGAGTGAGGGCTTCGTCCAGCGTAATAGTATATGGGTCGCCGACCTTTGCCTTCAGAGAACGAAACTCTCCGTCGCTTCCCACATACGGCCCGAATCTTCCGGTTGAGGCGAACACCGGCTTGTCGGTGGAAGGATGCATTCCCAACTCGCGCGGAAGCGAGAGGTATTTAATTGCGTCTGCGAGCGTTATCTGCAAGAGGTCGGTACCGGCGGGAATGCTCGCACGTTTGGCGGCCGTCTTCGGCCGCCCCTTCCCACGCTTCTTTTCGCCGCTTTTTGCGGCGCCCCGCGGAGCCTTGGCGGAGTGGGGTTCTTTATCCAGCGCCCCCTCCACCGAAGCTTCGGAGGGCAACGGCATCTCCACGTACGGTCCGAATCGTCCAGTCTTTATATAAATTGGCGCACCGGTCTCCGGATGGGTGCCGATAGGTTCGTCATTTTTAAGTTCAGCACCATCTTCAGTCCGTATACCGAGGCATTCTGGATATTTTTTACAACTCATAAAGACCCCGCCGCGGCCGAGCTTGTTCTCCATAGGGCTTCCGCAGAGCGGACATGGGAATTCTTTTGAAACGTCGCCGAGCGAAGTCGCCTTTGGGAGCTTATCCTTTGCCCGTACAGCTTTATCAAATGGACCATAAAATGCAGTCAGTGTTTCGGTATATCCGCGTTCGCCGCGAGCGATTTCATCGAGTTCGTCCTCCATTTCTGCAGTGAAAGTATCACTTACGTAATTTGGAAAGTTTTCCTCGAGCCACCCGGAGACGACCATGCCGGTGGCCGTTGGTTTAAGCGCGCGCGCAAGTTTCTCCACATATCCGCGATCCTGGATGGTTTTCATAATAGAAGCATAGGTTGACGGACGACCAATACCGCGTTTTTCCAATTCCTTGATAAGTCCGGCTTCAGTGTAGCGGTTCGGAGGCTCAGTCTGCTTTTCTTCCGCACCGAGTGAGAGGAGCGAGAGGGGGTCGCCAGTGGAGAGCTTCGGCAACTCCACGTCCTCTCCTCGCGCCGCCGTATCGAGCGCGAGCCATCCGGGGAAGATCACGCGAGAACCGTTTGCGGTAAAAAGAGGGATATCGATGTCGGCTTTTGCCGCAACGTTCGTACGCATAATCTTCGCCGAAGACATTTGTGAAGCGAGCGCACGCGTCCGGATTAAATTATATAGATGCACTTCATCCGGCGTAGACCCGGCGTGTGCGCGAGCCGAGTCGGTCGGGCGTATCGCTTCATGCGCCTCCTGGGCATTCTTACTCGTCGTTTTATACACGCGCACATGCAGATACTCCTTACCGAATTCTTTTTCAACAACGCCCGCCATTTTCGCGACCGCCTCTGTTGAGAGACTCACGGAATCCGTTCTCATGTAGGTAATATGTCCGGCCTCGTAGAGTTTCTGCGCGGCGCGCATCGCTCGGGAGGGCGCGAAGCCAAGGCGCGTCGAGGCCGTCTGTTGGAGCGTTGAGGTGGTAAAGGGAGGGCGAGGGTTACGCTCCTCGGCTTTTTCAGTGACGCTCGCCACGCTCCACTTCGCCACTCTGCCGGCATCCACTATCTTGTCCGCTTCTTCTCGCGTTGCGGGCTGTTCGGTACATGTCGTTTGCAATTCCGACTTTCTGCCGGAGGCGGATCCGCCTTTGGCGGAAAAGAGCGCTGAGAGTACGAAGTAGGTTACGGGTATAAAAGCTTTTATTTCCCGTTCGCGTTCTGCAAGTATCCGGAGCGCCGGCGACTGTACCCTCCCGGCTGACAGGCCGTACCGCACCTTTTTCCAGATCAGGCCGGAGAGATCATAGCCAACGATGCGATCAAGAACGCGTCGCGCTTCTTGCGCGCGACGCAGATTCTCGTCTATATCTCTCGGATGCTCTATCGCATCCTTGATGGCACTCTCCGTAATTTCATGATAGACAACGCGTTTAATCAGTTTGGAATTTCGAGTTTGATGCTTCTCGCTTCCCAAGCCATCCCTGATGATTTGGGCGATATGCCACGCAATCGCTTCGCCCTCGCGGTCAGGGTCGGTCGCGAGGTATATCTCGTCTGCCGACGCCGCCGCGCGCTGTATTTTTTCTATCACGTCGCGTTTATCGGCAGATATGACATAGCGCGGTATAAAACCACCTTCAATGTCTACCGCGTCTTTATTGCTCTTCGGCAGGTCGCGCACGTGTCCGACCGAAGCGAGAACTTCGTAGTCCTTGCCGAGATATTTTCCTATGGTTCTCGCCTTGGTTGGCGACTCTACAATCAATAGCCTCTTCATTATGAGTCAGTCATAGCGCGCGCGCCTATGCGCCGTCAAGACACCTCCACGCGTATCGGGTTATGGTCGGAACCGACTTTGTCCGAAATAACCTCCGCGTTTTTGATGGAAAAAGAGTGCGAGACGAGTATATGATCAAGCTGTGAACGCGAGAGTGGGTGCGTTATAGAGCCGGCGAGCGTGTTAACCAGCTCGTACTCAACGAAGCGCTGTTCTATATGCATGCGTTCCCGCTTATGGAAGAAAACGTCGCCCGCGCGCCCGCCGAGAAGCCAGTTTAATATTGAAATATGCGGCGCCTCAATGGTGTTGAAATCCCCGCAGACAATAGTCGGACGAGAAGGGTCGCGCTTCGTCATCGCGAGTTCAAATTCTTTCAGTCGCCACGCCGGCTGAGCGAGTATGAGGTGCAGATTGAACACGCGGACGATTCCACGAGGTGTCTCTATGTCGGCATATACGGCGTGTCGCTTGCCGACTCCTTTCGCCCAGAGCCGTAGGGCGAACATGAGTCGGGTAAACAGTCTCCCGCGAGGTGGCAGGTTAACGCCGCTGTACGAGAGGGGGATCGCCTCGAATGTTCGTATCGGATATCGTGAGAGTACGACGACGTACTGTGTTGATCGTACCCCCTTGAACAGGCGGTCGGTCTCCGGAGCCGCCGCAACGGATAGAGGGAGCGACTTAAGTCGTGTCAGAAAATCTTCCGGCACCTCCTGCAGGCAGAAGATATCAAAGTCGCTTCGCGCGATAAACTCAAATGCGCGATCCAGTTCACGATTGCGAAACAAGATGTTCCAAGAATAGATTTTCATGTTATTTATAGTGAGCGATTTATCCTGAGCTTGGTCGAAGGAAGTCGAACTACACTCGGTGCCACGCGCCAAACTCTTCTCTAATTAATCCGCGGAGTTCCAGTGCAACGAGTGCCGTAAGGAGCTCGCCAGTACCACTGTCTGGCGAAGTCGAAGCACGCAGGATTTCATCGCGGGTCTTTGGCTCTTCTAGCATATTCCACACGAGCAGTTCTGTGTCCTCAAGGTCGGTCGGTGCTGACATTGCGGCGGTCTCTCGCGGGACGATATGGAGCGCTTCGAGAATGTGGAGAGGGTCGCTGACAAGTGCGGCACCCAACCGTATGAAAAGGTGCGGGCCGAAGGCGTGCGGGTCGCCAATGCGGTGAGGGATGCAGAGCAGGTCGCGGTTGTACTCGCTCGCGAGACGGGCGGTGATGAGCGTACCGGACTTCGGCCCCGCTTCAATAACGAGCACGGCGTCGGCGAGAGCCACCATAAGACGGTTGCGTTCGGGGAAGAAGTGCACGCGTGAGGCGGTGCTCGGTGCATATTCAGAGAGGAGTCCGCCGCCAGCTTTTAGAATTTCCTTTGCGAAGCCGCGATTACTCCGCGGATAGAGCACCTCGTCGTCGAGTCCCGATCCCGGTACCACGAGCGTGTGGAGCCCTGCGGCGAGCGCCGCCTTATGCGCGCAGGTATCCACGCCAAGCGCGAGGCCGCTGACAATAGATATAGGATAGCCGGCGAGGCCGGTAATTAGCTTCTCGCAGGCCTCCTGCCCGTAGCGCGTCATCGCGCGGCTCCCGACAACCGTGAGCAACTTCGTTCCCTCCGGCGGCAGGGCCCCGCGCACCCACAGCCGCTCCGGCGGCTGGGGTATCTCCAACAGTTGTGCAGGCCACTCACTTTTCGGCAATTCCCGTACCTCCATGGGTGCAGTATACTACTCAGTATCATGCTCGATATACATTTTATTCGGGAGAATGCGGAAATAATAAAAGCGGGGGCGCTGAAGAAACGTGTAGAGGTTGATATCGACCGCCTCATTGTTGTTGACGACGAGCGGAAGCTCTTGCGGCAAGAGCTGGACAATAAGCGTTTTGAGCAGACGCGCCGCAGTAGCGAGATGCAGTATGTCAAAGACCTTGATCGCGAGAAGTTGCTTGAAGCGATGCGCCACCTGAAGAACGGCATGCTTGAGAGCGAAGAAAGGCTGAAGTTAGTAATGGAGGAGTGGCAGAGACTCATGCTCGCGGTACCGAATATTCCCGACATGTCGGTGCCCGACGGCGTAAGCGATGCTGATAATGTTGAGATAAAAAAGTGGCCTGTATCAAGTGTGAACGAAGGTGGAACGCCGAAGAAGTTTGATTTCAAACCGAAGGATCATGTGGAGCTGATGACGGTACTTGATATCGCCGACTTTGAGCGCGGTGCGAAGGTCGCCGGCTTCCGCGGCTACTTCCTCAAGGGCGACGGCGTGCTTCTTATGAACGCCGTATGGCAATTGGCGCTCGCGCATTTTTCTAAAAAAGGGCTGACGCCTATAAGCGTGCCGAGCCTGGTGCGCCGGGAGGCCTTTATGGGCACTGGATACCTCCCGCAGGGCGAAGAGGATCTCTACAAGACGCAGGACGGCGAGTATCTAGCAGGCACCGGCGAGGTGGCGGCGATGGGCTACTACATGAATGAGACGTTGGACATGAGTGCATTCCCTGTACAATTTCTCGCATTTTCGCCCTGCTTCCGCAGAGAGGCAGGGGCGCACGGGAAGGATGTGCGAGGACTTGTTCGCGTACATGAGTTTTTCAAATGGGAACAAGTGGTTCTCTGCAAGGCGGAGCATGATGAGTCAGTCCGTCTGCATGAGTGGCTGAATCGTAATACAGAAGAATTTATTGAACTTCTAAACATTCCGTACCGTACCGTTGTGAACTGCGGGGGCGACCTTGGGCTCGGTCAAGTGAAGAAATACGATATCGAGCTTTGGGTGCCGGGTGAAGACACGTATAGAGAGATAAGCTCCGCGTCGTACTTCCATGACTTTCAGACACGCAGGCTGAATATCCGCTATCGCGATGCGGAGGGGAATATGCGCTTTCCTCATTCGTTAAACGCAACGGCGATACCGACTCCGCGTATTCTGGTTTCCATTATTGAAAATTACCAACAGGCGGACGGCTCCATCAAGGTGCCTGACGCTCTCGTCCCGTATGTTGGGAAGAGCATCATCGGCAGGGCGCAGTAGCTCGCCCGGCCAGGGCGAGCGCCTGGCGGAGCGGCGCCGAGGGCGGCGCCGCAAAGCCCGTATCGCGCTTTGCGTTCTCTCACTGCTAGTAATCGGCACGCTCATCTGGGGGCTTTGGCAAAGCGCGGTACGAATCTCTCAAGTAGAAATATTCGGTCCCACTACCGACCAAAGGGCAGTGGTCGCTGATATCGCGACACGAGCGATGCTGGGAAACTACCTCGGCATCGTTCCGCGCGACTCCATACTCTTCTTTCCAGAAGAGCGTATGCGTGTCGACATTCTTTCTGTTGACAGTGCTATCGCCGCGGTTTCCATCCTCCGTAGTAGCCTCACCAGTATTTCAATAAAGGTGGACTATCGTGTCCCTATCGCGCGCTGGTGTGGTTCGACGGACTCAGGGCAGGCAAGCTCATCACAAGTGGTCTTGTCCGACGAAAATTGTTACGTTTTTGACTCAAGCGGCGTTATTTACGCGGTCGCCGCGACGACGACGGAGACTATCAACACTTTTATGCTCTACGCGCCCCTCGACTCTCCTCGACAAAGCTCGGAACAAGCCACTCGGGACGAACCGCCTGTGGTGAGCGTAGTCGAACCACTCCGTGCGCACATCAAGGGCGCAGAGAAACTATCCGCGACGTTTGACTTCGCGAGGCGACTCGCCACTTTCGGCTCCCCGGTCGCCTCAATCGCTATCTCCGGTGATGAAGTGAATCACACGCTCGTAAGCGGGACGCGCGTCACCTACGTGCTTGGGAACGAGCAAAACGCTTTTACCGCACTTGTTTCTTCCCGCGAGAATATAAATTTCACGGACGGTTCGGTTGACTATGTTGACCTGCGCTTTGATGGAAAGGTGTATCTGAAGAAGAAGGAGTGATAAGGTTGAGAAATGTCTCTCTGGAGCAATCTGCCGAAACCGTTTTTTGTTATGGCGCCGATGGCGGACGTGACCGACAGAGCGTTCCGCGCGCTTGTCGCGAAGAGAGGGAAGCCGGACGTGTTTTGGACTGAGTTCGTGTCGGCTGACGGGCTGTACCACCTCAACGAGGTCGCCAGCGCAACAGAAAAATCAAGGAATAACCCTTTGATGCGCGACCTTGCTTTTGAAGAAGACCAGCGGCCGATTGTCGCGCAGATATTCTCCAGCAAACCGGAGATGATTGCGTACGCGACGGAACTTGTCGCTCGGTTGGGATTTGATGGCGTTGACATTAATATGGGCTGTCCCGATCGCACGATTGAGAAGCAGGGTTGTGGAGCGGCGATGATTAAAAACCCAAAACTCGCGGTAGGCATTATTCGCGCGGCACAAGGGGCGAGCGCGTTGCCGGTGTCGGTGAAGACGAGGGTTGGGTATAACAATGAATCACTTGATGAATGGCTCCCCGCGCTTTTATCGGCGAATCCTGCCGTCCTCACGCTTCATTTGCGTACGCGTAAAGAGATGTCCGCTGTGCCGGCCGATTGGGAACTGATGAAGAAGGCGGTAGAAATCAGGAACCGCGAGAACCCAAACGTGCTCCTTATCGGGAATGGCGACGTGCGAGACTTGAGAGACGCGCAAACGAAGGTTGCGCAGTCCGGCTGTGACGGCGCGATGATTGGCCGCGCGATGTTCGGCAACCCATGGGTGTTTACCGACCGCCGACCTGAAACAATCGGCCTTCAAGAAAAGCTTGATGCTCTAGTAGAACTTGCTCATGATTTTGAAAAGCTCTCCCCGCCAAAAAATTTCGCTATTCTGAAAAAACACATTAAAGCATTCGTCACTGGCTTCGCTGGCGCCGCCGAGCTCCGCGCGGAACTCATGTCAGCCGAGAGTGCCAGCGAACTCGCGTCCATCATGCGCCTGCACGAGCGCGCTCTAGTGCCTAAGGCCTAGCGCCTATATACTAGCTGATATGGCGCACCAGTCTTTATACCGGACACATCGGCCAGCGACTTTTGCGGATGTGATAGGGCAGGAGCAGGTGACGAAGCCCTTGGAAGAAGCGGCTACGTCAAAGAAGATTGGCCATGCCTACCTCTTCGCCGGCTCGCGCGGCTTAGGGAAGACATCGGTCGCGCGCATATTCGCCGCCGCTATCGGTTGTAAAGAAAATGATTTATATGAAATTGATGCGGCGAGCAACAACAGCGTCGACGACATCCGTGCTCTTACCGAAGGTGTCTATACACTGCCATTCGAGTCGCCCTATAAGGTGTATATCCTTGACGAAGCACACATGCTTTCTAAGAGTGCTTGGAACGCGTTTCTGAAGACACTTGAAGAACCTCCCGCATACGCGGTTTTCATTCTCGCGACGACCGAACTTGAGAAAGTGCCCGAGACCGTGCAATCACGTTGTCAGGTGTTTGAATTCAAGAAACCAACGCGCGCCGTGCTCGCAAAAATGACGACAACAGTCGCGGAGAAGGAGGGATACACGCTCGCGAGCGACGCCGCCGAACTTATCGCTATGCTCGCCGAGGGGTCGTATCGCGATGCGCTCTCCATCTTGCAAAAAGTATGCGTCGCGACAGAAGGGAAGCCATCTCGCCCGAGTGGAGCCCCCTTGGGACGCGAAGAGGTAGAGATAGCGACCGGCGCACCGCGGCGTGAGCAGGTGCATGCGCTTATACACGCGCTTGCAAAGGGCGAGCGCGGGAAGGCGCTCACGGCTGTCGAACAAGCGGCAAGTACCGACGTTGATATGAAGCTCTTTTTGGCGCTCGTGCTTGAGGCGCTCCGCGCCACCCTTCTTATCCGCTACGCGCCCGAACTCCGCACCTCGCTCCAGGATGAGCTCGGCGCGGACGAATTCTCCGCACTAGAAAAGTTTGCAGAAGGGAACCCCTCGACAAAACTCGGGGCAGGAGGGATTACCCACGCGACTATGCTCGCCTTCCTCACTGCCGCCGAGCGCATTCGCTACGCGCCCATTTCCGCGCTCCCGCTCGAGCTCGCCGTCTTGGAATTGTTCCAAGGCGAGTGATACAGTACAAAAGTGCGTTACAAGTCAGTATTGCCAGGTCGTCTAACGGTAGGACAGCGGCCTTTGAAGCCGTGAATTGGGGTTCGATTCCCTACCTGGCAGCCGACGAACGAAGGTGAGGAGGTACTGAGACCAGTAGGACGAACGTGCAAGGAGCGAAGCGACGCAGTCCTGAGGAGTCCGCGACGAAGGGCAGATGAGAAGGTACTGAGGCCAACAGGCAAGCGGTGCTCAAATATTCCGAGATTAATAAAAACGGCTTGTAGTATACTTACCGTATGCAAACGCACATCTCATTTACAAAAAGGAATGTGCTCTATGGAATCGGCATCGCGGCGCTCATCGTAGGAGGATTCTTGCTCTTCTCGGGCGGCACCGACACCAAGGAGGAGCTTCTTACTGTTGTGCCGGAGCCGTTTATCCAACAAATCAGCACCTCCGGCAGGGTCGTGGCGGTGCGTGAGGTCGATCTGGCATTCTCCGAGACAGGGCGCGTAGTCTCACTACCGGTGCGAGTGGGCAGTACGGTCGTCATAGGGCAGGCGCTCGCCTCGCTCGCCTCGGAGACTCTCGTGTCTGATCTGCGCTCCGCGGAGGCGAGCCTTGCCCTTCGCCGGGCTCAGGGCTACAACACAGCGATTACTCTCGACGAGGTGCGCCGCGAGCAAGACGGACTCGTCGCAAGTGCCTACCGCAAGATGCTCTCGAGCGACTTGGCCGCGGTGCCAGAGGACTCCACTCTCACCGTGGAGCCGCCCCAGATTACCGGAGCATATGATGGCGCCGAGGGCGTATACCGGATATCGATTGATCGGCGCAACTCCTTTGGCGCAGGCGATTCTGACCTCGACACCTTCGGGCTAGAGCTCGCGCGCTATGTGCCGATTGCCGACAGCGAGCCCACCAAGCTTGGCACCCGCGGGCTCTATGTCTCGTTCCCCGATGCTATAGACGCATATGACGAGACCGTCTGGAATATCACGATACCGAATCGGAAGAGCTCTTCGTACCTTGCAAACTATAATGCGTACCAGGAGGCGCTCCGTACGCGCGACCGTGCGGTTGCAGCCGCAGAAACTGAGCTACGGAGCGGGCAGGCCGGGAGCGTCTCTGCCGCCGAGATACGACAGGCAGAAGCAGAGATAGAACGCATACAAGCGGCGCTCGCAGAGCGCACGCTCTATGCGCCCTTCAACGGTATCATCACCGCTATCGACGCGAAGCTGGGAGGTGTCGCGGCGGCAAATGAGACCGCCGTCTCGCTCATCAGCGCCGGCACGCTCCAGATAGAGAGCTATGTGCCGGAGATACATCTGCCCTTCATCGCCGTTGGCGACCGCGCAGACATAACGCTCGACGCCTATGGTCCCGACACTCACTTCAGCGCAATAATCGCCTCTATCGATCCTGCCGAGACCGTACGAGACGGCGTCTCGACCTACCGTGCGGTGCTGCAATTTGTCGGGGATGATACGCGGGTCAGGTCTGGCATGACCGCCAATGTGACGATCACTACCGACGAACGCGAGAATGTGCTCACGGTCCCCCAGGGAGTCATTATCGAACGCGACGGCAAGAAGTACGTCCTGGTGCAGCAGGGTGCCGACCGGGAGGAGAGCGATGTAACCACCGGCGCCGTTTCCTCGCTGGGCCGCATCGAGATCAAGAGCGGCCTCTCCTCCGGCGAGACGGTCGTGTTGTCGCTCCCGCGATGATGCCCCTCAACATCCGTGTCGGCTTCTTCTTGGCGCTACGGGCGCTGCGTCGTGCGTCGCCCTGGACCACAAGTCTGATCATCTTCGTCATGGTGCTGACGTTCCTCAACCTGGTGGTGATCTCTGGCATCCTCGTCGGCCTCTTGCAGGGAGCGGTCGATGCCGTGCGCACCAAGTACACGAGCGATGTTATTATCTCGACCCTCTCTGACAAACAATACATCGAGAACAGCCAGAATCTCCTCGCCATCATCAGAGCGCCCCAGGAGGTCGAGGCGGTTACCGCGCGCTACCGCGAGGGCGGTATCCTCGAAGCGAACTACAAGACGCGCAAGGAGTCGGACAAGCCGAACACGGCCGCCGCACAGCTGGTCGGCGTGAATCCTCTCGACGAGGAGCAGGTAACGCACATCTCAGAAGATATTGTCGAAGGGTCGTTCCTCTCTCCCGGCGACTACGACCAGATCGTGCTGGGGAACTATCTCCTGAAGCAGTACATCCCCATAGAGTCTCCCGCCTTCTCGACACTGGAGGATGTGGGTGTCGGGACGAAGATCCGCGTCAAGGTGGGAGAGGTAACCAGGGAGATGACGGTCAAGGGGATCTTGAAGACGAAGGTAGACGAGGTGGCGCTCCGCGCCTTTATGGTCGACTCCCAGTTCCGGAGTATGATCGGGCGCAACGACGGCAACGTTACCGAGATATCCGTCAAGCTCGTCGAGGGAGCAGACCCAGTTGCGTTGCGCGAGAAACTGATGCTCAGTGGTGTCGACGCTTATGCGAAGGTGCAGACCTTCGAGGACGCGCAGCCCCAGGCGTTTAAGGACATCATCAATACGTTCAATATGCTCGGCACGATGTTCTCCTCTATCGGTCTCGTGGTCGCCTCGGTAACGATCTTCATCGTTATCTTCGTTAACGCGCTCACACGCAGAAAGTTTATCGGTATCCTCAAGGGTATCGGCATCCACGGGCGCGCAATCGAGATCTCATACGTTTTCCAGTCCATTTTCTACGCCGTGATCGGCTCGGGAATTGGCCTGCTCCTGGTCTACGGCTTCCTGGTACCCTACTTCCTCGCCCACCCGATTGACTTCCCCTTTAGCGACGGCATCCTCGTCGCACCCGCAGCACAGACGATGCAGCGCGTCGGGCTCCTGGTAGTGTCTACTATTATCGCGGGATACATCCCCGCGTGGATGATTATCCGCCGCAACACGCTCGATTCGATCCTCGGCAGAAACTGAATATGGCACCACTCATTACCACAAGAGGGCTGACGAGATCGTTCCGCAACGGCGATGTCGTAACCGAGGTGTTGCGCGGCATCGACTTTAGCGTGGACGAGGGAGAATGGGTGGTGATCATGGGGAGGAGCGGCGCCGGCAAATCGACCTTTCTCTACCAGATAAGCCTTTTAGACGATCCTACGGGCGGCGAGATTAGCATCGACGGTCATGATACGCACACAATGAGCGCGCACGAGAAGATGCACTTCCGCCTCTCACAGTTTGGATTCGTGTTTCAGGATTATGCTCTCCTGCCCGAGCTCACAGCGCTCGAGAATGTCGCGTTGCCGCTCTTCATGCAGGGAGTGCCGAAGCTTGAGAGCTATCGGCGCGCGACCGCCTCGCTTGAGCGTGCCGGCCTTATCCACCGGGTACACAACCTCCCGAGCCAGCTCTCCGGCGGGGAGCAGCAGCGCGTCTCGATTGTGCGGGCGGTCGTTCATGCCCCCAAGGTCCTCTTTGCTGACGAGCCGACCGCAAACCTCGACAACGAGTCGTCGAGGCTGATCATGGACATATTTAAAGAGCTCCACCGAGAGGGGCAGACCATCCTCATGGTTACCCACGAGGAGCAGTACGCGAAACTCGCCGAGCGCATTGTCGTCCTAGACGACGGGAGGGTCGTCTCTGATACCCTGGCCTAGTGGCGCGCATCGTGCTCCCTTCTTCGTTGGTATAATACAGTAGTATGAATAAGTTACTGTTAATTGTCATAACTCTGGCGGTTGTGGCGGCTGGTGCAGGATACGTCTTTTATAAAGGTTATTTTAACGACGATCGTATGAAAAATGCGCAGATGATGAAGAACGACAATGCGACGAAAGTCGTCATAGAAGACACGGTCGAATATTTTGCCGGGGCGAAAGGATATTTCGTTCGACCAGAGGCTCCCGGTACGTATCCCGGTGTCGTGCTGATTCATGAGAACCGCGGCTTACGGCCGGAGATCCGCGAGACGGCGGAGACGCTTGCCAAAGAAGGGTACCTGGTACTCGCGGTGGATCTCTTGGGAGGAGTTGCTGAAGATCAGGTCGGCGCGCACGAGCTCACGGCAAATTTCAAACAAGAAACGGGTGTTGAAAACATGCGGGCGGCAGTTGCTTATCTTAAAGAAAGGGGGGCCGGAAAGATTGCTTCGCTCGGTTGGTGTTTTGGCGGGAGACAATCTATAGAACTCGCCATTTCGGGTGAGAAGTTAGACGCAACGGTTGTGTACTACGGAGGCGGCATAGCCACAACAACGGAAAAACTTGCGCCCATCACCTGGCCGGTCTTAGGAATCTTCGCTGATCAAGATCAGTTTATACCGGTCGAAACGGTACTCGCGTTTGAAGCGTCCTTGAATACGCTTGGAGTCCCCAATGAAATCCATATCTACCCCGGAGTTGGGCATGCTTTTGCTAACCCTTCCGGCGTGAACTACGCTCCGAACGAAACGATGGATGCGTGGAAGAAGACGCTCGCCTTTCTAAATAAGTATCTCAAATAAAAGATAGTACGATAGGGAAATTTAACTGCTGGCTTTTCGGCTGTCTGGGTGTATAAACAGAGGAGATCTGCACCTTTTTGTCCTTTAACTTAACAACGGGAGGGCGATATGCTCTATCAGAGAATCGTGTGGAGTATTCTTGGGCTAGCACTGGCCTTGATGATGGTTAATCCGGCCGATGCTAAAGAGAGCACCAACAAGCTCTTTTTTCAAAAAGAATTCAGAGGAAGATTACTCTTCGTAGAGGCAACAACCGACCCAGACAAAGGCGTGGGAGATCCCACCGCATCTCACTTGAGACACGATTATACCAGTCTTTTGGAGAAATCCGGCTGGCAAAAAGCCCCCGATGAATATCGGAACGCCGCCATCTCGTGCCTTATTTACGAGAAGAAAGATAGCGTACTCGTGGGGTGCTGGAACAATAATCCTGGCGATGACCTCTTGGCGCTCGTGGTCATCCTCATGGACAACGAGATTGATTCCCTCATCAACAAAGCAATAGAGTTGATGATTGATAAGATGATTGCCCCTCCGTCTCCTCGGGAACCGTCGCGTGATTCTTTGTACTGTGCCTTTTGGCCCCGCGCTCTAAACAGCGCGGGGTCCATGTTTTGGAGTGATACAATAAAGTCATGAAATTTAAGGCGATGGACACATTAAATCTTCGCTTTGGCCCGAGCGTTGATAGCCCTAAAACGGGAAGCATTCCAGCAGGGACTATTGTGGAGAGCGATGAATACTCGTGGAAGGCCGTTACGTTGCCCGACGGTAAAAAAGGATTCTGCGCGGCGACGTATCTGCAGGCAGTGCCTGCGAGTAAGTGGTCGGTACCAATCAGAATTGACAAATTTAAAGTGACTCAGAAATTTTTAAATCAAGACCCTGTCACTTATCCTAAAACAGGGCACCACCCGGGTACCGACTACGGCACAAAGGGGGAAGTCAACGTACCTCTTTATTTTTGTGCGGATGGGGAAGTTATAGAGAGAGGCTCCCACAGTTCTTTTGGAAATTATTTTTTCTACTATGTTCCAGAGGTAGATCGCACCTTCGTATATTTTCATTTGCGAGACGCCGCCCCTGCGAAAGGGCACTATACAGTCGGGGGGCCATGCGGCATCGCGGGGGAAACAGGTCTCTCGCACGGCATTCATCTGCACTTGGAGTGCATGAAAGGTAAGAAAACATCTGCAAACCGCGCTCTCTTGTATACTTCAAAAGAAGCTCTGGTCGTCTCTGCGGAGGACGCAGACGCGTTTATCAAAGCGCGTCTTTAAATATGTTTACTATGTTCACCATACTACGGAGTGCTGGGATAGGCGCGGGGACGCTTGCGCTCGTCTACGTCTTCGGCTACTCCGGTCTCGTCGCGACGGAGTATCGTTCGGAAGCATACGGCGTACCGGAGCGCTTCATTCCCATACCCGAGCTGGATAAGGATGACTACAATGCGCGGCTCCTCGCGCTCGCGCATGCGAGCGCCTCTACCACACTCGCCTTCACCGGCAAAATACCGCCCGCCTCTACTACGCCCTTCATTTGGCCGGTCAAGACGGCGTATCCGAACGCGCGCGCGATTCTGCCATTTAAACGCATCGTCGCGTATTACGGGAACTTTTATTCCAAAGGCATGGGAGTGCTCGGCGAATATCCGACCGATCAGATGCTCGCCATGCTCGCGAGCACGAGCCTGATGTGGACTGCCGCCGACCCAACCACTCCCGCAGTGCCCGCCATCCACTACATCGCGGTCGTCGCGCAGGCAACCGCGGGGAAGGAAGGGAAGTATATCCTCCGGATGCCGGACGACCAGATAGAACACGCGCTTACTCTTGCGAACCAGATACAGGGAATCGTCTTTCTCGACGTACAAGTGGGGCTTAGCACTCTGCAACACGAACTCCCGCAACTTGAAAAATACTTGAGGATGCCACAGGTGCATCTCGGCATTGACCCGGAGTTTTCCATGAAATACGGCAACCGACCGGGCACGGTTATCGGCACCTTTGACGCGGCCGACGTAAACTATGCGATAGAATATCTCGCGGGTCTCGTGCGTGACGCGAGTGTGCCGCCGAAGATTCTCGTCATACACCGCTTTACAAAGGATATGGTGACCAACTATAAAAATATTCAGCCGTTGCCTGAGGTCCAGGTTGTGATGGACATGGACGGCTTCGGATCTAAGGAAAAGAAGTACGGCACGTATACGAGAGTCATCGTGCCGGAGCCGGTGCAGTTCACCGGTATCAAACTCTTTTATAAAAATGACACGCGCTCGCCGGCAAACGGCCTTCTCACGCCCGCAGAAGTGCTCAGGCTCACACCGATTCCCATCTATATTCAGTATCAATAAGTTATGAACCACACACCACAGATAAAGAGAGCGATACAGTTTGCCGCAAAGAAGCATCACGGACAGATGCGCCGCGAGGCGGACCCTCTGCCCTATATCACACACCTCTTCTCGGTTGCCTTGTTGGTCGCCGAGGATGGTGCAGACGACGACACGGTCACCGCGGCTCTTCTGCACGACACTCTTGAGGACACACGTACGACGCGCGAAGAAATCGTGACCGCGTTTAACGAGAGAGTCGCGGAGTTGGTCGAGTCGGTAAGCGAAGTAAAGGAGGAGGGCGGTAAAAAGGTAGAGTGGAAAGAGCGCAAGGTTCGCTATCTTGCCAATCTCGAGAATGCGAGTGGCGACGCCGTTCTTATCGCCATCGCGGACAAAGTAGATAACCTTGAGAGTTGGAACGAGGGGTTTGAAAAAGAGGGAGAGGATTTCTTAAATCACTGGAAGCGGTCGAAGGAGGAGTATAGGTGGTTCTATAGTGAAGCGCTTCGTATCGCGCAAAATAAACTGCCGGAACATTCGCTCACCAAACGATATACCGAGGCCTACCAGATTTTCGCGCGGTCCTTTGGTTTTCGGTAGAGGCGGTCGCCTTTTTTAACACGAAAGGCTTCGTAGAATTCGGGGAGATTTGAAGAGGGGCCGTTGATGCGGTAGATGCCGGGAGAGTGAGGGTCGGTGAGTACCTGTGCTTTTTCCGCCTCGGGACGGCGGTTCTCGCGTTCAAAAAGCGCAAAACCGAGGAAAAAGCGCTGTTCGGGAGTGAATCCTCCAATGTCTCTGCGTCCCGTTTTTGCAAGGCGGAGTTTAAGCGCGTCGTAGGCGATAGAGGCGCCACCAAGGTCGGCGATGTTTTCTCCAAGTGTCAGCTGTCCGTTCACCCTGAGTCCGTCCGCCACGGTGTAACGATTGAATTGTTTGACGAGCCTCTTGGCCTTTGTATTGAAACGCGCATTGTCCCTTTTCGTCCACCAAGACTTTCTGTTTCCCTTGCCGTCGAATTTTGACCCTTGGTCGTCAAAGCCGTGCGTGATTTCGTGCCCAATGACCGAGCCTATTGAACCGTAGTTGACCGCATCGTCGGCGTTCGGCGAAAAAAATGGCGGTTGAAGTATCGCGGCGGGGAAGACGACATCGTTCAACCCATGGCTATAGTACGCGTTTACCGTCTGCGGAGTCATAAACCATTCCTTGCGATCAACCGATTTTCTCAAACGGCGCATCTGGCGCATATGTTCAAATAGGGTAGTGCGAATCATGTTGCCGAAATATTCGTCAGGTTTGATGACGAGGCCACGATAGGTGCGCCATTTGTCCGGATATCCAAGCTTGCGGTTCATCTGGCCAAGTTTTTTCAAAGCCTTCTTTTTTGTCGCGGCACTCATCCAATCAAGGTTCTTGATGCGCGCCTCGTACGCCTCAAAGAGGTCGTCAACAATCGTCACAATTCTCTTTTTTGCTTCGGGGCTAAAGTACGCTTGCACATACAGCTTGCCGAGCGCCTCGCCCACGCTCCCGTTCACCGTGCTGAGGACACGGCGCCACAGTGGCTTCATGACTCTCGTCCCGGAGAGTGTCGTCCCATAGAACGCGAAGTTTTGTCTTTCAAATGCCGACGAAAGATAACGCGCCGACCCGCCGACGAGGTGCCACGTCAAATATGTTTTCCAGTCTTCAAGCGGCTCCCTATTCAGCATCGCGTTCACCGCTTTAAGAAATTTCGGTTGCATGACGATTACCTCGCGTACACTTCTCGCGCCAACCTCGCGCAAGAAGGTACTCCAGTCTATGTTGCTGGTGAGGCGAGAGAGCGCACGAATGCGCCTCTTGTGATAGGTCTTATCAACCTCGCGCAGATCCTCCTTCGGCATGGAAGCTTTTGCTATTTTTGTCTCTATTCGCATAACGGTCTCGCGATTTTTCTTTGCCTCAATCTTTGACTTACCCATAAGCGCGAATATGGCCTCGAGATGTTTTTGGTATGCGGTGCGCACGCGTACCGACTCAGCGTCATTTTTAAGATAGTAATCGCGGTCGGGCATCCCGAGACCGCTTTGGTAGATATGCACAACATACTTCTCGCTGTTTTTCATGTCCTGGTCAACACCGAGTCCCCACGGTCCGCCTCCACCGATTTTCTCCAAGTGAGCAAATGTTGAAACAAGCGAGCGAATGTCTTTGATGTTCGCAATGCGGTTCATCCACGGACGGAGCGGCTCCAGCTTTAGCGCGTTTCGTTTCTGCATATCCAAGCCGGAACGATACAAGTCGCGAACCATCTGCCCTGGACTCCCGACGCGAGGGCGCTTCGCGCGTTCGATCTTGGTAAGGACGGTACGAAGTTTTTTCTCCGTATCGTAGCGGAGCATAAGGAAAGAGCCCCAGCGCGACTCGTGCGGCGGGACGGGGTTCCTCTTCAACCAGCCGCCATTTACATAGTGATAGAAGTCATTCTGCGGTCGAACGGACGTGTCCATATCGCGCACAGCAAGCCCCAACGCTTTTTTGTCTCCGGACTTCCTCATGAGTCTATAGTATATGAATCTGTAATCTCATGCTATCTTTTTCTTATTATGACCGTTAGCGAGGTACGAAAACGCTATTTGGATTTTTTCAAGGCGCGCGGGCACGCGATTATCCCGTCCTCTCCACTTGTGCCACAGAACGACCCGACGACACTTTTTACCAGTAGCGGTATGCAACCGCTCGTCCCGTATCTTCTCGGACAGGGACATCCTTCCGGCTCTCGCCTCTGCAATTCTCAACTTTCGTTCCGCGCCGAGGACATTGAAGAAGTAGGGGACAACCGTCACACGACTTTTTTTGAAATGCTTGGCAACTGGTCGCTCGGTGATTATTTTAAAAAAGAGCAGTTGCCGTGGGTCTACGAGTTTTTGACCAAGGAGCTTAAACTCCCGAAAGAGCGCCTTTGGGTTACCTGCTTTGAGGGCGACGAGGAGTTTCGCCTACCCAAGGACACAGAGTCGGCGCAGATATGGAAGAGCCTCGGCGTACCCGAAGATAAAATCAGTTTCTACGGCGCGAAGAAGAATTGGTGGAGCCGCTCGGGCACTCCGGGGAAGATGCCCTCGGGAGAACCGGGCGGTCCCGACTCTGAAATCTTTTTTGACTTCGGCACGGCGCACGACGAAAAATTTGGAGAGACCTGCCACCCAAACTGCGACTGCGGACGCTTTATGGAGGTCGGCAACTCGGTGTTTATGGAATATGTTAAGCTCGACCCTTCGACCTCTTCGACAGGCTCAGGGCAAGCAAGCTCAGGGCAAATGGCCTTCGGCAAGCTCCCGAAGCAAAACGTTGACTTCGGCGGTGGGCTTGAGCGTCTCACCGCGGCCTCTTGCGATAATCCGGACGTATTCCTCATTGACGTGTTTGATGAAGCGCGCGCGGAACTTGAGAAGTTCTCTGGCAAGAAGTATGGAGAAGACTCTCGTATGACTCGTTCGTTTAGAATCATTCTTGACCACGGACGCGCGGCAGGGTTTATGATCGCGGACGGCGTGCGCCCCTCAAACACCGACCAAGGATACGTACTGCGCCGGCTCATTCGTCGAGCCGTTTTTGAGATCGACCGGCTTGGTATTAAAGACATGACATTCGCCGATTTGAAGTTCGCCTCCGCTTATAAAGACCAGTACTCGCATCTTCTCGCACATAAAGAAACAATAGAAAAAGAAATCAATGACGAGGATGTGCGCTTCCGTAAGACGCTCGAGCAGGGTGAGCGCGAGCTCAAGAAGATGGGGCAGAACATTGACGCCTTCATGCTCTTTACCACCTACGGATTCCCGATAGAGCTCACCGAAGAAATCGCGAAAGAACGCGGCGTCATACTTGATATGGATTCGGTAAGGGCGAAGATGTCAGAGCATCAGACGCTCTCGCGCGCCGGCGGCGCGCAGAAGTTCGCCGGCGGCCTCTCAGATCACGCTGAGCAGACTATTAAATATCACACAGCGCATCACCTGCTCTTAAAAGCTCTCCAAACGGTGCTTGGTAAAGACGTGCACCAGAGGGGAAGTAACATCACGAGCGAGCGCCTGCGCATGGACTTTTCTTACGGACAGAAAGTAACGCCCGAACAGCTTAAAGAGGTGGAAAGTATTGTGAATGAGAAGATAAGGGAAAACATCCCAGTCATTCGCACGGATATGAAAAAAGAAGAGGCGGAAAAACTTGGTGCTGAGCACGAGTTCGGCACCACCTATCCCGAGGTGGTAAGCGTGTACTCGGTGGGACCTCTCGAGAATGCTTTCTCAATAGAATTCTGCGGCGGCCCGCACATCAAGAACACGAGCGAGCTTAGCGAGGGAGGCAAGAAGTTCAAAATTCAAAAAGAAGAAGCCTCTTCCGCCGGCGTTCGTCGTATCAAGGCGGTGTTAGAATAAGGCGATGAATTTCCTGAGCAATTTTTTCCATTCAAAACAGGCGGAGTCAGTTCTATTCATAGACATCAGCGCGGGGTCGGTCGCCGGAGCATATGTGCATTATAAAAAAGAAGAGTTACCCGCCCTTCTCTACACACGCCGTCTCCCTATAGACGCGAGAGAGGGGGAGCCGCAGGAACGCGCGATGCAACGAGCCTTGGAAATTCTCGGTTCTTTCCTTATTCGCGAAGGAGCGCCCGCGCTCGTGCGCTATGCGGGAAGAGGGAGTGTTGACACCATCCTCGTGTCGGTAGATGCGCCGTGGCAAAAAACCGATGTGCATACTGAACGCTTTGAACGAAAGGACCCCTTTGTCTTTACCAGGGCAATGGTTGACGCCGCACTGGAAAAAACGAGCGTTGTGCCGCCCGGGAAACTTCTCGCAGACGAAAGTATCATAGGGACTATTCTCAATGGATACGAAATGCGCAGGCCGTACGGCAAGAAAGTTCACCGCGCCTCCGTCCTCGTCCTCACCTCGTTCATAGACGAGAAAATCTCAAAAAGCATCGTGACGACCCTCAAGAGCCTTTTTCATACAAAGAACATCCTCTCCATCGCCGGCAGTTCTCTACGCTACCAAGCGATGCGCTCCATATTTCCACACGAGAGAAACGTTCTCGTGTTAGACATTATTGGACCGCTCATATCCATCGCTCTTGTGCGCAAAGATCTTCTCGTCGCCGTAACAGAAGTGACAGACATTGATATAAGAAATGATACCGGCGCGTGGTTGAAAAAAGTAGTTGATGAATTCGTCAAACTCGCAGAGAAATATCCCTTACCGCGAACCATATTCTTGCTTGCGCAAGAACCCGAGATCTCTTCTCTTGGGCAGGCACTTGATGCGGCAAAGCTCGGCGGATTATGGCTCTCGGACAACCCGCCGAAGGTCACCCCTGTTCTCGCGAGCCATCTCGTCGGCTCCGTACGGCAGATAACGACCACCTCTCCAGACTTACCCCTCCTCCTTATGACGTTGTACTGGCAACACCGCGTTTCCGAGAAAGAAACGTAATACACAGGAGACGGATAAAAACTGGTTGTGGTAGATGGTATACTTTTCTCATGCGTACACTAAATGACATCATACCGCCGTCTCGCAGAAAGGAGACGGAGCCTCTTACCAGTTCTTCTGTCAGGATTCCCACCGATAAACCGCGTAGGTTCCCCTACACGACGCTCGGCATCGCCGCACTTATCATCGTGATCTCCATCGGCGCGCTCTTTTACTTCTCCGTCGCGAAGGTCGAGGTAACGCCGAACTCCGTCTCGGTCGCGGTGCAAGACTCATTCTCGGCGAACAAGGGCACCGGCTCTCTGCCTTTTGAAATCATAACGGCACAGAAGGTCGCGTCTCAAAGCGTAAAAGGGAGCGGGACGAAGACCGTAAACTCTTCCGCCTCCGGTACCATCACCATCTACAACACACAGTCGAAACCGCAAACGCTCGTTGCCAACACCCGTTTTGCGACTGCCGCGGGGCTCGTCTTCAAAATCTCCGCCAGAGTGACCATACCGAGCGGTACGGCCGAAAAACCCGGGAGCATAACAGCGAAAGTCACGGCCGCTCAACCCGGCGACTCGTACAACATTGCGGCGACATCTTTCACTCTCCCCGGTCTTGCTGGAACGCCCGAGGCAAGTAAGGTGTACGCGCGCTCGACAAGCGCGATGACCGGTGGCGCCTCTGGGAACGTTCCGGTCGTAGACACGGTACTTGAAACAGAAGCGCGTAGTGCCTTAAAGACCGCGCTCGCTCCGGACCTTCTTGCCGACATACAAACGCAGATTCCATCGGGGTATCTTCTTGTGCCGGGATCCGCAACAACGAAATACGAAGACCTTGCTCTCGTACCCTCTTCGGACGGAATGGTTGACGTGAAAGAGCAGGGCACTATCACGGCAGTTGTTTTTCCGAATGCGGCGCTCGCGAAGGCGATCGCATCATCAGCCACCACTCTCGGGTACCAGGGAGAACACCTCACACTCGTTTCAGCAGACAGTCTCTCGCTCTCGACGGTTGACACGCTGAGTTTGGATGCCGAAACCTTCTCATTCTCGCTCTCTGGTACGGCTTCGCTTGTGTATACTGTTGATCCGAGCCGTATCGCTGCCGCTGTCGCCGGGAAGACACGCTCGAATGCCGAAGTCGCTGTGTCCGGCTACCCGGAGGTCAAGCGCGCGCTTATCGTCCTGCGACCGTTCTGGAGACAGACATTCCCTCAAGACCCCTCCTCCATCTCAGTCGTAGTAACCACTCCGTAGTGCGGTTGAGCTTGACAATTACACACCATAGTCTATGACAGAAAGGGGTCCAGTTTCCGACTCTCAACAATGAAAGAAAGGACAGAGAATGGACGCGAGAGAGTACGTAGAAAACAAGGTCGCCCATATGCGAAGGATGGGAATCCTTGCCGAGGTTAGCCGCGATACGGGGGCAGCCTGTCCGGTCTGGTTAAAAATCCTGCGGGCTGAAGGGAAGAGGCACCAGGGTATGCCGTCATTACGGCGACAGCTTGATCTTGAAGCGGCCGACACCGACTCGTAACATCGGCGTTGCAGGATATCATTGGGGGCCAGCCACGTGCTGGCCCCTTTATTTTTATACGATGCCACAAATCCTTTTTAGTTCCGATTACATAAGTACCGAGGGCCGCCCTCGGTACCCACGACGATGGGCGATTGGCAACGAAGCGTGTGCCACAGAACGGCTTATCTACAACGTGAAATAGGACAAGGTTTAACCTTGTTAGATCACGCGTAATCACCAGTAATACCGAGGGCCACCCTCGGTAACCTCGGTAAGCATCTGTTGAACCGTGCGGTTGACCGATTGACTTTATCGTAATAAAAGGTATTTTAAACATGGCTAGTTGTTTGAACAAGGGGAGGCAGAAAAAATGGGTTATGAAAAGAGCAAGGCGCTTAAACTTGCCGCTCGCCAGGCAAGAGTCGACGGCCATTTTGGGGCTCGATTCGCAAGTTCACAGCCTTCTTCGTTTGAAGAGGGAGAGACCGTTCGTATCAAAAAGAGCGGCGAAGAAGGAGTTGTGGTAAGCAGGGCCTCTTGGGGCGACTATGTTCTTAATGGCAAAGAAGGACTCTACTTTTCGCCCAAGAATCTAGAAAAAGTTATCAAAGGACGAGCCCCAAAGCTCGTCTTCTTCGTTTTTATGCGCGTGGTTGTCTGACGAAAGTTAGTAATATCAGTCTTGTACCTCCTGTGCTTTTCTAGCATTGACTGAGGGGGTTCACCCCACAGCGAGGAGTGCTAAATGTGGTGGACTCGTACAGCACGTTGACGATATACCGGGTATCTGCTAGATTTACAATACACTTGCATGAGAATGGTGGCGACAGATAAATGAGCGACGGCGAAGAGACTAAAACGACAACGGTCGGTACCGTTGAAGAGGTGTTGCCCAACTCATTATTTAGAGTCCGTCTGCAGGCGACAGAGGAGGAGGAAGGAGTGGAGAAACCGCTCGTGCTCGCCTACCTCGCAGGGAAGATGCGCCTCCACCGTATTCGGGTCTTGGTAGGCGATCAGGTTGATATGGTTCTCGACCCGTACGGCGGCAAGGCGAGAATAGTGCGCAGATTAACGTAAGGTAACTATAATACTAAGATGAAAGTTCGTGCATCAATAAAAGTACAACAGCCGGGAGACCAGCTCGTCCGCAGAGGCGGACGCTTGTACCGTATTAATAAGAAGAATCCGCGACGCAAAGCTCGACAAGGCTAACACTACCAATCAACAAAAAACTTTACAGTAACAACTATGAGAATCGCAGGAGTCACCATCCCGGATAACAAGCAGTTGGCGTACTCGTTGCCGATTATTTTCGGTATTGGGCCGACGCGCGCGCGCGACATCCTCAAACAGGTTAATGTGCCAGCGACCAAGAAGGGAAGCGAGCTCACCAGTGAGGAGGAACAAAAAATTCGCTCGCTCGCCGAGGGGTTCACTATTGAGGGCGAACTGCGCCGCGAGATAGGACAGAACGTTAAGCGGTTGAAAGACATCCGCTCAATTCGGGGAGACCGCCATGCGCGCGGACTCCCGGTGCGCGGACAGCGCACTAAGACCAACTCACGCACGCGCCGTGGCAACGTGAGGAAGACGATGACCTCCGGTCGCCGTACGCTTGAAAAAACATAATCTATGGGAAAGAAACGTATTATCAAGAAAAGTGGAAAAGGCCTCGACCAGGGGCGTAAGGAGCGCGCCCTCTCTAAGGCGACCAAGCGCCATCTCGAGAAGGGCATTCTGCACATTGAGGCGACCTTCAACAACACAAAAGCGATTCTCACCGATGAAAAGGGAAATGCTATTGTTTCTTCGAGCGCCGGCGCACTCGGTTTCTCCGGTGCGAGAAAGTCTACACCGTATGCCGCGGCGAAGGTCGGTGAATTTCTCGGAGAGAAGGGCATGATGATCGGGCTTAAAGAAGCGACCGTCGTTATTCGCGGCGTCGGCGCAGGTCGCGAGTCGGTATTGCGCGCTTTCTCCGGGAAGGGAGTCCAAATCAAATCCATCAAGGATGTAACGCCGATACCGCACAACGGCCCGCGACCACCGAAGCCGAGGAGGGTGTAGCGTAATAAAACACTATGATTACCGGACCACGATATAAAATAGCAAAGCGCCTCGGCGCGTCAGTCTTTGAAAAAGCGCAGACGCAGAAGTTTGCGCTTTCCGCCGATCGCTCTGCCAAAAACAAAAAGCGCAGCCGCGGGCGCCAGAGCGAATACGGCAAACAGATGTTGGAGAAGCAGAAGGTGCGCATCACCTACGGTCTGCCCGAAAGGCAGTTCCGTAATTATGTGAATAAAGCGCTCGCCACTGTGCACACTCAGAGGCCGAGCGATCGCCTCCACGAACTTCTTGAGCTCCGGTTGGACAACGTTGTGTGGCGTCTCGGCTTGGCAATGACTCGCCGTGGCGCGCGCCAGATGGTCGCGCACGGCCACGTAGTGGTTAATGGAAAGAAGTCCCGTGTGCCGTCGCAGTCCCTCTTCGTCGGAGATCGCATTTCCGTGCGCGAGGGTTCGAAAGAGCACGGCGTCCTTGTCGGCTTCGCCGAGCGATTCCTAGAGCGCCCGCTACCGTCATGGCTCTTGTGGGACCCGAAGAAGATGGAGGGCTCGGTAAAGGAGAGACCGACCTCCGCCTCCTCCGACGTGGCGGGCGATCTTGCGTCGGTGCTCTCGTTCTATACGAGGTAGTTTTTATTCATTGTTTTATTAATTGGTAACTACGATTGCGTTATGGAATACCACATCACCCTACCCAGTAAGCCCCGTATTGTTTCTGAAGAAGGATTGCAGGGCGTGTACGAAATAGATTCTCTGTATCCGGGCTATGGCCACACTCTTGGCAACAGTCTTCGCCGCATTATTCTCTCTTCGCTTCCCGGCGCGACCGTCACGCAGGTGAAGATTGAGGGCGTCCCGCACGAGTTCAGTACGATAGAAGGTTCTCGCGAGACGGTTATGGAAATTCTCTTGAATTTGAAGCGCGTGCATTTCGTTCTCCACGGCGATGAGCCGCAGACCGTCTCGCTCGTCGCGAAGGGTTCAGGCGAGATAACCGCGAAAGACTTCAAGTGTCCGAGTCAAGTTGAAATAAAGAATCCCGAACAGCACATCTGTGACCTCTCCGGAAAGGCGAGTCTAGAGCTGGAGGCGACGATTGAGCGCGGTCTCGGGTATGTCGCGCGTGAGGCGCTCACCAAGGACAAGGTGGACATCGGCACCATCGCGCTTGACGCGACGTTCACGCCGATTCGCCGCGTCAATTATGAGGTAGAAAACATGCGTGTCGGAGACCGCACCGACTTCAATCGCCTGCGTATCCTTATTGAAACGAACGGCACCATCGCCCCGCGCGAAGCTTTGGAGAAGTCGATCGAGACAATGATCCACCAACTGAAGGCGGTTATAGGATTCCAAGAAAGCGCTTCTCCTTCCGCTGAAAGTACCTCTGCGGAGGGAAGTGCCGTCTCCGGCGGGAAGATCAAGGTTGCGGAGCTCGGCCTTCCAGCTCGTGTGACGTCCGCTCTTGAAGATTCGGGCATCAAGAGCGCGGCTGGTCTCGCCAGAAAAACTGCGAGCGCGCTCAAGGAGCTTGATGGGATAGGAGAGAAGGCGATTGAAGAAATCTCAGTTGCGCTCGCCGGTCACGGCCTCACCTTAAAATCCGATTAAAGTTGTGATTTTAAACTGATATGGCGTACACCACCAAAGGACAGACATTCCACCGAAAGGCCGGCCAACGCCGGGCGCTTATAAAGTCGCTCGCGCGGTCTCTTGTTCTCGAGGAGCGTATCTCGACGACCGAGGCAAAGGCGAAGGCACTGCGCCCTTTTGTTGAGCGACTCGTAACCTACGCGAAGAAAAATACGCTCGCGAGTCGCCGGCTCGCCCAAACGCGTCTCGGCGATAAGGAGGCGGTAAAGAAACTCTTTGATTCAATCGGGCCTCGGTACACCAAGAGAGACGGCGGGTACACGCGTGTCGTGAAGCGTACGAAGCGCGGGTTTAATGATGCCCGCAAGCTTGCATATATCTCTTTTACCTAGTATTCATATCTTATGACCCTCAACACGAAGCCGACCCACACCGAGCACCTCATCGACGCGACTGACCGTACGCTCGGGAGAGTGGCGAGCGAGGCGGCGCACGCGCTGCTCGGCAAGCGCTCGGTTCACTTCGCGAAAAACCAAGCGGTCCCCATCACCGTTACGGTCAACAATGCCAGCAAGCTACACTTGCCTGCGCGCCGTACGAAAGGGAAGGTGTATACGCGGTACACCGGCTACCCGGGAGGCCTCTACTCCATGACGATGGAGGAAATGATCGCGAAGAAGGGCATCGCCGAGGTCGTAAAGAAGACCGTTGACGGCATGATTCCGCGCAACAAACTACGCAAGCCGCGCATGAAGAATCTGGTAGTCAACGCATAACGGTACGATATGGCAACAAAATTCATCACTGCAGTCGGGCGCCGCAAAACCGCAATCGCAACGGTACGCATGAGTGTCGCGCCAAAGTCGAGCGTCATGGTTAACGGCAAGAATCTAAAGGATTATTTCAAGACAGATCTACGCGCGAAAATAGCCGAAGAAGCGCTCTCAACAGCGGAGAGCGCCGAGAATTACCAAGTGACTGCGCATGTCGAAGGAGGTGGTATCGCGGCACAGGCCGACGCGCTTCGTCACGCTATCTCCCGCGCTCTTATCAAGGTAGAACCGAATACGCGCAAGGTATTAAAGGCCGCGCATTTTCTCAAGCGCGACTCGCGCGCCAAGGAACGCAAGAAGCCCGGTCTCGTCAAGGCTCGCAAAGCAAAGCAGTGGAGCAAACGCTAGTTTTATAAAAAGAGCCAATCATGAACATCACGATCAGGGCGACGAAGTACAAGCTCTCCCCAGAAACTGAAGCGCTGATTGAGAAGAAGCTCGCGGCGCCGCTCCGTCTTCTTGGGAAGGACGGCGACCGTGCGTTGTTGGAGATAGAGATAGAGGAGGCGCCGCCGGAAGGACGCTCGTCAGAACCCTGCCGGCTCGTCGCGAGGCTTGTGATAAACGACAACGTTTTTCATGCCGAAGCGGTGAAGCCGACGCCCGAGAGCGCGGCCGATAAGGTCCGCAGTGAGCTCGAGGCCGAGATACGACGTTCACGCGGTCGCGCCCGCCGACTCTTTAGGTACGGTGGCGCGGCGCTCAAGCGGATGTTGCGTTTCGGTCGTTAGGTCCTCAGATAGGAAAGCATCGTACCGGCGCCAGAAACCTCAAATGGGTCGTCTGGGCAGTTGTCCACATATCCGGGTTCGATAAAAAGCTTTTTGATAACTCCGTCTTCCACAAACATTGAGTAGCGCCATGAGCGCTCGCCGAAGCCAAGGTTCTCTTTTTTTACAAGCATTCCCATCCCGCGTGTGAACGCGGCATTGCCGTCGGGAAGCATCTTCACGTTCTTCACGCCCTGCTTGTCCGCCCACTGCTTCATAACAAAGGCGTCATTGACCGAGAGGCAGTAGACTTCGTCAACACCTAATGCCTTAAACTCGTCATACGCCACCTCAAAGCCCGGGAGGTGCGTCGAGGAGCAGGTGGGCGTAAAGGCGCCCGGCAGGCTGAAGACAACCACCTTTTTGCCCTTGAAGACGTCGTCTGTGGTAATGTCCTGCCATCGGTATGGGTTCTCTCCACCGACCGATTCATCCCGCACTCGCGTCTTGAACACGACTTCCGGTACCTTCTCACCTTCTTTTGTATGTGTAGTCATAATGGCAGAAGCATATCAAGCCAGCTTTTTATAATCAACCTCGCGTTTGCCTTCAGGGATGACGCGCTCAATAACGAATTTTCCATTCTTGAAAGACGCCTCAGTAATTTTTATGCGTTTCCCATTTTCAAAAAAATACGTGCCGATAGAGTCAGCATAGGCGCGATACTTGTTCCAATTCTCTTCGGCGGGAGCGTCAAGCGAGAGAAGACCGTCTTCTTTTTTGATTTTATACGCGCGCGTTGCCTGCGAAGTGTCCTGCGGAGTCGGCGCGAGGTTTCCTTCCAAATATTCCGGGAGCGTTTCAACAAGAAGCTTCGCGCCCATCTCGACAAGACGAGGCCGAAGTTCTCGCACAGTTTCATCTGGCCTGATAGGTGTCGCCTCCTGCGCGAGCACGTCGCCTGCATCGAGTTCTTTTGCCATTTTCTGTATCGTCACTCCCGTTTCACTTTCTCCCGCGAGAAGAGCAGTTTCGAGAGGTGTTGCTCCTCGATATTTCGGCAGAAGCGAATAATGCACGTTTAGGACGCCGCTCGGGAATGCGTCTATAAGCGTCTCGGGAAATATTTTCCCATAAGCGACGACGAGGGCGTAGTCGCATCCGAGTGCGCCAATCGTCCTAATGGTCTCTGAGTCCAGCTTTTCTGGAGTCATGACCGGAATGTCGTGCTCGAGGGCGAGAGTCTTCGTTTCTGAGGGAGTGAGAGCGAGACCTCGGCCTCTCGGAGCGTCTGGAGAGGTGACGACGACCGAGGGCACGAATCCGCGCTCTATGAGAAGAACGAGCGTGTCGCTCGCGACCTTCGGCGTGCCGAAGTAGGCGAACGAGTGCGCCAGCCCATGCGGGATACGAATAAGATGTGTCGCGTGGTCGGTAAAGAGAATGCCGTTCAAATGATCCACCTCATGTTCAAATATCTGCGCCATGAGCCCGCCGCCGCCGCGTTGAAAGTGAGAGCCGTCAATGCGCCTCGCCTTGATAGTGGCACGCTCGTGTCTCTTTGTTGTGCCGTAGACGCCGTGCACCGAGAGGCACCCTTCGTCCGTAGTCGCTCTTTTACGCGAGGTTTTTACAATCTCAGGGTTCACATACACCTCCACTTCAGGAGGGAGCACTTCATACCGAGGGCCGCCCTCGGTAGGTTTAGGCGGGGGAAGAGTTCTGTCTTTGCGCACGATGAACACGCGATATGAGACGCCTATTTGTGGCGCGGCGATAGCGACCCCTTCCGGGGAGCGGTCAAGCGCTTCGCTCATGTCGTTAACCAGGCGCACGAGCTCCGGCGAGCCGAAGAGATTCTCCGGCACCGGTTTCGCGACTTCCCGCAGTATGGGCGCACCGTCCTGCACAATTTCTTTCATTCAACGAATTACAGCACATATATGGGTCTATTCAAAAGTATTGACAAATATAAATCTATGGTATATCATAAAAGCAGACCGTATCCGCCCTTGGTCAGGGCATTGAAGTAGGGGGCTGAACATGTCGAACGCAAGTGCCGCTTTGGCGGCTTCGTCACCTTTCACCGTTCTTGAACGGAAGATGTTGTGGGTGGGCGGTGTAATTGAAATTACAGTGCCAGAGACAGCAAACGAAGGAAGTTACCCTTCCGACGCGGGTCCCCAGAGGTTCGTTAGATTTGCCCAGAGCGTTAAGGGCGGTGTGGTGAACTTCTTTGTTCACGACGCAGAACCGACCAGGCTTCTCGGGAAAAAGATCATTGCTGACGTCAAGATCTGGGAGAAGAGGTTGGCTGATGGAAGGAAATTCCTCTATGTTGACTTCCACCCCACCGCGAATACCTCGTCCGCCGTACATCGCATGTCGGTAATGAACGCACAGAAAAAGGACATCGTGATGGAAGAAGGGTTTGCGGCGTTCGAAACGCCGGCGCCCTTTGTCGGTGTCGTCGTGGTTGCTCCAGTCGGGAGTAAGATCCTGATTAAAGCGCCGCTTGCGTTTGCCGGTACGCAAAAGCCGAAGTTCTTGACTATTCCGTCACCTGTCTCGACTGGCGATCGGAAACTTGATCAACTGATCAAGGATGGTTGGAAGATTAACCACGAGAACGACAAGTGTGTGTACCTCTGGAAGATGAAGGGCGGCAAGGAGAAACATCTCGTGCATTACAAGCCGCAACTGGCAAAAAAACAAAAACCACGCTAATTTGCGGCGGCAGACATCGGGGCCCGTTCAAGGTAAAACCTTGCGGGCCTTTTTTATTGGGGTTAATGTTTTGTCGGGTCGAGTTCCCACCAGAATTTTTTGCTGAAATTTTTTGCCTGACTGCAGACGCTTTTTAAATAATACAAGTCCTGCGTCGGTATCTTCTCAAGGACCGTGCCGAGGTGCGCCATCGTCATCGGCGCGAGACCGTCGTGTTTGCGGGAATAATTCAGATGGCGCAAAAAGAAACGCATCAGCTCGCCGCGCTCGGTCTGGCGTTTTCGTCCCTTTGGCGCTTCTTCCGCCTTTTTTCGTATATCGGGGACCAATTCGTGAATAGACTTCATGTGATTTAGCAGAGTCGCCTATGAGGAGACTTCTATTGAGGCGCCGAGGCGCTTCAGGCGACTCACGATATCTTCGTAGCCGCGGTTGATGCTGTAGACGTTGCGGAGCATCGAGCGCCCCTTAGCGGCAAGCATGGCGACGAGAATGATGGTCGCTGGACGGAGCGCGGGCGGGCAGATGACCTCGGCGGCCTTGAGGTGCGTCGGCCCCTCAATCGAGATGCGATGAGGATCGTGCAGGACCGTTCTCGCTCCAAGGCGGTCAAGCTCGGTGTAGTAAATGGCGCGTTTCTCGTACGACCAATCATGGATAAGCGTCGTGCCTACGGCCTGGGTCGCGATGACCGCGAAGAACGGCAAGTTGTCGATGTTGAGCGCGGGGTAGGGCCGCGCATGAATTTTTTCCGGGAAGGAGACGAGCTCGGACGCCTCAAGGTGAATGTCAGCGAGCTTGGTGATACCATTTTCTGATACTCCCGCGTCGGTAACGGTAAAGCGCGCTCCCATTTTCTCGAGTACGAAGAGTTCCACCTCGAGAAATTCAATGGGCGCTTTCGCAATAGTAAGCGTGCTTCCAGTCACAAGGGCGGCCGTAATAAAAAACATCGCATCGGTCGGATCTTCGGCGACCGCGTATTCGATATCTTTCCGTATCTCCTCGACACCCGTAACGACAAGGGTGCTCGTGCCGACTCCCTCGATACGCACGCCAAGCGCTATGAGGAAGCCGCAGAGTTCCTGTACCGCATAATTGGCCGAACAGTATTTAATGGTGCTCTCGCCAGGGATGCGCGCGGCCGCGAGGAGAGCGTTCTCGGTCGCCGTGTCGCTCGCTTCATATAATATGACGGTTGCGCTCGTGAGCACGTCGCGGGTTACTCGGTAACGGTCGACGAGTGTCTCGATAGTGACACCGAATTTTTCAAGTACCCAGAGATGCGGTCGTACCGAACGGAGTCCGAGCGTACAGCCGCCCGATTGAGGAAGTTCAAATGTTTTGAATACGTGCACAAGCGAACCGATGAACATCAAGATACTGCGTGTCTTGGTCGCCGCAACATGGTCGATGGTATCAATTGAAATTTTTTCGGGCGGCTGTATGACGACGCTTGACCCTTGCCACTCTACCGAGACGCCTATCGAGCGGAGAACTTCTATGAGGCGATTAACCTCTTCAATTTTGGGAACGTTTTTAAGCGTCGTGCGGCCCGCATTCAGGAGTGAGGCGGCCAAGAGGGCGACGGCGCCGTTTTTAGACCGGCTCGTCTCCACCACCCCCGAGAGCTTCTTCCCGCCGTCAATCACGAAATTCATCTCTCCTTGCATGGGAGTATCGTACCACTTATGATGCGTCTATGTCTTTCTTCTCTCCCAAGCTCGGTATAGATCTCGGCACGACCAATGTGCTTGTTTTCGTGCCCGGGAAGGGAGTCATTATCAATGAACCCTCGGTTGTCGCCGCGAGTAAGACGCACGGCAGGCGTGGCGGCAACAAGATACTCGCTATAGGAATGGAAGCGAAGAACATGATCGGCAAGACTCCCGACGATATTATTGCGTATCGTCCGATGAAGGACGGCGTTATCGCAGACTACCGTATCACCGAGGCAATGCTCCGCTATTTTATGAAAAAGGCGCTCGGCAGAAACCCGTTCAAGCCGACCGTGTTGATCTCCGTCCCCGCGGGGGTGACATCAACCGAGAAGCGCGCCGTCATTGAAGCGGCGCTTAAGGCCGGAGCCAAGAATGCGTACGTGGTGAAGGAGCCGATACTCGCCGCCATTGGCGCGGGTATTCCTATTCACGAAGCGATGGGGCACATGGTCGTGGACATCGGCGGCGGAACGATAGATGTTGCGGTGATTTCTCTCGGCGGTATCGTCGCCTCAACAAGTGTGAAGTGTGCGGGCGACCGCCTGGACCACGCGATTATTGATCACGTAAAAAAACACCACAATCTCGCCATAGGCGGGAAAACAGCCGAAGAGCTGAAGATAAGGGTCGGAGCCGCCGTGCCGATGAACGAGGAACTCTCCATGGCGGTCAAAGGACGCGACCTCATGAGCGGTCTGCCGCGCACGGTTGAGATCTCAACAAACGAGCTTGTGCAGGCGATAGCGCGAGAGCTCCGCGAGATGACACAGGCGATACGCAAGGTGCTTCAGGACACGCCGCCGGAGCTCGCCGCTGATATTATTGACAACGGCATTATTCTCACAGGGGGCTCTTCCCAACTCCGTCAAATGTCCGAGCTCGTATATCGCCGCACCGGCGTCGTCGCCAAGCTTGGGAAAGATCCGTACTTTTGTGTGGCGCGCGGAACCGGCGTCGCGCTCCAGCACCTGGACACCTACCAAAAAAGCATCCTCGCAAAACAATGAGAAATCACGCGTTTGTAGTAGAGGCGGAAGCAGAGGAGGGGATACGAGCGGCCGAAGCGTGGGCCGAAAAAGAGTTGAAAATTAAGATACAGGGGAACCCGGACGTCGTCGTTTTGCGCTACGGGCTCTTTTCGGTTGAGGACGCGCGGCGAGTAACGGAGCTCGCCGCGAGCGCACCTTTCGCAGGCGAACACAAAGTAGTGATTATTGCCGCAAGTCGCGCGTATCACGAAGCGCAGAATGCGCTTCTAAAACTCTTTGAGGAACCACCACAAGGAACCTATATGTTCCTTGTGCTTCCGACTCTGGGGTCTCTGCTTCCCACGTTAAGGTCGCGCATGCAAGTCTTGAGAAGTGCAGTCCCTCGACTGGACTCGGGACGACAAGAAATTCCAGAAGTTGCAAAGCAATTTCTTGCCGCGAGTAAGGAGAAGCGGAGCGCGATTATTAAAAAATTGACCAGCGGGAAGGACGAAGAAGAGAAGAGAGAGAATCGCGAGGAGGCGATAGCTATCGTAAACGGCATCGAGCAAGTGGCTTACCGAAGTCTGACTTCGGCAGGAAATACGGCACTCTTGTCGGATATCGCAACTCTGCGCGGGTACCTCTACGACCGTAGCGCACCGGTGCGTATGATTATGGAGCACCT
Source organism: uncultured Candidatus Saccharibacteria bacterium (assembly GCA_964349555.1). Classification (GTDB taxonomy): domain Bacteria; phylum Patescibacteriota; class Minisyncoccia; order Phycocordibacterales; family Phycocordibacteraceae; genus C7867-001. The sequence continues at coordinate 113,424 of CAYGGK010000001.1, forward strand.
CTCACTAGTGATTCCTCGGAATTTGCTATAAACTATTACCTATAACCTACCAACTACTTCATGGCATACGATTTTTCTAAATTAAAGACGAATAGTAAAGAGACCGAAGAGTGGCTTGTGCGTGAGCTCTCCGGCGTGCGTACCGGGAGGGCGACCCCGACTCTCCTTGACGCAGTAAAGCCAGAGGCATACGGTGCCCGCACACCGCTCCGAGAACTCGCGTCCGTATCGGTCGAGGACCCGCGAACATTGCGCATTATTCCGTGGGACAACGGACTGTTGAAGGCAATAGAGAAGGGGATTACGGACGCAGATCTTGGCGTCGGCATCTCAACTGACGATCAGGGGCTTCGAGTCTCGTTCCCCGAACTTACCTCTGAACGACGACAACAACTCACGAAAATTGCCGGCGATAAGACCGAGCAGGCGAGAGTGACGCTCCGCTCGCACCGCACCGATGCGATTAAGGAAATTGATGCGCTAGAGAAAGAGGGCATGAGCGAAGATCAAGCGAGGCGCGATAAAGAAGAGTTGCAGAAGCTCATCGACGCCGGCAACGACGCACTTTTCAGGATACTCGAGCGAAAAGAGTCAGAAATAGCCCAGTAGATGGAACGATGACCATTTTAATTTTTGTTGTTGTCATTGTCGCGCTTATCGTGGTGCACGAGTTTGGGCACCTTGTTGCCGCGAAACTCTCGGGTATGCGCGTTGACGAATTTGGTCTCGGATATCCTCCTCGGGCGATGATTATCGCGAAGGCGGGCGACACACTCTACACTCTCAACTGGCTACCATTCGGCGGCTTCGTGAAGATTCTCGGAGAAAATGGCGCGCAGTCAGCGGGGGAAGAGATCAGGGACCCGCGCGCATTCACTAATCGCCCGCGTATTTTGCAAGCACTGGTACTTGTCGCCGGTGTCGCGATGAATCTGCTTTTCGCCTACGTACTCATTACCGGTGCGCTTATCGCTGGGACGCCGCGCGCTCTCTCGGCAGATGAAATACAGGTGGCGCACAATACCGAACTTGCCGTGGCAGTGGTGCTCAGCGAGTCGCCCGCGTCTGTCGCTGGACTCATGCCGGGGGACTCCATCTTGAGTGCAAAAAGCGCGAGAGGTGAGTGGCACGCCTCGATTGGTTCGACGGGACTCACCACAAGTGTTCCCTTGCCAAAAAGTTTTTCAGCGTTTATTGCAGAGGGCGGCGGCGCTCCCATAGAACTCACGGTGATGCGCGGCGGTGACAAGCGGACCGTAGTCGCGACGCCCGCTGCGGGCGTCGCGATTGCCGACTCGGCTCGCTATGCGCTCGGGATAGAAGTTGCGACTATCGGCGTCGTTCCGCTCTCGTTTGGAGAGGCACTCACAGACGGCGCGCGCCTCACGTGGGGCGCTACCGTGCTGACTGCAGCTGGGCTCGGGCACTTCTTCCTCAGCATATTCACTCTCTCAGCTGATCTCTCGCAGGTTGCGGGACCCGTCGGCATCGCGGGCGTCGTCGGCTCAGCATCCCTGCAGGGCGTTGGATACTTGCTCTCCATCATGGCGATTATTTCTATTAATCTCGCAATCATTAATCTCATTCCGATTCCTGCGCTTGACGGCGGACGGCTCCTTTTCGTGATTATTGAGAGCGTCATCCGCCGTCCGATTAAGACTAGTGTCGCGCGCGCAGTCAACGGCATCGGCTTCGTATTTCTCATCCTACTCATGCTCGTCGTCACCGCCAATGACCTCTTCCGCATCCTCCGCTAATACATAGGACAGTCCTATGTATTGAGCAAGGACTACCCTTGCTCAGGCGTTTTACATCTTCCGCATCCTCGGTTAATACAGCAGTCCTGTGTAACCAAAATTACAAAAATGGCCGGGCTATTAGCGCCGGCCATTTACGATAGTTGTTTGATAACTCAGAACGTGTTCGAGAAGCCCACAAGAGCAACTGGATTAACTCCCTCGGCTGTTTTCACCCCAACGTTTACGGATAGCCCGTCGCTGACGTTGTAGTAGAGCCCCGTTGTCGTCCGATGGATGTTTGTATCAGCATCGGGATCAAACCCAATGCCAAGATCTGTCTTGAGTGACAGTTTGGCGGTGAGAGGGACCGTTACCTTGATGCCGGGACGAATTATCGTTTGGTTAGGAATGTCGCCCACGCCAATAAACTCTATTGCGCGCACATAGGGCGACACAGATAGGCGATGGTCGCCGGCGCCAACGGTGAACTCACGGGCCAGGTCTGCGTGAAGTTCAATGATGTCGTCCCCCGACTTATCGAGGTCGGCTAGGGCGTAGTACGAGGCAAAGACCTCATACTGAAATTTGCCGAGTGGCGACTTAATCTCGCCGTTTTTTGCAACGGTGAAATCAAATTCGTCTGCATAGTCCCGCTCGTCTGCCTGCCCGTAATCTCCTTCCGTGGATAGTCCCGTGGAATTCCACAGGTCAAACCACCAGCCATTTTCGCAGGAGCGGGTGACGCCGCCTTGGAAGACGGGCTCGTCTGTCCCCATCACGCCAACGTCTTGGAAGACGTATCCTGTCTGAATCCGTCCGTAGACGGTTGTTTTATCGCAGGCGGCGTATGCCTGGTTGGCATACGCCGAAAAGGTCACGCATAATACAATCGTGTGCAACAATGCCCGTACTTTCATGTTGGTATCTCCTTGGTTTGGATTTGGTTGTGAACCGGTAGTCAAAGGCCATTCTCCTTCTGAGGCCATCATAATATATAAGAGTATTTCTGTCAAGTTTTTGCATTGGCCAGTATATTTGGCACTCTTCGGCTGTTAATGTCCTCATGCTCGTCGTCACGGCGAACGACATCTTCCGCATTCTCGGCTAATACATATGTAACAAATATAAAAACCGCCCCGGTAGTTTGGGGCGGTTCAGGGAACTGATTATTTATGGTGCAGGACTTTCTTAGTTCTTGGAGACGGCTATCCTGTCACCATTGGTCTTACGGAGCAGAACGACTGATTGTCCTGCAAGAAGACGTTCTGGAGTTTCTGCCTCCACAAGGTCTTCACTGACAAGGCCGTTGCACCCTCCTTTTGACGTGAGGCCAGCAATAATTGTGCCTAGTCCGCCGGGCGTTGGTGCTGTCGTGAAGCAGGCAGTCGCATCGTCCGATTGGACAGGATGGTCACCCAGTACGTCGGACAGATACTGACGCGTCGCTGGATTCTTGTCACTGGCGAAAGCCGATGAAGCAGAGAAAACAGAGACCAGAGCAATGACGACGATAGTCCACTTAATCATGAGATTCTCCCTAGGTTAAACGCGTTGAGGGTTTGCCATAGCAGGGAGAGGCCTAATATAAGCCACTTTCTGCTATGGCAAACCGTGCAAGTTGAATATCAAAGAACTATGGGGACAGTATACTACACATTACGACTTTTTGTCAAGTCCATGTACGAGTTCAGCACATTTGGCGGACATCCGGTGTCCGACTTTTGCGCTTGAAGGGTACGGGGCATATACTGCTTCTATGAGGCAGTCGAAGCTTTTTACTAAAACGAGGCGCGAAGCGCCGAGCGACGAGGTTGCGAAGAATGCGCAACTCCTCGTCCGCGCCGGCTATATTCATAAAGAGATGGCGGGCGTGTATTCCTACTTGCCGCTCGGTCTGCGCACGTTGAATAAGATCGTGCAGGTTATTCGAGAAGAGATGGATGCGATTGGGGGTCAGGAGCTCGTGATGACCGCGCTTCAAGATAAAGAACTCTGGAGCCGCACCGATCGGTGGGACGACGACAAGGTGGACAATTGGTTCAAGACATCGTTCAAAAGCGGCGGCGAGACGGGGCTCGCGATTACGCACGAAGAGCCGCTCACACGCATCATGACGGAACATATTTCCTCATATCGCGACTTGCCGGTCTACGCGTACCAGTTCCAAAATAAATTCCGTAATGAACTGCGTGCGAAGTCGGGCATCATGCGCGGAAAAGAATTTTTGATGAAAGACCTCTACTCTTTCTCCAAAGACGAAGCTGAACACACAATGTTTTATGACAAAGCCCGCGCCGCGTACTTAAAAGTATTTCAGCGCCTCGGTGTGGGCGATCAAACGTACGTCACCTTTGCCTCTGGCGGCATATTCAGCGAATTCTCCGAAGAATTTCAAACTATTTCCGAGGCAGGCGAGGACATGGTCTATATAGATGAAGAAAAACGTATCGCGGTCAATAAAGAAATCATAAATCAGCAAGTCCTCGACAAGCTCGGACTCAATCAGGCAGACCTGATTGAGAAGAAGGCGATTGAGGTGGGTAATATCTTCCATCTCGGTACTCGCTTTTCAGAACAGCTCGGTCTTCTCTACACAGATGAAACAGGCGCTCGTAAACCGGTAGTGATGGGCAGTTACGGCATCGGCCCAACGCGGCTCATGGGGGTCATCGTTGAAGTGCTCGCCGACGAGAAGGGGCTTGTCTGGCCGGAGAGCGTGGCGCCTTTTTCTTATCATCTGGTGTCGCTCGGAAAGCCGGGCGACGAGATATCAAAGACTGCGGATGCGCTTTACGAAGATCTTATAAAAAAAGGCGCCAGCGTTCTCTACGACGACCGCGACCTGCGTGCGGGCGAGAAATTTGCCGAGAGCGATCTTCTCGGGCTCCCGAAGCGCATTGTCGTCGGTAAAGATGCCGTGGCGACAGGCGAGTTTGAAGTAGTAAGTCGGGCGACTGGCATGGTTGAAAAAATCCAGCGCACCAAACTCGTGTCAACGCTAGCGCCTAAAGCCTAGCGCCTATTTTATGCCGCGATTCTCAAAAAATCTGCTCTTCAGCAACGACATCGCTATTGATCTCGGGACCACAAATACGCTCGTCTATGTGCGCGGTAAGGGAGTCGTCATCAATGAGCCCTCGGTCGTTGCGATCAATGACAAGACGCGCCAGGTTGTTGCGGTGGGGAAGGAGGCGAAAACGATGCTCGGCAAGACTCCTGCGCACATCCGTGTCGTGCGCCCTCTCTCGCACGGCGTCATCTCAGACTTCGAGGTGACTGAAGAGTTGCTGACCTATCTCATCAATAAAGCACAGGACGGTCGCATGCGACTCTTTGGTCCGCGGGTCGTGATAGGGGTGCCGACAGGAGTAACCAACGTGCAAAGTCGAGCCGTGCGCGACGCGGCGAAGAACGCCGGCGCGCGCGAAGCGATTATTTTAGAAGAACCGGTCGCCGGCGCCATCGGCGCAAAGTTGCCGGTTGCCGAGGCTCTCGGGACGATGGTGCTCGATATTGGCGGTGGGACGACCGATATCGCCGTCGTTGCGCTCAACGGCGTGGTCGCATCTAAGAGCTCGCACGTTGCCGGCGACCGTTTCAACGATGCCATCATTGATTTCGTACGGAACGAATTCAAGCTAGGTATCGGCGAGCGCACAGCCGAAGACGTCAAGATAGCGATAGGCGCGGTTACGCCGCTCTCCGAGACGCTCTCTAGGAGCGTGCGCGGACGCGACTTTGCGACCGGATTGCCGCGGGAAATATCACTTACGGACGCGCATATTCGCGAAGCGATTACCCCCCCTCTGGACGCGCTTATGGACGCTATGAAAGAGGTTATTGAGGCGACGCCGCCCGAGCTTCTCTCAGACGTGCTCGAACGCGGGGTGACGGTTTTCGGCGGAGGCGCGCTTTTGCGAGGATTGCCGCAGATACTCGCGAAAATGCTCGGGGTGCCGGTGAGGGTCGCGCCGGACCCTCTCTCTGCCGTCGTACGCGGAGCGGGCATCGTGACAGAGAACCCGGCTCCCTACGAAGATTTTTTCGTCGATGAAGAAGACACTCTTAGCGAGGCGTAACGCGCTATTTTCGTCCACGAAGATTTCGTGGGGGGCGCTTGCGCTTGTTGCGGTTATTTTCTTACTCCTCTTTCGTCTTCTTGCCCCGAATCTTTTTTTGAAGATGTTCACGCCGCTATTCCGAGTTGCAGATGCGACGACGGAGGTGCGCCAAGCGTTTTTTAGCAGTTTCAGGGATACTGCCGCGCTCGCTCTACAAAATGAAAAGTTGACACGTGAGAACGCCGCGCTGATGAGCGAGAACCAGACGCTACGAGAAAAAGTAGGAAGTATCTCTAGCCTGGGTGACGACGTCCGCGAGGGGATAGTCGCGGGGGTTGTCGCGCGCCCACCGGAGAGTCCGTACGATACGCTGGTGCTCTCCGAGGGGTCAGAAAACGGTATCACGCTCGGCATGAGAGCCTTCGGTGAAGGCGGGGTGCCGCTCGGCGTCGTCTCGGAGGTTCTCACTGACTTCTCGCGAGTAACGCTCTTTTCTGCTCATGGGATGGTCGTGGACGGCTGGGTCGGTCAGGCACACGTGCCGATTACTATCACGGGAGAAGGAGCCGGGGCAATGAGCGCGTCCGTTTCGCGCCTCGCTGGTGTTGCTGTCGGTGATACCGTGTTCGCGCCGGGTCCGGGCATGCTGGTCGTCGGAGCTGTTACGCGTATTGACAACAGCCCGTCGTCTTCTTCGCTTACTCTGCATATCATGTCGGCGGTAAATCTTTTTTCAATTTCGTGGGTTGCTGTGCGTGATCTTGGGGCCCTCTTACCATGATGCGAGGCGTATACACATTCCTCACGTTTGTTTCTGCCGCACTGTTTCCGTGGCCACTGACCGCCTTTCTTGCGCTTGCCCTTTCGTTTTCTGAGCCGCTCCTACCGCTTGCCGCAGGCCTTTTTGTCGATGTGCTCTATTACGCTCCTCACGCTCAGGCACTGCCGCTCTTTACGCTCTCAGGGGCGCTCGCAACGGTCAGCGCATTTCTCGTGCGTAGTCGACTAAAGGCGAGTATTATCGGAGAATGAAGTGGAAAATCGCTAGACGACGGGATCCGGAAATTGCTCCGGACGAGATATTTCTTGATTCGTCAAATGTCCCGGCATTTGATCGGGCGCGCTTTGAAGGAAGGCTTGAGAAACCTCTTTCACACAGGATGTTTTTTTATCTCGCAACGGTGCTCGCCCTGTTATTTTTTGTCCTTACCGCTCGCGCCTGGAGCCTGCAGGTCACTGATGGCGAGAGCTTTGCCTCTTTAAGCGATAACAACAGTCTGAGCGTCACAACGCTCTTCTCCTCGCGCGGGGTCATCACGGACTTCCAGGGAGTCATTCTTGCCGAAAATGTAGAACAACCGGACGACTCGCCTGACGACGGTCAGGGCGTCACACGACGCAATTACCCGGTGCCTTCTCTCGGTCAGGTCATCGGATACGTCTCGTACCCGAAGAAAGATGCGAAAGGGATTTACTACGACACGACCGAGAAGGGTGTTGCTGGCATTGAAGCGGCCTATGATTCGCTTCTTGCCGGGAAGAACGGCGTGATACTCACCGAAAAAGATGCGTTCGGCAAAGTTCGTTCGGGTGGCACCGTCGTTGCCGCAGAAAGCGGGAAGGCCTTAAGACTTTCAATTGACGCACGGATACAAGAACTCTTTGCGCGCGCGATTGCGCAGACGGTGCAGAGCAAAGGATTTATCGCCGGCTCCGGCATTATCATGTTGGTGGATACTGGCGCGGTGCGCGCAATGGTCTCCTATCCGAGTTACGACCCGAACGTTATTGCGAATGACAGTTCTCCTGAAATTATCGCCGCGTATGCCGCGGATCCGGGACGTCCGTTTCTCAACCATGCCGTGAGTGGCGTCTATGCTCCCGGGTCTATCGTAAAACCATTCGTTGCCGCCGGAGCCCTTACCGACGGCATTATCACACCGACTACAATCATCAATGACCCCGGGTTCATCTCATTGCCGGATCCGTATAATCCAGGCAAAAAATTCATCTTTAGAAGTTGGAAAGAGCTTGGCGCTATGGATGTGAGAGGAGCTCTCGCGTGGTCTTCAAGCGTGTTTTTTTATGAGATTAGCGGAGGATTCGGCTCTCAAAAAGGACTTGGCATTGACCGGCTTGAATACTGGTATCGTCAGTTCGGTCTCGGGAGCCCAACAGGGATAGATTTGCACGGAGAAGCGGACGGGCTCATCCCAACCCCCGCATGGAAGAAGGCAACGTATGACGAGCCCTGGTATCTTGGAGACACTTATTTTACGGCTATTGGACAATACTCCATGCAGGTGACGCCGATACAAATGGTTCGGGCGGTCGCCGCCCTCGCCAGTGGGGGGAAACTCTTTACCCCGAGTCTGGTCGAGGGGTTCACTCCGACGTTGTCTGCGGACACGACGCCGTCATACACAACCGTCTCCGCGAGCGCCGAAGCGCTCGCGGTCGCGCGCGAGGGTATGCGGCAAGCGGTGACGAGCGCGATTGCCGGCGCTCTGAATCTCCCGTATGTAAGCGTTGCGGCTAAGACTGGTACGGCCGAAACGGGTACGCACAACCAATATGTCAATTCATGGGTTGAGGGATTTTTCCCATATGAAAACCCGCGGTACGCATTCGTTGTCGTGCTTGAAAGAGGGCCGGTTGGTACAGGGGGCCAAGCGACGCAAGCCATGCGCGAATTCTTCAGTTCTCTATACGCCGAAAACTCTCCTTATCTTGGTGACGCCGCAACAGCGCTTGCACAATAACAACACTCACGTACAATGCCAGCATCACTATGAGCGATACGCAAGATATCGTCGTCTCGCAAGAAAAGTTTGATGAGATGATTAAAGAGCTGGAACACCTGAAGACGGTGCGTCGCACCGAAATAGCGAAAAACCTGGAGTATGCGCGGGCGCTCGGCGACCTCTCGGAGAACGCCGAGTATCAGGAGGCGCGCGATCTGCAAGCGGCGACCGAGGAGCGCATCAAGAAACTTGAGGAGTTGGTGAAGTACACGAAGATTTATACCAACGGCAAGAAAAAGAGCGAGGTCAGCTTCAATTCAAAAGTTTCAATAAAAAAAGAAGGGAACGATGATGTTCATGAATATATCATTGTCGGAAGCGAGGAGGCAGACATGCGCGTGAAGAAACTCTCGCACGTCTCTCCCCTCGGGGCCGCGCTGATGGGAAAGAAGAAAGGTGACGTTTTCACCTTTGAGACTCCCGCGGGCAAACAGACCTACACGATAGAGAAGGTAGCCTAGGGAACATAATGGTACGATAAGCCCATGCTTTGGGTCGATCGGGTAGCAAGCGAGATACGAGGTACGCGCACACCGCGCGACGGCAAGACGTTTGTTATTCGCGATGAAAAAACTATTTCGGGCCGCGCGCACGTTGGGAGCATGCGCGGCGTCGCCGTGCACGGCCTCATTTCTGAGGTACTTGCAGAATATGGTATCGCGCAGGAGTTCCACTTCGAACTTAACGATTTTGATCCGTTTGATTCCGTACCAGAGTATCTTGATGAGGAAAAGTTTAGGGAACATCTCGGGAAACCACTGTATACCGTACCGAGCCCCGAACCCGGCTTCGCGAATTACGCCGAATATTTTGGTGCAGAATTTATTGACGTGCATAAAAAGGCCGGTTTCTCCCCGCGTTATTATCGAGCGACTGAACTCTACCGCTCTGGGAAGATGGATGAATTTATCAAAAAAGCGCTTGAACGCGCGGACGACATTCGTAGAATCCTGAAAGAAGTCTCCGGTTCCGCGAAGGATGAGTCATGGCTACCCGTTTCAATCGTATGTGAGAAATGCGGAAAAATAATGACGACTCGTACGTATGATTTTGACGGTGAGACCGTTGCGTACACCTGCGACCGTTCTCCGGACGAGTGCGTACCTTGTGGTTACGCGGGGCGCGTCGCGCCGTGGAGTGGTGCGGCGAAACTATTCTGGAAGGTTGACTGGGCGGCGAAATGGATAGCCCAGGGCGTTGATATTGAGGGCGGAGGAAAGGACCATTCAACAAAGGGAGGCTCCCGGGACGTCGCGAACCATATCGCGCGTGAAGTGTTCGGCTACGAACCGCCGTTTGATATACCGTACGAATTCTTCCTCGTCGGCGGGAAGAAGATGTCTTCCTCTAAAGGTCGCGGGAGTAGTGCCAAAGATATATGCGACCTCTTTCCTACAGAAATATTCCGCCTCGCGCTCATCGGCAAAGATATTCGCGAGCAGATTGACGTGGACCCTTCGGGAGAGTCTGTGCCGAAAATCTACGACTGGTATGACGAACTCGCCCTTGGCGTGCGGGAAGGGAAGGCGGACGATTACTCGCGTTTGTACTCGCTCTGCGAGCTCCCGGAGAATCGCGCCGGACTCTCTGCTCCATGGCAGATGAGATTTCGTGAAGTGGCGTTTATCGTGCAGATGCCGCATCTGGAACTCAAGGCAGAAGCAGAAATGGCAAAGGGAGCTGAGTTGACAGAAGATGAAGTTAAAAAGCTGGAGGAGCGCGCGAGGTCGGCGAAGTTTTGGCTCGCGGCGTATGCGCCAGAAGAATTTAAATATGAACTGCAAGAGAAGATGCCAAGCGTCGAACTTTCAGATGTGCAGAAAAGAGCTCTCGCCGGTCTCGCCGATTTTTTTGGGAGCGCGGAACGTTCGGGAGAAGAGCTCCATTTACGTCTCCATGAGCTCAAGACAGAAATTCCCATAGAACCGAAAGAATTGTTCCAAGCGATATATCGCGTATTTCTCAATCGCGATTCCGGCCCCAAGGCAGGATGGTTCCTCGCCGGTCTCTCGCGCGATTTTGTCATCGCTCGTCTCAAAGAAGTAGTGAATCAGTAAAATTCGTTTGTATAAAAACAGAAACCGCCCGACAAAGCCGAACGGCTCTGAGGCGGCGCAATCGATCAGGTGGGTTCAACCCGTTTCCTCACGAAAAATGTGTGCGCGAGTTCGATTTCATAAGTGCCATTCTTCTTCGTCACGTAAACGCCGCCAACAGCAATTCCTTCCGCTCCCATGGTCTTGAACGCGCGAGGCTTATCTGCGTGGTAGTCAGCGGACATCTTTCCAAAGCGTGCTTCGAGAGCTCCAGCAACGGCTCCTTCTAAGAAGCCAAGATTGAGCCAGCCTTCGCCGAGGCCAAAGCCGACATATGTGCCGCCAAATGGTTCCTTGTTGGGTCGGGGATGGGTAGACACTCTCGGAAGGCTGGTGATTGCCTTGTCATTCACCCTGACAGCCGCACAGAGGAGATCGAGATCAGCCAGTAGAGTGTCGCAGATTTGCTCGACGGCTGAGTTCGGCTTCTTCGAGAGTTCCTTGGCAATCCTGGTTAACTTATCGTAGATTTTTGGAAGCTTTCTTTTCGGCCCTTTTTTCCGAACCACTTTCGCAGAGGCAGTATCTTTTGGCATGACTTTACTCCAGTTTGGTTGAGGGGATAGAAGCGAGAGAACCAGCGTTCCAGTGTAATCAGTAACATTATACAAACACCGTGTCAATCCCTTGTACAGGTGTGGATAACTAAGATAGGGTGGTGGGGAGGAGTGGGATATACTTCACTGATGGCTAGTAGAGTGGGAAGCGGGAGTGGTGGCCTATTCCCCAACCGATTAGCCGTCAGTCACTATGTTTCTCGGAGAATATATTCACATTTTTGATCCAAAAAATAGGATTTCGATTCCATCGAAATTCAGAAAGGACCTTGGCCGTGTCGTCGTTGTGACGCGCGGCCTTGATAATTGTTTGTACCTCTACTCTCGCAAGGCGTGGGAGAGGGAGGCACGAACCTATGCGGCTGAAATAAATGGGAGCGCGGCACGGCGCGGTCTTGCGCGCCTTTTTCTTGCCGGTTCTTCCGAAGTTGAGGTTGATCGATCTGGCCGGGTGCTTGTTCCCGAGCACCTGAAGTCTTTTGCCTCAATCAAAGAAAAAGCAGTTATCGCTGGCGTCGCTGACCGAGTAGAGATATGGGAAGAACGCGCGTGGAAGAAGTACACCGCAGGCATCGAACGCGACGCTAACGCATTTGCCGAGACCCTTGATAGTAACGCCAGTAATAAACACTAGTATGGAAGCTCGCCACGATAGCGTACTTATGACTGAAGTGCTTGAAGCGCTCAAGGTACAGCAGGGCGACACGGTAGTGGACGCGACCTTAGGAGGGGCCGGGCACTTCGGAGCACTTTTTGCGGAGCTCGGAGAGGCCGGCGTCATTATCGGCATAGACGCCGACCCGGCGGCCGTAGAGCGCGGGCGCGAAGCGTACGCGCTCGATCGGCGCTCGGAGAGGCCGGTCGCACATATAGTGAATGACAATTTTCGCAACCTCTCTCGTATAGTGGAGAGGCTCGGGATTGGGTCGGTGGACGCGATACTCTTTGACCTTGGTTGGAGCGGATATCAGATAGCTTCGCCGCGGGGCTTCTCGTTCCAAAATGAAGAGCCGCTTCTTATGACGTATGGAGAAACAGGAGAAACGGCCGCCGACATCGTCAACAGCTCTTCAGAAAAACAACTTGCGGATATGATTTTCACGTACGGCGAAGAGCGTTTCGCGCGCAGTATCGCGCGCGCGATTGTAGAAGCTCGCTCGAAAGAACGCATACTCACGACCGGCGCGCTCGTTTCCGCAATCAAGGCCGGTACGCCGAAGTGGTATCACGAGGGGAAGTCTCACTTCGCGACAAAAACATTCCAAGCGCTTCGTATCGCGGTTAATGACGAGATCGCGGCCCTTCGTGAAGGGCTCACTGCGGCGCTGAGTTCACTCGCTCCTGGCGGACGACTGGCTGTCATCTCATTTCATAGCATTGAGGACCGCGTCGTGAAGAATCTATTGCGTGATGCGGAGCACGCCGGCGTTGGCACGGCGACTGCGAAAAAACCAATCGTACCGACACGCGCAGAAGTTCTCGCAAACCGCCGTGCGCGAAGCGCGAAGATGCGCGTATTCAAGCGGTCGACTGTTCATTCCGAGCTCATGAGTCCCGTTGCGCCAATTTTTAGATATGTCTAATTTTCGCTCATATGTCGTCGCGATTTCTCCAGTGACGCTCTGCTCTTTTGTAGTGGCGATTCTTGCCGTCGCGTATATTGGTCTTCTTGCCGTTGTTATGAACTACGCGGCGCTTACCGTTGAATTTTCGCAGTCGGTGCGGGACGAGGAGTCCGTCGTTGCGGCACTTGAAGGGCAGTATCTTGCCGAGGTCGCGCGCATAACGACGACGGACTACACCAGTGACGGCTACGCGGTGCCGCTTAAGAAAGTGTTCGTTCGAATGAGCGGTGCGACTGCGTTGCGTTAAAACAGAATCATGCGAGCGCAGTTCCGTTTCCGTATCCGCCTCATTCTTGCGGTCGTTATTTTTGTCGCGCTCTGTATCCTTGTGAGACTGTATTTTGTTCAAATTGTGAATGGAGAAGAATACGCGCAGAAGGCCGATCGTCAATTCGCCTCCGGAAGCGGGCGACTCTTTGATCGTGGGACGATTTATTTCACTCGGAAGGATGGTTCGTTAATCTCCGCGGCGACGCTCTCCAGCGGCTTCCTCGTCGCCATCAATCCGCAAACGCTCACTGATCCAGAGTCCGCGTACGCCGCCATAACGGCCGTCGCTTCCTCAACGCTCTCACACAAGGCGTTTCTCGCCGCCGCCGCGAAGAAGTCGCAGGTATATATAGAAGTCGCCCATCGTCTCTCTGACGCTGAAGGACGCGCGCTTGCGACCAAGGAGATTCCGGGAGTACATGTGTTGCGTGAGCGCTGGAGGACGTACCCCGGCCTCTCTCTCGCCTCGCAGTCTATCGGTATCGTCTCCTACGGCTCCGGCGATATTCTTGCGGGACGAACAGGTCTTGAAGCGATGTATGACGACACGCTCGCTCGCTCCGGCGACTCGCTGTATAAGAATTTCTTCTCAGAGCTTTTTTCCAATGTCGGGAATATACTGGTTTCTACAAAAGAGGTTAGAGAGGGCGATATCATAACGACTATAGAGCCGGAAGTGCAGACGCACCTTGCAAACAGTCTCGCAAAACTAAATAAGCGTTATACGAGCAAAGAGTCCGGCGGGATCATTATGGACCCAGCTACTGGGGCGATTATAGCGATCGTGAGTTACCCGAGCTACGACGGCAACGACCTTAAGAGTGTTGACCCAGCGAGGCTCGGCAATCCTCTCGTAGAGCACGTGTACGAATTCGGTTCTATCATGAAGCCTCTCACGATGACTGCGGCGTTTGACGCCGGAGTCATCACTCCGCGGACGACCTATAACGATACGGGCTGTATTACGGTAAATACGAGAAAGGTCTGCAACTGGGACCTCAAAGCGCGCGGTGTTATACCAGTAGAGCAGATTCTTCTGAAGTCGCTGAACGTCGGGGCGTCGTGGATGGCGGCCGAGCTGGGGCAAGAAAGGTTTCGCGCATACTTCGTTAAACTTTTTGGACAAAAGACGGGCATTGATATGCCGAACGAGACAGGGGCCCTTCTTGGGAATCTCTCCAAGCCACAGCAGATCGGGTATGCTACTGCCTCGTTCGGACAGGGAATCGCGCTCACACCCGTGCAAATGATTCGAGCTCTCGGAGCCATAGCCAACAAGGGGGAGATGGTCCAGCCGCACTTGGTAAGCGCGATACGCCTTGATTCCGGCATAGAGCGAAAACTGGACTGGAATGAAAAAGTTCCTGTTTTTTCTACGACGTCCACGCGCGAGACCATCGAGATAATGGGGAAGTTAAATGACGAGATCCTCTCTGAGGGAAAAGCAAAGATTCCGACTATGTCGGTGGCGGTGAAGACGGGAACGGCGCAACTCACCACGCCTGGGGGTGGCTATTATACCGACCGTTTCTTCCACTCATTTGTCGGCTTTTTCCCTTCGTACAATGCGCGCTTCATTATCCTGCTCTACACGAATGACCCGCAGGGCGTGCAGTACGCGTCGGAGACGCTTACCGCGACGTTCCTTGATCTTGTACGCTTTCTAATTGATTATTATGCCGTGCCGCCCGATCGTGGATTCGATGAACTCACCACAGGTGGATTCGACGAACTCACCACAGGCGGTCTTCCTTCTGAAATATGAAAAATATTCTAAAATTAATTGTTACCGGCATTCTTGGGCTCGTCGCGCGAGCGGTGATACGTCGATATGAGCCGCGCATCGTTATGGTGAGCGGCTCGGTCGGGAAGACCTCTACAAAGGATGCGGTCGCGGCGGTGCTCTCTACCCGTTTTTTCGTACGCAAGAGCGAAAAGAGTTTTAACAGTGAGTGGGGGGTCCCCTTTACCATTCTCGGAGTAAAAAATCCGTGGCACAATCCGCTCGCGTGGGGTTCAATTATAAAACGTTCCTTCACGCTCCTTTTTCTGCCGAACCACTATCCGAACATGCTGGTGCTCGAGGTGGGCGCGGATAAGCGTGGCGACCTCTCTCGCATACTGCGCATCGCGACGCCCCACGCGGTCGTGATAACGCGCCTCCCTGAGATACCGGTGCATGTTGAAGCGTATACGTCGCCTGAGGAGGTGCGGGAAGAAGAATTTTCTCCCGCATACGCCTTGCCGCCTGCCGCGCCCCTTATTATTCCGGCAGATGACCCATACGCAAGAAACAATGCCGCGCGCATCCCCGCGCGCGTTATGTCATACGGTGTCGAGAGCGATGCAGACGTGCGAGTAAGCGGCGTTGATTTTTATGAGAGCGAAGGAAAAGTCGCCGGGATGCAAGCGAGAGTGCGTGTAGGTGAAGAAGAGGGGGACATCATCGCGAACAATTCTGTCGGCATAACACAGCTCCTGCCGATCGCGGCCGCCCTTGCCGTCGCGCAGGCTCTCGCGATACCTCTCGACGAAGCACTTACTGCATTAAAGAGCTACGAACCGCCGCCCGGTCGCGGGCGTCTTCTCAGAGGGAAGAACGGCTCAATCATCATTGACGATTCTTATAACTCTTCACCTGCCGCGGCTGAAGAAGCGCTCGCGACCCTAAAGACGTTCCCGAGGGCGAAACGCCCCTCCGCCGCCGAGGCTACGAAGGGCAGGCGCATCGCGGTGCTTGGCGACATGCTGGAATTGGGGCGTTATTCGGTAACCGAGCACGAGCGCATAGGAGTGCTCGCGGATGAGTCGGCTGATTTGGTTGTTGCAGTCGGCATCCGCGCGAAGACATTTGCCGGGGCGTTTAAAAAGTCTGAAGGTATGCTGTTTGATAGTTCACGCTCCGCCGCGCTTGCTCTCCCGTCTCTCATTCGTGAGGGCGACGTCATTCTTGTAAAAGGTTCCCAGTCCGTCCGCACCGAACGCATCGTTGAAGCCCTTCTCGCGAATCCCTCTGATGCCTCCCTCCTCGTTCGCCAAGAACCCGAATGGAAACGGAGGTTATAAGTCCGCGTCTCTGTGCTTGCCCGCCCGCCCAGTGCACGCACAACTCAGCCCCGCCGTTTTAGGAGACATTGTAAAACGGCGGGGCTGGCTCCCTACGCTCTATGACTTACGCTTTATGCCCCGCTTTTTTAAATCTTTCTCGGCTTCAAACTCTAAATAATTTTGTGTTAGTTCCTCGCCCTTCTTTATATCTCGTGCCGCAACTAGGTGCGCTTCGGTAAAGTTTTTGTCCTGCGTTACGATCGCCTCGTAGGAGTGGTTGATAAAGTGCGTAACATCAAAATCAACGTGCCACTTTTGGCTTGGTTCGTCAAAAAATCCCCAATACTGTATTTCGCGCCTTTCCTTTTCGTCGAGTGAATCAAACTGTTCTGGAGTTAGGTTCACATCAAGAAGCGGACTTTGGGTGTAGATGAGTGTCCCTGCCGGTATATTTTCGTCAGCGAACATGCCAACGCCGTGATGCTCTGATTTATCCAGTTTGTACTTGATGTGTATCATACTGCTATTTTCTAGTTTGTTTGCGCCACACGAGCATTCCGACAAAAGCGAGGTTTGCGAGAACGAGCGACGCTGGATAGAGCGCGGTTGTCCAAGTAAAACTCTCAAGCGCAAACAAACTGACGGCGAACTTCAAGCCGGAAAGCCCGTATGTCCAGCCATTCTCTGTTTCGGGGTTAAAAAATGCTTTGCGGAATGTCGGCACAAAAGCAACGGCATCAATAATCGTGATGATTATAACCGACCAGAGTGGATTGCCGGTGAAATACCAAATCGGGACAGTGAACAGGGCGCTTGTAAAAAATATCCAGTCGTTTTTCGTTATAAATACCCGAGATGACGCTCCAAGGCCGACAGCCGCAAAACCGAAACTGCAAAGCGCGGTAACGCCCGTAACCCACGCACCCGCGCCGCCGCCTTCGGTTATTTGCGCGACGAACGCTATTGCGGTCAAAAGTCCCCAGACGAACCAGCTGAATGCGTGCGGTTTGACCTTGCCTTGCAAAATCCCGCGCACATAAAACACATAACCGAACAGACCGAGCGCGACGGCTATGCCGCCTAATATTTCTTGCGTAGTGAATATATCCACAACTTCATTTTAGCAGTCTTCTTAACCGATTTGTACTGGCGACACATCGTTGAGGCGCTCCTTGCCAACCCCTCCGACGCGTCCCTCCTCGTTCGCCAAGAACGCGAGTGGAAACGCAAGGGGTGAGGACTCCTAACCTACGCGGGAACGGCTCACATGGGAAGAAATGAGCCGTTCAGTGCAAATACTGAAAGGTACGGAGCGGGCTCCCTTATGAGAAACTTATAGCGGTTTTTATCTTTCCAACCAACTCCTCCACGCTCATATTGCTTGTATCAATAAGAACTGAACCGAGCCGCTCTTTTTTTAGTGCATCGGCCTTTTCCCACATCTCACCTACCCGCTCACGCGTAAGAAGACTTCCGGGCCGGTAGCCGCGTTCGTCCGCTCGCTTTTGCACGGTGTATTTATCGGCAAACAACAGAAATTCATATACATCGGCACCATGCGCTCGTCCGGCTTCAATCAGTGAATCAACCGTCTCTGATTGTGATATTGCTTTGTCGATAATGACGTCCTGTCCCAATTTCAAGTGATGTCCGACGGTTTCGGCCGCTTTCTGGTATGAAATCTGAAGGCTCTCCGCTCGTCGTTCTTTGTAGTCCGGCACCGATCTTCGAATCTCATCAATATCGAGAAGCACAGAGTTCGGCATGTCCGCATGTAAAAGCTTTGAAATTGTCGATTTTCCTACTCCGGGCGGGCCATTAAGGATTATGAGTTTCATAACGCATTATTCCGGCTTAAAGGCCTTTTTTCTTTCTGATACAAGGGATTTACGAGCGCGTAAATCTTTATTACTCATATTCATTTCGGCGCCGTCTTGAACTGCGGCCAGTGGTCACAGATATCATAGTACGCACCCTTATCCTTCGTGAAAATGTGTTGCGCCGATTTTATTCTAGCTTTCTCATCAAGTAGCCCGAGCAAAACGTAAACACGTGCATAGCCTTTTCTATCCCAAGTTATGGACGCCCCGCAGTTGCCGCAGAAGGTGCGAGTCGTGTTAGAGGATGATTTATACGACAGCAGTTTTTTCGTTCGGTTTATCTTGAACGAATCGCGAAGTGCGCCGACGAACGCGCCGTACATGCCGTAGTTCTTGCGGCACTGCGAACAGTGGCAAAACCACACGTCATCGAGCGAGCCGGTAAACGAAAATTTTATCGCGCCGCAGCCGCAGGAACCGCGATGCGTTTTTACCGTTGTCGTCATGTCTTGAGTATAGCGGATTGCCATCCCGATTTGTACTGGCGACACATCGTTGAGGCGCTCCTTGCCAACCCATCCGACGCCTCGCTCCTCGTTCGCCAAGAACGCGAGTGGAAACGCAGATTATAAATCCATCTTTTTCTCGTTGAGCGTATCACGCCAGAGAGTAAGGGCCTCTTGCATCTCAGTATCCTCAGGATAAACGGAAAGATATTCTTCCATTAGGGGGATTGCCTTATCTAGCTGGTTAAGCTGGCTATATGCAGATGCGGCAAGTAGAGCAATCGCTTTGTCGCTAGGGAAGAATGCATACGCAGATTTAAACTCGTCAGCTGCTTCTTGATATTTTCCAACTTTGTACGCTGCTTGCGCGTTCTGCAGTTGTTTCTTTGCATGAATCAACGGCCGATTCTTTGGGTCGAGAGATGCGAAAAGACCTGAATCTGTTTTTGTCTGCACCGTGCGACTTGGTATAGCGGCGAATGAGCCCGGCTTTTGAACAGCCACAAACTTCTTTTTACTGGAAGAGTTGTAAGACACTGCCGAAATACCAGTGCCCGGAATACCGACACTGGTATATGTTCCACGACTGTTTACACCAACTCGAGCGCCACGTACCCCGGCACTCAAGCCAAGACCCCCTTTACTCACATTGAGCTTCAATCCGGGAAGAATCTTAAATGATTTGCGAAAACGGAAAGCCATCACTATATATTGTACCAAGAAGCAACGGAAACGCTGTGACCCTACGGAGAATCGAACTCCGGTTCCATCCTTGAGAAGGATGTGTCCTAACCGTTAGACGATAGGGCCTCACTGTTTTATAACAAAAAAACACCGGTGTTGCCACCGGTGGGGGGGGGGGAGTTCAATCATCTTTTTCTCCCATTATTCTGTTTTGCAAACTGCGTGCCTGCACGTTGCGCCGCTCCTGTTCTTCTGCCTTCTCCAGAGCATCTCTTTTGCTCTTCGCTACTCTGAGCCTTTCTAGCGCTTCCTGAAGATCTGTCTGGCCGTGCTCCCCTTGGTTTGACTTGTCCATAGGACCTTTCTCCATATTGGTGGACATGAGTGAAGTATAACAAATAATGGCGCTTGTCTATAGACGCTATTAACCGAGAAGAGAGTCCACAACCGCTTTGACGTCGGCGCCGTCGGCCTTACCCTTAAGCTCCTTCATCAGCGCGCCGGTAAACTTGCCCGCATCCGCCTTCGACGAAATACCTAACTCAACCATTTTTGCCTTCGCGATAGGTACGATTTCTTCACGACTTATTTGGGAGGGGAGATACGCCTGCAATATGGCGAGCTCAAGCTTCTCCGGCTCTACGAGGTCGTGACGAGCCGCTTTCTCAAATTGCTCTATGGAGTCTTTTCTTTGGTTAACCGCTCTTTTAACAACAGCCAGTGCCTCGTCGTCGTTGAGGTATTCGTCGGGCTTGCGCCCTTTAGCAACGGCCTCGTTCGTCATGGCGGTTACAAGTGAGCGGAGAGTCCGGAGCCTTACTTCGTCGTGCGCCCGTAGGGCGTCGGGAATAGACTTCTTAATTTCTTCGTGGATAGCCATAAGGCAGAGTATACTATACCGCATGAGCCTGTTACAGATTTTCATACTTATTATAGTGTTAGTCTTCGTGCAGGGTATCGGCCTCTATTTCATGTTTCGCAAGCGCTCCGCACAGTCAGAGGAGGGGAGCGGCATGGTGCTCTTGCAACAGCAGATGCAGGAGCTTGCGCGCACGCTCGACACGCGCATGTCCGAGTCGTCGCGCGCGATGCAGGAGAGCTCCCACAAGCAATTTTCCGAGTCAAACCGACTTATCAAAGAGATCACGCAGGAGGTGACGTCGGTGAAAGAGATCGGCCGGCAGACGCAGGGCTTCGCCGAGCAATTGCAAAATCTGCAGGACATCCTCAAGAACCCGAAACAGCGCGGCATTCTCGGCGAATATTATCTGGAGACGGTCTTAAAGAACGTGCTCCCGCCCGGGATGTACAAGATGCAGTACCCATTTAAAAACGGCGAAATAGTCGATGCCGCAGTATTCGTGAGCGACAAGATAGTCCCGATAGACTCTAAGTTCTCGCTTGAGAACTACAACCGCCTCGTGCACGCAAGCGAGGCAGAGAAGCCCGCATTTGAGAAGGCGTTTGTGAACGACCTCAAGCTTCGTATTCAAGAAACGGCAAAGTATATCCGGCCGGAGGAAAACACGATGGACTTCGCCTTTATGTTTATCCCCTCTGAGGGCATCTATTACGACCTCCTCACCAACCAGGTAGGTGGTGGGGAAGATGAGAACTTAATACAGAGGGCGGCAGGGAAGTGGAAAGTTATCATCGTCTCCCCAACCTCTTTTCTGGCCTATTTACAAACAGTCATGCAGGGGTTGAAAGCGCTCAAAATAGAAGAGAAGGCCGTGGAGATACAGCAGAGGGTCGGGGAATTGGGGAAGCACGTCGCCGCGTATGAAGAGTTTTATCGTAAACTCGGTGTCTCGCTTGGCACGAGCGTGAGCCACTACAATGCAGGCTACAAAGAGCTCGGCAAGATAGACAAAGATGTTTATCGCATCAGCGAATCCAAAATCGACATAGAACCCGAACTCCTCGACAAGCCGGTACTGATTGAGGAGTAAAACTTGTTTTTTATAAGCATACGTGTTAGATTGCAGAGACTATGGAAGTGGCCGTAATCAAGACCGGCGGGAAGCAATATGTCGTCTCCAAGGGCGACACTATTTCTATTGAGAAACTCCCCCAGGATTTGAAAAAGGGCGATTCGGTTGTCTTTAACGAGGTGCTCCTCGTTGACAACGGCTCGGACACGACCATCGGTGCGCCCTCTATCAAGGGTGCAGAGGTCAAGGGCACCGTTGTCCTCGCAGGTCTGGGGAAGAAGGTTGAGGTGGTGAAGTATAAGCCGAAGAGCCGCTACTACAAGCGCAAAGGGCACCGCCAGCCGCTCCTCAAGGTCAAAATAGACAGTATTAGCTAAACACATCTACAACATGCAAATAGGGCGTTGGAATCATCAGTCTGCCGGCGCGTCCGGTAGTCATTCAAAATATTCAAAAACCCCACGAAGAGAAGACTCTCGTGGTGCTCGTCCGTATGGACGGCCGCAAGGCGGCTTTGGCGGCAGGCCGAGCTTCGGAGGGCGAGGTGGCGGCAAGCGCGGCGGCTTCGGTTCCTTTGGCGAGACGGAGGCCGAGATTTCAAAGTTCATGAACAAGACAGTCGTAACGACCGAGGAGCCAGTCTTCATTCCCGAACACAAATTTTCAGACTTCAACATCAATGCGCACTTGAAGGCGAATATCGCCGCACGCAAGTACGAGAGCCCGACTCCGATTCAGGACAAGGCCATTCCGCACGCTCTTCTCGGCCAAGACGTCGTTGGCCTCGCTGAGACGGGGACAGGGAAGACAGCGGCATTTCTTATTCCGCTTATTGACAAGGTGATGAAACAAAAAGGCGAGCGCATTCTTATCATGGCGCCGACGCGCGAACTCGCGGTACAGATTGAAAAAGAACTTGCCGGTTTTGCGAAGGGCCTCGGCTTCCGCGGTATGGTCGCGGTCGGCGGTGCCAACATCAGCCCGCAAATTTCCCAACTGAAGCACAACCCGGCATTTGTTATAGGTACGCCGGGACGGCTCAAAGATTTAATGGAGCGGCGCGCGCTTGACCTCTCCGGTTTTGGCACCGTCGTTCTTGACGAAGCAGATCGAATGCTGGATATGGGCTTCATCGACGAGATGCGCACCATTCTTTCTAAGATGCGCAAAGAACGGCACACGCTCTTCTTCTCCGCGACAATGTCCAAGGAGATCGAGCGGCTTATCGGCGACTTTCTTGACCAGCCCGTCATCATATCGGTGAAGCAACGCGACACGCCGAGCAGTGTTGACCAAGACGTTGTCCGCATCCCTCGCGGGAAGGATAAATTTGAGGTGCTTGCCGAACTTCTTAAAGACCGCGAATTTAGCCGCGTGCTCGTCTTTGGCCGAACCAAGTTCGGCGTAGAGAAGCTTGCGAAGGCGCTCTCGCGTCTCCATATCCACGCGGAGAGCATCCACGGCAATAAGACCCAGGGGGCGCGCCAGAGGGCTCTTGAGACCTTTAAGGCAGGGAAGGTGAGTGTGCTTGTCGCGACCGACGTCGCCGCGCGCGGCCTTGATATCCCCGCGGTCTCACACGTTATCAACTACGACCTTCCCTCAACCTACGAGGACTATATCCACCGTATTGGTCGCACTGGCCGCGCCTCTCTCAAAGGTCGCGCTCTCACCTTCGTCCAGTCCCGCTAAATGAAGGGTTTACGAAACCTTTCATTCCAAAACTAGTTTCGTCATCTTGCTATCATACTCGGCATCGCGAAGGTATTCGATAAGTGAGTCGCGGTAATCACTGAGCGATTTTTTGAAAAATGAAGTTGTGAGTACGGAAGGGAAGTTCTTCTTACCGACGTAGTCGAGGTAGCTGCTCCATCGGTATGAATCAAGATAATTCAACGCTTTACTTACACTCCCAATCCCACCCTTGCTACGCACACGCCATTCTCGTGCTTCTTTAAGATAATCAAGAGGATTGAGATGAAGGTAGTGCAGGATGTAGAGGAAGTGCGGTTCCCGTTCGATCAAAATTTTCTTCGTACGACCCTGGAAAAGAGTTCCCTGACGCTCATATCGTTCGTTGAAATAGTTTGCATAACCAACATTTAATTTACGAAGAAATAAACTAATACCACCCTCGATTCGCTCAGAAAGTAGAAGATGATAGTGATTCTTCATGAGAACCCACCCATGAATATCCACCAACAACTTTCGTGCTTTCCTAAATGAAGGGTTTACGAAATCCCTCACGCCTGAAGAGTCAAAGAGACGCCAAAGATTATCGGCGGGAGCGGAATCGTTAAACTCATAGAGATCATGTACGAAACGTGCGTAGTCTTGGGTATCGAGGAACAAGTCACGGCCATCAACCCCGCGGTTTAGTACATGCCACAGCTCCATACCTTTCCAGTATACATGAAAGGTTTACGAAACCTTTCATGGGTGTGAATTATGTATGCGAGTGGTACCAGCCGCGCTTTCGCCTTTGTTCAGGGAAGATAGACCTTCGTCCATTCCAAACCTCCATAAATAAAGGAGGCCGTCACGAGACGGCCTCCCTACTCTCCGCACGTCACTGCTGATCGAGAAATGTTCTTACCTTCCTGAATGTTTCCCCGCGGTGAGAGACAGCGTTTTCTTCTTCAGTCGACATTTCTGCCCATGAGCGCGTATCGCCTATAGGAACGAAGAGCGCGCTGTATGGCATTTTTGACTGTGGAGGTACACGTGGGGCTTTGAGCATACTCCCCTGCACCTCTCCTTCAAATGCGTACTGCTCCCCTGAAGGTGATACGACTACAACGACGGCTTTGAAAGTTGCAGATCGGTCGAGGAGACCACCCATGCGCTTTAAGCAATAGTCTGTGATTTTTGACGTTTCTGCTCCTTCGCCAGCCCAACGCGCAGGATAGATCCCGGGTTCGCCACCGAGGCCCTTGATGAAGAGCCCGGTATCGTCGGCCATCGTCCAAAGGTGCGGCTGTTGGTCGTGAACAAACCACGCCTTCTTCGCGGCGTTTTCCTCCAAGGACTTCCCATCTTCTATGGCTTCGCCTTTAACGCCAATATCGTCGAGGGAAAGAATACTGTAGCGTGATCCAGCAAAGGACACTTGTACTTGTTCTCGCTTGCTCGGGTTTCTTGTCGCTAGTATAAGGTTCATGATGTTTCTCCCTTTGTCCACTCATGAAGATACCATACACTAGGTTTCTTTGCGGTTGGTGAGCGCGGCGCGGAGGGTCTCGGCGTCGGAGTATTCGAGCTCAGAGCCGGTAGCGAGCCCGCGGCCGAGTATGGAAACCTTAAGGTGGTCGCGGTGCGCCGCGAGGAGCTCGCGCACGCGATCGCTCGTGTGTTCGCCCTCGCTGGTCGCCGAGAGGGCGAGGACGACTTCTTTCAAGCTTATCTGCGCAGAGAGGCGTTTCTTTACTGTTTCCAATAATTCTCTTTCACGAACAGAACCTTTCCCTGAGAGTGTCAACACGCCTCCGAGGACGAAGTATCGCCCGCGATATGTACCGGCGCGCTCCACCGCAGAGAGGTCCTGATCCTTCTCAACGAGCATGAGGAGAGTATCGTCGCGTGTTTTATCGGAGCAATAATTGCAAACAGTCGTCGTGCTTCCGCCGTTATAGAAACGCATGCACAGAGAGCATTGGTGTACCGTTGTGCCTAAAGACGCGATAAGCTCAGCGAGCCTCGCGCGTTCAGCGGCCGAGACGGTCAATAGATAGTAGACAAAACGCTTTCCCTGTCTTGGTCCGATGCCGGGGAGGTGTGCGAGCGCGCGTGCGAGTTCTTCTATATGGTCCATTTAGAATTCTCCAGCAAGTTCGCCGTAGCCCGACTTATCTACCGGCTGGAAGGTGGCGCGCTTTTCGTCAAAGTAGAGTTCGATTTTACCCGTGGGACCGTTGCGGTGCTTTTCTATAAGGATTTCAGCGACGTTCGGACGGTCGCTCTCCGGGTTACGCTTATCCTCGCGATGTATGAACATCACCACGTCCGCGTCCTGTTCAATGCTCCCCGAGTCGCGCAAGTCGCTCAAGCGCGGTTTTCCGCCTCGCTGCTCTACTGCGCGCGAGAGTTGTGAGAGCGCGATGACCGGAACCTTGAGCTCGCGCGCGAGCGATTTAAGCGAGCGTGATATTTCAGTAACCTGCTGCACCATCGAGTCGGAGGATCTTGTGGATGTGGGCGCCATAAGCTGTAGGTAGTCTACGATGAGGAGGCCGATGTTGCGCTCTCTTTTCAATCTCCGCGCGACGGCACGCATAGCGAGAATGTTGTTACCCGGCTTGTCGTCTATAAATATAGGAGCCTTGGAGAGTATCTCTAGCGCGTCGCGTATACGATTGAAGTCTTCCTCTTCTTTCACTTGGCCGGTGCGCAGTTTCCACGAGTTAACGAATGATTCCGCCGCGAGCATGCGGTCAACGAGCTGTTCGGAGCTCATTTCAAGGGAGAATATGCCGACCGGAACGTTGTGGCGTACGGCGGCATTGCGCGCGATGTCAAGTGCAAGCGACGTTTTACCCATCGAGGGGCGCGCGGCGATGATGACGAGATCGGAGGGATGAAACCCCGAAAGAAGAGTGTCCAAATCGGGGAATCCGGATGGCACGCCGCGGATGCCACTTTCTTTTTTAGAGAGCGCTTCGATACGATCCCATGCCTCGTGAATTTTATCGCCGATGGCGGTAATGATATGCGCAGAAGAGGCGTCCCCAATGGCGTAGATGCTCTTCTCCGCCTCATCCAACACCTCCATCGTGTCGCGCGCCTCGTCGTATGCCAATTCGCCTATGCGATAGGCGGCATCGATGAGAGAGCGCATTAAAGATTTACGCGAGACGAGGTCGGCGTAATGAGAAAAGTTTCCCGGGGCCGGTGCCGACCCGACGAGCTCGGCGAGATAACTCCTGCCACCTCCGCGCTCCAACAGCCCTTGGTCCTGCATCCTCTGTGAGAGGGTCAGGAGGTCGATAGGTTCTCCGCGTTCGGCGAGCTCGCGCATCTCGCCGAATATGAGTCGATGCTTCTCTGCGTAAAAAGAGCCCGGACGAATCAAGTCCAGTACGTCGTGAATAGCGTCTGGTTTGAGTAAGAGAGCTCCGAGAAGGGCGCGTTCCGACTCAAGAGATTGGGGAGGGGTGCGGTCGGTAGCGGTCATTGCCATTGATTGTATCAAAGAGTCGTCCGAGTTAACACTGCTCCAGAAGGCCCGTCGTCCACACGATATCCACTTTTTTCAATGTTTTCTCGAATACGGTCGGCCTCCTCAAAGTCCTGAGAGGCGCGCGCCGCGGAGCGGCGCGCGAGCATCTCCCGTATCGGCGCGGGTATCGCGTCCTCTTGTAAGGCGCCCACGAGCGGAGGATTCAGGAGCGAGAGGCCAAGATGAGCGTCGGCATCAAGAATGAGCCCCCACTTTTCTTCAGGTGTGTACTCGTCACTCTTCAGGGCGTCCCAGATGATGCCGAGAGCTTGCGGGGTCGCGAGGTCGTCGCGAAGAGCGGCGAGAAACCGTTCTCGTACCTCAGAGGGCTCGCTTTTGCCTCCGGACTCGTCAGCAAGATCTCGAGAAACCCTCCAGAGTCGTTCAAGCGCGCTTGCGGCACCGGCAAGCGCATCCCACGAGAAGGAGAGGGGAGTGCGATAGTGCGCCTGTAAGAAAAAATAACGCAGAGCGAGCGGGTGGAACTCTTTTGCAACGACGTCAGAAAGTACGACATCGTTCTTAAGCGACTTCGCAACTTTTTCTCCAAAGACGGTAAGGAACGCGTTATGTAACCAGTAGTGCACGAAGACCCGGCCGTTCGCGGCTTCTGATTGGGCAATCTCGTTGTTGTGATGAATGGCGATGTGATCTTCGCCGCCGGTATGGATGTCAATCTCTTGACCGAGCAATGCGCGGCTCATCGCCGAACACTCAATATGCCAACCCGGGTTACCGCGACCCCAGGGGCTGTCCCATTGTTGGAGGTCATGAGGTTTTGCCGTACGCCAGAGGGCGAAATCGCTCGGGTGGCGCTTGTCTTTAGAGAGTGGGATACGCGCCCCTCCTTTTGTCTCGACGTCTTGTCTGTTGCCAAGTCTGCCATAGTTGGGAAATTTCCCAGTATCAAAATAGAGTCCTTCGCGCGTGCGGTAGGCGAACCCTTTCTCTTCAAGCGTTTTTGCGAGCGCCACCTGTTCTTTTATATACTCAGTCGCACGCGGGAAGCGGATATCGTCGGTGTCAATGTTAAGGTCCTCAAGGTCTTCAATGAATCGCTTTGTGTAGCGCTCTGCAATTGCTCCGGGCGTTGTCTGTTCGCGTTTTGCACCGACGGCCATTTTATCTTCGCCGCCGTCGCCGTCGCCGACCATATGACCGACGTCGGTGATATTGATGACGCGGTGTACGCGGTACCCCGCTCCGCCAAGGACTCGGGCGAGCGTGTCGGAAAAGACGTAGGCGCGAAGATTGCCGATGTGCGCAGGGCCATAGACCGTTGGGCCGCATGAGTACAGGGTCGCAAGGCCTGGTTTCTGCGGTATAAAAAGCTCCTTCTCTCCGGAGAGCGTATTAGTGAGAAAGACTCTTGACAAACGGCGTGGCTCGACGTCCTTCTGTTTTCCGAATCTGCGTGCAAGCCATTTCATTCGCCTAGGATACCATGCATGTGCTAGAATATTGTGACATGGATTCAAGAGAAACCTACAGACGCGGAAGGTTCGTTGCGATATGCGGCGTTTCGTTTGCTCTCGTCGCTGTGCTCGCCTTTAGTGCCGGACTTGCCGTTGCCGGGAGCGGGCCTGCCGCCTCGATCGTCGCGCGCATCCCGCTTATCGGCGATGGGCTTGACGCAACTCCTAACCCGACCGTTGACTTTACTGATTTTTGGAAGGCGTGGAATGCCCTTGAGAAGCATTACGTCATTACTGACGCCTCCTCAACGCCCCCCTCGGTCGAGGAGAGACTTTTTGGCGCTATAAAGGGCCTTGCGGCCTCGTATGGCGACCCGTATACCATCTACTTCCCGCCTGAAGAGGCAAAGGAATTCGCCGATAATATTTCAGGCAGTTTCGCCGGTGTCGGTATGGAAATAGGCATCAAGAACGGCGTATTGACGGTTGTCGCCCCCCTGAAGGGTACGCCGGCAGAAAGGGCCGGCATCAAGGCCGACGATCAGATCGTTACAATTGACGGGAAGTTTACCGACGGCCTCTCGATTGACAAAGCCGTGAGTCAGATTCGCGGCCCGGTTGGCACGACGGTAGAATTCACGATTGTTCGCGACGGCAAATCGTTGGACATCACAATAACCCGTGACATTATCCAGGTGCCGAAAACCGAAGACGGCCTTGATGAAACGAGCGGCGTGTATCGTATCGCGCTCTACGAGTTCACCGCGACTTCCGCAGACCTTTTCAATCAAGCCTTCGCACGATTTAAGAAGTCCGGCTCAAAAAAGCTTGTTATAGACCTGCGAAGTAATCCCGGCGGATATTTGAATTCGGCAGTAAATATAGCGAGCCATTTTCTCCCTCGAGGGACGACCGTGGTGACTGAAGACTTTGATAATAAAGAAAGAAACCAGGTCCACACCAGTCTCGGCTATAACGACGTGCCGGAGGGGACGAAGATAGTCGTGCTCATTGACGGCGGTTCGGCCTCCGCCTCGGAGATTTTTGCGGGCGCTCTGCAAGACACCCGCAGGGCTACTATCATCGGCACCAAGTCTTTTGGCAAAGGTTCAGTACAAACGCTATTAGACCTCGGAGACGGCTCGCTTAAGATTACCGTCGCCCGCTGGATAACGCCGGGAGGACACTGGATTATGGATAACGGCGTTACGCCGGACATCATCGTGCCGTATACCCAAGAAGATGCCACCGCAAAACGCGACCCTCAAATGGCGCGCGCTATTCAATTTTTGACTACGGGCTCATGATAGGGTAGGGTAGCGCTATATGAAAATTATTTTACTGAAGGATGTAAAAGGGGTGGGGCGCACTCACGAGTCGGTAGAGGCAAGTGACGGACACGCGCTCAACTACCTCATCCCAAAGAAACTTGCCGTCCTCGCGACGCCGGTGACGGTGAGAGAAGCTGAGCTGCGTCGCAAGCAAGCGACGGATCGTGCAGAGCTTGACACCGTTCTTCTTGCCCAGAACCTCGCGGCTCTTGCTGAAGCGCGCGTCGTGATAAAAATGAAAGCGAACGAAAAGGGCCACCTCTATGATGCGGTAGGGAAGTCCGACATACAAAGAGAGGTTAAAGAACAGTCGCGCATTGACCTGCCGGAGGACGTGATAAAGCTGGAGAAGCCGATTAAAGAACTTGGTGTTTTTGATATTCCAGTCGCCACGGGCGATACGTTCGGAAAATTCTCCCTCACGATTGAAGCAGAGTAGTTTTGTTCAAAGATTCTCTTTATTTTCTTTTCTTCCAAGTTCTTTAATAATTATTTCCACTAAGTCCGGGTGGTAGTGTTCGGCCTCATGTCCTCTTGACTTCTGTTTTTCAAACCACCCCGGGTTAGACACCCTATATTTCTCCGCAAAAGATATTATTGTAGAACCGTCTGCCTTAACAGCACGCCTAAGACTCTTCGCACTTTCCCACCCATCTTTCTTTCCCGGCGTTTCGTTAAAATGTTCTACCATTTTTTCCACTAAGTCCGGGTGGTAGTGCTCGGCTTTTTGGCTTCCTGACTTCTGTATTTCAAACCACTCCGGGTTAGATACCCTGTATCTCTCCGCAAAAAATTTTATGTTACGATGAGCTGCCTTAACAACACGCATAAGACCACTTGCGCTTTCCCACCCCTCTTTCTTTCCCGGCGTTTCGTTAAAATGTTCTACTATTTCTTTCACTAAATCCGGGTGGTAGTGTTCGGCCTCATGTCCTCTTGACTTCTGTTTTTCAAACCACTCCGGGTTAGATACCCTGTATCTCTCCGCAAAAGATTTTATTTTACGAAGGTCTGCCTTAACAATAGGTATAAGACTCTTCGCACTTTCCCACCCATCTTTCTTTCCCGGCGTTTCGTTAAAATGTTCTACCATTTTTTCCACTAAGTCCGGGTGGTAGTGTTCGGCTTCTACACTTCCCGACTTCTGTCTTTCAAACCACCCCGGGTTAGACACCCTATATTTCTCCGCAAAAGATATTATTGTATGACCACTTGCCTTAAAAATATGCCTAAGACTTCTCGAACTTTCCCACCCCTCTTTCTTTTTTGGTACCTCTTTTATGTGTTCAAAATCTGATTTTGGGACGTTTGGTTTTTTATCGTCATTAACATCGAAATTTTCGGTTAAATACGTAAGCATACGTTCACGCCATTTGCTGTTTTGTCGTAGCACGCTACCAATGGCAGGGTCTTCTTCTATATATTTCTTGTATTCGTCTTTGTCTGTCGTATCCAATCTCT
Organism: uncultured Candidatus Saccharibacteria bacterium; assembly: GCA_964349555.1. Classification (GTDB taxonomy): domain Bacteria; phylum Patescibacteriota; class Minisyncoccia; order Phycocordibacterales; family Phycocordibacteraceae; genus C7867-001. Next base: position 143,990 of record CAYGGK010000001.1, read on the forward strand.
CTATACTGATTACTTTTTGTAAAATTTTGTCTCTATCAAATATAAAACTCGCGTTACCTTCTTCTTCGCAGATATACACCACTCGGTTTAACTCGGGTATTTCTACCCTGAAGTACGGATAACGCCGCATCATATTATCTGTAGTTTCTCCCTTTATAATTTTAATATCATCCTCTGTGGTGTCCTCGGCAGGGTCGTTTATGTATATATGAAGGTCATTTTGAAGGATATACATAAGAGTAGTCAATCTTGGTATGAGGTTCTTCTCTTCTAATCCCTTACTGCTTCCGGGGACGATGGGGTTATTTTCTTTGGAGGGGGGAACAAATACTTCTTTTGATACGCCAGTCATTCTCGCTATGTTCCTTTCTAAGTCGTATATAGATTCTTTTCTTTTTGAAATAGCGTCTAGAGTATCGGTTACTGACTGCAATCCTAGATACCCCAGAGCGGCATCTTCCAGTTCTTTTCCTATATAAGTCGTTCCGGGATTTTTTTCTTTATATTCAGAAGTTGCTTTAGACACAATGAGAATCAACGTGTCCACTGCCTCATCGTAGAAAGTATGTACGTTATCTGGGTTTATACTTGTGTGTAGGAGGTTGTCATACTCAACCTTAAGCGAGTTTTTTAAAGATTCAGGACGGGCTCTGTATTCTTTACCTGATAAACGACCCTCCATCGAAGCAGAATAGTTTTATTTAAATAACGTCGGCGACGGTTTTGGTCATGATGCGGCCCGTAAAGCTCGTTTTACGTCGCGTGCGGTAGGCGACCTTGCCCTCAGAAAGCGCGAAGAGCGTATGGTCCCGGCCGACGGCGACATTCTTTCCCGCTTCAATCTTCGTCCCGCGCTGGCGGAGGATGACCATTCCCGGGCGCGCTGAGGCGCCGTCAGAGAGCTTTATGCCGAGATATTTCGGGTTTGATGTATTAAGGTTTTTTGCCGAACCTCCGGCTTTTGTTGATGCCATAGTGGTATGTGTTTTACTGCGCAATTATAGCAAAAGCACGCGATTCATGCAAATTCGTGTACCCGATATAAAAGACCGCCTGGGGGAGTTTGTGCTCCCACGCAGGCGGCCTGTAAGAGGAAGATTTAGGCGGTTTTTACAGGGACGAGCCGATTTCCACCCTCGCTACCTCGTTGAGATATTTATGTCCCGCCTTAACCGCTAAGATTTTGGTCTCGAGGAGTTTTTCAATGGCGTTTTTCAGCCTCCCAGCTTTCCCAGCGCCAAATGGAATCGTGATGATGACGTCCTTGGTGCCAGTGAAGATGTCCAGTTCGCCACCAAACTGCTCTTGTAAGTCTTCAGGAGCACCGATAGGTAATACCGCCACTCCATTGCGGATAACCACAATGATTAACGGCTCAACCCCGTTTTTTTTAAATTCCCAGAGATCTTGGGGGATGTATATCACCACCCCTGGATCGGCACTTTCCCCCTTACCCATTAAGAAGTCACGTTTAGGTGCCGGAAAACGAACCAAGCGACGAGTACGTCCCATAAGAATTCTCCCCTTCCTGTGAAGACCAAATGCTATCGGATTGATAGCTAGCTTGAATGATACAGCAGAATCTATTTTCAGCAAATTATTGCGCAAGCCACGTGCTTGGCATGTTATGCTTTAAGAAGCATGAATGATGACTTAACACGCGACCCATCCATACACGAGACGGCCGAAAAGCTTGCCAACGTCGTTCACGAAGGGCATCGCACGATGCCCGAGGACCGCCCGCTCCTTGTTTGCAAACCAAAGAAAGTAGAGTCGTGGCGCATATTTAAGATAATGTCTGAATTTATAGAAGGGTTTGATATTATCCGCCGCTACGGCCTCGCGGCGACTTTTTTCGGCAGTGCGCGAACCTCTCCTGAAGATAAGGTGTATGAGCAGGCGACGGAACTCGCCGGACGCCTCGCGAAAAAGGGGTTTGCTATTGTTACAGGAGGCAGTTTGGGCATTATGCAGGCTGCAAATAAGGGAGCATTTGAAGAGGGAGGAGCCTCGGTCGGGCTGAATATTAACTTGCCGGAGGTGCAGGTCTATAACCCCTACCTTACCGAGAAATTCGGCTTTGAGCATTTCTTCGTGCGGAAGGTTATGCTCGCGTATGCGTCGGAAGTGTATGTCTATTTCCCCGGCGGCTTCGGTACGTTGGACGAATTCTTTGAGATAGTAACGCTCATACAGTCAAAGAAGATACGCAAGGTGCCGATCGTTCTGTTTGGAAAGGAATTTTGGGAACCACTGCTCGCATTTATTGAAACGACCCTGTACCAGAGGCGCGCGGCTATTAACGAAGAGGACATGCAGATCTATACACTCGTCGACTCGGTTGACGAAGCGTACGACTACATAACCGCGAACGTCACTTGTTGAGGGAGGGAAGGGGACACCTGTTGTCGTGATACTATATCTTCATGAGACGCATTAAATATTCGAGCAAACGGCTTCAGCTTTACGCGTTTTGGACCGGCTTTTTAAGCACCTTAATTAGCTTAACTCACGTCATCGTCATCGCGTTAAAAAAATAATCAGTTATTAAGCTCGCTTCCCCCGTGGAATTTTTCGTGTATATCGCGGAGTCGTTTATTCGTCACGTGCGTGTAGATCTGGGTTGTCGCGACGTTTTTATGTCCGAGCAATTCTTGCACACTGCGCAGGTCTGCGCCGTGGGAGAGAAGGTCGGTCGCGTAGCTGTGCCGGAGCGTGTGGGGAGTGACCTTTTTTGAGAGGCCCGCGAGTACCGCGCATCGGGATATCATTTTCTGAATAGAGCGCGGGGACAAGCGTTTTGCGTCCGCGTCATCCTTGTGTCGGAAGTTTATAAAAAGGGGAGTATGCACGTCGCGCCTCGCCACGAGATACGTTCGGAGCCATTCGGCCGCCCGAGGTGAGATAAAAATGGTTCTGACATGATTCCCTTTACCAACGATAGATAATTCGTAGGTCCGTGTATGACTTTTGTCGTTAAGAAACGAAACTTGGTCCGTATCAAGCGCGACAAGCTCGCTGATGCGCATGCCAGACGAGAAAAAAAGTTCCATAATGGCCCGATCGCGCAAGCCGTTTAAAGTTGCTACGTCAGGAACTTTCATCATCTTCTCCACATCGTGTACGTCAAGGAAGGAAAGAGTCTCTTCTGTCTTTTGTTTTGCCAATTTAATTTTTGAAGAAGGAAGAGACTCTATGTCGCGATCGGCGAGATAGTTGAGAAACGCGCGCAGAGCTATAAGGTAATAGTTCTGGGACTTTTTGCCGAGGTATCCGCCGGAAGGTGTCGTATATTTGCGTGCGAGGTAGAGACGATAATCCCATATATGCTTTGGCGTGAGTTCGTGAGGCAAGAGTCCCTCGTCTCCATTTTTCTTCAGCCAGCCCATAAAAAGTTGTAAGTACTGCTTGTAATTTTTTTGCGTATTACTCGACAGTCCTTTTTCAACCTCGCAGTAATCGAGGAAGGGAAGGAGGTGGTTAGAGAGCGATTGCTTGTCGCGCATTCCTCAAGAATAGCAGATAAGGTAGGTTCGCACAATATATGTAAAACGAATACATGTGGATAGAAGAACCGGGCCGCTCTCTTCTTATCGCGATGGCTTCTATCGCACGAGATTGACAATCCACTGCCACGCCAGGGATGCGAGTTGTTGGAGGTAGAGAAGGTTCTGTTGACCGGCTGGAGAGTCGATTATTGCCCGCAGTGAAATATTAAAAAACGAGAGGGCAAGAAAGAGTACGAGGATCCAGAAAATAAGCCTAAGCATGCCTCTAATTATACACCCTCTCCCCTCCCATCGCGTCAAGCCGAGATTTAAAGATACAGCAGAGGATCAAGGTACGCATTTGGAGGTGCGATCGGTATAGTCACAACCGATCTATTCCAACAAGTGAATTGTTTAAACTGGACCGCCTCGGCGATATATACGCCAAAGTGAAGGTGGGGACCGGTCGCGTAGCCTGTGTTGCCGGAAAATCCGATAATCTGACCGGTAGAAACACTAGCTCCCTTCTGCACATTGACAACGGAAAGGTGCGCATACAGTGTCGCGAGACCGTTCGGGTGGACAACGAGCACCCACTTTCCGTACTGACAGTTCGGCACCGCGCCTTGGTTAATCGAGAGTACGGTTCCTGAAAGCGCGGAGCGAATGGGTGTGCCGGTGAGCGCACGAAAGTCTACGCCGTTGTGCGTCCCGGAAACATAGAGTCGTTGAGAGGAGGAAGTTTTACCGAACTGTTGCGTGACGAGTACGTTGTCAAGCGGCCATCTCAAAACTCCCTTGCCCACGGGAGGAAGACGTCCTGGGTCGAGCACATATTGGAGTTGTGATTCAAGCCTAAACAACGCCGCCTCAAAGGCAGTTTGTTCGGCTTTCTTATTTGCCACTATTTTTTGATAGGCGCTTTCTTGATTCTTTGTGTCGGCCAGAAGTTTCTGTTGCGCCGCCTTTTGGATATCGACAGACCTTTTCTGCACGGCAAGCTCGTTTTGAAGTGCTACAAGAATTGCCCTTTCTTTTGTTACCGCGTCACGATCTTCGGCGAGCTCTGTGCGCACGGCGCGCAAATTCTGGATGTCACTTGCGAGCGCTTGATTAAATTGCGCCGCCTGGTCGGTTGCTTGCCATGCATCGCGTAAGGAACGCGAGGAGATAACTTGAATGACGAGCGGGGACTGTTCCGTCTCGACAATGCCGCGAAGCGCCTTCGCAATCGCACTTTGGTTTTCGGCAATAGATTCTTCTTTATCACCGATAAAAAGCGTGAGCTCTTTTATTTTAAGATTAACCGAAGCGATTTTGTTCTGAGTTACTTTTATTTCGCTCGCAAGCTTCTTTTGGGAGAGAGCGAGTGCGTTAATAGTTGACTGGAGGGTGTCTTTCTTCGAACCAAGAACATCGAGTTGTCTTTGAAACGAGGCAATTTCGACTTTGAGCGCTTCGAGCTGGCGGTTATTCTCATCAATCTGGGACTGGATGCTGGCCGCTGATTGTGCGTGAGTGACAGCCGGAACGTATGAGACACACGAAAGAAAAAGAAAGAAAAGACAGCAGGTAGTGCGCGAGCAACTCATCCATCGAGTATACCAATAGCTTTCTCTATACGCGAAGCCGCTTCTTCTTTGCCGAGAATTGAGATAAGAGTGAAAGGATCTGGAGAACGTTCTTGTCCGGACAGCGCGTAACGCGCCGGCCAAAGCACAGATCCCCTTCCCCCCTTCCCTTTTGTTTCTTCCGCATCAGCAAGTGGCATAATAACCTCCTTAACCGCTTCGGCGGAGGCATCCTCGGGGAGAGTTTGTATGAGCTCCAGAAGGTCTTTCAGAGCTCTTATCGCTGTGCCGGGGCGGTCGTGGGGTTCTTTTACAAGGAGCTGATTTTTATCAAGCGTTGGCTCGTTAAAAAAACAAGAGAGTTCTCCCGCAAGCATCTCGCGCGCCTCGCTGAAAGTTTTTGCGCGATCTTTCAAGAGCGGCACGAGTTTGGCACTTGGAAGATGAGCTTCCAAGTGGGTGAGGAAATCGGAGTCAGAAAGTTCACGCATCCAGTGCTGATTAACGGAGAGGAGTTTTACTTCATCAAAGATGGCGCTTCCCTTCTGCACGCGTGAAAGATCGAAAGCTTCAACGAGCTCCTCTCGAGAGAGGTATTCTCGCTCATCGCCGGGGTTCCAACCCAGGAACGCAAGATAATTAAGCATCGCTTCTGGCAGAATTCCCTCGTCGCGATATTCAGTCAAAGCTTTTGCGCTGGTACGTTTACCGAGCTTCTTACGCGCACTATCTAAAATGAGCGGCAAGTGCGCATAGAGAGGTATTGGGAGACCGAGGGCCCTTTGTATAAGCATCTGCCGTGCCGTGTTTGATATATGATCTCCGCCGCGGATAACGTGGGTAATCTTTTCATCCGCATCGTCTACCACAACGGCAAAGTGGAAAACGGGTTCGTCAAGAGAGCGCGCAATGACAAAATCGCCGAGGTCGTCCACGCCAGTCGCTATCTCGCCGCGTATGATATCGGTGAATATCACCATCCCGCCTGGATTTTTAAAACGGATAACCTCTTCCCTATCGCCGGGAGCCTTTGGCGTTTCTTTTGAAATGTAGGCGGCACCGTCGGCAATGAGCTTTTCTAAAAGTTCGCGATGCCGTGCTCGGTGTTCGCTCTGGCGGTACTGCTCATCTATCGGGAGTTGGAGCCACGCAAGAGTGTCGATGATGTTTTTTTCGTATTCTGGCTTTGATCGCACGGCGTCAGTATCTTCTATACGCACAATAAACTTTCCGCCTTCGTGTTTCGCGAAGAGATACGCGAACACCGCGGTCCGATAATTTCCGGCGTGCATGAAGCCGGTTGGTGATGGAGCGAAACGAGTAACGACCTTGCTCATGACTTGTGCGAGAGACTGATAGCGAGTAACTCGTTGGCAAGAATACGCGCGGCGTCCAGGTCGGTGAAGCCCTCTGCCCCCGCAATCATACGTTTCGCGAGTTCGGGGTCGTTCACGATACGCTGTATTTCAGACACGAGAAGGTGCGGGGCAAGATTCTCTTCTTCGAGTACGACGGCCGCTCCTGTCTGAGCATATGCGTATGCGTTGGTACGCTGGTCGTGACTCACTGACTCCGGGATAGGGATAAGAATTGACGGTTTCTTCCAAAGGCCGATCTCGGCGATAGAGTTGGATCCGGCGCGCGAAACGATGAGCGTTGCCGCTCCGGCGGCCCTCTGGAGCGAAACCTCGTCTAAGTAGTTGATAGGGTGGTAGCGCTCGGCATGCGGGTGCTTTGTGAGAATGACTTGAGAAACCGCTTGAACGTTTTTAAAATTCGCTTGACCGGTCTGGTGGATGACGTTCGCGAAGGAGACGAGGTCCGGCAAGGCCGAGAGGACGACCTCGTTTATCTTCACGGCGCCTTGAGAGCCGCCCAAGATAAGGATCGTCGGTATATTTGATTCAAGTCCGAGATACTGTCGCGCGCCCTCAAGCTCTACGCGCGCAAGGGCCTTACGAATCGGGATGCCAGTACGGGCGATCTTACTTCGCGTTTTTTCTGGAAACAGTACTGCGGCGCTATCGTAAGAAATAGCGATTTTTACCGCGAACGGCGCGGCAAGCAAGCTCGCTCGGCCCGGCTTCGCATCCGATTCGTGAATGACAACGGGAATACCCAAGAGCCGCGCCGCGAGTATCGTTGGAACACTGCCATACCCGCCCTTGCCCATCACGACGTCAGGGTATAAGCGAAAAAGTGTCACAATCGCTCTTGCCGTCCCGGCGAGCGTAACGAACAAGTCGGTCACATTCAAAAATGAAAAGTAACGTCGCCACTTCCCTGCCGGTATGGAGACGTAGGTGATGCTGTTTTCAAAAAGCGCCTTTTCATCAAACGGGGTCGGGGAGAGATAGTAAAGCTTTGGTTCAATAAGGCGCTTCTCGCGCGCCACGTCCCGGACAGCCTCGGCAATGGCGATGATCGGGTAAAAATGCCCTCCCGTCCCTCCTCCGGTGAACACGATGGTCATATTAAGACTATATCAGTTTTCAGTTCTTGCGGTGGGCGGCGATGTTGAGGATAAGGCCGCACATGATGAGGACAGCCATGAGTGCGGTTCCACCGTGCGAGATGAACGGCAGTGGCATACCGGTGAGCGGAATAATGCCGAGCATAGCCGACATGTTTATAAAGGCCTGCACGATGATAAGGCAAGAAAACCCGAGCGCGACAAGTCCACCAAAAAGGTCGTGCGAGTTCCCCGCTATTACGACGCCTCTCGCCGCGAGCGCGACAAAAAGTATGACGAGGATTACCGCGCCGACAAATCCGGTTTCTTCGGCAAAAACGGCGAAAATGGAGTCCCCATCTGGCTCCGGTAAATAATTGAATTTCCCAGCGCTCTGACCGAACCCCCTGCCGAGGAGTCCTCCCGAGCCGATAGCGATGAGCGACTGCTGGATTTGATACCCACTGCTAAGCGAATTCGCCGACGGGTCAATAAATGTTTTGACGCGCTCCAACACATACGGTCGCGCAAGGACAATCATAAGAAGAGCGAGGATGGCGCAGACCGCCAGAATCGCCGAGTCCCGCCACGGAGCCCCGGCGGCAAAATACATTATCCATCCGGTAATGAGAATGAGAATAGTTGCAGAGGTATTCGGTTGAGCCAGTAGAAGAACGCTTGGGAGAGCAAGCAGAGCGATAAATGGCAGTATTCCTTTTTTCGGATCTGCGAGCCCACGCGCGCGCGGCGCAAGCCACCACGCGAGAGCAAGGACGAAGCCGATTTTCAAGAATTCAGCTGGTTGAACGGTCGTAAAGCCAAGGTCAATCCATCGTGTGGCTCCTCCGGAATGGAACCCTACGCCGGGAACGAAGACGAGCGCGGTAAAAAAAACAGTACTCAGATATAGGTATGGCGCGAGACTTTTTATACGCGCGAGCGGAACCGCTCTCGCGATAAGAAGTGCCACGCACCCGAGCCCAAATCCAAGTCCTGCCTGGATTAGGATGTCCCGTGACACGGAACTGCTTTCGCGCGCGAGGAGTCCGAGGGAGGCGGAAGAGAAGATCGCGAGACCAACAAGCACAATACCAAGTACGAGCATAAAAAACACTCGGTCACCGGAGACAAATTTCATACGCTACTTAATAAGAGCAACTGTCATACCGAGGATGGCGCACATGATTGAGATGATCCAGTAACGCATGGTGACCTTATACGAGGGCCACCCGATCGCTTCGAAATGATGATGGAGTGGCGCGATGCGGAACATCTTCTTCCCCCACATTTTTTTTGAAACGACTTGAACAATGTTTGAAAGGACCGTAACAATGAGAGGAAGCGCAATGATAAAAAGCGCCGCGACACCGTACCCGTTCCCCGGCGTATCGGTCATAAAGGCGATAACGGCGAGCGTCAGCGTGAGACCCATGGTCCCCGTTTCTGTCATCCAAAATCGGGCGGGTGGAATGTTGAACCAGAGAAAGGCGAGTATCGCGCCCGTTAAGGTCGCCGAAAATGCCGCTAAGTTGATCTGGTCTTGGAAATATGCGATGCCTGCATACGCCATGAAGATAGTGCTAAAGACGCCGCCTGACAACCCGTCGATACCGTCTATGACTCCTCCCGCGTAGAGCCCCAGCGATACCAGGATAAAGAGAGGGACGATAAGCGCGCCAAGGTAGAGAACCCCATCGGCGGGGATACCGATTGATACCATACCGAGCTTCACATAGAACCACCAGCCAATAAAACTGGAAATAAGCGTGACGAAGAGAAGCCGCGTGCTTAGTGGCATACCTTGCTTGCCTGACGGCTGGATATCAAGCAGGTCGTTGACAAAGCCGACCAGCGCGCCCGCCAAAAGAGTGAAGAGGGGGACCCACGTCTGACTGCGACTGAGAAAGTCGAGTTTTTGTATAAACGGTGACGATATTAGTTGGGACAGCACCCACGTCCCTCCGGTAACAAGAATGACCGTCACCCAAATAAGAATACCGCCCATGCGTGGCGTGGAGGTCTCGGTTCCCGCGTGAACTGTCGCACGAAGCCTCTCGAATTCGGTTGCCGGAGTGCCGTCAAGTGCGATCTTTGTTGCCACCTTCTTCCACAAACGATACTTATATAGATAATGCGTAAGGAGAGGAGCCAACAAAATTCCAATAACGAAAGCGGCTATGGCTGGGATGAAAACTTTAATGACACCGCTCTCAATCATAATGAGACGCTATTTGCGAAGTGCGTGAGCGTTGCGGCAAGGAGCGTAGCGCCATCGGTAAAGCGCGCTTTCTGCGAAGAACCAAGTACGACGATGGCGATTGGGTGCCCCATACCCGCATCAAAAACAATCGCAAGATTACCACCAGCAAGATCGGTATAGCCCGTTTTTGAGAGTAGAAGGCCAGGAATCGTCTCGACCAGCTGGTTGGTATTTTTTACTGAAAAAGAGGTACCTCCCACCGAGACCGCCTCGGCAGAGAGCTTTGTTGTCGCGGCGGCAATTGCGGGCGCTATCTCTACGAGAGCTCCAGCGACGCGAGCGAAATCTCGTGCGGAGCCATAGGCACCCGAGACAGCCGTGTTCATATCAAGACCGCTACTGTTAACTGCGTACGTTTGAGATAATCCGAGTGAGGAGACGGCGCTCGCGAGAAGGTCAATCTGCGTACTGTTTCCTCTCTCGACGGCCGCGTCCCCGATCGCAACGGCTCCGTCGTTGAGAGAAGCCGTAAGGGTAAGGCGTGCAAGATCGAAGAGCGAAAATGTTTGACCTACAGAAAACGTGCGCGGCCCCTCTGAGGAAGCGGCGCTCTTGTGGATGGTGATTAGCGTGTCTGGCGATAGCACCGTGAGAGCGCCGTAGACCGTAAGGAGTTTAGTAAGCGAAGCCAGCGGGAGTTGCGCGTCAGCGTTTTTTTCATATAGCGTTTCTCCGGTCGCTAGATCATAGACGATGGCCGCCTGCGCTTCAAGCGGAACGTGAGCGAATGCGTCTGGTGCGACAGAGTTTTCAATCGTAATAGAGTCGGATACAGACTGCTCTATGGGAACGCTCGGTATGAGTAAAAAGAGAGCAAGAATGCCGGAGGCGACAAGCAGGGCAATGCCGGCTTCGCGCATAGAGCGGGTATCATGAGCGAGCTGCCTGAGGTCGGGGATGTTCATGCGGGTTCGGTTTCAATAACCGCCTGAGCGGCCGCGCTGAGCTCTGCGGAGCGCGGGAGGTCCTCAGCGCGTGTGATGCCCAAATAAGCAAGCGCCTCGGTCGTGAGACCGTATCGCATACGTCGTTTATCCCGCTCGTCTTCCCTCCCCTCTATCAACCCGCGCATAAGAAGGGTGTGGAGCGATGCAGATGAGTTAACGCCACGCACCCAGTCTATCTCGCCGCGCGTGGCTCCTCTTTGGTACGCGATGACCGCGAGCGTCTCCATACTCGCTTTCCCTAAGTCGCGCGCGAGTTCGTTCTCGCGGAGTTTTTTCACGATAGGAGCGGCTTCACTCGCGGTTCGCATTTCAACCTCACTCTCTGTTTCTATGACCGACACGCCGCGCCCATCAAGCTGTTCGACTAGAGCCGTAAGGGCAACCTCCAGTTCGGCGTCTGTAAGACCAAGTAGTGCACAAAGGCGTTTTTTCTCGAGCGGTCCGCCGGAGGCGAACAGTAGAGCTTCAAGTGCGGCGGGAGGTGTAAGCATCTCTCTTAGCATACTATGAAATGCTAGCCATAATGAGGGATATTGGTGGGGGCAGTGTGGCTGATGCGGATGTCGCCGTGGAGAGTATGCTGCTCGGCCGCGACGGCGCCCTGCTTGACGAGTTCCAGTAGGGCGAGGAAGGAGACGATGACTTCTACACGCTCTTTTCTGCTCTTGGAAAACTCATTGAAAGAGAGTGCGAGCGCGCTCTGTACGCGCTTCGCGAGCAAGTCCATCATTTCTTCAATAGTAACGAGCGGTATGGCGCGCGCCTCAGGCAATTCTTCTACCACTTCGCGGGCGGCGAGCACGCGTGCGAGCGCCTCGGCAAGTGCATTCGTCGAGAGATCTTCGGAGGGGGCAAATGAAACTTCTCTCACTCGCTCCCCAGCCGGTAGCATGACTGCTCTTCCGAACATTCGCGAGAGTTCTCGGGCCGCTTCGCGCACCCTCTCATACGCCTCCAGTCGGCGTTTAAGGTCTTCAACGTCGGCACTCTCCTCGTCGGTAAGGGCGAGATCTGGAATGAGGGATTTGGATTTGATGAGGAGAAGAGTCGCGGCAATCTGGATGAAATTCGCCGTTTCTTCAATGGGAAATGTGTCTTGTGCGCGTACATGCTGAATAAAATCTTCGGTGATATCTGCGAGCGCGAGGTCGTTCACGAGCAATTTGCGCGTCTCGATGAGGTCAAGCAAGAGCTCAAACGGGCCCTGGTATGCGTCCGTCTTGATTGAGAATCTTTCTTTAGTAGTTACCGGTTCCATTGTTCAATAAAGCGAATTAGGAGTCGTACTGGTGTTCCGGCGGCGCCTTTGCATAGCTCGTCGCCGGGCGCGGCGGTCATTCTTGGAGCTATGTCGAGGTGCGCCCACGGGCACTCCAGCTCTTTTGCAAATTGCCAAAGAAACATCCCGCCGTCGATGGCGCCTCCATAACGACTCTCAGCGCCACCCGGCACATTTTTAAGATCCGCAAACGTCCCCTTCACGCGGTCTTCGTATTCGTCCCACAAAGGAAGCCGCCACACATAATCGCCCGACGTCTCGGCATCTTGAGAAATTTTTTCTGCAAGCGCATCGTCGCGTGTGAGAAGCGCGCTCGCGTGGAGGCCGAGCGCGGAGACCGCGGCACCAGTCAATGTCGCAATATCAATGACGACCGATGGCTTGAAGCGCTTCGCATACGAGAGCGCATCGGCGAGGATGATTCTGCCTTCCGCATCGGTGTCCAGCACCTCTATAGTTTTACCTGAGAGAGATTTTAGTACGTCCCCCGGACGATACGCATTATTGCCCGGCATATTTTCAACCGAGGGGATAAGACCGACTACCGATTGTTTTAGTTTCAGTCGGGCGGCGAGCGTTACGGCGTGAATAACCGAAGCGGCACCCGACATATCCATGTGCATTTCATAGATGCCGGTTGACGGCTTAAGGTTGAGTCCGCCGCTATCGAAGGTAACGCCCTTACCGGCAAAAACAATCGGTCTTCGATTGTTTTTGCCACGAGCGACATTCGATGGGCGATATTCCATTATGGTGAAAGTCGGCTTCTCGCTTGAGCCCTTTGCGACGCCAAGCAAGGCCCCCATACCAAGCTTCTTCATCTCTTTTTTTCCTAGAACCGTTACTTTAATTGGCAGACCCTTCGCGGCGCTACGCGCCGCGTTTGCCAAAGCCGTCGGTGTCATGTCGCCCCCGGGAGTGTTCGCGAGCGCGCGGCAGGCATTCACGGATCTTCCGATTTCTTGACCCTTCCAAATTGCCTTGGCGTCAGGAGATTTTCCATACAAAAGCATTTCTTCTACGACATCCCAGCCATCTTCTGGCTTCGCCTTGAAGATATTGAAATCAAAGTTCGCCATCTCAAAGTTCTCTGCGGCGGTCTGCGAATCATAAAATTTTTTAAATGTATCAAGTTGGAGGGCGATTTTTTTAATTTTATTTGCCTTCGCTACCCGCACGATAGTACGACATAAGATTCTAAATTTTCTCGCATTCATCTCCTCCGGCTTCCCTACCCCCAACTCCAACCTCTCTATCCCCTTCTCATGCACAAAGCGCCGAGACTCTTTCGGTTTATCAATAAACTGCACGCGTACATACCCTTTCGGTGCTTTTTCAATATCTCCTTTCTTGGGCGTGATTTTCATTGCGCTATTCTTTCTCGGTCGATTGTGAAGAAAGGAGAGTATCAATGCGATTCATGTCGCGCGGAAAGAGAGACGCTTCGCGGACGTTCGGGAGGTTAAGCATCTTCATTGTGAAGCGGTCAAGACCGGTCGAGCATCCGCCGTGTGGGGGAATACCGTATTTAAATGCCTGGAGGTAAAAACTGAACTTCTTTGGGTCCATCCCTCTCTTTTCAAAACAAGCAACCATTTGTTCGTAGTTATGGATGCGTTGCGCGCCACTGTTTATTTCAAGTCCACGGAACAAGAGATCGAATCCGCGACTAAGGCCCTCAGTGTCGTCCGGCATAGTGTAAAATGCACGAACTGTTGCTGGGAATTTAGTGATGAATACAAAGTCACTCTCGTGCTCTTTCAGTGCCCATTCAGAAATCTTACGCTCACCTTCTGGATCGAGGTCGTCTTCATTCGAGCCAACGATCTTTTGTGCTTCGCGAAGTGTGAGTACGGGAAATTTCTCACCGAGTTTCGGAATATCAGCATTAAGTAGCAGGAAGGTGTCTCTGTGCTTTTCTGTAACTTCATCCACCACGTCTCGAATAACTCGCTCAAGTACCACCAACACGTCCATTTCATCTTTAATGAATCCCATCTCGAAGTCCATTTGAGTGCTCTCCGAAAGATGTCGAGTAGTTGAACTTTTCTCTGCACGGAAAACCTTAGTAACTGTCGACACTCGTTCGAATACACCAACCAGAATTTGCTTGTAGAGCTGCGGACTTGTCGCAAGATATGCGGCTGGGTGATCGTAGTAAGCAACCTTAAAAACCGCAGAACCCCCCTCAGCATCGCCACCGACAAGGCCGGGCGCTTGAAATTCAGTGAACCCCTGCTTCGCAAGCGAGCGTCGATACGCATCAACGATTGTCGCCTGAACGGAGAAAATATGTCGTGCACGTTCGGAGCGGAGAGTGAGCGGCAAGTGGTCAAGGTAGGTGTCCAGGTTGACTTCAGTATCTTTCTCAAACGGAAGTTCCTGCGCCTCGGCGAGGATGGTGATGGTGACCGCTTCAAGCTCCACGTTCCCATTCAGTCCTTCAACACGCATTTTTTCCGGACGCTCATTCACGACCCCCTCTATTTGAACAACCCATTCAGGGCGAAGCGTCTGTGCCGCAATAACCGCCTCGTGGTGATTGGGGAGGCAGACGCACTGTACCTTCCCCGAGCGATCGCGAATGTCCAAGAAGACAAGCTTCCCGTGGTCACGGCGGACGTCCACCCAGCCTGAAATGGAGACAGTCTCGCCGACATGCTTCCCAATCTCCCCAATAAGCGTTCGCTCCATAAGGTCTATAATGCCACGCCAATAGCGCGGCGCACTTCTTCCATCTTCGCTTCGCTCACGGCGCGCGCCTCCTTCTTCCCTCTCGCGAGGACGTCGTCAACAACGCTGTGGTCATCGGTAAGTTCTTCATACTTCGCGCGCATGGGCGCGAGATAGCGATCGAGATCTTCTATGAGTTTCTCTTTAAGCGCCTTGTAATTGCCCGCGTTACTACCATATATCGTAGCGAGTTCCTCTTCGCTCCGGACGAGTTTGTGAATCGCGTACACGTTTTCAGGACGACTACCAGACGAATCCGTCACGATACTCATCACACACCTCGCGAGATCAATGTGCGAAGCGAAGAGTGGAATACCATTTCCATAACTCTTGCTCATTTTACGGCCATCGATGCCGGGAACGATAGCGACCTCGGGCATGATGTGCGGCTCGGGGAGTTTGAAAATATCGGTCTTAAAAATACGGTTAAATTTTTCCGCAGTGTCGCGCGCGTATTCCACATGTTGTTTTTGATCCTGACCCACGGGCACAATGGCCGCATCATAAAGGAGAATGTCAGCCGCCATGAGCATCGGGTAATTGAACGTGCCGACGGACACCTCCTCTCCTTTCGCGGTGGCGTCTTTATAGGCATGTGCGCGCTGGAGGTACGGCATGGTGGTAATCGTGTCAAAAATCCAAGCAAGTTCGGTATGTGCCGGCACGTCCGACTGTTTGAAAAGAACCACGTCGTTCGGATCAAGACCGATAGCGAGATATGCCATAACACAGTCTCGTATGAGCTTCTGCATCGTTTGTGCGTCTTGAATGAAGTTAAGGGTATGATAATCTGCCACGAAAATGTAGGCCTTATAGGTACCGGTGTTTAAAAGGTCGATCGCCGGTTTCATCGCGCCAAAGTAGTTACCAATATGAATGTCACCGGTTGGTTTTATGCCAGTGAGAAGGACAGATTTTCGGCCGTTCATGATAGATACCATATCATAAAATTATTCTTTCAAACACACTTGTTGACGTTTGGCGCCGGTCAAAGTATATTCAGCACCAGAGAGAGTTTCCAGTAAACTGTGCCGCAGATTCCGCGGTATGAACAACGCTCAACATTGGGAGGATAGAAAATGGAGTCGGAACACAAGATACGCCTTCGGACAGAAACCCATGTTAGATTTTGGCATGATGATGAAATGGTCAGCACGGAACGGTCTAGTGGTGACCTTAAGAATCTTGTCATTCCGGACGACGTCTTCGCCATCCAGTTCTTTGATATCGGCTCCTGCACCGTGAGCCTCTGCGGGCAGTTCATGAGGCTCACTAGTGAAGAATTCGACGTGTCCCCGCGGCTCTACGTTAATGGGAGGATCCTTACACTTGAGGAGTTCAAGACTCAACTACCAGACGAGTATGACGAGTTCCTCAGAAAAGCATACCCTGGCAATTATTATAGGGTGGTCCTCTGCAGTAGTGGTCAGTGGCTACCGTTTTGCGAGGATGACAGGATTTGTTCAGTAGACTCAAGGCTCGCTAAGACGGACTAGACAGAAAACGTGGCAACGTACATTTATGGGCTCCGCGCAAAACCCGCGGAGCTCTAACTTTTTCAATCACTGGAATTATGCTTCATCGCCTTTTTGTGTTGTTTCTCCTTCCATCTCTTGAATGGAATACCCAAGCCAATCTTAAACAGCTTATTAAGAACTGGCATGATTCTTTTCATGGCCGGAGAAAGGATTGGATAATGGGGACTTGTGGGTTGATTCTCCAAAAATTGAAGCCATTCTTTAGGCAAGCTATGCTCCACAGCTCCTTCAAGAAGAATGTTCATATATCTTTTAGAGGGCCTTAAATGCTTGATGCCGGTATTCTCTGACCAAAAAACGTGCGCGGTTTTTAGTCCACTTCGTGTTCCCAATACCTCAAGATTAAGATTTTGGTATTCTCCTCCGCCCTCCATTTTGTTAAGTATACTTATCTCATTCTGCGTCATGTGATAAAGCACCCCGTAGATTTTACTACTATCGTGTTTTTCGACATTGGCAAAAGAAGGCTCGATAAGCGGTATTCCTGGATGGTCAAACACGAGCCTGTAGCCGTTAAGCTCCGCGGGCTCGGAAGAACGAGGGCGCATTCCTCGACTCTCGAGAAATATCTTTGAATTCATGTTCGCTCCAAACGCGAAATACCAGAAAGGATCAGACGTCATACTTTTTGTGCGCCGGGTTGGATTCGAACCAACGAAGACCGAAATCAAGGCGTTTACAGCGCCTCCCCGTTGACCACTTGGGTACCGACGCGCACCCCATCATCCTATCATTTTTAGTCGATATTCGTCTATCCAACGAATGATTTGCTCGAAGAATTTCTTATCCGAATAGCGAATGTGCACAAGCCCGTGGACCATACGCGGCCCGCGCCAACTATGCGTCATGGAGGCTTTCTTGATGTAAGGTTTTGTAAAGTGATTGATTGACAACTTGAGAAGTTTGCACCAAAAGCGCTTCAGATTTTGGATACTTTGTCCCTCGTATGCGTACAGATGCAGTCGAATTCTCTTTTGATCTATCCCACATACTTCAGAAAGGAATTTCCAAAAAATAAGTACCATGTCTGGATCTGAATTTGCGAAGTCAACCGTCCCTCCTCTTGCTTTATAGCCTTCAGCCCAGTACAACATAATCGCCGCTATCTTGAGTTGTTCCTGCTCACTCGTTAACTTCTGTTTCAATTCATATGAAAGAGGCTTCGACTCAAATCGAATGCGGTTGGTCTCCTGCGCGGAACGACGAGACACTTTGAGTTTGCGAAGAGTGTAATAGGCCGCGTGAATACTAATACCAAAATGATTGGCCATTTGTTGTGCACTTAGTCCGTTTCGATATAAGCGAGCCGCTTCTTTTTGCTGTTCCAGTGGAAGCGCCATTTTGACAGACATACTAGAATTATCTCAAATAGGAGTTGAGAGTCAAACGGACTTATACACAGAAATGTTTACTTTAGTACAAGAATGAGGACGCCTTGTTTGCCCTTGCGCACGAGCGCGTAGCCGCCGACGCAATGCGCCCACTATAGCGGATGCGGCACTTTTTTCAAAATCAAGAACCATGTAAGTTCATAAATGTCTTTCCTCAGTTCCCAAAACCTTCCCATGGAACTATCCCCAATTTTACGCTATAGCGTTATTTATGTGCTGGTGCCGACTGGTAGGATTCATAAATATGAAGAAGGTCGAGGCTGAGGCGAAGGTGAAGCGACGGAGACGTGATTTGCACAATATCATTTTAGCAACGATTGCTGTCGCCGGGATTCTTACTGTCGCAGCCGTAGCGCCAAACGCAATGCGCCTCCTTAAAACGACCGGCATAGACGCCCGTCTTCGGTATAAAACAAAACGGGTGCTTGGGAGATTAAAGCAGAAAGGTGAAATCGAGTTCGTTGAGAAGGATGGCAAGACCCTTGTACGGCTTACCGAGCGTGGCGAACAAGCGCTCGCGCTACATGCCGAGCGGCTAAGGCTTGCGGGCGAAAGGCCCAAGAAATGGGATCAACGCTACCGGCTGGTGATGTTTGATGTCCCAGAAAAGCGTAAGCGGACTCGAGATCTCTTGCGTCGAGAAATGAGAGAGGTCGGTTTCCTTCGTATACAGGACAGCGCGTGGCTCTACCCTTACGACTGTGAAGAGTTTGTTGCGCTTTTGAAAGCGGACTTGCATATCGGGAAGGATGTACTCTACGCCGTCATTGAATCAATTGAAAACGATGCGTGGATCCGAAAACATTTTAATCTTCGTACAGATTAAGACTAACCGCTTCCCGACATCAGCACAATAATTACGCTATAGCGTAATTATTGTGCTGGTAGGGGAGGTAAATTTTGGGCGGTTGATTGGGCGGTCGGTATGTGGGTACTTATTATTTTTTATTTCAAAACGAGGATGAGGACGCCTTGTTTGCCCTTGCGCACGAGCGCATAGCCGCCGGAAAGATCGCCGGGGTAAATTTTTTGGTCGGGATTCTCAATCGTCTGGTCTGAAAGAGTAATGCCCTTTCCTTCTATCAGCCGGCGAGCGGCGCTTTTAGAAGTTGCAAGGCCACCAACGACAAGCGCGTCAGCGAGCGGGGAGCCGTCAGCGACGTCTTTCTTTGTGAGAACTACGGAAGGCGCTTCGGCGAGTGCCACCGCGAGCGCTTCGCGGGAGAGCCCGCTAAACGGCGTGTCGCCGAAGAGGGCGTCAGTCGCGGCCGCGACCTGCGCGGTCGCGGCGGGCCCGTGAACTATCTCGGTCACAAGTCGAGCGAGCGTCTCCTGGGCTTGCCTCTCGCCTGGGTTCCGTTGATGGAGCTCCATAAGGGCGCCAATTTCAATAAGCGACAGGAAGGTATACACCTTCAGATAATTTTCAATACCCTCGTCCGGAAGGTTTATCCAAAATTGGTAGAAACGGAAAGGGGACGTCTTCTTCGCGTCAAGCCAAACGGCGTTCCCTTCGCTCTTGCCGAACTTTTTCCCGCTCGCATCGGTGACGAGTGGAAATGTGAACGCAAATACTTCTTTCCCGGCACGTTTTCGGATTAAATCGACACCAGAGAGGATGTTTGTCCACTGGTCGGAACCGCCGATCTGAAGGTCCACGCCGTACTTTTCGTTAAGCGTCAGGTAATCATAACCTTGCAAAAGCGCGTAGGAGAACTCGGTAAAGGAGATGCTCTCGTCTGGTGTGTCGAGACGTTTCTTTATAGTCTCGCGTTTGATGAGGTCGTTGACTGTGAAATGTTTACCGATATCGCGTAGGAACGGCAATAGCTTAACCTTGGAGAGCCACTCCGCATTGTCTACCATCTTGAAAGGAATCTTGCCGAGGATCTTTTTCAGCTGTATTTGAAGCGCGCGGGTATTGGCGACGACCGTTTTTTCATCCAGCATCACCCGCTCCCCCACCTCTTTAGGGTCGCCGATCATGCCGGTACCACCGCCCACAAGAAAGACAAGTTTATTACCAGTGTCGCCGAGTCGCCTCATGAGGAGCATGAAAACGAGGTGTCCTATGTGGGCTGAATCGGCCGTTGGATCAATACCAATATATATAGTCCTTGGCGCGGCTAGTATCTTTTCTAAATCAGTAGACGAGTGTACTGCCAGCCCGCGCGCCTTCAGCTCTTCAGCTAGAGTCATAGACAGATTATATCACTCCTCGTCATCGTCAGCCCCACCGAGGAATCCGCCAGCCTGTATCTCCCACAGCTTTTTATACAGATTACTTTCTTGCGCAATCAGTTCCTGATGAGAGCCTGTGAGTACGTTCCTCCCTTCTTCCATCACGATGATTCTGTCCATTTTCATAATGGTGGAGAGACGGTGCGCGATGGCAATAACCGTTTTCCCCCCCATAAGCTTCAAAAACGCGTCTTGAATAAGAGCTTCCGACTCTGAGTCAAGACTTGAAGTCGCTTCGTCGAGGATAAGAATAGGTGCGTCCTTGAGTATCGCGCGAGCGATTGCTACCCTCTGACGTTCGCCTCCCGAGAGTTTTACTCCGCGCTCTCCTACGTAGGTATCGTACCCTTGCGGGAGGGCCGAGATGAATTCGTGGCAGTGGGCACGCTTAGCCGCCTCAATCACCTCTGCTTCGCTCGCGTCACGCCTCCCATAGCGGATGTTGTCCCGAAGCGTTCGGTGGAAGAGGAGCGGCTCCTGCGGGACGAAGGATATGAGGCTCCTCAAGCTTTCTTGGGTTACTTCACGTATGTTGTGACCGTCGATAGTGATGGTTCCCTCGGTTGGGTCATAGAGACGTAAGAGGAGTTTTGTAACGGTAGACTTGCCAGCGCCCGAGGGACCGACGAGGGCAACTTTTTCTCCTCCGGTAACATGAAGCGAAAAATTATTAAGTACGGAACGGTCACCGGTGAAAGAGAAAGAGACTTCGTTAAAGTGTATTTCGCCAGAAGTAAGAGTGAGCGCTCTTGCTCCGGCGACGTCCTGAATGCTCCGTGGCGTTTCTATAATATCCACCATTTCTGACGCATCGGCAAAAGCATCGTACAGTCGGCGGAAAGTGTTGCCGATATTCCATACCTGGTCGATGAGCCCCACTATATACACTTGGATGAGTACAAAATCTCCGATGGTAAGAAGCCCGCGTTGCCAGAGGAGCACTGCTCCGGCGAGCAGTCCCACCTCGACGATAACCGCAAGCGCATACTGAATACCTTGAATCCAGGAGTCTGCTAACCACGAACGCAGGGTTGCCTCCTTCCACGCCCTTACAATCGAACTGAAGTAACCTGTCTCGTACTTCTCCGCGGCGAAGAGTGTGACCGTTGAGTGATTGCTGATAGCGTCCGAGAGAGCCCCTGTCATTCGACTGTCTTCTTTAACACGTGCGACGCGGAGCGGGTGGCGCCAACGAGTCAGAAATATTTGAATTATCACAAAGAGAATAAACCACGCGAGAAGAGAGAGCCCTAGCCACGCGTTTCGTATGTATAAGACCGTGATACTTCCCGCCGCAAAGAGGAGAGTGGGAAGGAAGTTCATCATCACGCTATCAAACACTTGCTCGTAGGCGCGAGAATATCGGGTAACACGACGCGTGAGCGTTCCGGCGAAGTTAGAAATGAAAAAATCGTGGCCTTGGCGAATCAGATAGCTAAACGCCGAGTCAGCCAAATCCATCATGACTCGCGCCTCAATGTGCATGATTGAGATTCTTTGGATGTGCCGCGCGATCCAGCCACCTGCGCCGACAACTGCATACATCGCCAGGATTCCGAGAGCCGTTACGGTAATTGCTTCTGGTACTACCCCGCTCGTGAGCGTGTTGATAAATTCTCGTAGATACAGAGGGCCAATAAGGGAAGCCGCCTGCATACCGAAGGTCCCCAGCACGGCAAAAAGAAGAATTCCGGAATATTGCAGAGACGCACTCGTATACGCCCGTAACACAGGGAGAATGCGCACGTCCTTTTTTCGCTCGTCTGACATTACCGTATCCTAACGTGCGAGGAAGAAGATACCAACCGCGGGAGCGATGAACCACCAGAAGAAATATGTTTTCGACGCAAAGAAAGCGTCAATCGCGGGCGTGAATTGGTACACGTCCGCTACCGGGAACACATGGTACGCAAGCGCGATGAGGAATGCGGCGGCAAGGAATGAAAGCGCGATAAGCCCGAATAGGCCGACGTAAAGAAAGTCAGAGGCGACAACACGCCGCAGGATCATGTAGAAGAGAAGCGAGAGACCGAGATACAGGCCCGCCTGCGCGAGAAGCGCAGTGGTCGCCGGCTCTACCGGCAGATACGACGAGTATGGAAATACGGCGTACACCGCATATGCGCCGTAGAAGGCGAGGAGTATCGAGACGAGCGTGGCGCGCCCGGCGCGCCACGCGAAAAGGAAGAAAACTGCAAGCAAAATAAGGACAATCAAAAAATCACTCGCGAAGTTCCACGCGCTAAGCGCCGTATTCGTCGCCAACTCGTTCACCTGTGCCAGCCCTTCGGTAGCGGTCATGCTTTATGTATACACCCTAAAGCCCCTCGGTTTTAAGGTTTTCAACAACTGTACGAGCCTTGCCGGATAGTTTATGAGGGAGGGCGACTTCAAGGCGAATAATGAGGTCGCCGCGAGCCCCATCAAGCGGGATGCCCTTGCCGGCTACGCGCAGTAATTCTTCTGCGCGTTTCATCGGCGGGATTTTTACTTCCAGCATCTTCCCTTCCAGCGTTTCAACGGAAACCGTAGTGCCAAGCAGTGCGTCAGTGAGCTTCATTGGCAAACTCATAATGAGATTTGAGCCGTCGCGGCGGAATGTCGCATGCGGCTTCACGTGCACCTTCACATACAGGTCTCCCGCGACTCCAGTCTTAATCGCCTCGCCCTGCCCCGTCATGCGTATCATCTCGCCATTATCAATGCCGGCGGGAATTTGTATCTTTATCTCCTCCTGTTTGCGCTTCACTCCTTGCCCCTTACACTCTAGACATTTTTCTTTGGGAACCTTCCCGCTCCCGTTACAGACGGTGCAGGTACGCACAGAGGTAAATTGTCCGAGGATTGAGTTACGCGCCTCGTGGACACGCCCGCTCCCGTTACAGGTCGTGCATTTTTCTAGTTCGGTTCCAGCTTTTGCGCCGGAGCCGTGACATATCGTACAGGCAGAAACCTTCGCGAGGAGGACCGTGCGTGTCGTGCCGAACACCGCATCTTTGAAAGGAATTTCTAGATCAATGGAGATATCGCGCCCTCTCGGCGTCTGGGCTCTGCCACCTCTTCCGGAGAATATGTCGCCAAAGATATCGCTAAAGTCGAACTCCGCGCCGTCTTGTCCGAATCCGCCTCCACTGAAATCAAATCCGCCAAACGGGGAACCTGTTTGCCCAGAGCCTGTCGAGGGGCCGCGACCCCCAGCAAAAGATTGTCCGTACGTATCATACTCGCGGCGTTTCTTCTCGTCGCTTAAAACCGAATACGCCTCGGTGATTTCTTTAAACTTGGCTTCATCGGTGCCTCCCTTGTCGGGGTGATATTTATGCGCGAGTTTGCGGAACGCCTTCTTGATGTCGTCCGCACTCGCCTTCTTGTCCACTCCGAGCACGCTGTAATAATCTTTTGTTGTTGCCATGTCTTTCTATTATACTCTTACTTGTTTTTGTATGCAAAAAAACCGCCCCCTCATCTTGCGATAAGAAGGGCGGTTTCGAGTGAGGTCACTTCAACGATCTTGGATGCTAGTGGGGTCTTAAGGTCCCTCGCGACGGCCTCATAAGCATCCCAGAACTCGTACACGTTGAATAAGTCGCCGTGCTTCTCCGCCCGATCTTTTACTAGGGTGATGAGGCGAACTTTTCTTTTAGCAACCAAAACAGCACTGGCGATAAAGATCTTATAGGAAGTAACGCGGTAGTCGCGGTCGGTTCGGAACGCGAGCTCAGAGAACTGGTGCCTCCACTTCTCACTTTCTTTAAGCAACATGCAATACTGACCGCGTTGGCCCTCGAGCAAGGAACGGATTTTTGCGTCCCTTGGCGGGTTGAGGGAGAGATCCCTGAAGATGGACAACTCCTCCTTGCGGCGCCTCTCCGCGTCCTGCCTTTCGCGTTTTCCCCGCTCCTGTTTCTTGGTAAGAATTGCTCTTTTCGCCTCACCTGAAGAAGTGAACCTCAGGTCCTTTTCAAAAAACTTGAGGAGCTTATCGAAGAGCGATTGCAGATTGCTCGTTGCAACAGTTGAATCAGTGGAACTGCCGACCAAGTACTGTTTGTTGCTTACTTCATTTTCAACGTAGTATTTGACCACCGCATCATAGAGGGACCTCGCCCTCTCAGTACTTAGGTGATACGTGTTGTCTATACCAGTAGCGGTGAACTTCCCCCTCCAGGCAATGTTCCCGGGAAAAAGTTTCTTGAGCTGAGCGATATCACTGACCGATAGACCCGCGGATACCTTAACGCGAGTCCCTGCCCGAATTCCTTCCGGCCGAACTTTAAAGCAGAACTGTACTTCCATGTTCGTTACCCCCTATGTGTTTGTTGAGAACTAGACTTTCTTCCAAAGTTAATATTACTTAAAAATCAAGAGACGTCAAATTAAAAACTTGACTTGTCTGTAGTAAAGACAGGCGCACATACCCGAGGGTTGCGCGCCTGTGTTGGTTGCTGGATTTCAGACTAGGCCAGACCTTGACTAGATCTCGACCAACTTGTAAATGAAATGTTTCTTGCCCGTTTGCTTTTTAGCGTATTTGCGAAATCCTTCCGCCTCCGCCATAGTGCCGTGATGAACCTCAGTATGATACGAGTAGACGCAGACACCGTCCTCGAGGTCTGGCCATGGTCGACCGATACAATAGCTAAAACGTAGCGACGCGGAAGCCTTCGTGGGACGTTTCTGTTTACTTGGCTTACTCGACATTTGCACTTCTCCTTCTCATGGGTTACTTCCCAACATCGGTTGGAAAGGCACGGTTTAATTCTCTAAAAGCATAGCACAGGAGTTGAAAAATTGTGCAAGCAAAATTAGTAGGTCTTTTGGCAAATTTTCATCAACATAGACTAGAACTTCTCTTTGAATTCCGCATCCTTCGGCCCTTCTGCAGGGCCGTCAGGACCTCCATTTTCACCTCCGGTCGAACTTTAAAGCAGAACTGTACCGTCATGTTCGTTGCTCCCTCTGTGTTTGTGTTTGTTGGGAACTAGTCTCTTCCGAAGTTGATATTACTTAAAAGTTAAGAAACGTCAAACCCCGCGAGGCGAAGCCTCGCGGGGTTTGTGTTGAAATCAAACTTCCCTTCTTATGGTTTCTCTTTAAATTCCGCGTCGGTGGTGGGAGCCTCTCCACCAGAGTCGGGACCTCCGGCTTCGCCTGCGGGGGGTGGTGTCTCAGTCTGTTTTGACATAGCCTCGCCGATTTTCATGAGCGCGGAGGAGAGCGCGTCGGCCGCCGCGGAAATCGTTGAGGGGTCTTCGCTGTTGCGCGCTGTCTTGAGCGCGTCAATCTTATCCTGCACTTCTTTCACCACTTCTGCCCCAGCTTTTTCTCCATGCTCTTTTATTGCTTTCTCGCCAGCGTACACGGCTTGGTCGGCGATGTTGCGCGCCTCCACGAGCTCTTTACGCTTTGCGTCATCCGCCGCGTGCTCCTCGGCGTCTGCCGCCATTTTATCAATATCAGCCTTTGAGAGGCCGGTGGAGCCTTCGATGCGAATACTCTGCTCTTTCCCCGTAGTCTTCTCTTTTGCTTTCACCGTCAAAATACCCGAGGCATCAACGTCAAAGGTTACTTCCACCTGCGGCATGCCACGCGGAGCCGGCGGGATGCCGTCAAGCATAAATTTGCCGAGCGATTTGTTGTCGGCGCTCATCGCGCGCTCACCCTGGGTGATATGGATTTCCACCGACGGCTGATTATCAGCGGCGGTAGAAAACGTCTGTGAGCGACTGGTTGGTATCGCCGTGTTGCGCTCCACGAGCTTGGTCGCCACTCCCCCCATCGTCTCTATGGAGAGCGAGAGCGGGATCACGTCCACAAGAAGGATGTCTTTCACGTCGCCCTGGAGAATGCCCGCCTGGATAGCGGCGCCGATAGCGACAACCTCGTCGGGGTTCACCATCATGTTCGGCTTTTTGTTGAAAAACTTCTCCACGGCCGCCTGGAGGGCGGGCATACGAGTCTGTCCGCCGACAAGAATTACTTCGTTGATATCGCCAACCTTAAAGGGCGACGCCTCCATCGCGCGCTTAGTGATGCTCATCGCGCGTTCAATGAATTCGCTTGAGAGGTCCTCAAGCTTCGCTCTCGTCATCTTTATAAGGAGGTGGCGCGGGCCGGAGGCGTCAGAGGTAAGAAACGGAATATTTATCTCCGTCTCCATCGCGCTTGAAAGCTCTATCTTTGCCTTCTCAGCCGCTTCGTCAAGGCGCTGGCGCGCGAGCGCGTCGCTTCGCACATCTATCCCGCTTTCTTTTTTGAATTCGTCGGCGAGCCAGTTGATAATCTTCTGGTCGATGTCCTTGCCGCCGAGATGCGCGTCGCCGTCTGTGCTTTTCACCTCCAAGACGTCTCCGCCCACTTCCAAAATGGAAATGTCGAACGTACCGCCGCCGAAGTCAAAGACCGCAATCTTCTCGTCCTTCTTCTTATTGAATCCATAGGCGAGCGCTGCAGCCGTCGGCTCGTTGATGATACGGAGCACTTCAAGGCCGGCGATCTGGCCGGCCGCTTTGGTTGCGCTACGCTGGTCATCGTTAAAATATGCGGGGACGGTGATAACCGCCTGGGTAATCTTTTCTCCAAGTTTCGCCTCGGCGTCTGCCTTCAGCTTGCCAAGTATCATCGCCGAAAGTTCTTCGGGACGGTACCACTTATCGCTCATCTTGACCTCGATGCCGCCCTTCTCCGCCTTGCGCATCTCAAAGGGCACCGAGTCCTTGTCCTTCTGCACCTCGGGCTCGTCAAAAGAGTGGCCGATGAAGCGCTTTATCTGAAAGATGGTGTTCAGCGGGTTCGTCACCGACTGGCGTTTCGCGAGCGTACCGACGATGCGCTCACCAGTCTTCCCTATCGCGACAATGGAGGGGGTTGTGCGGGCGCCTTCGGCATTCTCCAGCACACGCGGCTCGCCACCCTCGACGACCGCCATCGCTGAGTTAGTAGTGCCCAAATCTATACCGAGTATTTTTGCCATAGGTTTTTAAAGTTAGCGAGTATATAATACGTTTCTTATTTCTTATTTGCAAAGTGCCCGACGCGGACCTTGGCCGGACGGATGACATTTTCTCCAATTCGCCACCCTTTTTCAAGCAATGTTGTAACGGTGCCGTCCATTTCAAGAGAGTCGGCCGCGTCCTGCCCAAGCGCGTCATAGAGCGCGGGGTCAAATTGCTCGCCCACGTTCCCGACCTCTTCAAGTCCAAGCGAAGCGAAGGCGCTCTCGAGTTGTTTTGCGATAGCCAAAAATCCTTCCGGTATCTCCCCATGTTCCTTGGCGCGCTCAAGGGCGTCAAAGGCGGGCAGAAGGGTCTCTACTGCCTTAACCTTTCCCTTAAACTCCGCCGTCTTGCTGTCGGTTTCAAATCGCTTGAGCGCATTAACATAGTCGGCCTTCGCCCTCTGCCAGCCGTCCATATATTCCTGCTTCTCCTTCCGGCACGCCTGTAGCTCCCCGCGCATCTTCGCGACTTTATTTTCTTCAAGGGGCTCGATATCCTCAGACCCTTCTGCATCAATCTCAACTCCTTCTTCGTCCATCATTACAGTATGCTCCAAACCAGGTTTCAAATCAAATAACACTGATCACCTTATCTTGACAGCACGATAATACTCGCCTCAATTTCAGTATGGCAATTTTTACAAACCAAAACACATTTTTTAGCTTCTCGTAAAATGCTGTCCCATGAATATGAAAGTCCTTTTACACTCAAAGCAAAAGTCTTTGTTTTCGGATTCGTATGATGAAAGTCTAATGCTCCTGCATATTTTTTATATCCGCAAATGACACATTTCCCTCCAAAAATTTCTACAAGTTTCTCTTTTTTCTCGCGCCTATGGTTTATGACCCATTCAGAAGCGCATTTACCACAGCGGAAAGCACCATCTGGTCTCGGAAAATGTTTTGTCTGACCATGTTTCTTACATGTTTTTATCATTAAAGACATTATAACACCCTGTGTTAGGTTTGGTGAGTGGCTGGGGTTGGTATATAATGGCGATGGTCAATGTTATTGGCCATTTATATTCCGCGGTAGCTCAGCTGGTAGAGCGCCTCGCTGTTAACGAGGATGTCCTTGGTTCGAGTCCAAGCCGCGGAGCTAGAGTTGATAGATAGAGTGAGTCGTGATATATAAAAAATAAGACGAACGGTTGAAAGGGGGAGTCATGAACCTGAGAAGCATTCGTCAGACGGCTGACACGGCCGCGATTGCGCTGGACAAGCTGGGTGATAGGGTTCATCCAGCAGTTACGAGAGCTATCGCGGCACACTTTGAGCTCGAGAAGAAGCAGACTGGCGAGCTCGGTGTTGAGTTTCTCCAAGGCTTTTATTCGGGCGCATTTTTTGTACACAGCTGGCTTCTTAAAACCGCCGGCCCGACTGCGGCACCCACTCAGATGGTGGCGCAATTGACCATCGAGGCCGCCCGACAATACATCGGCCACATCGAAAAACTGGTCGAGAAGGGCTGAGCCGTCACACCGGCGGAAGAAAGGACAACCGTCCCGACTTCCTCACTCGGTGCGGCGGTTCTTTCTTTTTATACACAGGTTTGAACTTCTTCTACCACCACAAGAGTACTTCCATTTTTATAGTCGCTGCACTCCTTAAAAATTAGGTCGCCAGCGGGAGCTTGACAGTTTTGTGTCTTTATGTTAGCATCCCCTCAGAGGTTCCTTTGGCCACTGGGCTGACCTCACCCGATCACAACCAACTATGGAGGTGTTAAGTGAATCCAATCAGAAAGTTTCCTGGTCATTTCGCGGGGGCATTTATCCCGCGCGTGGGCGTAGACGGCATGGTTGAAGTGTTAGTCATCGGCGTCTTGCCCATCCAGTACCGCGAAGCCAATAATAAACTGCGGTTGCAGAGACTCCAGGTGAAGATGCCGGGAGGATGCGCCCAGAACCATGAGGAGAACGCGAACCTGTCACTGGCGCTCGTCCGCGAACTGCACGGGGAGATCGCCAAGGATGACGACTTCCAAGTCAGCCTTGGCAAGCAGGTCTTCCAGCGCGTCAAACCGGGCCGCAGTCCTAGTGAACCGAAACACCGACAGTCTTTCTACTACACACAGTTCCAGGGCGAGCTTCGCAATGAGGATGTGGTGGAGGACGAGGGTGATGAGATCCTTGCGCCGCCGTGTTGGGTTGAGGCGCGGCAGTTATGGAGCACGATATTCCCCAGTCATCGTGAGCCGCTGGTTGCCGGCCTGGAACATCTCGCTCTCGCTTCTCCAGAAGTTGCGTACCAGTATTCGGACATTCTCGCCACACGTCGATCTGGGCAGTCTTAGCTCCGATTATTGCCTTTCGGCATTAATCACGGCGTCGTTGGAATAGTTATTCCAGCGACGCCGGTTGTTTTTGTACGAAGATCCTCTATCAAACAAGAGCCCCATAGCTCAATCATCCAAATCAAGTGGCTTCACTGGTTTCATCACGGCTTTGGGATTCTGTTTCCACTCGTCGGATACATCGGCGTAGAGTTCGAGTTCGTTGCCGTCCGGATCAAGTATGTAGATGCTATGCGTAACGCCATGATCCCCAGTGCCCACAATAGTGACGCCGTTTTGTTTGAGTTCGCGATACGCTTGCCTCGCATCGTCGTTTGAATCGCCGATTTTGAATCCGATATGATAAAGGCCCGGAGTCGGGTACTCACTTTTGACCGGACTCCCACCAATTTCGATAAGCAATAATTCATGGTGAGTTCTTCCTGACGAAAATAACGCCGTTCCTTCATCGCGATGGATTTCATGAAAACCTAGTGTATGACGGTAGAAGTCAGCCGAACGCTTTAGGTTGGATACATAGAGAACAATATGGCCGAGTTCTTTAATGTGCATAAGGTCATTGTACCTCGCAGCAACCTCTGTTCTTCCATACTGGTTAGCTTAGACAATGACTGAACGTATACTGTTGAAATTATTCTGGGTGATGATGCTGTTGTGCGCGGGGTCGGCGTTGGCCCTTATCTGGATGGGCGACATTTTTCCAGAGAAGCTTGTCCCCACCTTCTTTATCTTAGGTTTCGCGAGCTTCTTAATTTGGGCACCTCTCGTTACATATAAATTCTTAGCGAGACTCTGAAATTTCGTAGGTTCTCATTTCAATACAAAAGTTCGAACGTCGTCAAAGACGCAGAGCAGAAACAAAAAAGGGGCAGTGGATGCCCCCAGTTATAAAACAATTCGATACCCCTTCCCTTTAACATTCTCTATCGAAAGGTTTGGGTTAATTTCCTCCAGCTTGGACCTTAGTTTAAAGATGGTGACACCAATGTCTTCACTCTTTCGAACGGCAACCTCGCCCTTGAGAAGGACCATCGACTCGAACAGAGCGTATTCAGTCCTATTCAGTTCGTAACGATACTTACCAAGCTCGCCTATAAGCTGATTAAACGAACTGATAATCCTGCGGCGGTCAATCGCCTCCAGGTGAGCGACTAACACACAAACCGGAGTCGAATCATCGTAGACAAAAGCTGCCCCCGAATCAAGAAGTTTTACTCTCTCTTCAGGACATCCGCTACCACGAGCAATCATGAGCGTCCTCTCGTGGCAACGTCTCGGTATCTCCCTTCTCAAAACAAAACAGGGAGATTTCCCGGTATTCGCCGTAAAGAGGTCTCTTTGCGGAGCGAAAACAAAGTGCGGAATTTCAGAGTGCCTGAGGGCGGAAAAAAGATCATCCCTGTTTTCCGCCTCCCACCATTTCCAGTTCTTTCTAAGAAGGCAGTCTGGCGGAGTTTGTACACCAAGACTGTATATGTTAAGTCTCATCCAAATCTCCTCTTCCAAAACGGCCAGTTTCTTTTAGGGAGAGAAACCAAGGAACTCCTATCTAGAAGAATACGCCTGCTCAACAAAAGACTTTTTGTCTCTGTGGATAACCAACATGCCACGCCAAATTTTTCTTGACAAATGTGCCCTACTCAGTCATTATACGAAGCATAGGAGGTCTGTTTGCCCCCGCACAAGTAACCTCCTTGGCAGGCCGCGTCCTTTGTACGCAGCCAAAGGTGGCCTGCCGGGAGCGAGTAGTATCATGGCAGTGATCCTCGCTCCCACGCCCCCCTTCCCCGCTCTTTCGCCCTACTCCCGTCTTTAACGGGAGTTTCATTTTTCGTACAATTAGCTGTTAGAATGGGGGCACACAAAAGTAACGACATGATCCCCAATCACTCGCCGTGGATACAACAGCTGAAACGAACGAGGCCCGTCGTTCCTCTCGACAGAGACGTACGAGCCGACGTGGCTATCGTCGGAGGCGGCATTGCCGGTGTGGTAACCGCCTTTTTCACCTTGCGCGACACGGACAAGACCGTCGTGTTACTTGAGGCGGACAAGATTGCCCACGGGGCGACCGGGCACAACGCCGGACAGATTACCAGTTATTTTGAACGGCCTCTTTTTGAGCTGGTGGAAGAGTTCGGCTTGGAGCTTGCCGCAGACGGCCAAAAATCCATAGAGTCCGCTTGGGCGTTGCTCGACCAAATCATCGCCGAAGCGGGGCTAGAGACGCCGCTGTACCGCTTCACCGGCTACGCCGGACTCTCAAATCTTGAACAGCTCCTCGTGTATTTAAAAAATAACCGGTGCCGAGCACAGGGAGGGCTTCAAGCCGAAGCGATCACGGTTGCTCTCGAGTGGGACGGACGGGGCGATATACCGGAAGAATACAAAGACATTTACTCTACAGCCGCACACAAAGACGTGCTCGGGTTACTCGAGACAAATAATTCTGATTACATCGCCTCGGTTTCGTATCAGAAAGGTTGCATAAACAGTGCTCTCTTTTCAGAAGAGTTGATCGGATACCTCGCTACGGCGTACAAAGGCCGTTTTTCTTTTTTTGAGGGCAGTCCGGTGCAAACAGTACGACTTTCTAACGACAGTGGAATATTGGAAGTGGTGACTCGTCGCGTTGAGGCGAAAAAAATCGTGCTCTGCACCAACGGGTTTGAGTCCTTTACGATCCAAAACGACGCCGGAGAAGAAATTGACACGACCTTCCACCATTCGGTCGTCGGTCGTGTCGGGTACATGTCGGGCTATATTGAGCCGCTTAATCACCCCCCGACAGCCATTAGCTACTTCCCAAAAACAAACGGGCACAGCGGCGACCCGACCGGCGAAAGCTACTTTTACCTCACCCGACGGCCGCACGAGCACGAGGGTAAGGATTCATACAATCTCGTTTGCACCGGAGGACCCGAAAAAGTTCTCCCTAACGGTGCCGAATATTCTCGTGGAGACTCGTGCTCTGAAGACATGCGTACGGTTATTGACGATTTTTTGCATGACAACTACGACAAGTACCCAAAGCAAGAAGTTGAATATTCTTTTTGCTGGCACGGGCTCATGGGATATACGCCAAGCGGCATCCGGCGTATCGGCCCAGAACCGCGCAATCCCACGCTCCTCTATAACCTCGGCTGTAACGGGGTGGGTATTTTGCCGTCAATATTTGGCGGCAAACGTATCTCTCAGTTTCTACGCGAGGAACATCTAGAAAAATCCATCTTTGACCCTTATACTGAAACCTATGTTGAATAGCATATTTATTCTCATAGTCGCTATGGGCATGGTCATCAAGGGAGCAACGATGGCTACCACCTACGCCGAGCGGCTGGCGAAGAGTTACCGGTTATCGGAATACGCTGTCGGCTTCATTATCGTTTCCGTCATTTCGGTCTTGCCAGAGGCGTTTATCGCGATTAATTCCGCAATTGAGGGCGTTCCGTCGTTCGGACTCGCCATGCTGTTCGGGTCGAATATTACGGACCTGACGCTGATTTTCGCCATCATCGTTTTTTATGCTGGAAGAGGGTTAAAAATTGAGAGTAAGGTCTTGAAAAATCACGCGACCTATTCGTTCGTGCTTTTATTGCCGCTGGTATTGGGTCTTGATGGGCACTTTTCCCGACTAGAAGGGCTGGCTCTTATCATCGCCGGACTGGTGTTTTATTACAGCGCCTTGAGGGAGGGAATGGAAAATAGGCCGGCGTTGAACGAGAATGGGTACGACTGGCATAAAAGTTTTCTACTGTTGATGTTCAGTATGGTAGTGATGGTCATTGGTGCGTATTTTACCGTTACGTCGGCTACGTCTATTGCGTCTCACCTGAACGTTAGTCCGATTCTCATCGGCATGCTTATTGTAGGACTCGGAACTGCCGTACCCGAATTATTCTTCTCCCTGAAATCAGTGAAGAGGCGCGAGGACTCCTTGGCGGTCGGGGACATTCTCGGCATCGTGCTTGCCGATGCCACCATCGTTGTCGGTATTCTCGCGCTCATAGATCCGTTCTTTTTCCCTCAAAAGATTATTTATGTCACCGGTGCGTTCATGATCGTGGCTTCGTTTATTCTGTTCCACTTCATGCGCTCCAGACGAACGCTCTCAAAGAGAGAAGCTTCTTTACTCCTCGTCTTCTGGCTGGTCTTTGTGTCTGTGGAGTTTATTATTACCCGGTAACGACTCCCTTTTCAATGATGATGGGGGTGCGCGTGGAATCCTGTGCCGCCATATAGCCAAGTCCGAAGCTTGCCAGCGCGACGACTATCATAACAAGAAGGGTACCGAGTTTCGATGGACTCACCACAGGTAACATGTTAAGTACGATACCATAGAATGCAATGATCGCGCGTCCCGATATTCTGTTCTTCTCCGCCGCGTGCGGCTTCGTCGCGGGGACCGTCGCTGGCGGACTGGGAGTCCCGCCGCTTGTCGCTCTTTTCCTATCCGTTTTTTCAATTTTCGTTGTTTTATTTTTCCGGAAAATACTCGTGGTAGTGGCTCTCGTGGTTGCGGGACTCTTTCTTTTAGGAAATGTGTACTACGCCATCGACGACTACGCCTACCGCTCCGCCGAGCGCGCGGCGGAACAAGTTGTTTATTTTGAAGGCATCATCGTAGACGAGCCGCGCCGCTCTCTCAAAGATCAAACGGTAAAAGTGGAGTTGATACGCGCCGATGTTGAAAACGCGCTTGGAAGCCGTCTCTACCTCCGGACAGAACTTTATCCGGAACTCTCGTACGGCGGAATAGTGCGCGTCTCGGGAGTAGTCGTCGCTCCGCCGAAGGATTCATACGGTAACTATATAAAGAAAGAGCGCATGCACGGCACGATGTTCTATCCAGAAATAGAGGTCATTGGCGACGAAGGCAACGCTGTTCTCGGCGCGCTCTTTAGCGTGCGACAGTCCATCAAGGACCATATAGGACGCCTTTTTGTCCAACAGCATGCCGCCTTTCTCTCTGGGATCCTTTTGGGCGATAAAGATGAATTCTCTCCGGAATTTTTGAATAAGCTCTCAACAAGCGGCACGATGCATTTGATGGCGCTTTCGGGCCTGAATATGACGATTATTGTATTTATCGCTCTCGCGGTTTTTTCGGTCGTGTTTCGCGGGAGGAAACGCCCGCAATTTATCGCGACATTCGGTGTCGTAGCGCTCTTCGTGGCGATGACTAGCTTCCAGGTATCCGCCATTCGCGCCGCACTCATGGCCTTCGTTGTTGGTCTCGCTGACGTCACTCACCGGCTCTACAGGCCTCATAACGCCATCGCGCTTGCGGCGCTTATCCTCACCCTATGGAATCCGAAGGCTCCGGTATTCGATCTCGGGTTCCAACTCTCTTTCCTTGCGACACTCTCGATCATTTACTTCGCACCGGCTCTGAAGCGTCTACCGTTTCTGCAAGCTGACGGCGCGTTCGGATGGCGCGACGCGCTTGCCATAACGCTCGCCGCCCAGCTCGGCGTCGCGCCGATAACGATCATCAGCTTCGGCAACTTTTCTTTCACCGCGCTTTTTGCAAACATCGGAATTCTCGCGGTTATCCCCCTCCTGACAGTTATGGGCTTTCTCGTCGTACTCTTCTCAATGGTCTTCCCTCCGCTAGCCTTCCTCGTCAGCCAGCCGATCGCATTTCTTATAGACTACGTCGTTGCGGTTGTTGAAACATTCGCAACAGTGTACATACCGTTTAATCCCAACATAGGGGTAACACTCGCGGTGATATATTATTGCGTGATGATATGGATATGCTGGCGCTGGTCTCCCGCATTTAAAACAGATGAAAAATCCTCTTGATAAAAAAGTCCTATTCCAGCTCGCCGTCGTCGGCGCGGTCGGTTTAACAGTATGGATCTGGTTTGGCATACTTTTTACGCGAACGCCGTCCGACACGCTATACGTTCTTGACGTGGGGCAAGGAGATAGTCAATTAGTCGTCCTCGCCTCAGAAGACGGCAAGTCGGTAATAAAAATTCTTATAGACGGTGGCAGAGATAAAACAGTGCTGTATGCCCTCGACGAGGCGCTCGGAAACTTGAATGATAAATATATAGATCTCGTTATTCTCACGCAGACTGACCTTGACCACATGGGCGGGATTATTGAAGTTACACAACGGTACGACGTCGGTATGTTCGTATCGAACGGACGCGAGAGAGACTCTGACGCATACGCGGCATTGCGAAAAACGCTCACCGACCGCGGCATCAATACAATCGCCCTCCTTGAAGGAGACTCCATACGTTACGGCGATAACATCCTGACCGTTCTCTCACCGCATCAGGAACGCTTGAAAAGCAAGAGCACAAATGAGGCGAGTCTCGTTGTCATGCTCCAGTCGGGAGGTACAAAAACACTCTTTACCGGAGACATCGGCTTCCCTACCGAAAATGAGCTTCTTGAGAAAAAAGTTGACCTTACGGCCGACATCCTGAAGGTCGGGCATCATGGCTCAAAATATTCTTCCGGCGAGAACTTCCTCGCCGCTGTGCGACCAACGATTTCAGTTATTGGCGTCGGTATGAAAAATGGGTACGGACATCCTGCGGCGCGCGTGTTAGAGACTCTTGAGCTTGCCGGTTCGCGTGTGTATCGTACCGACCTTAATGGGACCATCAAAATTCCACTAGGCGCGAGCGAACTCGCGCGCACAGAAACGCCTCGCGAGAGCTCTCTGGCGGCGCTTATAAGCATCGCGACAGGTGACTACGCGCAAACGGGCTTCACAACGATCTCCTTGCAACAGGCGCGGG
Source organism: uncultured Candidatus Saccharibacteria bacterium (assembly GCA_964349555.1). Taxonomy (GTDB): domain Bacteria; phylum Patescibacteriota; class Minisyncoccia; order Phycocordibacterales; family Phycocordibacteraceae; genus C7867-001. The sequence continues at coordinate 179,947 of CAYGGK010000001.1, forward strand.
AGGAGGCAGGCGAATCCGATCTCGTTCCATACAAAAAATGTTCGTTCCATACCGAGGGCAGCCCTCGGTATTCGCCGGTCGTCATCAATGAAGTTGCGTGGATGGGTTCGCTCTCCGGCGCCACGCATGAATGGATAGAATTACACAATGTCTCATCGGCACAGGTGGATATGTCCGGCTGGCAGCTTCTAAATGAGAATGAGCGGCTCCGCGTCACCTTCCCGCAGAAGTCAGTATTTAATCAATCTTACCTTCTGCTCGCGCGCAGTGCCGCCAGCGAGGCGCTCGGGTTTGACGCCACGCTCGTCTTTACCGGCTCTCTGCGCAACAGTAATGAAGGCCTGCGGTTATATGACAATGAGTGTAATCTAATAGACGAAGTGCCCGTCTCTTTAAAATGGGTCGCTGGAAATAACACATCAAAACAGACGATGGAGCGCATGCCCGATCTGTCGTGGCGCACCTCCATGAGCCCTGGAGGCACCCCGAACAACTAGTTGAGCTCCCTCTGTCAAGTAACTAGAAAACTGCTACAATGTGGACAATGAATCGCGGTTTTATGATACGGCTCGGCCTCGGAGCGCTGTCTGTAATCATCATGGGAGGAGTGCTTTCGTCGTTCCCTACCCTGCTTGCGCTCAATATCGAGCGAGAACAGGAACAGGCTCCCCCAAGCATGCACGAACAGTTCCCTGTCACGGTTAACCCGAAAGAAAAGACGATAGTTGAAAATGACCTGGTAAATGCGTTTCTTGAGAGCGACGGCTCTCCGCTCCAAGCGACGGCATGGAACGTCCAAAACGTATTTCAAGACCTGTTTGCGTGGATCGCTGTGACGGTAGCAAATGTACCTTTGTACCAAACCCTCGCGGCCTCTGACGGCCGCTTCGTCAATATCACCCCGGGGATGCGCAAGGAACAGGTGGCGAGCGCGTTCGCAAATGTTCTCGGGTGGAACGCGAAGCAGAAAAAAGAATTCCTCACCGCCTCGCCGTATGCATCTCTCCCGCTCCCGGAGGGTTCGTTTACTCCGGGAATCTACGTGGTCACAGTCGGCACCTCACCCATTGAGGCGCAGGCGCTTGTGAATGACCGATTTTCCAAAAATATTTTGGCCCGCTACGGCTCGGAGACGGCCAAAGCGGTCCCTCTTGAGCAGGCGCTCATTATCGCCTCGCTTATTGAGCGCGAAGCGGCCGGGCCCGACGATATGCGCTTCGTTTCAGGTGTTATTTGGAACAGGATTTTTATTGACATGAAGCTCCAGATAGACGCGACGCTTCAATACGCGAGAGCAAATACAACCGGAGCGAAGAGTTGGTGGCCGCAAGCGCTCCCTGCCGACCGATTCATCAAGTCGCCGTACAACACCTACCTGCATAAAGGGCTACCTCCCTCGCCGATAGCGAACCCGTCGGTCGCCTCCGTGCTCGCCGCCCTTAATCCTAAAAAAACTTCCTGTATATTCTATTTCCACGATGCGGCTGGAGGATTCCACTGCGCCGACACCTACGCAGGGCACGTCGCACTCTTAAAGAAATACTACGGCCGCGGAAAGTAACCTGATTCAATGAGTTTGTAGTCGCGCGGGAAGAAGTGTTGGGCAATTTTGAATATGCCATACGCCATAAACGGCGCGGCGAGTACGTCTATTGAGTAGTGTGCATGCGCCAAGAGCACGGCAACTCCAAAAATGAACGATAGAGACATAAATATGTAACGCGCATATGGAATATCCCAGAAAATGAGCGCGGCGAGAAACGGGAGCCCCGTGTGACCCGAAAAGAATAGCCCCGTCTGCAAGTTGAGGTACAAATAAACCGCATCAAAAAAACCTGACCCGAGGGCTATGTTATCGGGATGGATACCGATATGAGTGAGCGAAATAAATATCGCCCTAATAATGACAAAGAGCGCAAGCGCTTTCAGCGTAAAAAGGACGTGCCTTGGCTTTGAGAACACAAAAAGCGTGGAAAGAATAGCGGCCATGAAAGAAACTTCAACAATGACGAAATTCGTGTCGAGAGCAGGAATGTTGTTCAAAATGAGATCGCCTACATGGTTAGAGGTTGAGCGCAAAGAATAGACGAACACATAGAACGTGGCGAAGTATTCGGCGAGATAGGCGGCCCCGAGCAAGGCGAGCGCGCTAAGAAACGAAGGGAGTCGTTCGCTAGAGAATAGGTCCCGTAAGCTGAAGGTGTCAGGGGGTTGCATTTCTATAGAGTATATGCTATGCTCAACGTATCAACCAGCGGCTTAATCCAGAGAAGTGGGATCGAGCTTCTATCTTCGGCTACTGATTTGATACATTAGTCACACAATCATCTCTATTGTTATCTATGCAAAACGGCACAGTAATCAAGAAGAACGAGAAGGGCTTCGGCTTTATTAAGGTCGACGGCGCGCCGGAAGGCGCGAAGGACCTCTTCTTCCATTCAAACGAGCTCAAGAACGTTTCGTTCGACGAGCTCCAGGAAGGGGACAAGGTTTCTTTTGAGGTTGGCGACAGCCCAAAAGGCCCGAACGCTCTCAACGTCAGCAAAGCCTAAGTCATTCGACCGAGGCTCGAGAAAGCGCCCCGCTTTGCGGGGCGCTTTCTTGTTATACTTCTAATAATGTCTGACGCATTTATGCCGAACAAAGGAAAACGCCTGGACGCTGTTGCGCTCGGCGTGAGCTATTTGCGCCTCCCCATTAAAACGCGCCTTATTAACGTCGGTGACGACTTGACGCAACTTCTTGAAGAATATGTGCGACCGCACCTTAAAAACGGAGACATTCTTTTTATCAGCGAGAAGATTGTCTGCATCACGCAGGGACGCATCGTACGCCGCGATGATGTACGGACTTCGTGGCTCGCGCGGTTTCTCTCGACAAAGGTGCGCAACTACGCGGGAACGCCTCAATTCCGCGGGCTCGGCCACGGCACCGCGCCGGCGATGCAACTGCTTATTGAAGAAGCGGGATACCCACGCACCCTCTTCGCCGCCTTTGTTTCGGCGCTGACCCGCCCGCTCGGCATCAAGGGCGCGTTCTATTATCTGGTCGGTAAGCAAGCGAAGTCTATTGACTGCCCGATGTCGTGGACTATTGAACCATTTCAAGAATATGCAAAGCGAGCGCCCGCAGACCCTGACGGTGTCGCGAGAAAAATTAAAGAAGCATTCGGTGTAGAAACGGTTATCGTTGACGCGAATTACCGCGGAGCATTCTCGCTCGGCAAGTCAACGCGCAGCATATCGGAAAAACTCATACGCGAACTCCTCGCAGACAACCCCGCCGGCCAAGACAGCGAAATGACGCCTTTCTTCATCGTTCGCCGCCGACATTAGCACATAAATGACGCTATAGCGTAAAATTGGGGATAGTGCCTTGAAATGTTTTGGAGACTGAGAAATCGCATTCGCCGCAGTTAGGTTCGCGTGTCGGACTCTTTCCACTCGATGAGTCTCCCCGCCTTGAGCTCCATGGTGTCGGCCTTACGAACATGGCGCCAATTCCCCTTTGGAACAAGGTTGTAATGAGGGAGCACGCCCAAGGCCTCAACGATAGTTCTCACTCTTTCTTCAGAGGTTATCCAATCGGTGCCGAAACGTTTTAAATTAAGCGGCCGCGAGTAACACTCAAGCGTCTTCTCCCCCGTTTTATTCAAGAACCATTCATGAAAATAAGAGAGCGCGAGCTCGCGGGGCGTACGATAGATTGGGTCGCGGAACCGTATCGTTGCGTGATTCGTCTTACTGATGGCACCCCAGAAACCGTCACGCTTGTAGAGCGCAACAACATGGTCAACATCTCCCCTGCCGAGGCGCGCCGAGAGATTCATTATGAGCGGCGGCTCCCCATGGAGCAAAAGCGCGGCGGCGGCGAGTAAGGCGCCCTCTGTGCAATGTGCCTTCTTCTCCTTAAGAACTTGACGCACCGACATCTGTGTCTCGTCCTTTTTCTCCCAGTTCATCGGAATGCGGTCCAAAAAATCTTGTATCTTGATCGGCGTGGAGAGCTCTCGTAAAACACTCTCCTCGCTATGCGTCAGGCCAAACTTCATCTAAAATTCATCAAAGTCAGACGTGATGTTCACCGTCACAGAGTCGGAAAGAGAGTCGCAGGTGATGGTGTAGGTGGATTGGGCGGAGACGGTCACGGCCTGAGACCCTGAGGAGGTTGTGGTCGAGACCCCGGGGCCGGTAACGGTGCAGGAGTTCACGCCAGTGGCGCTCCAGGAGATGGTCGTTGAGTTCCCGGAGGATACTACTCTCGCAGGGTCGGCGTTGATGGTTACGTTTGGGGGGAGGACTTCAACAGTCGCAAACGAGGGGGCGGAGGTCCCGCCCGGGCCACTGCAGACGACTTGGTAGTTGTGGGGGCCCACCGTAGTGAGAGAGCCGGTGGAGGCGCTGCCGGAGGGCGCGCCCCCGGTTGAGAAGCCAGTGCCTGCACAGCTGGTGGCGTTGGTGGAGTTCCAGGCGAGGGTTGCGGACCCGCCGACAGCGACCTCTGTGGGAGAGGCTGAGAGAGAGGCAGTGGGAATGGGGCTTGGAATTGTTATGAGAGAACTACTTTGGCAATTGTTACTTTCACTTGACTCTGCAACCACCGAAGTCGGCGAATCTGCGCAAAGTCTTACTCTATGAGTGCCTATGGTGGCTGTCCAGGAGCCTGAGGTTACTACCTGGGACAAGCTCGCTCCCAAACTTGAGATGGATGGATGTGGAGACAAAGTTACGTCATAGCTCCCGTTGTTACCGAGGTCAATTTGAAATCGGTTAGTAAAGGCGGGCGTTGCGGTGGCGGTGCCGCTGTTTTTGACCGTCCCCTTGAATGTCAGAGAACTCCCAAAGGTAAGCGAACCTGAGTTTAGGTTAGGAGCAATGGAGATTATGAGGTCTGGTTGGGGTGGTGGGCAGTTTGGAGTGGTAAAAGAACCGTTCACAACTTCTGTCGTTACATAGTAATAAAAGAAATTAGGGTCGTAGTGAACCACTGTTCCGGTAACGGTATATGAATACGCGGTACTGGGGGTGAGAGAGGGAAAGGTAAAACTATAATTATTACCATCGGGGCAGAAACCTTGAAATTGTGTCTGCCCCGACGAGAGAGTCGCCGTAGCTCCATAAGTTCCGCACGAAAAATAACCTGTAGGGGCTAACCCGTCGCCCTCGTTGTCGCCGGGCACAGTGATTGTCACCTGGGCAACGCCAACACCGGAGCACGTCGGTGCGCCAACACCCGCCGACGCGCACGCTGGGAAAGAAAGTCCTTCTCCTGTATCGCTCACCCAAACGGGAGACCCCTCTTCTGCGCTGGCTACCGAGCGATAGCCAAGAGATTGAAAGAAAATTGCGCCCATAATTAGAGCGGTTGCCATAATTAGCGACAAGATGGCGCTCACGAAGTCGCTCCTATTTTGCCGAGTCATAACTTCTCTTCATGATAACGTCTCCCTGTGACTAAAGAAAGCTTATCCACATGGGCTATTTTGCGACCAGTTCAAGACGAGTCTTTTCGAGATTTTTTGTTATAGAGTCCCGAAATTGCTTAAGCCCTTCTGTGGCGTCGGCGGAGGCATTGCCAGGGTAAGCCTTCCGCCACTCCGCTTCATGCAGTGCCAGGGCGAGAGCAGAGGCACGACTAAACGATACTTCTGCCCTTCCATATTTTTCTAGATTGAGTTCGGCGACACCTTTCATATTCCACAACCACGGGTTTTCCTCCGCTCCGTGAGCATTTGCGAACGCCTTGTCCACCGCCTCAATTGCCTGTCCGTATTTCTCTTCTCTTATGAAAATCCATGCAAGATCGTTATAGCCAGCCCACTCCGTTGGGGCCCACGCGATGAACTGCATAAAGTCATTTTCCGCAAGCAAAAGATCGCCAGGGGCTCCGCGGTACGCATAGATGAGCCCCCGCACGTACAGGGAGCGAAGGTTTGCGGGGTTTGAGAGGAGTTCACCTTCAATTTCCTTGAGCGCTAATTCATACTCACCTCGAACGAAGCGAATTCGCGCGATTTGATAGTGGCCCCAGAGAATGCCGGGGGCTACTACAAGAGCCTTTTGATACGCCTGCTCCGAAAGTCCAAGGTTATATCCCCCTCCGCCGAAAAAATAGTCGCCAATGTTCATAGCAATCTCTGCATCATCACGAACGAGAGCTAGTGCAAACGGAGCACTCCGATATTTCTGCCACGCAAAACTGGCAAGAGTATCCCGTGTGGCAGAAAATATAAGAAACACAAGTACAAATATTGAAACAAAAACTGTGATGCGCCGCATAGGTTTTTCCATAAGAAAGGATTATTTTATGCCGAGCGGTGCTGTTTAGGAAACGCGTTAAAGACAATGTGCGCGAATGCCCAGAAGGGGTAACCGTAGAGACCCCAGAGAAAGCTTTGTGCCGCACCTTCTGCAAAATTTGCCCAAAAACCGCCCGCAAGAAGAATAAAGAATGGCGCGACAACAACAACATTAAGAGCTCCTGTTGCAATGACGTAATGCATCGGGGTTTCCCTCCACCAAAGAACGACTTTATCAACTGCGGTTTCTGCTGAGATACGCGCCATGCGTGACCCTTCTTTTTTAACTTTCAGCCACGTGTACACATACCATAACACATAGTGCCAAATCAAGATAAAATAAATGAATTCGATGAGTTCAATAAATCTGCTGAGCACTGGGGTCAGCACCAAAACAAGAAAGAAACCGACAGGGAGAAGCAGGACGATCCAGAAGTACTTTGAATAACCTTGGTTGGCCGACTTTCTCACAAAGCCGAAGTACGCAACAATGGCGGCGAAGAAAAGAAAAAAAGTTGCTTCTCCAACGATGGGCGACAGGTAGATTGGGTCTCCGCGAAACATGTATACTCCTGCGGGATTGAGAGAGAAGTAAGAAAGAAAGATGCCACAGTAACCGAGTGTCAAAATGACCGTTGGCCAAAGGGGACGCGCGTAACTCCTGAAGTCGGAGGTTAGTTGCTCATAAAAAAACCCATAATCGCGCATGCAGTGTAAGAATCCGACCAAGACTATGATGAATAGCGTCCACTCAAAACCGATGACGCCGGGATAATAAAATAAAAGAAAGTAGAGGAAAGAAACTCCGCCGAAGAGAGCTACCCTATGATACCGTTCCCGGGACGGTAAAAGTTTCCACGATTGTGCGCCAAAAAAGTAGCTCGCGATGTAGTGCGACTGGCTAAATGCGGCGGCAAGAAAAAGGAGGCCGTATATACCGGCAAGACTCTCTGAAAGTTTCATAAGAAGAACCGTGGTAGCGGCGGTGGCAAGAAGGATCCATAGATAGCTTCTTTGCGCTTGACTTATAACTGGCATACATAATAGTGATCCACGACTCTTAGTATACATCGGCGACTTCCTTATTTTTCCAACTCGGGCGAATCGCGAAGGGAAGAAGTTTCGGAAAAAAGATGATCGGCATAAAAAGTATACCTAGAAGAATAATGGCGCGGTTAGAGTAACGGACCGCAGGGGTAATGATGTTATTGAGCGGCACCTCTTGTACGGTTACACGCTTGTCGGAAAGATCCAGACTTTTATACAATACCTCTCCTTGCGGGCTTATGACAAAAGATTTTCCACCATTTGAAACATACGCGAGCGACCTCCTCGTTGCGGTTGCCCAAATACGGCCCATGGCAAGATTTTGCGCATGGAGAACCGGAGACCCTCGTACGATAGCGTCAGAAGCGGTATAAATCAGTATCTTGGCTCCGTCGGCTGCGCTTTTTATGCTGAAATTCGGTGACAACATTTCAGAACAAGTACGAACGCCGATTACGCCAAATGGCGTAGAAAAAACAGAAGGCCCATCCCCTGACTCAAACCAGCGCCGCGAACTCTGCCAGGCAAGCCATTCTGATTGACCAAGAAGATATGTGGCTCCCCACATGAGGTAAGGAAAATACTCTCCGTAGGCCATAAGAGCGTGTTTTTCATAAAATCCGACAAGACCGTTCCTATTATCCCAAACAGCGGTAACGTTCCTTTTTGTTGTGGACGCAGTCACGTTCTTCGCGTTGGTAATCAAAATTTGGTGTTTCTCGGACGACAAGACATCCCCGACCTGGTCGTGAATATCTATCAGGGCGCTTTCTGGCAGAATCACAATATCCGGAGCTGGTTCAGATGACGCGGCCTGCTCAAGAAGTGTGCGGAAAGTCATTTCTTGGCGTCTGTTATAGCCGGACAATATCCATTCTTCCGGAAAGAACGTCGCTTCAACAAGGGCTATTTTAACGCTTGCTCCCGACGAGAAGAAACGCTCGGAGAGTGCCTGGCCTCCCGCCCAAACAACTGCGAAAAAAATCACGAGTCCAAGAGATGCGGTAAAAAAACGCCTGGGCCAAAAAGTGGGACGCTGTATTGCCTCTCTTATGAAAACAAACAGGGCCGCGCTTGGTAACGCGGCTATAAAACTTAGAGCGTACACGCCGCCAACAGACGAGAATTGCCGAAGAACATCATAGTCGGCAAGCGCGTATCCTAAGAGACCGAGCGCCCCATTACCCCCCAAAACCGTACCGCTACCGTACACGAGTGGGTGGAAGGATAAAAGGATGGTACGGATATATTCAAGCAGTACCCACAAGAAGGAAAAAAGTATCATGTCAAGAGAAGTGCCGGTTGCTATGCGCCGCGCGAGAAGCAGAAATGCTCCGAAAAAGATTCCGGAGTAGCATGCCAATGAGAGCCAATAGAATCCCGTAAACAGAAAACTTAAACCGTAGCTATGAATGCTGAGCCAAATGAGAGGAGTGGCGTCAAAGAACCATCGCAAATAAAATCCAAGGGCAACAGAACCGCCGAGCCATCCACAAAAAAAGAGGACGCGGCCACTGGTAACGGGAAACAGCAATAGTCCTAGAAAAGGTAGGAGTGCCATTAATTCAATTCCTTGGAACACAACCGGAGGCAACGCCGCCGCAAAAAAGAGGCCCGCGAAAAGTGCGTATCCTGACAGTGCGGGCGTGGAATATTTTTTTAGGAGGAAAGATTTAAACATCACTTTTATACACTATATACTACGAGGAAATCTTACGGTTCGCCTAGAATGGGATCAAGGCTCACCATATCTTCTTCCCGCTCACGCCTCCTCAGTAAGGTGACTTCACCGTTGTCATGTAGCATTATTACCGCTGGACGCGGAGAAATCCATTGATTTGATCTGGACATGGAATACGCTCCGACATTATGGACCGTCAGTATGTCGCCCTCGCAAAGCGGGGGAAGAAGAGCCTCTCCCAAAATATCGGTCTGTGTACAAGAAATACCGAACAAAGATGAGGCCAAGAGTTTATCCCCGGTGCCGAGTGCAGTAATCGGGTGACGAATGAACGTAGCCGAGGGCATCATATTAATGGAGCTGTCCACGACTACCTTTTGCTTATCTTTATCCAATTTTTTTACGGAAATTACAGAAGTTAAAAAAACCGCCGCTTCCCCGACGAGGTATCGTCCTGGTTCCACTATAAGTAGCGGGGGGTGCGAAGAAAACTGTTCATGCATTAATTCGCCGATGGCTTTGCAATACTCTCTTACCGGCGGTATACGCCAAAAGTCTTTGCCCACAGGCTGGTTCCCAGGAATGGCAATTCCTCCTCCAATGTCAATATAAGCAGGACTGAATCCGTATTCTTCTTTTAACCTTGAGACGAATTTTCCGATTGTACGAATGATCGCTTGATATGTTTCCGGGTGGGGAATATTAGTGCCCAGGTGGACATGCAAGCCAACAACGTTGAGTCCTTTGAATTCGTTCCGGATTAAAGTAAACACATCGAACGCCTCTCCGTCTTCCACACAAAATCCAAAACGGCCCCAAGTTCCATACGTTAAAATTAACGTTTCCGAGAAAACTCTTATCCCTATTGCGGTAGATGTCCCCAGCCGCTCGGCAATAGCCGCCGCCCTCTTGAGCTCTTCTATATTGTCAATGTTGAGTGTACAGTTATCTTTAATTGCGCGTTCTAAATCCTCTTCCTTTTTATAGGGGCCGTTAAATATGATATTTTCTCCGTCGTAACCAAGTTTCTTGGCCAGTCCGTATTCAAATCCGGAGACCACTTCGGCGCCGGCCCCGGCTTTCTTGAAAACTGCACAAATGCCAGGAATGTAGTTCGTCTTAAAAGAATATGCTATTGTGGAATTTGGATAATAGTCGTCCATAGACTTGCGAATGGTTCGATATTTTTCCTGAAGTACTGACTCGCTTACGACAAAAAGCGGAGAGCCAAATCTCCGCAACAAGCCTTCTTCCTGATGAGTGTATTTTTTTTGTCCCACTAGCATAGCTATAATATATAAAGTATAGTATACCGTATGAAAAAATTTCTGTCTAAAATCAAAAGGTCTTTGTCTCAGGCAAGACACGACTTTTATATGCGCTTGGCTTGGGAGCATCGAACTATTATTTTTGATAAAATCGGACCCCCCGGTCGTCCCTCATCTCGTGATATGGCCAATTATTACTCCATAATGAGAACGGTTCCTCACTCCCAAAAGGTATTGGTTTTGGGCACTACTCCTGAATTAAGATTACTGGCGGCAGATTTTGCGAGCCAAGTGACGGTAGCTGACTTTTCACTTGGAATGTTTAAAAAAACATCTGAGATGGTTCCAGAAAGCGTGAGACAAAAAGAAGAAAGAGTGCTCACAAACTGGCTTGACCTGAGGTCGGTTCTCCAACCTCACTCGTTTGACGTTATTTTGGGCGACTTGGTTTTCCGACAAATAACGTCAGTTAGGACTTCTGACTTTGTTGATACGGTGCATGCTCTGCTGAAAAAAGAAGGCCTGTTTGTTACTCGTGTCAATTTAAGAAATCCAATATGGGAATCTCAGAAGACAGAAGATATTATCCTTGAAGGGCTGAGACAGTACCGTGATAAAAAAATCGCCGGCGCCCTTTCGGCATCAATGTTTCGTTTGTACGACAGCTGTGCGGTACCCGGAAGCTGGCATAGTGATCGAAAGTGTGCGTATTTGGCATTCCAAAAGACCCTCAAGGCGGTGGAGACGGAAGCCGAACCGTTCAAAGGCCACGTTACAAAATTGATGCGCGCGGCGAGCAAACGGAGTAGCGCCGAATGGACGCACATGCCAAGAGAGGTACTTGTAAATTTTATCTTGCCGCGTTTTGAGATAGTCGCGGAACATTCTTCTGATGATTATATCGATGCTGAGTTTTATCCCCTGTATGTATTGAAACCGAAGTAAAACACCCCTTGCGGGGCGGTTTTCATATTAGACTACTTTGGCGGCATGATTGGCGTATCGGCACTCGCCGTTCTCGTAAACATTAGAAATAATTTTTTGGAAGCAACAAAAGAGAAGACCACGGTTGCCATCACAAGAGTCATGAGCGACGGAATAATCGTCCCCTTACGAAATAGTCCGCCTTCTTTGTTTTTTATTTCCATTCCCATGCTTCGATTATACAGTTATTGAAAAGCACCTGTCAAGGCTGAAATGCCTGTGGATAAGGATCCGCTACGGCCACCGACGCTCGCGTGCTATTGTTATAGGAGTGCAAAAGAAAAGCATACTCATCGGCCTGATCGCCACAGTTGTGATTGCGGCATCTGCTACATTTCTCTACTACTACGCGCCTTTCACTTCCGGCCCTGAAGACACTCCGAGGCTGTCAGTGTCTGAGAAACTTAGAAAGGAGAACGCTTACTTCATGAGAGGCAGTGAATTGCTGTTAAGCGGCGACGAAACGGAAAAAGAAAAGGCCGGGGAACTTTTTGAGCAGTCTTTACGTTACGTTAAAACTCCGTTTGAGGAGGCTTTGGTAAAATACTACCTTGCTTTCACTAAGTTAGAGAGTGACCCGGCACGAGCCATAGGAATCTTTAAGGAAATTGCCGCTAACCCAACATATCCATCCGGAATAAAGGCTTATTCTGTACAGCAAATGGGTCTGTTGTTTTATTTCCTAAACAGTTCCGAGGTGACAAGGTTGATTGCTACCGACGAACCGTACCAATCCTTTTTTAAGGAAGGCGATATTCTTCTTGGCTATCGGCGGCTCTTCGAATATGCGTCTTCATTCAAGCCTCTCGCGATTTCTGAGAGCTATTCGTCAATGTGGTATGTCGACAAAATGCTTAAATACAGCAAACTAAAAACACTCACTCCCGCACAAGAAGCGGACTTTGAGCTCATGAAAACGACCGTCAAAACACGCATAGAAAACGCAAACGAAGATATCGCCGCGACACGGAATACTGACGCAGCGGTTTTCATTCCACTTGCACTTGCCAAAAATGCGACCCATATTGGTTTTCTGTATCGTGTTGGGGACAAATCATACGGTGACCCTGAGAAATACTTCAAGGAAGCGATTCTTGAGGGTTCGATTTCAAAGGGCGGTGACGGGCTGGCCCGCTACGCATACGCCTATTTCTTGGCTGAAGTGTACGGCAAAGAGAGGGTTGCTGATATTACCTCACAGCTTGCGGTCCTTTACCAGAACGAAGATACGTACCCCGGATTTTCCTATCTGTTTAACAATGAACGCCAAAATATTGTTGGAATAAAGACGGAGATGATTCTCATGGCTTCACTGTCCCCAGACTTTAAAACGTATTTAAAGAGTAAGGGGTGGACAGATGAGGATTTTAAATAATGTCCGCGGCTCTTTTTTTCCACAATACAAAAACAGCGTAACCGACAATGGTGCCAATGAGCGCGCCAGCGATGACGTCTGAGGGGTAATGGATGCCTGCTATCACACGGCTCACGGTTATGAGTGTCGCCGCTACGAAGAAGCCCATACCCCACTTCTTGTTATACAGATAGACAGCGGTCGCCATCGCGAAAAAGAACGCCGCATGTCCCGAGGGGAACGACCACTCATTACTGGTAAGCAGTTGAGTAGTCGGGAGGTCAAGAAAGGGCCGCGGACGATGGTAGAAAAGACGAATGAGTTCGGTAACACCGAGACGGGCGACGACCGCTGAGGAGGCGACAACAAGAAGTATGTAAAGTTTCTCTCGCCGCGGATAGTGGGAGAAAAGCAACCACATCAAAAAAACTGCAATAAAAATGTATGCGGTAGGAGAGGCGAAAAACACTATAACTCCATCAAAAAGAGGCGACTGCCCTGCCAGATCGTTGAAGAGGTAAAAAAGTTGAGTATCAAGTGCCATGCGTCTTTTCTAGGCAACAGGCATAAACATTCCAACGGCAACGCCCATAACTATCGCCGCCCCGCCGAGAAGCGCCATGCGCGCCCCGCGCCAGAGCATTGGGAGACGCGAGAAGCGGGCACCCAACGCTCCCACGATAAATAATACAAAGACGGACAGACAAATGGATACGATAAACGCCGCGGACGAGGCGAAAATGAGGTACGGAATGAGGGGGATGAGAGACGCGAATACGCAGGAAATGAACATGAGAATTGCGGAAATAACCGAGGGGCGGTCATTGACGTTGGAATGGCTCAGGTACTCTTCGGCCGACTCCTCGGAGAGGAAATCGCCCATCGCCATCGAGAAGGCCTCAACTAACGCATAAATGACTCCAATGAGAATGATTGTCGCTCTCGGAACTCCGGCAACGCTGATGCCAGCGAGGAACCCTACTGTAGAGACGAGGCTGTCGTTAATGCCGAAAATGATGGAGCGCAGATACAACGCGGAGGTTTTCATAGAGAAAGAATAACATAGAGGATGTAGAAACCCCCGGCCGAAGATGGCCGGGGGCGTGTTTTGAACATCTTAGATTAGATGCCCTGGTCCGGATCGAGTTCCGCTTTGATGATGTCGCTGTAGAATCTCCCGTCGTCCGGACAGATGAATCCGGCATACTTTCCACGGAGGGCCTCGAGTCGTGTCGGTGTAAGGTCGCCAAGATACTGCATGAGACCTTTCCACGCGAGGCCCGAGGTAGGCCCCGGTTGGGGCTCCACCGCGCTCCAAAGTTGACGCGTCCCGATAAAGGACTCTTTGCGACCCACCTCCACGACGTCGTGTACAACATCCTCCCAGGGAAACGTCACGACCTCCTCCATCCTCTTCTTATCGCGCGCACCCGGCACTTGCTCTCCAAGTGTAGGACGAACGCCGAGTATGGTGGTTTTTTTATTCGCTTCCCTGAAGAAACGCCCCACCCCGCAGGCAGTCCCGCCCGAACCCATCGCGACAGCGACAACGCCGATTTTTGAAACGTCACTTCCGAGAGCTCTCACTATCTCAGGCCCCGTGTAGAGTTCATGGGCGCGTACATTGCCAGGGTGAGCGTACTGGTTCAAGTGGTAATGGCCGGGCTTCTCGGCCTCCTCGAGTGCCGTACCGGCGACATCCGCAACCTGCATGATATTCACCGGCAACCCAAATGCCCTCAGCATGCCCGACTTGCTGTCCGGGACATCCGTCGACATCACCGCTTTTACCTTGGTAAAACCAAAGGTCTTCGCAAGCCGCGCGACCGCGTGAACGGTATTACCGCTTGAAGGGACTACGATGGTTTGTTTGTTTTTGTAGAGCCCATTCTTAAAGTCCTCCAGCATCATCTGCCAAGTCGGGATGGTCTTGATGTGCGGGAAAAGTCCGAACGGAATGAGTGCAACGACTTCAATACTGTGTGAAGCAAGGAATGGGTTTAGTCGCCCCGGAAGGAAACGCACTTGCATAAACTCCTTCCCCTCAGGATTTAACGCCTGAAAAATCGGATCGTCTTCTACTTGTTTGAGGGTGCGTCTCGTCTTCTCTTCCATTTTCTTTCCTTTCAAGGTTAGAAGAAAATCGCCCTCTCATTACAAAGGGCTTCTAGCAAAACTATACACCAAAATCAGAGGGGACGCCAACCTTTCGTGACTTTTGTAATTTTATTCTTTTCATCAACGAAGACCGTCGTCGGGCTCATCTTTGCCGCCTCCGACACCTCTACCCACGCTTCGCCGAGGACGATAACCTTGTCGCCCTTTTGAAAAAGGCGAGCGGGCGGGCCATTCAGCACTACCTCCCCTTTCCCCTTCTTCCCTTTCAAAATATAGGTGCGCCACGAGACGGCATTAGAGACGTTGTTAATTGTCACCATCTGCCCAGGTACGAGTCCTGCCGCTTCAAGAAGGGCCTCGTCTATCGTGATGGAGCCAGTGTAGTTCAGGTCGGCATCGGTAACCGTCGCCCGGTGCAATTTTGCAATACATACATTTACCAACATATAGGGTATCGTAGCACGCCCGAATGCGCCGCGCGAATGGTATTCTAAAAGAAGTTACCCTATGAGCTTTATTCTCTTTGTACATATCATCGCGCTGTTTTTTACCTTCTTCGTCGCCGGAGTCCTGCTTGGCGTGCTTTTCTCCCAAATCGCGCGCGAAAAACTGACAAAGATTCTCGGTCTTGAGCGCCTACTGAAATCCACGAATAATCCCATTCTCAAACCAGGGGCTAGCCCGTGGACGGCGGAGGCAGTGCTGAATCCGGCGGCCGCCGTCCTCGGCGGGCGCACCCATCTTATCTACCGCGCTATCGGCATGGACGGTGTCTCGCGACTCGGTTATGCGAGTAGTGCGGACGGTATTGTCTTTGACAAGCATCTCCCCTACCCCGCCTATGTCGCGCAGAAGCCGCGTGCGCTCGGTGGCAACGCGGCGCCTCGTCGCCCCGACGAGGATAAAAAATACTCGCCAATTCTGTATCCTTCCGGCGGGAGCTGGGGCGGGTGCGAAGACCCGCGAATAGTAGTCATAGAAGGCCGCGTCTACGTCACCTTCAACATGTTTGACGGATGGGACTTTATCCGCGTCGCCGCTATCTCTATCGCGGAAGACGACTTCTTAGCTGAACAATTTTGGAAGTGGGACGGACCGCACGTTTTGTCGCGTCCGGGAGAAATCCAGAAAAATTGGGTCCTCTTCCCAGAAAAAATAAATGGGAAATATGCCGTTCTCCATAGTATTGCGCCGGGGGTGGAGATAGCGTATCGCGACTCAATTGAGGACATCGGCATCACTGAGCCGTTCATAGAGAGCTGGGTAGGGGCGCGTAGCGACCTACCGGCGCGCGAAGATTCTTGGGACAGCTCCGTTCGCGGCGCCGGGCCGCCGCCCGTGAAGACCGAACATGGATGGCTCCTCCTCTATCACGCCACTGACAAGCGCGACCCGGGTCGCTATAAACTCGGCGCGATGTTGCTCGACCGCAACGACCCGACAAAGGTACTTTACCGCTCCGCCATGCCCGTGCTCGCTCCTGACGAGCACTACGAGAATAACGGCAAGCCCGGCATCGTCTACGCCTGTGGTGCCGTCGTTCGCAGTGGAACGCTCTTCGTCTACTACGGCGGCGCCGACAAGGTCGTTTGTGTCGCTACCGTGCCGCTCAAGTCCTTCCTTGATGCACTTATCAAGAATAGCCAACCCTCGTTCGCGGCCATGGTTCCCACACAAACTGTATAAGATATGTTCGTCATACGCCGAGAAGCGCATAATCCGATATTAGTCCCGCAGAGAGAGCGTCCGTGGGAGGCGGTGGCGACCTACAACCCTTCAGCGATTCAGACCAAAGATGGCGTGCGTATCTATTATCGTGCCGTAGGAAATCCTGACGCACTCCAAACGCCGCATGCCGGACTATCGAGCATAGGAACGGCGTTTTCGGACGACGGCGTCCATTTCCATTCAAGGCGACAAGTTATTATCCCGCAAGAGCCCTGGGATGTTTTCGGCTGTGAGGACCCGCGCGTTACCTTTTTTGAAGGCCGTTGGTACTGCTTCTACACCGCGCTTGGCGGGTACCCCTTCGGCCCCGATACGATCAAGGTCGCAGTTGCGATCGCAGATACTCCCGACAACTTCACTGAGCGGCACCTTATAACGCCCTTTAACGCCAAGGCCGCGACACTCTTCCCCGAGCGAATTAACGGCGATATCGTGCTCCTGCTCACCGCGCATACCGACTGGACTGCAGAACATCCGCGCCCGACGATCGCTATCGCGCGCGCAAAACAAATCGAGGACTTCTTTGATAAAAAGTATTGGGACAACTGGCACGCGCATCTGGGCGACCACGCGCTCGAAGAGTTGCGTCGCGAGGACACTGACCATATCGAGGTCGGAGCGTCGCCCGTCTTGACCGAAAAGGGGTGGCTCCTCATCTATTCGTATATTCAAAATTACTACGATGAGCATGAGCGCATTTTTTCAATAGAAGCGGCTCTGCTTGACCGTAACGACCCGCAAAAATTAATTTCGCGTACCGAATCTATTCTCATACCGCAGGAATCTTACGAAACATACGGTCTTGTGCTGAATATCGTCTTCCCTTCCGGGGCAACGCTCGACGATCACGGGTATATCGCTATCTGGTATGGTGCGGCGGATACCGTGTGCGCCAAGGCGAGCGTGAGACTTGACGACCTCCTGCTTGCACTTGACCCAAAGCGACAAACGCGAACGTTCGTTCGGGCACAAGAAAACCCGATTCTCTCTCCCCAAGGCGAAGGGTTCGAGAGTCGCGCCGTATTCAACCCCGCGGCGATTGAACTTGAGGGTTCGATATACATTCTCTATCGCGCGATGGGTGCGACGAATACGTCTACAATCGGCCTCGCGATTTCAAGGGACGGCATACACATTGATGAGCGTTTGCCTGAGCCGATATATACGCCACGCGCCGATTTTGAACAAAAAAAAGGGAGTCCTGACGGTAATTCGGGGTGCGAAGACCCGCGCATTGTTCGCATTGGCAATATGCTCCACATGACCTATACCGCGTACGATGGCGTACATGCGCCACTTGGAGCAGTCACCTCCATCGGTGTTGAAGACTTCCTCGCGAGGCGTTTTGACCGATGGAGCGCGCCATTGCTTCTCACGCCAGACGGCGTTGACGATAAGGACCTCGCGCTCCTACCTGAAAAAGTAAAAGAGGGGTACGTGCTCTATCATCGCGTCAGTAACCAGATCTGCGCCGACATTCTCCCAGACCTCTCCTCGGGAAAACGAGTTACTCGTTGTATAGAAATTATGAGCCCACGTAGGGGAATGTGGGACGGAGCCAAGGTCGGTATCGCGGCGCCACCGATACGGGTCGGCAATAACTGGCTGATGATTTACCACGGCGTCTCACGCCACGGTACGTATCGCCTCGGCGCCGCGCTTCTTGAGGAGGACGGTCTCACTCTGCTCTCGCGCGCCGCCGACCCTATTTTTGAACCGATTGAGAAATATGAAAAAGAAGGCGAAGTCGCAAATGTCGTCTTCTCCTGCGGCACGGTGGTAAAAGGTGATACGCTCTTCCTCTACTATGGCGGCGCCGACAAGGTCATCGGCGTTGCGAGCGCGTCGCTCGCGCACATAATCGACGCGCTCTCATGAGAATGGAGCCGGCGAGCCGAAAAAAGATAGTAGGACTTGGCCTAGCGGCCCGGAGCGCGATCTTTTTTCGGCTCGCCGGCGGAATGTTATGACCAAACTCATCATTTTTGACTTGGATGGCACGCTCGCTGAGAGCAAACAACCGCTCACGAGTGAGATGGCGATGCTCGTTGCGAAACTTCTCTCTGTTACCCCTGTCGCCGTCATCTCCGGTGGTGCCTTACCGCAATTTTTAAAACAACTTGTTGCTCGTCTCCCGAGTTCTGCGAACTTCGCAAATCTCTACCTCCTCCCTACCTCGGGCGCCGCGCTCTACGAATATCGCGACGGCATATGGAGTAGGATTTATGAGGAACGGCTTTCAGAAAAAGAAGCGCACGTTATTGAAACAGCATTACGTGAGGCCGCCGAGGAAACCGGCACTATCAATTTCTCCGATCAGTCGTGGGGTGAGCGCATTGAACACCGAGGAGGACAGGTGACTCTCTCCGCGCTCGGCCAGCAGGCACCGCTGGTGCTGAAAAAAGCGTGGGACCCTGACCACGCAAAGCGTCATACGCTTCAAGCGGCGGTCGCCGAGCGCTTACCGGAATATTCGGTTGGTATCGGCGGCGCTACAAGTATTGATGTTTCTAAGCGCGACATAGACAAGGCGTACGGCATTCGTAAACTCTGCGAACGCCTCAGCGTGAGCGAATCAGACGCGCTCTATATCGGCGACGAGCTGGAAAAAGGCGGCAACGATGAGGCGGTGTATAAAACAAATGTGGAAACAAAGACGGTTGCGAACCCTACGGAGACCGAACGTCTCGTCGCGTCCCTGCTCAATCTCGCATAAGGCGGACGAGACGGATGGTTTCAAACGAGTGGCGGCCGCCAAGCGCGTGAAAGACGGGCGAGAGACGATCACTAGTTTCGGCGGCGAGCGCCTCATGCACCTCGCTCACGATACCAAGCGGGACAAGGTGGGCGAAGTCGGCTCGAGCCAACTTCCCTACCTCTGCGAGTTCCTCCAAATGCTTCACGATGGTTGAGGCGACGAGTCCGCGCGTTTTTATCGCTTCTTTTAAAGTCTTTGAATCTCGGACCGTCTGTAACGTTTCTGCGAGCCTCCCCGGTAACCCCGCAACGGATTTGCCGGTTGTTTTCTGTTTGAAATTTGGTGCTTGGTGTTTGGTGCTTGGATCTACGAATGCACCGCCCATCGCTTTAACAAACTTTTTCTGCATACCTTCCACTTCCGCTCTCGGCATGTCCGAAAACGCTCCCCGCGCCGCCTCAGAGGCGGCGCGAAAATCTCTATCCTTCTCCAAAATATCAGGGTGCACCTCAAGCGCCCGCCTATTCAAACCGGTCAAATGCACGCCAACAAGCCGCCGTACCCGCGAAAGCGCGACATATCCCTGCCCGTATTCAAACGCCTTTGAGAGATCCATAACTGCGCTGTCCATGCTCATCCCCTGGCTCTTATGCACCGTCATCGCATACGCGAGCCGAAGAGGTATCTGTGAAATGCTCGCGCGCACCTTCCCTTCTTCCGCGACTTGCCACTCGGCTGGCTCCGTAACGATTGTCAGCCCCTCTTTCGTTTTGACTATCGGCAGTCCATCAGCGTCCCATCCGCTGACAACGCCAAGCGTGCCGTTGACGAACCTCCCCTGCGGAGAATTCTTTGTAAACATGACTGCAGCGCCCTCTTTAAGTTCCAAAATCTCTGGCGAGAGACATCCGCGAATGAGCCCCTCCACGAGGGAGTCCTTCCCTTTTGAGCTCATCTTGAACTTTTTTGCCGTGCCAGAAAGCTTCGCGAGCTCGTCGGCATTTATGCGGTCAACATCGGCGTTATGTGAAAAAAGCTTCGGCACCCCGCCGATACCCGGTACGTGCGACGGCGTTATCTGTCTCGACGCAAGAAGTTCATTATGCATTTCCTCAACCTCGCCGGAGCGTATTGCTGAGAGCACGCCGAGGAATTCGCTATCGTCCTGCCGATACTGTTCGGTGAGATAGCAGGTGAACAGGTTCAGGTCGCGCCATACGGGCGACGTGTACGCAAACCTTGCCTCGCGACCTCTTGAGACAGGAGGCAGTTGAAAAAAATCTCCGACGAGAATTACCGTGAGTCCACCAAAGGGCTTGTCCACCCTCCGCACCTCTCTGCAAACCTTGTCCGCCATTTCAAACGTAGCGGCCGAGAGCATTGAGATCTCTTCAATGATAAGCACCTTCGCCTTGGTGATGCGTCGGGCGATATGCTCCTTGCTCGCGATGCGGTCTACCTCCGCGCGCGAGAGGTGCTCCGCGATGCCGATACCGCTCCAGGAGTGAAGCGTGACACCAGCGACATGCGTTGCGGCGATGCCGGTCGCCGCCGTTACCGAGGGCTCTATGCCGCAGGAGCGCAACCAACTCACGAATTCATTTATCGTGTGAGTCTTCCCGCTCCCGGGCTCACCGGTGAGATACACGTTCGCACCCGTCTTCAATATCGCGAGCGCTTCGCTTTGGGTCATAAAGCGATTATAACGCTTCAGTTGTCGATATGGTACTTTTTAGCGAGCGCGTTTATCCCTTCGGTAATAGACCCCTCTCCTTCGGAGTCAAAAAGGTCTGAAGTGCCGGATGGAGTACTACCGATGATGTAGTGGTAGAGACGGTAGCGCCGCGCCTCTTCGGGGTCTGTAAACTGTTTGGAGAACGAGTCACGGAGTGTCTCAAACTCTTTTACAAGGCCTTCATTATTTCCGCTTAACTCTGCCTCCATATACCCTTCAAAGACTTTGCGCGCTAAACGCGCGGTAGGTCCGCGCACGGGGTCGGCATCATCTTGTCTCTTCATCTCGATGCCTCCATCTATGAGTTTCCTCAATTTCCGCTCTTTGTTATATGATTCTTCTTCCGTCGGTAGCTTTTCACTCATGGCGCCAAAAAACGTTAACCCTAGTATCAACCGCGGTGTAGCCAATTCCAGATTTTTGCGAAGACGTATCCGATGACACACCCGACAATCGAGGCAACGATAACGACCGTAATGGCCGCAGAGAGATTAAACACTTCTACAACGACGGGCGCACTGACCATGTGCGCCCATAGGGAGAAGTTAACGAGCGCCTGCGCCCACCCGAGCAATACGAGAACAACCCAAACGAGGTGCAGACCGCCCAAGAGCTTCCCGAGCGCGAGTCCGGTCTTAACAGGATTCAAGTGTTGATTCATGGTGACAGTGATATTTGGTTAATATTGTACTCGCACTAGTCCGCCCAGATAACGAATGTCAAAACCTTCTGCCCGGGCGAAAGTTCGCGTGCGTAGAGGGAGGCGCGTCCGTCGCTTGACGTACGTATGACCTTCCCCCACTCCGCTCGGGCTGAGACGTCAACGTCGGCCGCAGGTGCGGCTCCAGCAGATGCTTTGCTTGCAGAGGAAGACGTGAACGAATCGAGGTGGGCGTAGATAGTTTCTAGCTGGGCGTAGTCGTGCGCGTTGGGGTGCTCGTTGCTCGGACCATAGTTAAACCCGTTCACCGTGCCGCCAGCGGGCGCATTGGTGTAATCCATACAGGAGCCGAGATTGAAGTTGTTGAATGCCTCGTCCTGGTGGTTGAGCCCGAAGGTGTGTGCGACCTCCTGGCACATCACGAGATTCCGCCATGCCGGCGTGTTGTACTTCACCGTGCTGAAGTATGTATCATTCACCTTAACCAAGCCCTTCGTGATATGAGTGCCGCTTATCCATATTTGCGCAATTCCCAACCAGCCGTTGTTCCCATACTTGTAATTACAGGCCTCCACTCTTCCGCTTGTCGCTTTGCACAGTCTGGAGGTCGTACCTCCAGCCACAATGGCCGTATTCAAAACCGACGATGAGCTCCAGTCGTTAGAAGAGGTAACAAGATAAGGGTCCCAAGCTGAGGAGAGGTTATCGCCGAGTTTCAAATTGAGCGGGTTGGCCGTGCGCGCCCAGTGGTACCCACCCCACGAATGACTTGCTTGAGCGGGCACCGCCACGCCGAGCGCCGAAAGAGCGAGCAGACTGCCAACAGAAATCGCAATAGTTTTTCTCATAATTTTCAGGTTAGTCGTTTATAGACGCATTATATCATATCCACCTCTTTTTATAGTCAAGCTCCAATTCACTATCCCGCTTATTCGCCTCTATTCGCCTATTCGCGCGAATTAGAGAAGACAAGTCAGAGAAGCGGAAGGATGAGGCGGGCTGGGGCAGGAAGATTGGAAGATAGATAGTAGAACATTTGGAGACTCCTCTGTTCCCTGTCCACAATGTCCGCCGACGAGAGAACGCTGAGGTGTTTAGATGTCGCTTTGAAGGAGAGCTTAATTTCATCGGCGATGTCGCCAACGCTCGCCTTCCTTCCTTTCTTATCTCCACCACTCAGAAAGCGCAGGATCGCAAGCCGCCGCCGATTCGCGAGCGCTTTCATCACGCGTTCTATTTCTTTCTCGGGCATTCTCCTCTCTGCCATATACACACGACTCTACCATTCGCGCGAATTAGAGAAGATAGGTTGGTGTGGAAAAGATTGGGAAGTTAGGTTTTTTACTGATTGGAGCGAGTGGAAAAGTGCTTCCAGATGATGAGGATGAGGGAAATGATGAAGAAGAGCCCGGAGAATATGATGGAAACGAATTCTTGATCGAAGACGTTCGGCATACCAAAACCGCCGCCGCTCGAGCCGCCAGCAAGATAGATAAAGGCGAGGGAAACCGGTATCCACCAGTACGCAAACTTCAACCACGCCCGAAAGACTTCTTCCCGAAGAAGGTAGGTTATTAAAGAGATAATAAGAATTGGGAGGAAGATGAGAATTAGATTTCCGGCAAATTCGAGCCTATCCCAACATTCATAGTTACTTGGTCCACACCAAAATCTAAGCATTGGGAGACCTGTGATTAAAAAACCTACGGCTGTGCCACCTAAAGAAATGAAGAGAACCGTTCTTTTATTCATACAATTTTATCTTAGGCCAACGGTTACGGAATAAGTGTTGTCATCATCAAGCTTCGCATAAAGGGTATACCAGTACCCGGCGGTAAGGCCTTTCGTACTCCAATTATATACATACTGCTGTGCGATGCTGTCCCACTTGTACACAGCTCCGCTCGTGCCAGAAACAGAGTAGACCGACTCGTCGATAGAGGAGTTCATCGCTAATCCCCTTTGCGGTGTGAGCCATACTGGAGCGATATTTGCCTGTACCGGTGTGCCATCGGACTTTTTTAGCTGGAATTTGACTGGTATCGTACTACCGCCCTTGAAAACACTCTTACTCTGCCCTACTTGGTACACAACGTCGTTGATTGGCTGTGAGAAACCGTCCCACTTATACTGAATAGTTAATGTGCCAGGGACAAAGGTTGAGAATTCATACTTTTCAGACGAGAGTGTCCCAGTAGAGCATGTTATCGGATACGTTCCTGCCGGACTTGTGTATGTGGCCGTAGTGGTGCAATCCGCCGTACCCGTTATATCGTTGTCCGTTAAGGCTGCGCCCAAAGCGTCAGTAACGAGAGTGGTGAAAGGCGGGGTCGGATCACCGAGGACAATTTTCTTGTCTTTGGCGGTAACAGTCAGCGGCATGCGGAGAATAACGGTGCCGTTGAGTTTCGGCTCCAGCGCAACGTCCACCGCTCCATCGCCCTGAACATCTACACGAAGGGGCGAGGCTCCTTCGATACCGGCGTCTGCCGGGATATCCATCTCTACCTTGGTATTTGTAAATGAGGGTATGCCTGAAAATGTCGTAGTTGCTACGACGATGTCTTCCTGCACTTCTTCTATGTCAAATGTGAACGAGCCGTCCGCATATCCGTTCATGATGAGGCGTATGTTTGCGGAAGATGGCACGCTCACATATTGCACTTCGCCGAAGGTGAGGAAGTGGCTATCAGGGATGTTTTCTTCAAGAGAATTTGTGGTGCTAGAAAAGCCGGTGTGATTGCCGATGTCGTCGTAGAGGTCGAGTGTAAGCGGCGAGTGGAGGATGAAGTTGAGACGATCTTCTAGGTCTGGGTTGAGTGGGGATGAGGTATAGATAAATTCTGGAGTTGAACCAGTATCAACGCTGGTTATAAGATTTTGAATGAATGTACGGAGCTGAGGAATCTCGAGGATATCAGCGTGCTTACGGTTGATAGTGGAACCTCGAATGCCGGTAGCTCCGTATGATTTCAAATCCACCCAATACTTTTGAACATTCGGTGTCCAAAGGGCGCTTGGGACGACAACGGTGCCGTCGCCGTCAAGAACCGTCTCTGGCTTGTACTCAAGCACAGGCGTGGTCGTCATCGCGGCGCAGGTGGAATCGGCTTTGCGGAGAGTACAGATGTTCTTCACTCCCTCGTAGTATGCAATGGTCTTCAATGTCGGCATTCCCCATCCTGCGATTTCTACGAGCTCAATGCCGGAAGGCGGTGTCCAAGAATCTTGCGTAGCATGCACTGCTTCTGAAGCGTTCAAGAGCGCCTCGTTCCCGATAATTGGAGCGGTGAGCGGATCAGACGTTGGTAATACCGCGCGCGCTTGGTCGGTAAGAAAGGAGTGGAGGAGCTCCCCTGAATGTATTACTCCCGGGCGCGCCGCGTCGCCGTACGCGCTACGCCACGGAGCGAGGAGAGGATCGTCGCTAAAGGTAACGACAGGATCGTCAACATAAGTGAAGTAGTTCGCCGATGGCAACAAATTATAGACGCTCGGCATATTCCGCGCGAGCTCGCGGGCGGTCGCCTCTGACATGCCGAAGAGTGAGAGCGGCTTTATGGGGAGTGCTTGCTCGAAGCCATGGAGGAGCGCGCCGACCGCCTTGGGCGTTCCCGCTTGCGGCACCGCGACAAAGATTATCTTGTCAATGAGCTGCGAGGCCTCCGCGCCGAGCTTACCAGTCAGGGCCTTTGCGAGGAGTCCGCCGTTGCTGTGCGCGATGATGGTTACCTTGCCCGTCTTAGAGCTGGCGGCGAGCCGTCGAAGCTCCTGAATGATGTAGGGAGTTGAGGTCGCGCCGAGCGGGCCCGAATAATATAATCTGCCGCCGGAGAGCTCCGCGCCGCTCTCAAGAATATCTTCGAGTTGAAGTCGCCAATCGTAGGGAGCCACTCCGTAATCGGCGATAACGCCGTCCACGTTCTTCATCGTATCCAACTGCTCAAAAAATGATTTATACACATCGCCCTTGACTGGCAGGTAGGCGTTGTCTATCGCGTCGCGCGTGTAGATATCATCTCTCACCGCGGTGCCGTTAGCATTCATAGAGAGATCTCCCGCGTCACTGTCTCCAAACGGCTCCCAAAGCTTGTCTGTGCCACCTGCGTAGTCGGGGCGATACAGTCTGCTCGCCTCGAGCCCGGGCAAGAAGAGGACGTTCGATATTTGCGGAGCTGGAGGAATCTTCCAGCCGTCGCGTTTTGTCCACGGCAGATTGTCTTGTCCACTCGTATAGTACACAATATACGGAGCATCGCAGAAGCCATCGAGATTTGCGTCATCGCATCCCTCGGTCGGCTCATCGAATGTATCAAAATAATTTCCCCCTTTCGGCTCTGCGAGATTGAATGTATTGCGTACGCCCCTGTAGTCAGTCAGGTGCGTATTATTATTGATAAAATTATTGTTATAGATTTCATTATCGTTGGAAGTATATAAGGTCAGTGCTTCGTCCGCTTCGGAGAAAGTGTTTCCGCGGATGGTGTTGCCGCTGGAATTATATAAGGTCAGTTCCTCGTCCGCCTTGGAGAACGCGTTGTTGTAGATTTCATTATTATTGGAATCATACAGCGTCAATGTTTCGCCCGTATACCTGTTTCCGCTCACGATATCAACGCTGATATTGTTGTCGTGCACGGCGTTGTTCGGGGATGTGTCAAGCGTTATGCCGTAAGAAAAGTTTTTGATGGTGAGATTTCTAACCGTCACGCCAGATTTCTCATACAGATAAATGCCATTCCCCGTGTTTGAACCTGTCATGGCGTGCCCGCCGCCGTCAAGCGTTATGCCATCACTGTCAATTTGTACGGTCTCTGTCAGGTCATTCGCGAGCGTGCAGGTAAGCGTTGCCGGGTCCCAAGTCCCTATGGATGCGCAGCCGCCGCCGGTCGCGCCATTGCTTATAAACTTCGTGCTTTTTCTCGGTTGAATAAAGATACGATGGGATTTTGAAATATCTTGGGTGTAAGCATACGCGCCGTTTTCATCCGAAAGAATCTCCGCGAGATTGTGATAGTTGTCTTCATATTTATAGTACGTCGTGTGCGGCAAAAACCCGGTTATGGTTATCTGCGTCGAGGTGGCGAGCGCCGATGTTGGCGCGATTCTCATCGTTATCATCTCTGGCACCGATTTCATTCTCAATGTGATGACTTCGACGCTCTCGAGCGTGACATTCAGATAATCGCTGTCGGAAATCTGGAAATGCGTTCCCTCGCCTTGTGTTACGCCGATGGAGTCGAATTCAGCTGCATGCGCTTCGTGCACCTGCGCGCCCGACGCTACTACGATGCTGATAAAAAATAACACGGAGTATGTGCGGTCGCGCATTGTCCCCAACATAGCACCAGCATGTGGAGAAAAGGTATACTGTGCACCATGCGTGTTGATAACTTAAAAACTGCGCTTGCGGGAGTGATGAAGGGGGAAGTGACGAGTGAGGAGTGGGCGCGCCGCTCTGCGGCGCGCGACACTTCCCTCTTCGAACGAATGCCCGAACTCGTGGCGTACCCAAAAGACGCAGACGACGTTAGCGCGATAATAAGGGAAGTCGCCCGCGCCCGCTCCGCGGGCGCGGAAGTCTCGCTCGCGGCGCGTGCCGCCGGGACCGACATGTCCGGCGGCCCTTTGACAACCGGCGTGGTGGTGGACTTCATGAAGCACATGAACAAAATGGGTGAAGTTCATTTGGCGGTCCGACCGCCAAGTGACGGCTACGCCGTCACAGAGCCAGGAGTTTTTTACAGGGATTTTGAAAAAGCGACGCTTGAGCGGGGGCTCATTATGCCCTCCTACCCGGCCTCGCGCGAGATAGCCGCCATGGGCGGCATCGTCGCGAACAACGCCGGAGGCGAGCGCACGCTCGCGTACGGCAAGACAGAAAAATATGTTGAGGAACTTGAGGTCGTGCTCTCCGACGGCTCGCAAGCAATTTTTAAAGCGCTCGTGCCGGAAGAATTGGAAGAGAAGAAAAAACTCCAGACCATCGAGGGCGAGATTTACCGAGAAATGGACGCACTCCTCGTGAAGAATGCGGCCATCATCGAAGCGCACCGACCCAAGGTGTCTAAAAACTCCGCTGGCTACGCACTCTGGAGCATCCGCGACCATAGGACTGGTTCCTTTAACCTCGCGAAGCTTATCTGTGGCTCGCAGGGCACGCTCGCCCTCTGGACGAAAGCGAAGCTCGGTCTCGTGAAGCCTAAAGAGCATCGCGCGATGCTCGTCGTCTTCGTCAATGACCTCTCCATTCTCCCTGAGGTCGTGAAGCGCGTGCTCGCTCAAGGGCCCGAATCGTTTGAGAGCTATGACGATCACACCTTCACACTCGCGGTGAAATTCATTCCCGAGATGCTCTCCCAAATGGGATTCATTAGAGCGGCGAAACTCGGCATCGACTTCTTGGCCGAGGCGGCTCTCGTCGCAACGGGCGGCGTACCGAAGCTCCTCCTCATGGCGGAATTCGCCGAAGACTCTATTGAAGAGGCCGACGCTAAAGCCCTGAAGGCCAAGGAAGCTCTGACCGATCTTAATCTCCACACCAAGATAGAAAAGAATGAGAAAGAATCGGAGAAATATTGGGTGGTACGACGCGAGAGCTTTAACCTCCTTCGTAAGAACCTCCGCGGACTCTACGCCGCGCCCTTTATCGACGACTTTGTCGTGCCGCCCGAAAGCTACCCTGATTTTTTACCAAAACTCTACGCTCTTCTTGACGAATACTCTTCACATTTTATCTATACCATCGCGGGCCATGTCGGCAATGGCAACTTCCATATCATTCCGCTTATGGACCTCTCAAAAAAAGAGAGTCGGGACGTCATTCTTGAGCTCGCGCCAAAAGTGTACGAGCTCGTCATCGCTGAGGGCGGCACCACCACCGGCGAGCATAACGACGGCATTATCCGCACCCCATATCTACCGATGCTCTTCGGCGCCGACATGGTCGCCTTATTTGAAAAGACGAAAAACATCTTTGACCCGCTGAACATCCTCAACCCAGGCAAGAAAGTCACTCAACACCCCTCGACAGAGCTCGGGGCAAGCAGCTCGGGACAAGTCGTCGACCCCTTTGCCGATATTAAGAGAGATATGATCACACAAACCGGAACGCAAAATTGAAAGTCCTCGGATCTCCTCACTTCGTTCGGCCAGAAATTTCAATTTTCCTTTCCGATTTGCTATACTACAGGCATGAAACGCGCATTCGCCATCATTATCGTCATCATGCTTGTACTCGGACTCGTCGGGGCACTCTTCCCGCTCTTCGTCTCCGGCACATTTTAGTCAAATACAAGTAGGAGAGAGCTATTCAAACGCGGCAATGACCGGCTGTGTGAAGAATATGAAATTGGCGACGGCAAAGAGTCCGGCCATCAAGACGAACAAAAATGCGACGGCCGCGACGTGGCGCAGGTGGCGCCGATGGAACTCAAGTTCGGTCACGTACGCAAGAAGGATGAGGATGACGGCGGCAAGCGCGTAGTAAGCATAGTGGAGCATTGACTTGGGCGACGCAAGAATGAGTTGCCACCAAGAAGCGGAGGGAGCCAAAATTGAATCTGCCTCGGTGCCAAGGACGAGCTCCTCGGCGACCGCTGGAGCGGTCGCCGGCGCAACCGCGACTGCTCCCGCGACCTCTGCGGGTGTTGTGGCAGTCGCAAGCGCTGGAGCGGTCGGCTCTGCGGGCGAAGTGACGGTGCGTACCTCCGAAAGTGTGGCTCCCTTTGCTGGCGCGCCGAACATCTGCACGACAAAGGTCGTCGGGCGTCCCCGGTAAGTGCCCTGCGCGGTCGCTATGCCTATCTCGGTAAAGTGTCCGTTGAGAATGTTCGCGCGGTGCGTCGGCGAATTCATCCACGCACGTTCAACATCTATAGAGTCAGAGAAGTCCACGGCGAGGTTCTCTCCCGCGTACGAGAACTTGTATCCCGCTTGCGTGAACCAATACCATGAATTGATCCCCTCCGGCGACACGTGCGCGAAGTATCCTTTCGCCGCCATGTCGTTCGCCTTCGCCTGCGCGGCGGCAGAGAGTACTGGATTTATCGCGAGCCCGCCGAGCGAGTTCGCCCCACGGTCGTCGTTCGCGAGGTCAACGAGCACAGAGGAGATGACCGCGGCGAACGGGCTGGAACGGAGGAGATAGTGGTTAGCAACCGAGAGACCGAATATCCCAATGATGAGGAGGGTGAGGACACCCACCAGCCCCCCCATCACGTAGGGAGTATCATCGATCTTATTGTGGCGACGTAGGTAGTTGAGAAGCTTCATATGGGATGCTTCAACTATACTACACAACTCTTGTCAAGTAAAGGGGGCGTGGATAACGAACGCGGCCCCGCCTTGGCGGGGCCGCGCTTCCCTCTTACCTAAGCGTTATTGCGCGTTGGGGTTCAGATTCCAGGGGACGAGCTCGGGCATCGGAACTGTTGCGAGCTGCGAACAAAAGAGTAGGTTGATCGCGCGGCGCGTCGTGAGGTAGACGAGACCGGTCGGCGCGTTGATGTTCCACGGGTTGAGAACATCCCTCGCGTGTGCGCTCTGGAAGGAGTTGACCGCCGCCTGGGTCTGCGACCCGAAGAAGCCGGTCGGCGCCGCGAAGGATGCGAAGCCGTTGTCAATGAGGAACTGCTGGAGTTGCGTAACTTGTGCCGGGTCGTTCTTTGGGCTACCCTTCTTCAGGTACTGAGTCAGGAGCGGACTGCAGGTTTCGCCAAGCACCTGGCCTCCCGGAGCGATAGAGGCACCGAGCACCTGACCGGATGGGTCGCACTGAAGTGTCTGCGGATTAAAGGTGAAGCCTGCGGAGCAGCTGCCGGAGGAGCTCCCTCCCCCACCGCCGCCTGAAGAGGGCGCCGGAGGTGCCGGCTTGAAGGTGTAGGCGAATGGTCCAGCAACCGCTGTGTTTTCAACATTTTCTGCAGCATCGGTTGCATGCACAATCGCGCAGTAAACTCCTCGTGAAGGAATCTCAAAGTTATGTTCCCAGGACACCGAGAGCGGTCCTGTGCTGGTAAGCGAGAGTGCTACAAGCTCTATCTCGACTCCTGTCTGCGTGTCGCAAGTAAGCGACTGGAATGGAGAAATTTCCTCCTCTCCGCTCACGTCAAAGAAGCCGTCCGCCGACATCGTCTCCTCGTCGGCAAGCTGGTAGAGGGTCATCGTCGCGCCCGCAACACCCGAGCCGCCGACAGCCGGCGCATCCGTCGAAGAACCGGTCAAGGGAATCGACGTTGCCTCGGTGTCGATTATCTGATAGCCACGATCGTTATCGAAAGAGGAGGTCGGTTCCACTCCATCTTCCCATGGATCGGTAATGCTTGAACAATTCGGGTCATCGCCGAAATCGATAAGTCCGTCACCGTCATTATCGAGTTCATCGTCGCACTGCGAATCAGCAATGGCGCCAACGGTGATAGAAATGGTTGCGACATTGCTATCATCGGTTCCGTCATTGGCCATAAAGGTGAAGGAATCTGGGCCGTTGTAGTCAGCAGTCGGGGCATACTCAAACGAGCCGTCGCTGTTAAGCGTCAAGCTGCCGTGGAGCGGGTCAGACATCTTCGCGTAGGTAAGCAAGTCGCCGTCAATATCGGTGGCGAGTACAGAGTCGCTAAGCGACGTATCTTCGTCAGTCGTAAGCGAGTCGTCGAGCGCTACAGGAACATCATTGACCGGATCAATGGTGAGCATTACTACTCCTTCGCCGCTATCTGTAGTTCCGTCATTTGCGCGGTAGGTGAAGGAGTCTGTACCGTTGTAGTTAAGGTCCGGCGTGTAGAGGAAACTGCCGTCGGCGCTTAGCGTGAGGTCTCCAAAAAGAGGCTCATCGACAACTGTAGAGGTTAACGTGTCATCATCGCCGTCAGTGTCGTTATCAAGGACGCCAGGAGCAGGAACGGTTAGTGCCGTATCTTCCGGGGTCGAATAATCATCGTTTTCAGCAAATGGCGTATCGTTTTCACTGGTAACGGTAATGATCACTGTAACTGTGTTGCCGTTCGCCGTTCCGTCATTAGCCTTGTAGGTGAAAGAGTCTGTCCCATTGAAATTTGCATTTGGCATGTAGGTGAAGCTGCCGTCGTCGTTAGGCGTGAGCGAACCATTTGCCACACCGCTTCCGAGAACCGCCGTGAGGCCGTCGTCCTCGACGTCAGTATCGTTGCCGAGTACGCCAGGGGTAGAAATGTTAAGTTCAGTGTCTTCTGCGGTCGAATATGCGTCGTCATTTGTAACTGGTGCATCATTGACTGGATTTACGGTAATCGAGACGGTCGCGAGATTGCTGTCAACGTCCCCGTCATTGGCCTTAAAGGTGAAGGAGTCGGGGCCGTTGTAGTCGGTGGTTGGCGTATAGGTGAAGGAGCCGTCAGAGTCGAGAACGACAACGCCGTGCGCGGCACCTGACACGAGGATGTAGGTAAGTGAGCTATCGTCAATATCGTCCGCAGAAACTGCATCGCTTAGCATCGTATCCTCATCGGTGGAGAACGAAGCGTCATCTGCCACTGGAGCGTCGTTGACTGCATCCACATCGATAGAAACCGTCGCGGAGTTACTGTCGACCGCGCCGTCAAAAACTTTATATGTAAACGAGTCGGGGCCGGCGAAATCTGCGTTTGGCGTATAGGTGAAACTGCCGTCAGCATTAAGAGCCAGAATACCGTTAACAACGTTGTCTATTAGAGATGCGAGAAGCGAATCGCCGTCTGCATCGGAGTCATTACCGATAATGCCTGGGGGGATAATCGTAAGAGTGAAGTCTTCGTTCACTGCGTAGTCGTCATCGGCGGCTGCTGGAGTGTCGTTGACTGGGTTAATGGTGATCGTGACGGTCGCGGCTGTGCTGTTGCCGACGCCATCAGTGGCTGTGTAAGTGAAAGAGTCGGGGCCGTTGTAGTCGGCGTCGGGAGAGTAACCAAAGCTGCCGTTACTATTCAAATCGAGAGTGCCGTGTGCGACATCGCTCACAAGCTCCGCCGTAAACGCGTCTCCATCTGCGTCAGAGTCGTTAGCGAGTATGCCAGTGGCGGCAACATTTAGATCCGTATCTTCGTCGGTCGAATATGGATCATTTACTACCGTAGGAACAACGTTGTGATAGGTATTAAGGACTGTGCAGGTAGTCGTCGCGCCGTTAACCACTGCGATAGTGCCGCTTGTCCCGCAGCTTGCGTACGAGGCTGTGTAGTGAGCATTTGCCGGCTCGCTCACGACGTAGTCGCCAACCGAGAGTGTATACATGACGCCTGTTTCTGAGCCAGCTGCTGGCGAGCCGGTAACATCGAGGCTTGTTGTCGCGCTCTTCACGCTGACGCTGAAGTCATTTGCGTTTAGGGCACCGCCGCCGATGTTGTCGACGGTTTTAATGACGATAAGTCCGCCGGTAGTCGGTGGCGGGATGACAATATCTTCAATTTCTATTTGACCACTCGTGGAAAAACCGTCTGCTCCAACTTCTTGACCGTGATAAATAAATACGTACGCATTATAAGTCCCGGCCCCTGGATAAACGTGGCTAATGGATCCCCACTCGACAGAGCAGCCGCTCGGCGGCGTGTCACAGTCGATTTCGACGATAGAGTCGTCTAGCACCTCGATTGAAGACGTTGCGTAAGATCCTCCATCCTCGTTCCAATCTACTCCGATATGAAGTGTTTGCTCATTGATGCCGCTCCCATCGGCAAATCCTGTGCCGGATAGAGTTGCTTCGAGCCCAGAAACGACAGGTGGATTGACAGTGAGACTGTATATATCGGGTGGTAGTGTGTAATAGACCTTTGTCCTCAAAAAATCAAGAGATACGACATTGCCACTATCGCACCCCCCGCCTGGGTCCTCGGCTTGGACTCTTACCATAAGATTAGCTACCTCTGCAGGCGTCCATGAACCGGGGCGCCAATCGTCAGAAGCACCACCATACGAAACGATGGCTTCGCTGGTTCCCAGATTTCCATTCTTTTCATTCGTCCAGTCTGTCCCGCCATTCCATGAGAGATCTATATCGAGATCACAGTCATTGTCGTTTGACCACGCGTCTGCCAGTACTTGAATACCATCAATCGTTGCATTATTGGGGACTGAAATACCAAATCCTCCATAGCGATGCCTTTCATCGTTCGCAGAACTTGAAGCAACACCAGATCCATCTGAATATGCGTTTGCCGGATTATCCCACAGTTCACCAACGGCATTCTGAGCATTGGTTGTGGGGGACAAAAATCCGGTGTCCGCGGCGTATGCGGTGGAAGGGAAAGAAGCAAGAGGGGCGAAGGAGAGCGAGAGGAGGGCGAGGATGGTGAGTGAGGAGAGGGCGCGCACCGGAAGTTGGGAGGAAAAGGCAAATGATTTGCGCGTGCGCTTTTGGTATTTCTTAGAGAACTTCACGAACCTCTTGGAGAGCTTTGAAGCGAGAGTGTACGACTTCTTGGCGCTCCTGAGCACGCCGCGAGAGGCTCTTTTCATGGAGAGTTTGGAGATGCGAACGAATGTGTGGTTCATACACCAGTATTATGTTGAATAAACGCCCATGCCTGCACGACTGCCCCCTGTGTTACCTAACGTTTCAATACTACGCTTGGCCTTTACTTTGTCAATAGATCGTACGGGTCTCGCGACCGGTGGAAAAACACAAAGCCCCGCCGGAGGACGGGGCTTTGTGTACTAAATGCCGCGGTGTTAGCGAGTGAGACAGTACTCTTCGCTGTCTTCAATTGCATTCTCTACGTGACCGGGAGCACATACTGTGATGCGCCCGTCGACTGTGCTCTCCATAACGGTGTAGTCGGTGTCGTAGTCTGTTTCATCCGTCCAGTGCCCTGTTGATGGGTCAACTGGAAGTGCGGTGGAGATATAGGTCGGAGTGAGGCACGCAAGGTCTATCGCGTCGTCATCTATGTCTACAGCCGAGCTTGGAAGGTCGTCGCAATCTGCGCCCACCACCCAAACTCCCTTATTGTCCGCGAGACGCTGGCCGATTGCGTTGAGAATTGTGCTCACGTTGCTCTCGCGCTGCGAGTTGCGCGCCTGGGCGAATTGGCGACCGGGGTTGATAGCAATAAGGACAATCGCCGCGAGGATGGCGATGAGGCCGATGACCACGAGGATTTCGATAAGAGTGAACCCTTTGTTTGCCTTGCTCATTTTCAATTTGTTTATAAACATAATGCTGTAGTGCTTAAATAATAGTAATCCCTCCTTAATTGTCCTTATACCATACCCG
This sequence comes from uncultured Candidatus Saccharibacteria bacterium, assembly GCA_964349555.1. Lineage (GTDB taxonomy): Bacteria > Patescibacteriota > Minisyncoccia > Phycocordibacterales > Phycocordibacteraceae > C7867-001. The sequence continues at coordinate 214,744 of CAYGGK010000001.1, forward strand.
TATCAGCGCGCAAGAACCCTAAGGGACAATGCATCCGGCTGGCCCGTTCGGGGCCTCTTCCCAAGAGTTCACGGTAAAGTTGGAGGGGCCACTGCTCACACTGACCTCTAGCAACTAGTGAAGTCAGACTTCACTAGTTACACTCTACCACGGTTCTAGTAGGAGAGTTGAGTATTTCTCGTCGTGATGCTGTGTATGAAGGGCAAGCATCTCGCGTGCCTCTTTTTTGAAAGATTTTTGGTCTAGATAGAGGTCTGTCAACAACTCTTTTTCAATGATTGGCGATTCTGTATTTGTTATGTATGCTTGAAGACTGGAGTATTGGTATTGAAGCGCCCATTCCCATGCTTTTTCAAAATTATTGACGGCCTTAACCACGCCCCCCGGATACATATCAAATACATTCTTAACTTGAATATAAAATGACAGATAGCGAAGATAAGGATCACCTTTTATAGTCCTGCTTTTGTAAGAACCTTGGAAAAGGCTTCCTCTTTCTGAATATTTCGCGTTGAATGCTGCAGACATACTGCCACAGAGACGTTGCATAAATTTCGCCGTACCGCCTTCACGTATTTCTTCTAATAGAAGATGGAAATGATTGTCTAGAAGCGTCCACGCAAGTATGCGCACTAGTGGCTCGCGCTCAGGCCAGTGATCTGGTCGTTCGAAGGGTCTACAAAATTTGAGGTTTTCGCTCCAGTTTTGGTCAGAAAAAGAATCATTCATATAGAAAAGGAGGAGTTCAAATCGCTGCCGATCACTCTTGTTACGTACAATATCCATACCGCGCGCACCACGTTTTATAACGTGAAGAACGGAACCTATTCCGTGAGGCTCAACTCGCATATACATTACATTCTAGCACTAGTGAAGTCTGACTTCACTAGTGCTATGGGAGTGAGCAACCGGTTGGGCCGCTCGCGAGCTCTCGCCAAGACGTTATCGTGAAGTTACCAGGAACTCCGTCCGTGAGTACGGCACTTAGATTGGTGAAAGCGCCGCCATAGACCGCGCGCGCCTCTACCGTCTTTGGGAACGCGGCCCCAACGGTAACGCCACATATCTTACAGACCATCTTGGCCGATGCTGCGCCGCAGCTATCGCCCACGCCGACACACTCTCCTGGCAGACTGACCGTGTAGGTGGAGTCCTTGGCGAGTCGTATCATCGCGACATTCACGCATGCTTCGGCGAGGGCGAGCGATACGCGCTTGTTCTCAGTGTCGAGTACATCAAAGCGATTGAAGAAGGAGGCGACGCCGAGCGTGAAGAGAAGCACAAGCAAAATCGCCGAGATGATAATCACAGACATAAGGGCGATAAATCCTTTCTGGAAATGTTTCATTTTCGTATATAGCGGGTGGTATATGCCGACTGGGTGATGCTCACTCCGGCCGGCGTTCGCGCGCTCACAGTAAGACTAATCTCAACACTCTCCGGAGCCGCTCCGCCGCCACTGTGGACGAACGAGAGGTCGTCAACCATCACATTTGAATTGTTTAATACTTCGCCGTCGAGGCGCACGTTGGTACCAGAAAGGTCAATCACGCCGCTCGTGAAGTCGTGCCTTGTGACGGTGAGTGTGGAGCCGCCGCCCGAGACACTCGCGCTTGCGGCATTATCAAACGCCCGCAGTATCTTCGCCATAATGAAGTTCTCTTCTTCTTGAAGCATCGCCTTGGTCTGGTTGCGGTCGCTGGTCTCGAAGAGCATATACGCGGAGGCGGCTAACCCGCCTATAATGAGCGCGAAGAGCGCAAGGTACACGAGCGTTTCGATGAGGGTGAAGCCTTTTTTGTAGTCTAGGAACATGAAGGTGAGGGATATAAGATTCGTAATGCTTTGCTTGCGGTATTCGTTACGTAGGTGGCATTCTCGAAGAAGTCCATTCCCGTGGACTGCTCGGAAAAATCTCTCGTACAAACGGAGACGAGGAAGATGTTTTGTGGATCTGCAACATTGTAAACCATGAACGGTCCTCCTTTCCCGGATCCGGCGGGTGAGTAGTTTTGATCGGAGGTTGCGACGAATGCAAATGCACCCCGTACTTCGAGCCCAACGACCTGGGTATTGGAATTAATGCCCATATTAAGTGAGCCTAGCGAGCTGATTGCTTCTAAATCGGAAATATCTAGCACGAAAAAATCATGGCTAGCGGCTGCCCGCTGTCTTCCTAAATATGCGCGTTCTCCTACCACAGCGACCGACGTGCCGTCGAACTTACCTGGGGCGCGGAATATCATTTCTCCGTCCACACTGCTCGGGAGGCAGGTGTTTGTTAGGCTCGATGGATTACGGATATCAATGACGATCAGCTCACAGCCAGCATCGGTCTGAGCGGAGGCGGCAATAAATGCGTAATCGCCGCGTACCTCGATATCATAAACAGTATGATTGAGTTCGACACTCCCAAGCGGTGTTGGTGACGACGGTGTCGATGCGTCAAAAACGTGGAGTTCATTACCTCCCCCTTCCCTTTTCCCCACATATAATTTCTCGTCGTAGTAGAGGACTGTTCGGCCAGCCGTAGTGGCCTGACTGCCACTCACGCCCGATAGAGATTTGCTTGCCGCTCTAGTAATGCCAGGGTTAGTGCCCGGATACAGTGAAAAATCAATTTTGATAACTTGGAGCTGTGCTGTACTCGATGCGGTCGCCAAATATGCGTAGGCCACATTGTCATCAAGAATCGCATCAATTCCGTAAACATCATTTCCTACATCAAATTGACCGATAGGTGCCGGATTTTCAGGATCGGTGACATCGACTACCCAAAAAGTGAACCCAGAACCTTGCGACGTGAGTAATGCGTATGTTCTACCGGATCTGCTTATCACATCTACATCCGTTGCTTGGCTGCCAGGATGAATAATTTCTGCGTTTTCATAAAAGTTGGGGGCGTCCCAGTCATCCGGTAGCGTGATGTCACAATCGCCGCCGAGCGCGAACATTTCGGGGATGTTCACGATAGTGGTCGTTGCGCCGACCGAGAGCGTACGGCCATGAGTCCCCGTCCAACTGACGGTGCCCACGACCGCCTCCATGCATTGTGTGGCGTATGCGATCGGAATGGCGAGCGTCTTTAGGTATGACAAGCCGCTCGAGAAATCTATCTCTGTACTTGAGGCAACGCCAGAATAGTCCGTGCGGGCCCTCGCCACCGCTTCTTCAATAAGGTCTTGCGCTTTACGGAGCGCCTCGCTGTTAATCTCGCTGTCGCTTATGCTGGACTGGTATCCCCCGAGCGTGGAGGCGAAGCCGCCCGAGCCGGCGACGACGCCACTCATGACGATGAGCGCGAGTGCCATCGCGATGAGGATTTCAATGATTGAAAATCCACGCTGTTTTTTCATAACTAGTTAGTCCAGGAGATACGCCCATTGCTTGTCACAGAAATGACGGAGCTCTGGCTACCTTGTGTCAGAGAGATCTCACACGTGGGGCTACAACTCGTGTCTCCCGAAAGTTGTTCGAACACGATTTCTGTGGCTCCCGTACGGTTAGACAAAGGATTCGAATCGAAAGCGGCATTGTTGGGGTCACTTGAACTGTATGTGTCGCCCTGGAAAATAATGTACTGGTCGGATTCAATACGTACGCCGTGGGGCTGGCCGTCGTTATCGGTGCAGGTACCGAAGCAGACGTTGTTAATCGCCTGCGCCCGGGCGCGCTGTAAGACCGCGACCAGGAGGTCGCGGTCTGAGCGGAAGCTGGAGCTCCGGTAAGTCTCCATGCTTACAAAGAGCGCGAGGCCGCCGATGAGCGCAAATATTCCCATCACGACCAAGGTCTCAATCATGGTAAATCCCCTTTGCATACTCATTTCGGCGTGAGGTTCTGCGTAATCGAGTAGATGGGCGTGATGATGGAAACGGCGATGAAGCCGACGATGAGTCCCATCATGATCATCAGGATGGGCTCGAGCATCGTCGTGAGATTCTTGGTGAGATCGTTAATCTCTTCCTCGTACATATCGGAGAGAAACATCAGCGAGGAACTTAAGTTCCCGGTTGACTCTCCCACCAAGACCATCTGGGTCATGAGCGGTGGGAAGAGGTGCGGCGAGGCCTGCAACTGTTGCGATATCTTCTGCCCCCACGTGATGTGCTTGGCCGCCTCAAAGAGCGCGCGACGGTAGGCGCGATTGCGAGTGCTTGCGGCGACGAGTTCCATGGAACGGATGATCCCAATATCGCTCTTCAAGAGAAGTCCTAGGGTGCGGGTAGAGTTCGCGAGATTGTAGTCCTGGGAGAGTTTCCCTAAGAAGGGAATGTGCAGAAGAATAATGTCCATCCACAAATGAAAGCGCGACGAGAGGCGCATTAAGAAAAAGAAGGCGATGCCAAGAAGCGCTAGGGCGCCAAAGAGCCAAAGTCCGAAGTCGCTTAAGAAATTGGAGATGACAATAAGTGTGCGAGTTGAGAGCGGAAGCGTCGCCTTCACCCCCTGAAAGATGGGAATAATCTTGGGGAAGATATAAACCGTGAGCATGATGGTGATGCCGACGGTCGCAACAATGATAATTGCCGGGTAAATGAGCGCGCCCACCACCTTGCGCCGGAGCGCCTGCTTCTTCTTGAGCTCTTCGGCGAGGTAGTCGAGATTTTCATGAAGTGTGCCCGATGTCTCGCCCACCTTCACAATATTGACGCAGAATTCGCCGAAGATATTCTCAAACTTCTCGAGGCCACTGGAGAGCGGCTGACCGTTAGAAACACCAATGACGAGACTTTTAAAAATATACGACGCCGAAGCAGAGCGCGTCTCGCTCCCGAGCATATGGAGCCCCTCCATAATCGGCATCCCGGCACGCAGTATCATGCCAAGTCGTTTGGCGAAGAATATCTGGTCTTGTACGGGGAAGCGCAAGAACGCTGGACGCTTCTCAAGCTCGATCTTCCCTCTTTCCTTTCTCGCTCCTTTCTCTCTCCCCTTCTTCCTGACCTTCGTCTTGCCGCGAAGATTTTTGTATCGCTCCGCCACCGGCCGTAACATTTCGGCAAGCTTGTCAGACGCCGTAAAGCGAATGTCGTCGAGAGGCTTCTTTTTACTCATAGCGCACGCGCAGAACCTCTTCAATGGTTGTCACTCCTTGCGAGGCTTTATGAAAACCGTCTACAACCAGCGACTCCATCCCTTGTGCAAGCGCGATGTCACGAATCTCGTTTGCGGAGGCCTTGCGCAAAATCGCCTGGCGAATGGGGCCGTCAATGACCATCACCTCGTGGAGCCCTGCGCGCCCCGAGTAGCCCGTGCCGCTACAGTGCTTACATCCAGCGCCAAAATAGAAGGTGGTGCGCTCGTCAAAAAGCTCCGGTGGCATACTCTCCCGCAAACTTTTCTCCTCATCTTTGGTAATCTGCTTCTCCGACTTACAGTGCGGGCAGATTTTGCGTACGAGCCGCTGGCCGATGGCGATGTTCACGGTTGAGGCGATAAGGTAGGGCTCAACCTTCATGTCAAGGAGGCGCGGGAGAGTGGTCGGAGCGTCATTGGTGTGAAGGGTGGAGAGCACGAGGTGGCCGGTGAGTGCCGTGTTGACCGCGAGCCCGGCGGTATCCACATCGCGAATTTCGCCCACCATGATGACATTAGGGTCTTGGCGGAGCATGCTTCGCAGGCCGTTGGCGAAGGTGAGTCCCGTACGTGCATTGACCTGTATCTGATTGATGCCTGAAACAGAGTATTCAATAGGGTCTTCAATCGTGATGATGGAAATCTCGGGTACATTCAACATTTTCACGAGTGTGTAGAGAGTCGTGGTCTTGCCAGAACCGGTGGGGCCGGTCGCGAGGATCATTCCGTGCGGCTTACGAATGGCTTGCGCTATTTTCTCGCGATTCTTGCTCGTGAAGCCGAGCGTGTCGAGAGTGAACTCTTCGGCCTGGTCGGAGAGGAGGCGCAGGACGGCGTTCTCGCCATAGTAGGTGGGGACGATTGAGGTGCGCACATCGACACTCGCTCCGTTAGCAAGCGATACTTTGAATCGACCATCCTGCGCGGCCTGATGCTCATCAGTACGCAAGCCGCAGAGAATCTTGAGGCGCGAAATGACTTCGCTGTGAATCGTCAGCGGAAAGGTGTCAACATCTTGGAGCACGCCGTCAACGCGCAAACGAATCGTAACGCCGTTCTCGCGCGGGTCGAGGTGGACATCAGAGGCGCGCGAGGCGTGTGCACACTCGATGAGCGCATCAACAAACTTGATGACAGACATACCTGCGCCTCGCGCGAGCTCCTCCGCGAGGAGCCGCACGCCGCCCTGTGCGCGACTCGGACGCGCTGACGCCTTGGTGGCTGTACCCCCTTGCATAATCTGTAGATAATACCAAAAATCCAATTAATGTCTAAACTCCCCGTATGTTTATCCACACTCGTTTGTGTTCTGGAGATATTTCTGTCATACTGTTGATAACTCGCAGAGTATTCGAGCTTCGCTCGGTTTACCCCGACTCGATGGAGGGGCCAAGGCCGCAAGTGTTCAGTTTCGGCGAGGTTAATCAGTTATATCGAAATACATGGACAATCAGCAGTCAGCAGGAGGTTCGGTGCAAGTGAACAAACTTTACGTAGGAGGAATTCCCTACCGCTCAACAGAAGACGACCTTAAAAAGGTTTTCGGTGAGGCCGGTACGGTCGTGTCCGCGAGCATTATCTCCGATCGTATGACGGGCCGCTCGAGGGGCTTCGGCTTCGTCGAGATGGCCTCTGAGGCGGAGGCGCAAGCGGCGATAGACCGTTGGGATGGTAAGGAGATGGACGGGCGCACACTCTCGGTCTCCTTCGCTCGCCCACAGGGAGATCGTCCGCCACGCCGCGAAGGCGGCGGGTACGGAGCCGGTGATCGCGGAGGTTACGGCGGTGGCAACAGCGGCGGCTACGGTCGCGGTGGATACTAACCCTTCCGTTCGCAATCAAAAAAACACCCGCCCTCCCTTGGAGGGCGGGTGTTTTTTCTAGTGTATAATTTCTACGATGGTCGACCAACCGTTACAGCCGTTCTCCGTTCCGGTATCTTTAACTGCATTCCTGCCGGACGGCATTTCCTCCGGCATGATAGTCGTGTGGATTTTTTACGCCGTATTCACTTTTTGGGCGATTTACACGATCATCGCAATATACCATTGGCTTAAATATTCCCACGCGTCGTGGGTCGCCTTCCCCGCTATCGCCGCACATCTTTTCGTATCGTTTGTACTTATCGTCTACGCCCTCTCCGGCGTCCTTGTTATATGAAAGAATTTGATCTTGAGCCGGGTGAGAGGGTCATTCTTGAAGTCAGGAAACATTGGTTTCTCTTCCTCTCCGAACTTCTTCCCTACGCGATTATCGCCGTTCTCCCTTTTGCACTACCGAAGCTTTTCATGTTCGCCCCTCCGCTCGCACCATACGCCGAATTCTTCACCTTCACGACACCGCTCGCACGCGCCGCCCTCGGTGTCTGGCTCCTTATCGTGTGGACTGGCGCATGGGGCGCTTTCACCAAATACTTTCTCAACGCGTGGGTGCTCACGAGCCAGCGTATCGTGAATATTAAACAGCGAGGGTTCTTCTCCCGTGAAGTCTCAAGCCTCTTTCTCTCCCGCATCCAAGACGTTACGACTGACGTGCATGGGATCCTCCACTCCCTGCTTGGCATCGGCAACATAAAGGCGCAGACCGCGGCCGAGGACGTCGAGTTCGTCATGCACGGCATTCCCCGCCCCGAGATGGTGCGCGACCTGATTTTGAAGTACGTTCCAGAAGACGACTCTACGCCGCCGACCGGCGTCTGACCTGCCACGAGGGTTTCTTGAGTGGTACAATCAAATGCATGAGCGAGCCGCTTTCTACCGACCCCTATAAAGGTGTTCGTGACTTCTATCCTGCCGATTGGGAGAGGCTGGGCGCGATGTTTGCGCGTGTTCGCGAGACTCTCGCGCGCTTCGGTTATGAAGAATATAACGCCTCTCCACTTGAGCGCGCTGAGTTATACGAAGCAAAGACTTCAGAGGAAATCGTAGACGAACAAACCTACACCTTCACCGATCGCGGCGACCGCAAAGTGACGCTTCGCCCCGAGATGACGCCGACATTGGCACGGATGGTGGCGGGCAAGCGCCGCGAGCTCATTTTGCCGCTCCGCTGGTTTTCTATCGGCAACCGCTTCCGCTATGAGCGGCCGCAGAAGGGTCGTCTCCGCGAGTTTTATCAGGCCGATATTGACCTTGTCGGCCTCCCAGAAGGAGAGGCCGACATAGAGATCGTGCGCCTCGCGTCAGAAATACTGAAGGCGTTCGGAGCCGCAGAAAAAGATTTTATCATTCGCATAAATTCGCGGACCCTTTTGAACTCGGCATGCGAAGCAGCCGGGCTTACCGGCGATGGTGTCCGACGATACCTGCGCCTTCTAGACAAGAAGTCTAAGATGCGCCCCGAAGAATTCAAAATTGCGTCTGAAACGATATCAAAAAAAGACCCGCTTTCTCTTATTGACTCAAAATCTCTTGACGCGTTTATCGCGACACTTAAAGAGCGCGGGACGGGTAACGTCGTCTTTGACGCGAGTGTCATACGCGGATTTGATTATTACACCGGTATAGTCTTTGAGGTCTTTGATACGAACCCGGCGAATCCGCGAGCCATCTTCGGCGGCGGGCGATACGATAACCTGATCTCGCTTTGGGACGTCGGAGGCGGAGACAACGTTCCGGCGGTCGGCTTTGCCCTCGGCGATGTCACACTCGGCGACTTCTTGGAGACCCATGGGCTGTTACCTTCTACCGAAACGAACAAGCCACAGCTATACCTTGGCACGCCCGACGAGAGCTCCATCCCCGCCGCGCAGGCATTTGCCGACACTCTGCGCAAGGAGGGCGGACGAGTATTCGTTAATCTCACAAGCCGCGCGCTCGGCGACCAAGTGAAGGACGCGGTAAAGCGCGGTATTCCGTTCTTCGCCGCCTACGGGGTCGATGAAGTTGCGAGTCGGGTCGTGCGCTTGAAGACTCTTGCGACTGGCGAGGAAAACGTGCTTCCGGCGGCTGAACTTTCTACGCGGATCCGTACCAGCTGAATATGCGTGTCATTACCTTTGATATTGAATCCATCTCTGATTCAGTGGTGCGTGGCCATCTTGACGTTTCTGAACAGGAGCTCACCGTTGTTGGAGTTCATGACTCAGAAACAAACGAATATTCTTCGTACGTGAAAGAAGAGTTGTCTGCGCTCTGGCCGATTCTTGAGCGCGCAGATATGCTGGTCGGATTCAATTCAGATGCATTTGATATTCCGCTCCTTAATCGTTACTACCCGGGCGACCTTCTCCACATTCGCTCGCTCGACCTTTTGAGCGAGGTGCAGAAGGTTCTTGGCCGACGCGTTCGGCTCCAATCTCTCGCCGAAGCAACGCTTGGCAAGGGCAAGTCGGGTGATGGGCTCATGGCCGGGCAATGGTGGAAAGAGGGTAAACGAGACAAGGTGCGTGAATACTGCATAGAAGACGTCCGCCTCACACGCGAGCTCTACGACTACGCGCTTACGCATGGTATCCTCAAATACAAGGACCTCCGCGACATACGCGATATTAAAATTGACACAAAAAACTGGAACGATATGATATCCACCACGCCTGCAATAACCCACACGCTACCTCTATGAACTCTTCAATCACTATCCCGCTCGCGATTGTACTGGGCGGGACGATTATCGCCGTAGCGGTATACGCATCCATCCCAAAGGCTCCACCAAAAATCGCCGACCCTTCTCTCGTACGACCGGTGAGCGCTAACGACCATATCCTCGGCAACCCCGCGGCGCCAGTCGTTATCGTTGAATACTCCGACTTTGACTGCGAATTTTGTAAAAGCTTCCACAGCACGCTCCACCAAATTATTGCGAACGAAGGTGCCGATGGCGACGTCGCATGGGTCTTCCGCCACCTTCCTCTGTCCCAAATTCACCCGAATGCCCTCTCTCACGCTCGCGCGGCCGAGTGCGTCGCTCAAGCCGCAGGCAATAACGCATTTTGGAAATTCTCCGACGAGCTCTTTGCAAATCAGCCCGCCAACCCTGCACGTTATGGCGAATTCGCGAGCAAGGCAGGCGTTTCCGGCGATGCCTTTGCTCTCTGCCTTACGGATACCGCATCAACAGTTAACGCTCGTGTCGAGGAGGATCGCCAAAACGGGCTTGATATCGGCGCGCAAGGGACGCCATACTCACTCATCCTCGTAGAGGGCAAGGCGCCGGTTGTTATAAACGGTGCCTATCCTTACGAAGCGATGAAGCAGCTCGTTGAACAAGCCCTCGCCCAGTGAGCAAAAATGTCAAAAAGAGATAGTTAGACTTGGCCGAGCGGCCCGGAGCGCTATCTCTTTTTGACATTTTTGCGAACTCTGAGCGCTTGCTTTTTCCTTTTTATTTGCGAACACTCTAATCGTCCACCAGTTCAAGCCGATAGATATCAAAAGAATTGTCGCCCTCGAACATGTCGGAGGGGTTTGGCAGATAGACACGTCGGCGAGCGATCTCTTTGGTTGCATCAGCGATGAGCCGATGGAAGACCTTGAAGTCCTCTTTGTGGGCCTTGAAATCTATGACATGGCGCCGCAGTTGCGGAGAGCCGTCAGCATTCCTCGTCTTCTTGCACTCATAGACGATGAACCGTCGCACCGGCTTGCCGAACATTTCTCTGACCGTGTAGTAGTTGAATATCGCCTGGATGATGAAAAGCGGCTTGTCGGCGCCCTTACTGAATGAGGCGACGAACTTGTGATCTACGATATCCACTGCACCTCTCTGAACACTTGAAGCAACGACGAGATCAGAAATAGCTTTGATAGGAAGGGGTAGTCCTTTTATCTCGACGACTCCCTTCACCTCGACGCCGAGCACTTTATGCTTTGGAGGGCGCTCAAGATAATAGGAGACGGCCCGCACATACTCCTGCTCCATCGCTTTTCGCTTTGCACCTTTTGCACGAAGAGTCTTCGCCTTTCCGAAGTTAATTTCAAAATCTGCAATCTTTCTCATATACTCCAGTCCTAATTGAATGGAGACATCTTTTGGTACGCCACTGTAGAAGTGTTCGAGTGCTCTATGTCCGGCCTTGCCAACAACGGCCGCGGGCGTCGTGGGCGTGTCATATATCTCCTCCACATAACGCTTGTACCACGCGAGTGGGTTCCTCAAAAACGCCATCAAGGACGAATGACTCCAGTGCTTGATCGGCAATTTCGCCTTTCTCTTCTTCGTCATAGTATGAGTATAACGAATCCCAGGCTATTGAACCATTACGTGCTATTGACTCATTTCGTTTGATATGCTATACTGTCAACTGTATCAGAATCGCAAGAAACTGACAATCTCTAGGGTAATAGTGCCATAGAGAATATAGTACCTTGAGGGGGTAAAACTATGAAGACCAATAAAGTTCTCGGCTTTCTCGGCATCGTGTTTCTCAGCGCGGCGGCTGGCTCGGCGATCGATCATTTCAGCGGCGTCAAGCTCCTCACTGAAGTCGGCGTGCTAACTGGGGGCACCTATAAGATAGCCTACATGCTACTGGGGGCTATTATCGCGGGCGCAACTAAAAAATTGATGTCCAGCTAACCGGCTACGAGAAAGGCATTCTGAGCGAAACTGGCGCACGACCTACGGGTACGGCGCCTTTTTTATTAAGTCTTGAGGTTTAAAGAAACCTCCGAGCAATTCCCGAAGCGGCAGCAGTCATCCGACTACTGCTGTCTAATTTTAATACGACTTCAGGTGTCTCGCCTTATCGTGCGTGACATTGTTTTCTTATGAGAAACGAATTAGAAAACAAGAAGTCCTGATAAAGCTAGTAGCTCTTTAAATGTCTAGCTTTGTCATGGGTGCGGATTTTTTCTAGAGCCTTGGCTTCAATTTGGCGGATGCGTTCCCGGGTCACGCCGAATTCCCTTCCCACTTCTTCAAGCGTATGATAAATGCCATCCATAAGGCCGTGGCGCATTTCTAAAATTTTACGCTCCTTCGGCGAGAGGTCGTTTAAAATGGCTCTCATTTGCCCAGAAAGGATACGTTCAGAAGACTCCTGAACGGGAGATGGAATCTTGTCATCGGGAATGAAATCACCAAGGGTTGACCTTTCGTCGTCATCCGAACCAACCGGATTCTCCAGTGAAAGGGTGTCTTGGTTGATCTTTTCTATTTGGTAAATTTTTTCCGGCTCCACACCCATCTCTACGGCGATCTCTTCCGCCTGCGGATCTCGACCAAGCGCTTGGGAGAGGCGTCGGGAGACTTGTTTGTATTTGGCGATGGTCTCTACCATGTGTACAGGGATGCGGATGGTGCGCGACTGGTCGGCGAGCGCGCGTGTAATCGCCTGGCGAATCCACCACGTCGCGTAGGTTGAAAACTTATACCCTTTTTTCCAATCAAACTTGTCCACCGCCCTGAAGAGTCCGAGGTTCCCTTCTTGAATGAGATCAAGGAGCGTGAGGTCTGGACTGCGTCCGACATATTTCTTCGCTATGGAGACCACGAGACGTAGGTTACTGCGAGCAAGAATATTGCGCGCCTCGGCATCGCTCTTCTCGATGCGCTGGGCGAGCCCGCGCTCTTCGGCGGCAGTCAGAAGCGGGTACTGTCCTATCTCACGTAGGTAAATCTGAATGGAGTCGTAGCCTGTGGAATGGCGATCTTTAATATTGCGCGTGGCGAGATACTCATCAGCGGCATCCTCCAACATTCCTCCTTCAAGGACGTCAACGCCGGCGACGGCAAAACGCTCATAGAGCGATTCGAGAAAATTAACGTCTTCTTCGACATGCGGAAACGATTTTAAAATTTCGCTATACGTCACATACCCGCGCTCCTTGCCTTTCTCAATAAGCGTTTCTGCCGACAGGGCCTTTTGCGAATTCGCCTTCGCTTTCGCGCTCCTCAAAGCAGAACGGACAACCTGTTTTTTTGAACGTTTTGGCTTGCTGTTTTTCTTTTTCTCCTTAGCTACGCGTTTTACTGCGCGCTTTACTACACGCTTTTTCTTCGCGATTTTTTTAAAAACTTTCTTCTTTTTTTTAATAGGTTTTGCCATGCGGTCTCTATGAAATAAATAATCTAGTTCCCGAATGCAGAGAGACGAGCGGAAAGTCTGGCGCATTCTGCCTGTGCACGATGGACCGCCGACATCTCTCCAGCGGCTTCGGCTCTGCGTAAGGTCATAACGGCTCCCTGATACGCCTCGCGGATAACCGCTTCTTCAAAGGCGTGGAGAAGCTCATCTGCGGCATCCTCTCCCGGGTCCTCGCCGAACGTCTGTTCTGCTTTGAACAGCGCCGACTCCGAAGGGACCTCTGAAGGGATCCGCTTGGCTTCAGTGATTCGATAATACTCTGTTTTGACGCGCTCGGCAAGAGGTGTGGAGGGATACGCGTGGACGACAGCCAGTATCTGTTCTAAACGCAATTCGCGCGAGGAAATCTTCACGGGCTTACCCGTGCCGGTAACGGCGGCAGTTTCTTTCGTCGATGGGTATACCTGCTCGGCCTGCGCAGGCAGACGCTTGAGCGACTCACGAACCGCTTCACCACTCAACCCCAACGCGCGCGCCGTTGATTGTATAAAATGTTCGCGCTCCATCGGACTCTGCATCGCTCTGATGAGGGGAAGGACGATCCCCTCTGCGGACCGGATGAGTCGGTGCGGGTCCCTCTCGCGTTCGGCGATCTCTGCGAGGAAGAATTCAACAATCGGCTTCGCGTCGGCGATACGCTTCGCAAAATCCTTGCTGTCTTCACTAATGATATCCGCAGGGTCCTTCCCCTTCGGGAGCCGTACCGCCTTCACCCGGAGGCCTTGCTGGAGAGCGAGCACGGAGGACTTCGCCGTGGAGGCCAGTCCCGCCGAGTCGGCGTCGAGAACGAGCATGAGGTTCTCGCTATAACGCTTCATAAGAGAAAGATGTTTCTCAGATAGTGCCGTGCCCGAGAGCGCAACGGTGTTCTGAAAACCCGCCTGATGCGCGTGGAGAACGTCCATTTGACCCTCAACGAGAATGGTGAATTTCCTCACGCGTATCGCGTCCTTTGCGAAATCCATACCGAAGAGAATTTCGGACTTATGATAAAGCTCTGTTTCCGGACTATTGAGGTACTTCGCAAGGTCGTCCGGGGCGAGTGCCCGCCCGGTAAACGCGACGACGCGACCGACAGTGTCGCGTATGGGGAACATGAGCCGATTACGAAAACGATCATAGTAGGTACCGCGCTTCCCGTCTGCTTCTTTCACAAGTCCGGCCGAAACAAGTTCTTCAACGGTAAATCCTTCTGCGGTCATCGCTTCTAAAAGCTCTCTCCACGCCTCCGGTGCATAGCCGAGGCGCCACGCGACAATGGTCTCCTTGGTTAAACGGCGCTTCTTCGCATATTCTTCAGCGAGGCTTTCAGAGAGCTTGCCCGCGTACCACTCGCTCGCTCGGCTCATTAGTGAGCGCAGGCGCTCTTTTTTCGAGACATCATCTCGTTCTCTAGCACTATGAAAAGAGGAGAGCGGAACGCCGGCTTTCTCGGCAAGGATTTTCAATGCGCCCTTGAAGTCTACCCCCTCTATTTTTTCAATAAACGAAAACCCGTCCCCACCCAAGCCACAACCGAAACAGTGCCAACTGCCGCGCTCAAGAGAGACGTGGAATGAGGGCGTCTTCTCTTTATGGAATGGGCAAAGTCCGCGCAGGGACTTCCCTGCCCTGGTCAGTTTGACATATGGGGCGATAATGTCTTGAATGCTCAATCGCTCCTTAATCTCCGCAACGGTGTCGGCCATACGTTTCAGTCTACCTTATCTATTTTAAAGCCAGTCTATCGGTGTTTTGTTGTGAGCGACGAGATACGCGTTCGCCGTACTGAAATGCTTGCAACCGAAGAAGCCGCTACTCGCAGAAAAGGGGGATGGATGAGGAGCTTCTAACACGAGATGTTTGTTTCTATCAATGTGCGCGCCCTTCGTCTTCGCATAGTTACCCCACAGCATGAATACTATATTCGCACGTTCCTCCGAGAGCGCGCGGATGACCGCGTCGGTAAATAATTCCCATCCGCGCCCCTGATGCGAGCCCGCCGCGCGCGCACGAACAGTCAACGTCGCGTTTAAGAGGAGGACGCCTTGCTCCGCCCAGCGCGTCAAATCGCCACTTCGGCCTGATGGCCTCAGCACTTCCTCGCTCTTCGCTCGGTCGCCCAAGTCACTCGCGATTTCTTTAAAGATGTTTTGAAGCGAAGGCGGTACGGTCTGAGAATCTCCAACAGCGAAGGCGAGACCATTTGCTTGTTGCGCGCCATGATAAGGATCCTGACCTACGATGACCACTTTCACATTTCCAAACGGACACAAATCAAATGCCCTAAAGATGTTCTTCGTGGCTGGATACGCTACTCCTTCTTTATATTCCTTCTTCACAAATGCCGCGAGCTCGGCGAAATATGGTTTTTTAAATTCTCCCGCGAGATGTTTCCGCCACGACGGCTCGATTTTTACTTCCATACTCCTAGGTAATGAGCGGCACGAACATAAAACCATGGTGGTGCTCCGTAGAAATGCGGTCGCCGGTTCGCGTAATGACGCAGATGGATTCTTGTATCGGGATTACCATCCGCCCGCCGCTCTTCAGTTGCTTGATGAGCGTCTCCGGTATCTCCTCAGCGGCGGCCGAGACGAGGATACAATCGAATGGCGCCTCTTTTCTCTTCCCCAACTCCTCTCCCGCCTGCTCAATGTGTGCGTGCGCAAATGAATACGCGGAAAGATTCTTCGAGCCGAACGCGACCAAAGCGGGAATGCGTTCCATACCGACGACCGAACCCGTGGGGCCGACTAGGTGCGCAAGCAAAGCGGTCGTCCAGCCCGAGCCGCTACCAACGTCAAGTACACGGTCACCTGGGCGAACCTGTAGCCATTCGAGGCAAGAGGCAACAACGGTCGGTTGCGATATCGTCTGCCCCTCGCCTATCGGGAGGGCCGTATCCACATATGCAACCGACTTAGATTCTTCCGTTACAAACCGCGCGCGGTCAATGGCGCGGAACGCATTCTCGACCGTCGCCGACGTAATCGCTCCCGATTCTTTCAGTGAAGCAATGAGTGTCTCGTTTGTCATAGCGCGCCCTCCTTACGGAGGAGCTCCCGCTTGCGGGCGACGCCGCCGCGGTTGTAGCCACCAAGTTTCCCGTCAACGCGAATGACACGGTGGCAGGGCACGCTCGGGTCGTAGTTATTTTTCATAATAGTGCCGACGGCGCGTGCGGCTCCCGGGTGGCCGGCGGCTCGTGCGACTTCGCCGTAGGAACGGGTCTCTCCTTTCTTGATGCGACGTACAACGTCTCGAACGCGCTTCGCAAACGGAATCTTTTTCATAGGCGCATCCTATTCCTTCTTTTTGTTTTTGTCATGGAGCTCACGAAGGGTCTTGCCAGCGTTCTCGCGATAGGTGCAGTAGTCGCATGGGCCGCCGCCAAACGCTGTACCGATTGCCGGGATTGTATCGCTCAAAAGCATTTTTTTCAGATCAAAAATCGCCGGCTCGACCCACGTATCGCTCCCCGTATACGCTATAAGCTCAACATCAAACTCCAACTTTCCGTCAAAAGCTTTTGCGTCGGATTTTCCATTCACGTATACGAAGTAGCCTGTCGGCGATACCGGAAAACCGTTTCTGCGAAATAACCATTGGTAAATCTCCATCTGCCTCTTGTACGAATCGTAGAGGTCGTCTTCGGTACGCGGCCCTACTTTTTTACTTGTTGCCTTATAGTCCACAATAATAAACTCTCCCTCGGGGTTGACCCATACATCGTCGATGCCTCCGCGCACCAAGACGTGTGTCGGCACATGCAAGTACGTAATGCCTCGGCGAAGCGCGTCGCGCCACTCGTCCATCCTCTCGTCGGCGAGCGGTATGGCATCAAGACCATATCGTTCTAAAAGTGGGTGGGTGGTTCCCTTCGCGCGATGGATGTCAAACTCTCTTTTGAGAAGTTCGTCGACTGCGTTGTTGAGCGTGAATGCCGGCATAGATGGACGCTTCACGCCACAGCGGATATCTAGGAAGGCACAGCGCTGACATTCTATAAAAAGGTCTATCTTTGAGCGACTTACCTTGAGCTGTTCGCTCGAAGACGGGTCAAACGTCCCGCGAGTTTTCGTTTTGGAAGAGGCCATGCTTATTCAATGGTTTTAAAATACGCGACAACACGCGCTCCCGTATCAAAGTCAACATACACGCTATCTGTCGCGAGATCGAAGGTGCCGGTACCGTCGTCGCGATACAGTTGCACCGCGTACTGGCGACCGAGCTCGGTCTCGCGCAAGAGTTGAATAGATACATTGCTACGCGGGCCACTGACAAACGACGCGCCGAGCACATTGCCAAGATCATCCCCATTCACCTCACGCACGGCGACCCAGACGCCCGGCGGTGGCACCGTAATAGAATCAACGACTACTTCAAGACCGGCTGGTTGATTACCGATAGAAATCGCACCGCTCTCTGGAGCTGGGCTTTTTTCTGTGCGAGTAGTGAGCATTGACAGAGAGGTCGGCGTGAAGGAAATTTCTTCATTAAAGAACCATGCGCTCGCAAGGAGGACACCGAACATGCTACCGGCGACAAAAGAGTACGCTGAAAAATGCCTGATCATACGAGAACAGTATCACGAAGCGAGAGGAGACCGTCCCCTTCGGCAAGGAGCTCACCGACACGCTCGCTCGACAGATGCAATACGTCGAGCAAACGACGGTCTCGTATCACCTCGTCAACAGCGATGGTGCCGTGATCAATAAGGAGGCGCTTTTCCGAACGCGAGAGCCCAGTAAGCGCCGTAATGGGATATGTCTTTGCACGGCTCATGCGTGTGAAAAGGTTGTCGCCGAGCGGGTACCCCCATCCGAGCAACTCTACGCCGGAACATTCGGCGTACGCGATCGCTTCGGAGGTAAACTTCGTGTTGGTAATAAGAATACCGCGATCAATCGGACACGAGCGCACCGATGGGTCACACGCGAAAATGTCGTCAAAGCGGCTCTTCACGTACAGCGCAACTTTCAAGTCGGTCTTGTAGCCGGGATCATTGTGATACTTGAGTTCCGCGGCGAGAAACTCGTTTTGTTCTTTATGCGACGCATAAAAATCAACTTCGTGCTGTACGCATTTCCCTCGAATCGTCTTGCGCGTCTCAACCTGCCATCCTTCCGCGCGAAAGAGGTGCGAGATAAAGTCCTCAAACGGGTGACCTGACGGGCCAAGCTCGAGGAGGGCGCGTCGGAGCGCATACCTGGCGGCGACAGGCCGCTCCTCTTTGCGCAAAAGGGCAAACGCGCGCACGTAAATCTCCTTTGAAGAAGTCCTGGGCGTGATAGTTTCGGTAATTGTTTTTGCTATCCGCTCCGCGGAGATAGTGCTTGCGCCGGAGCGCTCAAGCGACAGAACAAGGCGCTTCGGGTCGAACTCCTCACTTGACCCGTCAGCCTTGACGATGACCGGGGGCGCCATCATAAGTGAGTTGTCGTCGCAGGAGAGCCGTTGACGGTTACGGTTATCGGCAAGTCCGCAGGCGCCGAAATTATTGTCTCGAAACTCGCGCGAGTGGGCACTTGAAGACAGACGCCCGGATCGGATTGCGTGGAGACTGCAACATGTACGCTCTGCGTGCCGGGTGCGTCATCGACGATTATAGATGACGCGGAAACGGTCGTGCACGCATCCGGCGCTTCAATTGAACCGGAGATCGTGCGTACACCCTTCTTGAACGAATCGCGTAACACGACCTGCGGCACCGGTGCCTCCTCAGAAAGCCTGGATGACTCCACCTCAACGTCGCCTGTGC
>CAYGGK010000002.1:0-114016 GCA_964349555.1 uncultured Candidatus Saccharibacteria bacterium
GGCATCCACCGTGCACTCTTATGTCTCTCGTACGGAGACCTATATATCACAATTATTTTGTTTACACTTTTTGCCCGCGACCAAAGTCGCGGGCATGAACCGTCGCTTGAGCGACGGTTCATCTATGCATATTCGTATGTCAAAAATCGCGCGCCGCTTACGAAATGAAAACCGCCCCAAGGGGCGGTTTTCGTGCGCTCTGTGCGCGCGTGGCCTTACGGCCTATCCGCTCCTAAAAGTTTAGTTTTTCGGTTCGTAGACACGTATGGAAAGTATAGAGGAACCCTCTAAAAAGCGCAAGCGTATGTACGAGTCCGGTAAATGACCTGTTTCCAATCAATACAAATGTACCAAAAGCTGAACGGCTCAGATAACAGGAAATGAGCCGTTTATCTAATACACCTCGTCGTGGGAGCCAATGTCGATGAAGATGACAGCGTCTGACTCCAGAGCGAACACGAGACGATATTGTTTAGAAATGCGGGCTGCATATGCACCTTTCATTTGGCCATGGAGCGTGTGAATGCGCGTCGTAGGATTCCCAGAAGCGATACGGTGCATCGTTGCCCGAATAACAATCTTGAAATCCGGGTGTTGGCGCACAAAACGTACCAATCGACGCTCAAAGCGTGAGGTGGTAACAATCTCTCTCATGAGAGCTTTAATTTCTTGAAGAGGTCGTTAACTGAGCGATATTTCTTAATCTTTCCTGCTTTATATTCAAGATAGCTTGCATACGCCTCAAATTCTTCGCTTTTTTGCAGAGCCTTGCGTGCATAGCGCATGCTCTCGGAGGCGATTTTCTCTAGTTTCTTCAACTGTAGAGCGGTCATACCGGCAAGTATAGCACAAACGAAAAACCGCCCCGCGGGAGCGTGGCGGTTTTTCGCAAGAAGAGACCTTACTTGATCTCTGAATGAAGTTTGTCGAGATAGCGGGCCGCCGAAGCCTGACCGCCAAGACCGAAGGCAAGGCCGACGGCGAGCGATACGGCGATAACGATACCCGTGAAGAGCGTCTGCACGAACGCCGTAGCCACGTTCAACTGTGCGAGCGCCGCGAGGAGTGCGAATACCCAGATGGAATATCGTGTCACCTTCCCGATGAATCCAGCCGCATGAAGCGACGCGGCCTTTGCTGAACCGGCGACGACGCGTTCCGCCGCCTCTGCGACAACTGCCGCGACGAGGAGGATAAGGACGGCGACGATTACCTGCGGGAGATATCCAAGGACGACCTCGCTGATAAAGAGGTTCACTGTCGTCAGGCCGAGCACGTCGAGCGCGGCGACCAAGAAGACGATAATGAAAAACCATTCAACGAGAAACCCGAGGAACTTGCCCGAGGAGAGCTCGAAGCCAGCGCGGGACAAGATGCGTTCTATGCCCGTTGAGCGAAGTGCGTCGTCGACCCGAAGCGCATCAACTACCTGCTTGACGACGCGGCCGAGGCCGAGGCCGACAAGCCAGCCGATAATGAAGATGACGATAGCAATGACGAGCGTCGGGATGAACGCGACCAGCCCATAAAACAGGTTTTGAAAAGATTGATTAAGCACGTCCGCCCAGGTGGTGAATACCATAATGAATAACTCTTTAATTTATATGACTAATGACTCGCTCTTACAGTGCAAGTATCTGTTAAGAGTATATCATTTTTTAAGCCCTATTTTGTCTATGAGAAGACGGTGTGGATAGTCAAAAACGTCTCGTAAGAGCCTGTCATAGACCCCGAGACGGTAGCGGAAGTCCTCCGTCGTGAAGGAAGCGTATCTAATCTCGCGCCCTAGATCGGCCTCGAGAGAGCGAACGGCAGCGGCAAGTATGCGCTCCTCAAGACGGTCTCCGACAACAAGAAGATCAATCTGTGACTCCGTGACGCCGGTGAAGAGTCCCGATAGAGCGATTAGTCGGACGATTCCGGCACGACGGAGGACCGCAAGTATGTTCTGTGGACGCACGTTTGTGGTAACGCGTATGAACGTGTCGAGCGCTTCGAGTTGTTCAAAGCGCGGATTTGTCTGATAGCGAACAGGAGTGCCCGTTCCCTTTTTACGAACGAGGCCGGAGGCGAGAAGAGTGTTGAGCTCGCCGCGCACGACCTCTTTTGAAAGTTTCGTCCGTAGCATCACTTCGGCAGAGGTAAACGCTGTATCTTTATTAAATACAAAGAGACGAATGGTCTTCAGGCGGGCCGAAGAGCCGAGGAGTTTCGCGAGCGGTTCCATACGTGCCGTCAGTGTAAGGGTTGGAAAGATAAAACGCAAAACCTCGTCCCGCCAGAGGCGGGACGAGGTTTTTGTGTCGTTATTTACTTGAGAGTCACTTTTGCCCCAGCGTCCGTGAGCTTCTTCATAAGCTCGGCGGCATCTTCTTTCTTCATTCCCTGCTTCAACATTGAGGGCGCTCCGTCGACAAGGTCTTTCGCTTCTTTGAGACCGAGACCGAGCGCCTCTTTCACCGCCTTGATGACGGCAATTTTAGAGGCGCCTGCGTCGGTAAGCTCCACGTCTGCGGTGGACTTCCCCTCTTCCTCTGGCGCGGCTCCTGCCGCAGGACCAGCGACTGCAACCGCAGAAGCGCTCACACCAAACTTCTTCTCTAGCACTTTCACGAGCTCGGAGAGCTCGAGGACGGTCATCTTCTCGACTTCCTCCACAAGCTTCTTGAACTTCGACGGGACTTCCACCTCGACTTTCTTCTCCTCCTTTGCGGGGGTCGCTGGAGCCGATACTTCTGCCTTTACTTCCACGGCCGTGGCAGCTACTTCAGCCGGCGTCTCTGTTTCTCCCTCTGTTGTTTTGTTTTCATCCATAACTTTAATTTGATTTCTTTTTACTAATTTGATCGAGTGCCATAACAAATCCCTGTATCGGACTGTTGATGACATTCACGAACATGCCGCGCAAAACCGGCATAGGCGGAATGGTCGCGATGCCGACCATCTTTTGCGCATCTACGAACGTCCCCTCAAACACGCCGCCGAGGAGTACCACTGCGCCCTTAAGCTTCTTGCCGAAGTCATACACGCCGCGCGCCGGCGCGATGATATCGTCTGCTGTCCACGCGACCGCAACTTCGCCCGGTAATTCAGGGATTTGTCCTTCGTAGCCCTGTTGTTTAAGGGCAAGGCGAATGAGGGTTTTTTTCGCGACATAGTAACGTACGCCCGCGCCTGCGAGTTCTTTACGCATTCGGGAAGCATCTTTTACCGTGAGTTTTGAGAAACCGACAAACGCAATTGACGACGCCTCTTTAAGGGCTCGCTCGAGTTTCGCGATGATGTCGCGCTTCTTATTTTTTGATATTGCCATATGTTTTCGCACGAACTAAATAAAGGAGAGTCCCCCGCCACAACTTCGCTGATGTCGGCGGGTCGCCCTGCGTAAGGTTCATGTCCATCGACCTTTCATGGACCACTTACGGTCTTCGGTTCGTACTGCGCTACTCTACCAAACCGGCATCGGCTTGTCTATCAGTTCATCGCGGCAGAGGCCGCGTGGAGGGTGAGGAGTGCGGTGGCGATGATGACTGCGAAGGCGGTTGAGAACTTCACAAACTCTATAACGAATGGCAACATCCGCCGCTCTTTATCTCTTTGCATACATGGGAATCGTACCACGCCTATATCTGCCTGAAGAAGAAAAGGTCTATCTCTGGGAATGTTTTGATGGAATCCTCAACATATTTCACCACCGCTTTGCTCTGGATAATCTTTGGGTTAAGGTCTAACCCTTTCTCTGCGTACTCTCTCGCCAGAGCGAATTTCTGCATATACACATACGCCACCGCCTTCATCCAGTAGGGTTGAGGGCTCTGGGGTACGAGCGCGATGGCCTTATCAAGGATCGCCTGGGCCTCTTCCAGCTTATTGACCTCAAAGAGCATTTGGTAGATGAGGACATCAGCTAAGTTAAGGTGGGCTCTGAAATTCGTCGGATTACCCTTCACATATTCACGGTAGCCCTCTTCAAAAAGGGCTATTTCCCTCTTCAAACCATCAACTTTTTGAGGGTCTTCAAGCACAGCCGGATCCGCCGCTATTCCACGCTGGAAGTCGGTGGCCGTGCGCCAAAGAAATGCTTGCACATCGATCGGCGAGCCGAAGAGGGATGGATAGAGCGGTATTCTTTTCTCCGCAGAACCGACGGCACGGATGGTGCCGTTGGTTATCTGCGCCCGCGCAAACGGGAGCACTCCAGCCACAAGCGACCATGAGAAGAAAATGAAAAGTGCTACTCCTATGGTATACCTGGCCATCTGATTCAGGCTGAAAAAAGGTGCTGGACGCGCCCTCTGAAGTAAGACGGCCGCTGATACGAGCAGGAATGCGAGCATCGGGTATGAGATAGAAGTGTCAAAAGCGGTCTGCAACTCGGCAATGTGGAGCGCAAAATATACGATAAGCACCGAGGCAAAGATCCTGTCCCTTTTTATTGCCGCATTGAGGGCGGTGTAAATAAGAGCAAGAATGGTGACGATATATACCGCGAAGTACAAGAGGAGCCCGACGAACCCATTGTCTATCAGCTGGTCGATGAACACATTGTGGGCGCGGTCAAACCACGCTTCGTTCCCGTACTCGTCTTGCAAAAGACGATTATCGTAGTTCTGCTCAAATACTCGTTCAAAGTTGTCGGCGCCCCAACCAAAGAAAGGTCTTTGGTTGATTGCCCTTTCAGATATTGCCCAGACAAGCGGGCGGGCGGCCGTTGCTTGGCTCAGATATGCTTCGCGCAGGTATCCATTCGGATAGAGGAGGGAGAACGCGGCGAACACAACCGCCACAAGAGAAATACCAAAGAGTGAGTAGCTGACAACAGAGAGTGCTTTAGCGCCTCTTATTTTTGAGATGCCCCATACCACCGCGAGCGCAAAGAGTGAAAGCAAAATGGCGTACGACGTGGCCTGTGCCGCTCCGACAAAGCCGTGAGAGAAATCGCCAAACCAGACTTGTTTGTTGATGATGTTTGGGTTCGCGATGATGACGACTGGCATACAGTACATCCACCACTTCTTGTTCTCTGATTGGAATAGATAATAGAGTGAGAGGAGAAAGGCGCCGAAAATATACATCGCGGCAAAGGTGGTATTGCCAAAGGTAAAGGCCTCGGTAAGGGAATCCTTGAAGAACCAGCCGAGGCCATCTTTGCCGAAGAGGTCTAAGACCGAATAAAGTGCGGTCGAGATGGTGATGCCGAGTATGAGCGTGTGATGTCTCTTTTCATCGTGTATCACCGTCCATACCATAAGCATGAAGAAGCCCAGTGAAATGAAATACCAAATGCCGGTCATGCGAGTGGCCACAGACCAGAAGGTGGTGTGGGGGTCGAGACCAAGGAATCCGGAGACGGCGAGCGAGATTAGATACAAACCAAGTGCGATGAAGATCGGGGACTTGACCAGTGAGACCGAATTACCTTTTTTGAAAAGCCAGAGGGCGAGGCCAACGCCGAGAAACGCCGAAAAAATAATAAGGTTTAACGAGCGCGTTGACGTCCCGCTGTAGAGGAAGGAACCGTAGTGTATAAACGGGAACGATATGAAAAAGAGATAGAACAAGTATTCAACCGATTTCCAAAAGACAGACCTCTTCGCATCGGTAATCATACTTAGATTATAGAGGTGGTTTACCAAATAGCTAGGCCAATCTCCTGGCTGAATCCTCCTCACCTGTTCATGTCTGACTTGAACATGACCAAGGTTGCCAGTTCGCTCACCACTGTTCGAGCATGACGGCTTTAAAAGCCTCACCACGGGATATCATATGCGCAACAAGCAACTCTTTCGCTTCACTCTTAAATGCATCGCCTTCCCCGATAATACCTGCCAAAAGTTTGTCCGGGTCCTCGACTGTAGGTGAGATTTCCCCAGAAACGAGTCCTGATAGACTTGAGAACGAATACCTCTTCGCCCATTCCCACGCGTCGTCGAAATGAGCGGAGGCCGCCACGAGACCTCCTGGATACATTTCGAATACATTCTTCACGAGAATATAGAACGCGAGATAGTTCATGTGTGAATTCTCACTAACCACCCTTGCATGGTATGCGCTCTGGAAGAGGCTCCCTTTTTCTTTGTATTTCAGATTGAAACATTTGGACATGCTTCCGCAGAGACGTTGCATAAATTTCGCCGTTCCTCCTTCCCGAGTCTCCTGCAGGAGTAGATGAAAATGGTTGGACAAAAGCGTCCACGCGAGAATGCGTACGAGCGGTTCACGCTCTGGCCAATGCTCGGGTCGCTCAAATGGTGATAGTTCGACAGTCTCTCGCTGTAAATTCGGACCAATATAAGTATCGTTCAATAAGAAAAGTGAGCTAGCAAAACGACGCCGATCGTTAAGGTCACGAACGATATCTGTCCCACGCGTACCACGCTTCGTAACATGGATGACGGAATCTATCGAAAAAGGCTCAACCCTCATAACAAAATAATACCAGTAAATATCCTGTTCAAGTCAGACTTGAACAGTCTGTGTGGATGATAAGGAAAAGCAAAAACCACCCCGAAGGGTGGTTTTTGCTCGCTAGGCCAATATTTCGGCTGGAGCTTACGCCACTTTGTTCAAGTCTGACTTGAACAAAGATTGGTTTAAATTCCCAAAAAGAAGAACCCCGCCAAAGCGGGGTTCTTCTTTTGCTAGACCAATTCCCTAGCTGGAGCTTGCGCTGTTTTGTTCAAGTCTGACTTGAACAAAACTTATAGATAGCAAAACCGCCCCGTGAGGGGCGGTTTTGTTTTGCTAGACCGATATTCTAGCTGGTTTGTTGCTAGGCCAATTCCCTAGCCAGTCATCAAGTCAAGATTAGTTCAAGTTGATATACGAAGTCTTGAACGTGTCGAGGTTTGATGTGTACGAGTTTGTAACCGGGTAGGAATCCGTTGTGAGCCAACGAACTCCTCCAAGAGCGGCTCGGAACAAACCAGTCGTCTGTGTAGCTGAAAGCTGTACAGCCGTGGTGAGTTCGAACGTCTCTGAAGAACCTTCCTCAATGAGGTAGTTACCCACTGAAGTAAGGTCCGTGTCGGTCGTGTTGACGAGCACAACTGAAACTCCTCCGGTCGTTGCAGTACCTGAGCGGTCTACGAGGACTGAAGTCTTTCCAGATGTGTTTGCTCCGGTCGTGGCATCAGCAAGAGATGAGACGTATACTGCATCACCAACTGCCGTTACCTTGAACTTAATCGTGAACGTACCAGCGTCATCGTTGGCTGAAGTGCCAGCCGCAACCGATGTAGCGGTTGATACAAGCGTGAGGTTGATTCCACTTACGCGGAACTCCTGCGCTTCGCCGGTAGATGTACCCGACTTCTCGCTGGAGTCATCGAGCTGGTCACCCTGTGAGTTCTCAACATCCATGTAGTCACGGTTGGTTGAGCTGACAGAGGCCAAGAGCGTGTCGCCTTCGCCGAAGTTGCCATCAGTGTCGTTGATATCCGCGAGAACTTCAAAGTTCACGCTATCACCGGCATTGATGTCAAAGTTAAGGTTATCGAAGGTGATCGAAGCTGTGTTGGCTGTAGAGCTTACAGACTCTGTGAAGGTCTGTCCGCCGATCTTGAGAGTTACAGAACCTGTCGTTTCTGCGAGAGTTGCCCCTGCGGCAGTGAAGGTTATTGGGAACTCGTCAAGGGTTACATCAGCGGTACCATCGAGCTTCAGCTTACCCTTGAGGAGAGAGACATTGTCGGTGTTTGATACATCGTCAATAATAACGACTCCTGCGTTCGGGTTGTCAGAAGCGGTCGAGACCTTAAGCTCCGTATCTGCGCTCGTTGCGAATGAAACGAAGTCAACAGGTACATCCATACCGTCGATTCCGTCTGCACCCCCAGTACTGGTGTCAGTTGTCGTGACGCCCGAGCCGTCAATGAAGCGGATGTTCTCGATGTCTATAGTCCACGCTGCAGTGTCGAGGTCTCCGGTATCAACATTGCTGACCGCATCTACCGAGATGTAGAGCTGGGCAGTTTGATCTGCGCGGATAGTCGCATTGCTGAGCGTGATGCTCTTGGTGAAGACACCTGAGCTGTCTTCTGTGAAGTCAGCGACGTCGGCCGAGCCTATCTTCGTGCTACCGAGCCAGACATCTACTGAATCAATGTAATCATCGAGATTGTCTGAACCGCCAGAACCTGTGTAGGTGAGGCTTACTTTGACCGACTTCAAAGCGATGTCGCCATCGTTTGAGGCCTCAACGTCAGCTCCAAGAACCTTCACTCCACTGTCGCCTTCAGATACATCTTCGCCGTTGTAGGAACCGAGTTCAGATACATCTGAGATCGATCCATCCGTTCCAGCGAGGGGGCCGGTCGGTGTTGATGGCGTACCACCAGCACATGACTGACCGGTCGTTGAGCTGAAGAGCGCGCCTGCTGTACAACCAGGAATGGTCGTCGTGGTGCAGGATGCGCCAGTTGTCGAGCTGAAGAGCGCGCCAGGAGTACAACCAGGAACGGTTGAGGTACCTCCGCCTGTCATCGCGCCGCCCCATGCTGCGCGAGAGATAGGACCGAAGTAACCTACTGCCGGAGCAATATTCTTAGACGACTGCCAAGAGGCTACCGCCGCACGCGTCTGAGTACCGAAGTAGCCAGTCGCGCCAGCTGGGATAGAGAAGCCTCCCGCGATGAGTTCTGTCTGAAGGCAAGTTACTGACATCCCCGTCGAACCGATCGTGAGATCAGCCGAGAAGGTGCAGGTAGTTGCCGCGTGAGCAATAGGAGCGAGCGAGAGCATGGACGCCGCGAGAGCGAGTCCGGTTGCTACTGTCGCAACTGTTGCCGTTGCTTTCGTAGTTATAGTCATAACAATTGTTAAGTAATTTAAGCGCACATGATAAGTAAGTTGAGTGAGCACGCGTAAGCACTTTTATATTCTCACTACCCCACAACGTACGGTATCGACCAGTACGCCATGGGTTAGTTGGCAAGGGTTGATGTCCCTCCAATTAAGTCGGGACTATTCAGTTATCAAAGTACGCCCCTTGGGAACAGGCTAGCTCCCACGGAGACTCTTGCAGTATATAACCGGAACGTGAGTTCCTCTATAGACCGCATGTGGATAACCACAGTCAAATGCTAGCAAATACTTACCCCTGAGTCAAACGGATTCGACTCCCTCACCGCAGGGAGTAGGTGCTCCAACGACGCTCGCCATGCTTCAAGATCGCTCCTGCCGCGATAAGCGCCAGAAGCTCCCTCTGTATAGTCTTTTCAGATACGGCGCGAATGACTGTTGAAATGTCCTTTATACTTGCCTTGCCTTTATTCTTTATAACGGACAATACTGCTTCCCTTCTGTCTTTTATGTGAATGTCCGATACCTCTTTTTTGGTGTCCTTTATACGATCTCTGCCGTCTTGAGACGGTCTGCCGGCGACGGCCGGATTTTTTTCCGGACGCTTTGGAGACGGTTCTCGAGGAGGTACTTTTTTAGCAATCTCAGAGAGCGTTGGGGTGTCTTCTAGAAGAACCCGCGGTTCTTCGTATGCGGCGACTTCTTGAAGCAGTATATGCGCTTCACGAGCAATAAGCTCAACATTCATAGCCGAGAGCAGGCCGCTCGTGCGCGCTATGGAGAGTACGCTGGACAAGGCGAGGAGTTCACGCGAGAGCGCGAGGCGCGCGGTGTTAACCGGCAATATTGCTGCGTCAATAAGCCCTATTGATAAAGCGTCTATGCGGTGTCTTAAAGACGCTGATTCGGTAAGTCCTTGGGCGATAAGGTGGGCGGCTTTCGCGAGCCGTTCGGCCTTTTTGTAAATAAACACTCTCCGTATGTCCTTTTCAAATATATTATTAAATATGCCTCTTTCTAGGACAAAATCTTCAAGACGGCTATCCCTCCCCCTATTCGCGGTTTGCTGAATTTCAACACCATGTCTCATATCTTGTCCTTTTTGCATACGTTATACGACAAGTATATGTCTTATACGCTACAGTGCAAGCCCTCTATCAACGAGCTGTTTACTCTTTCTCCGCCACGCAGTGCTACAATACGCATATCATGAGTCGTAAAAATGACAATGGTGCCAAGCGCTCTCGGACGCGAGAGAAGACGGTCAGAGAGTACGGTACGCTTATTCGTTATGCCTCTACTATCGTGCTGTTGGCCGTCGGCGTGCTCCTTACGCTTGCCCTCTTCGGCGCGGCCGGCCCGGTGGGTACGGCGGTCTTCGCCGCAAGTTATTCAATAGTTGGTATCGGCGCTTTTCTTCTCCCGGTGGCTTTAATTGTGGGGGGGCTTTATGCGGGATTCGGTCGCCCGACTCTCGCCCCTCTCACTACCTCGGGCGTTATCATCATTACCGCTTCAGTGCTTGCCTTCGCGGGACTCTTCCCCGACGCGGACTTCGGCGGGAAGACCGGGACCTTACTCGGTGAAGTGCTTGCCGGATTTTTTGGCTTCTGGGGAGCGTTGGTGCTTCTCATAGCGATTATCGCAGTCGGCATCGTCATCCTGAGCGACATGGAGATGCTCTGGGCGCTTGTAAGTGAAAATGTTTCTTCTCTTTGGGAGCGGCTCCGCTCACGCAGTAAAGACGACGAAGAACTCCCCGAGGAATTCACGGACGTCGTCGGCGTACCAGAGAACAACGACAGCCCTTACGCGCCTGAGGAGGTGCCAGAATCTTCTCAAACACAGGAGAGCGATCCTGCGGTGACTGTTTTCTCCGCCAGAGGCGGACCCTCCTCTGGCGAAAATCGTTCCGGCATCGCGAACTTTGATGCCGAGTATGAGGCTCCTCCCCTCTCCATTCTCGGCGCGGACCGCGGACGCCCTGGTGTCGGGGACATAAAAGCGAATGCGAACATCATCAAACGCACCTTTCAGAACTTCGGCATTAATTTGGAGATGGACGAAGTCTCCGTCGGCCCGACCGTCACCCGATACGCGGTGAAGCCTGCTGAGGGCGTGCGCCTCTCAAAAATCGTTTCCCTCGCAAATAATCTTGAGCTCGCGCTCGCCGCGCATCCGGTGCGCATCGAGGCTCCTATCCCGGGGAAATCGCTCGTCGGCATTGAAGTGCCGAATACGGTGAAAGCGATGGTTGGTCTCGGCGGAATCCTGAGCGCCTCTGAGTGGTCTGACAGTACGAAACCTCTTCTCGCCGCGCTTGGGCGCGATATCACTGGCACACCGCACTACGTCAACGTCGCGAAGATGCCACACGCGCTCGTCGCGGGCGCAACCGGCTCCGGCAAAAGTGTCGCTATGCACGCGATTATCACTTCCCTGCTCTACCGAAACGGCCCCAACCAACTACGCTTTATCATGATTGATCCGAAGCGTGTGGAACTTACCGCGTATAACGGCATTCCGCACCTTCTCACCCCTGTCATCACCGACCCAAAGAAAGCTATCTATGCGCTTAAGTGGGCGGGTAAGGAGATGGAGCGCCGCTACAACATTCTAGAGACGGAGCGCGTACGCGATATTGATTCATACCACTCAACTGTCTTTGAGAGAGCGAAGACAAAACAGGCGTCGGAGATGCCAGAGGCGCTTCCCTTCATCGTTATCGTTATAGACGAGCTCGCCGATATCATGCACAGCTACCCGCGAGAACTTGAATCCTCTATTGTCCGCCTCGCACAGATGTCGCGTGCGACCGGTATCCACCTCATACTCTCCACTCAGCGTCCGTCGGTGAACGTCATCACCGGCCTTATCAAGGCAAACGTGCCGACACGCATGGCGCTCCAGGTCGCCTCCCAGATAGACTCGCGCACAATCCTCGACGGCTCCGGTGCCGAGACGCTACTCGGCGCCGGCGATATGCTCTATCTTTCAAGCGATATGCAGAAGCCTGTGCGTATTCAAACCGCCTTCATCAGCGAGAGCGAAGTAAAAAAGGTGGTGAGCTACATCCGTGCCCATAATGCGGGAGATCTTTCCAGCATAGACTTCGGCCTGTCCGGCCAGGGCGGTAATGGAGACTCGTCAGCTGACGGCGGCGGTTTCGTAAACGGTGGCTTTGATGACGACGAAGAGATTGATGATGCGCTCTACGAGGACGCGCGTGCGGCGGTAGAAGCCGTCGGCCGCGCCTCAACCTCCTACCTCCAGCGCAAATTGAAAATCGGTTATTCGCGAGCGGCGCGGCTTATGGATGTGCTTGAAACAAAGGGCATTATCGGTCCCGCCGACGGATCAAAGCCGCGCGAGGTGCTTACCTCGCGAAATGCCGCAACCCAAAGCAGAACGACAGACATTGACGGAGATGAGGGTGATATTTCTTAAAGGGCGATGACTCGGTATCTTATCGGCGCGGCGCTCTTTGTTCTTATTGGCTACGGCCTTATAGAAGCGTGGCCGCTTATCAAAGGCCCTTCTCTCTCTATTACCTCTCCAGCAGACAACGGTTCTTTCCCAGACGGGACGGTACGGATAGAGGGGAGGGTTAAGAGGGCCGCAACAATCACTCTAAACGGTGTTCCGCTTCTTCACGACCAGAACGGAAACTTCTCGTCAACGCTTACATTCCCACGCGGAGGATCTATACTTACCCTTACGGTCACCGACCGCTTCGGTAGGACGGTGACCGAGACCCGCTCCATCTTCGTCCCGTTTGAGAGCGACCAGCCGCACACTAATAACTAACACCATGGCTTTCGGAAAACCTAAAAAAGAAAAAGTATTGAAAACAATTACGGTGGCGAGTGCCGATAAGAGCGAGAAGCAAAAATCCATTGACCAGGCGTTGAAAGAAATCCGCACGAAGTTTGGCGATGAAGCAATCACCACCTTTGGCGCGGGGGCTCCGCAGAAAATCCCTGTCGTGCCAACTGGTTCTATCGGGCTTGACGCGGCACTCGGAGTGGGCGGCCTCCCGCGCGGGCGCATCATTGAAGTATTCGGACCGGAGTCTTCCGGTAAAACGACGCTCGCGCTCCACGCGGTCGCTGAGGCGCAGAAAGCTGGCGGTATTGCGGCATTCGTGGACGCCGAGCACGCTCTTGACCCGGAGTATGCGCGGCGCATCGGCGTGAAGCTCTCTGAACTGCTCATATCCCAGCCGGACACGGGCGAACAGGCGCTTGATATTGTTGAATCGCTAGTGCGGAGCGGAAACGTGGACATCATCGTCATAGACAGCGTCGCCGCGCTGACGCCGAAAGACGAGATTGAGGGCGAGATGGGCCAACAGCACGTCGGCAAACAAGCACGCCTTATGAGCCAGGCGCTACGCAAACTCACGGCTATCGTTGCGCGAAGCAAGACGATCGTTGTTTTCATTAACCAAATTCGCATGCAAATAGGAGTGATGTTTGGTAACCCTGAGACGACGCCGGGCGGAAAGGCGCTCAAGTTCTACACCTCTGTACGCCTCGATATCCGGCGCATCGCTTCTATCAAGAAGGGAGAAGAAGTCGTGGGAGGACGTGTGCGAGTGAAAGTTGTGAAGAATAAGGTCGCCGCGCCTTTTAAAACTACCGAATTTGATCTTCTGTATAACGAAGGCATCAGCAGAGAGGGCGAGCTTATCGCGCTCGGCGAGAAGTTCGGTATCGTAGCGAAGTCAGGCTCTACTTATAAAATGAGCCTGCCCGGCCAGGGCGAACAAAAACTCGCCGTCGGATATGACGCGACACGCACTTTCCTCCGCGACAACAAAGACATCGCGAAAGAGCTCCTAAAGCAAATTAAATTAAAACTGTCCGAGAGTTAGAGACGTGTGGGAGTGTAGAGGGAAGAAATCGCTCGGACGGATTCGCGAGCTAGATACACGAAAGACACGAAAGAAAGAACCGCAAGCACCTGCACCACAAGGCGCGTATGGCCGAATGCGGCTATAAAGAAGTTCGGTAGGTGTGCGAGATTAGTCGGAGCATTTTGAAATACGCGCGCGACCCACACCTCCTTTCCTATGCCCCACAGAGCAAGGACCAGGGTTAACACTGCGAGCATCCCTGTTGAAATAACGAGTCCGAACAACCGAGCGAGATGAATGCGGCGCATGACGGCGCGCTCGATGTGAGATTGGTCATTCATGGTGCTGTTCATAGTTCGACATACTCACGACAAGTCATTCTGCTTATCATAGGCTTGTTTAAAAAGTTTCTTTGCGCGATGGACGCGCGTCTTTACGGCCGGGACTGAGAGCTTCTCTGCCTCCGCGATCTCTTCTTGACTCTTCCCTTCAATGAACTGTAACCGTAGTATCTTCGCCGCGGTTTCAGGTAATTTCGCGAGTGCGGCGAGCACCTCATTCCGTATGGAGAGGTCTTCAATAAACTCTGCCCGCGCGTCCGGCAGTGACTCGTAGTGCTCCGGCTCAAGCTCTGCTCGCTGTCCACTCTCCTTACGTCGAGTAACATACGCAGTGTACGCGACACGATTCAGAATCGTGTACGCCCACGAAGAAAAACTTGCACCTTCCTGTACGTGAAATTTGTCCGCGTAGAGATACATTTTAGTGAATGCGTCCTGAACTGCCTCCTCGGCGTCCTCCGGAGAAAATAAAATCTTTCTCGCCCTGCGAAGCAGGGCCGCTTCATAGCGGCGAACAAGCAGGGCGAAGAGCTCGGGCTCCACACGGGAGCGTGCGAGCACCTCGGCGTCGGAGAGCGCTTCAGGGTCGTCCGCGGTTGAAAAACTCATTGTATCTGCTAGCATACAGATATTCTCGAAAATGTGTAGGTTTGTGGGGCACTTTTCCCCGACGCTTCGGTCGGGGTCCCGACTTCCTACGTCGGGATATAACATTTATATGGCTGGACTAAGTTACTACCAAGTGAGAGAGCAACAAGCCTCTGTCTGCAGATGCTTGTTCGAACGAACGCAGGGAGAAAGACAAAACTAGTATGGCTGTTTTGTCTTACAACGAAATCCTCAAGGGTAGCGTCATAGATCACAACAACGAACCGTATGAGGTTCTCTCTTCGCACATCTTCCGCATGCAGATGCGTAAGCCGGTGAACCAAACGAAGCTTCGCCATCTCGTCTCTGGAAAAGTCATTGAAATCTCATTCCATCAAAATGAAACGGTGACTGAAGCGGATATAGACAAAATGCAGGCAACTTATCTCTATACCAACAGAGGCGAGAGCTGGTTTGCACAAGTCGGCAACGCGAAAAATCGTTTTTCATTCCCTGACAACGTGGTGCACGATAAGGTGCAATGGCTCGCCCCAAACAGTATCGTTGAAGTGCTTACCTACGAAGAGAAGCCGATGATGATAAAAATACCGGTCAAGGTTGAACTTGAAGTTAAAGACGCCCCGCCGTCAGTGAAAGGAAATACGGTCTCGGGCGGCACGAAGCTTGTCCTACTCTCCACCGGCGCCAAAGTGGACGTGCCTCTTTTCATAAATGTCGGTGATATCGTCCGCATCAACACCGACACTGGCCTCTACGCCGAACGCGTGACGAAGTCCTAAGCAGAGACGTAGGGGAGGAGCGCCATAAAGCGAGCGCGCTTAATGGCCTGTGCGATATCGCGCTGTTTCCCCGCCGGGATGCCAGTGCGCTTTTTTGAGAGCATTTTCGCATGCGGATTGGTAAACAGCTTCAAGTACGCGACATCTTTATAGTCAATACATTTCTTGATTTCTATTTCTTCTCTCTCGGCTTGGTATGCCATATATAAATAGTTAGAATGGGATGTCCTCGGGATTAATCTCCTCGTCTGGATACTTAATCGACTCGTCATCCCTTCCGCCGGAGGCGGACCCGCCTTCGGCGGGCGGTTCCCCAACTCCTTGTCCGCCCCTCCCGCCATCGGCACCGAATTGGAAATTGTCCACGACAATCTCGGTACGGTAATTTTTCTTTCCGCTCTCCTTATCGTCCCACGAGCGCGTCTGGATGCGCCCTTCAACAAAGATCCCGCGACCTTTTTTCATATACTGCGCGATAACCTCGGCTGTCTTGCCGAATGCAACAATATTGTGGAACTCGGTCGCCTCTTGTTTTGCACCACTCTTATCCTTATAGGTACGGTTTGTCGCGATGCCGAAATTCGCGACACTGCCGCCAGACGGGAGCGCCTTCAGCTCCGGATCGCGGGTAAGGTTGCCATAGAGTAATACTTTGTTGAGGTACATAGTGGGTATTATAGAGCTACTTTTTCAAGCACGGCGTCTAGTTCTGCACTCGCGGTCACTTCGGGGTCCTCAAGACGTTTCGGCGTCTTGAGGAAAATTTCGCGCATCTCGACCGCGTGACGGGCGGCATCCTTCGTCGTGAGAAGGTCTATAAAACGAATAATACGCGTATCCTCTGAGGCCTGTGTCAGTATTTTTGCGTGGCTAGAGGTGGGCGCTTCGTACACAATCCAGCAAAAATATGCGGAATCAAAGTCGCGGCGACCAGAGGCCTCCTGGCGCGAGATAGTGTAGGCGAGCTGGATCTTTTGAGGCTCACCCTCCCCAACAATCGTGCCACTGTT
The DNA here is from genome assembly GCA_964349555.1 of uncultured Candidatus Saccharibacteria bacterium. Taxonomy (GTDB): domain Bacteria; phylum Patescibacteriota; class Minisyncoccia; order Phycocordibacterales; family Phycocordibacteraceae; genus C7867-001. The sequence goes on from CAYGGK010000002.1 coordinate 16,400, forward strand.
TTCAATAAAATCGCGCATTGTCTGATACGCCTTCTTCACCTCCTCTGTCGGGAGTTCTGGGTCAAGGTGGAAGCCGAGCTCATAGACGCGCGGCCCCGACGAGCCGTCGTCGTCAAGAGTCTCGTCAACGCCCTCTTCTATATCTACCTTCGCCATAGTGGCAGAATCCTATCACAGTAGCGCCGGCAGAGCAAACCCTTCAATAGTTCAGGGTAACCCATTCGACAAGCTCAGGGTAAATAGGCGCTCCGCGTTCTTACAGAGAGTGGCGCGGACGGTTTCGAGGTCGTCGCCTCTTATTTCTGCGATTTTTGCGACGACTTCTACGACGGCGAGAGGGTCGTTCCGAGACCCGCGGCGACTCGCGGGCGCAACATAGGGTGCATCGGTTTCAGAGAGAATACTCTCGAGCGGTAGAGCCCTTATGACGTCGTCATAGTCGCGCGCGAAGGTGATCACTGCGGTAAATGAAAGAGTGAAGTCAAGCGCGATAAGCGCCTGCGCTTCTTCTAGGCCGCCAACAAAGAAGTGTATATCGCCGCGCAACTTGGGAAACTTGATTTTCGCTTCTTTCAAAATCTCTATCAAATCATGGTATGCATCTTGAGTACCTTTACTCGGGCGAGAATGAATAATGAGCGGTTTATCAAACTCAGCGGCAAGAATAACTTGGTCATTGAGTATCGCCTCTTGCTTTTGTTTTACCTCGTCATTTATCTGAGCCGGGCGGTAGTAATCGAGCCCGCATTCCCCTATCGCGACAACCTTCGGGCTCTTTGCTAGTTCTCGGTATTTATCTACTTCATACCACTCATTACTCTCTCTATTGGGATGGAGCCCGACAGAAGCGAAGAGGTGCTCGTGTTTTTCAGCGAGCGCCACCGCTTTTCTTGAAGACTCCAGGTCAACGCCGACGACAATGCCTGCAACACTCTCTCTACTCATCCGCTCTATGAGCTCTGCATCATCGGTTTCGTATTGTTCAAACTGTATGTGGCAGTGCGCGTCCACATATTTTATGTTCATAATCCTGCCTGCGCAGGCAGGCGCGGGAATAGGTTGTCCGGCTTTTTGTTTTCAAATACCGCCCTTTTTACCGCCTCGCACGTCGCCGGCATAAATGGGCTGAGGAGTATGGCTATCTGATAGAGCTCGGTAGCGAGCTCTCTGATGATAATACGTCCTTTTTCTACGTCCTCTTTTACAAGCTTGAAAGGTTCTTCGTGTGTAATGCGTTCATCGAGTCTTTGTATACGACTCCAAACAAGATCCATCGCACGATTGAATTCAAACGCATCTATCATGTCCAAGTATTCTCGCGGAAACACGGGCTCTCCCGAGAGGATAACGGGATCTTCAAGATGAGTTTCGGCGAGCTTCATCACGCGCGCGACAAGGTTACCGAGGCCGTTCGTCAGATTTGCCGTGTACCACTCATCAAGGCGTTCCCAAGTGACGTCCGAGTCTTCCACCGGGTGGACGTGGCGCAGGAGTATATACCGTGTCGCGTCAGTGCCATATTTCTTCACGAGTTCGTAGGGACTGATAACATTGCCCAAAGACTTGCTCATCTTCTGCCCGCCACTCGTTATGAATCCGTGGTAAAAGACCGTGTCGGTTGTCTTACTGTCTGCCGACATCAGCATCGCTTGCCACATAAGCGACTGAAATCGTACTTGGTCCTTTCCTGCTACCTGAAGCGTTGTTCCCTCTTCCCAAAACTTCTTGAAATCTCCTTGCTCGTCTTCGGGCCAACCGAGCGTGGAAATATAATTAGTGAGCGCATCAAACCAGACATACATCACCTGCGAATCATCATTCGGGACCGGAATGCCCCATGAGAGCCGTTTTTTCTCGCGCGAGATGCTGAAATCTTCAAGCCCACCTTTCACAAAGGCAATCGCCTCTTCTTTCCGCCATTCGGGGATGATGACACCGGGACGAGACAGGTATTCGAGCAGGCGATCATCATATTTCGAGAAGCGGAAGAAATAATTCTCTTCGGTTATCTCCTGAAGTTTCAGATTGGTGTGGGTGGTGCAATGATCGTCCGCTATTTCTTTCTCGGTTTTGAACGATTCGCATCCTACACAGTACACACCCGTATAGGCTTTCTTGTAGATGTCGCCCGCGATGTCGCACCGCCGCCACATTTCGGCCGCTGCCGCGTAGTGGCGCCGTTCTGTGGTGCGAATGAAAACATCGTTTGAGAGGTCAAGTGCGGTGCCGAGCTTTCGGAATTCGTCCGCATAGTGATCGACGTATGCATGCACGTCCTGTCCCGCTTTCTCTGCGGCTTCGTATATTTTCTGGCCGTGCTCGTCGGTACCAATCGAGAAAAAGACATCATTGCCCGCAAGCCGCCACGCGCGCGCGAGTGCATCTGCCTGAACGAATTCAAGCGCGTGCCCAAGGTGCGGATCCGCGTTCACATACGGGAGCGTCGTGGTGACGTAGCGCACACTCATACTTAGAACTCGGGGGTGGGTACGGCGCGACGCTTCCTCTTATCAAAGTCAGAAACGAATTCCAGTGCGACCGCCGCGACCGGCACCGAGAGCAGTACGCCGAGGAATCCCGCGAGCGTGTATCCGGCGATAAGCGCCACAATGACCAGGAGCGGCGGAATGCCGATGATCTTCTTCACGATGAGAGGATAAATGAGGTTTGATTCAAATTGGTTCACGACAATATAGAGGCCGGCGACGATGGCCGCAATCGCAACACCACCGTAAGAATAGGCGATAGCGACCGCCACTACGCCCGACAGGAGAGAACCGAAGATAGGGATGATTTCAATCACCGCGGTGAAGACCGCGAGAAGAAGCGCGTGGGGGACGCCGATAATGAGCAGGCCGAGATAGACAAGCACGCCGACAATGACCGATAGAAGTATCTGTCCCTGCATCCAGAGTCCTATCTTTTTCTGCGACCGCTTCCAGAGATCAACGGAATATTCTTCATATTTTATCGGCATGACCATGCGCAGAAAGTCATCAACGCCGGTTTCTTGAAGTGCGAAGTAGAAAGAGAGCACGATGACGAGCGCGAGCGAAAAAACGCCGCCGAAGAAGGTAGAGAGCAGTTGTAGCACGCCGCCAGAGGCCGCGGTGAATGCCGACTGGAACGAAAGAAGCGTCTCTATGAATGATCCCGGTTGGCCGATGCTTACACCAGGATTGCTTGCGGAGGTGATGCTTGAGAACGAGCCGGTGAGATTAAACATCTCAAGATACTGCGGCATAACGGAGAGGAAGTTTGCCGCATCAGCTACAATTGGTGGAAAGAAAAAATAAATGACCGAAAAAACAGAACCGAACACCAGCGCATATACTAGAAGCGCGGCGGCGAAGCGCGGGATGCGATACCGGATGAAAAACGCGATTCCCGGCTCTATCGCCGAGGCGATAACGATGGCGGTGAGCACCAAGAGCGCGAGGTCGCGCAAGAGCCACAAAAGGTAAACTCCCGCGACAACACACAGCGCGGCAACGATGGTCCCGGACGTGATGGAAACCCGTATTTCCTTACCCATACAGGAATCCTAACATACCTGTCTGCCGGTGGGCAGGTTCCTCTTATTCAATGGCGGAGCGGATACGGGAGGCGACTTCGGGAATGGAGAGGCGCTCTTGTTCGCCTGAGTCACGGTGGCGGAGTGTGACGGTATCTTTTCCGCCGGAGGCGGACCCGCCTCCGGCGGGGAGTTCTCCCAACGTTTCAAAGTCTATGGTAATGCAGAAAGGCGTACCGATCTCGTCTTGGCGGCGGTAGCGTTTGCCGATGTTGCCGTTATCGTCCCATGCGATTGCAGGATGGACTTTCTTGAGCTCGGCGCGCACTTCCCTCGCCTTCGCGACCAGCTCGGGCTTATTCTTCAACAAGGGCGAGACCATCGCTTTTATCGGCGCGACCTTAGGCGAGAGCGCGAGATACGTGCGGGTTTCTTCACCCATAGTGTCTTCGCGATACGCATCAACTAATACGGCGAGAAGCATTCGCCCTACGCCGACTGACGACTCTATCACGTATGGGATAATTCTTTCTTTTGTTTCTTCATTAAAATAACTCAAATCCTGTCCGCTCGCTTTTGCGTGATTCGTCAAATCGAAGTCAGTTCTATTATGAGTACCCCAAAGCTCCTTAAAGCCCTGTGGAAACTTGAAATAAATATCGTGCGCAGCAGAGGCGTAATGGGCGCGTTCGTTCTCTGCATGCTCGTGCCACTGCAGATTCTCCTCGCGTACACCAAGCACATCGGTCATAAAATTCCACGCAACGTTCCTCCACGTTTCGTAAGCGACGGTCTGTGTTTCTGAATTGATAAAATACTGCATTTCCATTTGCTCGAGCTCGCGAACACGAAATATGAAGTCGCGTGGTGCTATTTCATTTCTAAATGCTTTCCCTATCTGCGCGATACCAAACGGCAATGCAGGATGAATTGTATCAATAACATTTTTAAAATTCGTAAAAATAGATCCCGCTGTTTCTGGACGCAAATAGGCGACAGAAGAATCGTCCTCAATAGGGCCAACCCACGTCTTCATCATCATATTGAACGTGCGTGGTGGTGTAAGTGTTTTTTCACCACAGGTTGGACACGCCGCATCGGTAAGAAGGTTGGTCAATTCAGCGATATTTGTACTGTCAGTTCCAGCAAGATGGTCGGCACGAAGCCGTGCTCCACAATTCTTACAATCAACAAGAGGGTCGGTAAATCCTGCAACGTGCCCGCTCGCCTCCCACAATTTCGGGTTCTGAATGATGGCGCCGTCAACACCAAAAATATCGTCTCTCTCTTGCACTATTTTGCGCCACCACAATTGCTTTAGGTTGTTTGCCAATTCGACACCATACGGCCCATAATCCCAAAAGCCTGCTATGCCTCCGTATATTTCACTCGCGGGGAAGACAAACCCGCGGCGCTTGCAAAGCGAGACGATTTTTTCCATCAACTGCGAGTCGGCCATAAGACTTGGATTATTGCACAATTGCCCTTGCGCTGGTATACCCGGGGTCCCCTTTCGTCTCTGTTGTTGATGGGCTTGCGGATGCTTGTATCTGCACCCCGGCAAAGCGGTCGTAGCCAGAGAATGAGAGCGCGCCGGTGAGCGTCGGCGTATCGCCTCTCTGAGAAGAAGAAGGGATGAGGGAAATCTGAAATACTCCTTTTGCGGTCGCTCCTTGGGCGATATTGCCGACATTCCAAGTCACTGTGCGGGAGGCGCTGTCATACGAGAAAGAGCCGGCGCCAGCCGTTGCTCCAGTGTATGAGACGTAGCTCGGAAGCGTTGCCGAGACAACGCCGTCGGCAATCGTACTGCCAGTGTTGTGTGCACTCCATTCGACCGTGTACGTCGTCGCTTGTCCGGAGCGTGGAGGAACGGGGCCGCTGTTACTCAAAGGTCCAGATGAGTAGAGGGAAGACGCGGAGAGCGCCACTACCGTAGCAACTTTTACTGTCTTGACTATAGAAGCACTTATCCGCTCCGGTACACTCGTCTGACCAACGCGAGTGCCAGACACGGAGGTGGTGAGCGTTATCGTCGGCGCGACTCCGAGAGATCCTGCCGGTAGGGTTGAGAAGGTGAAAGAACCGATACCGGATGTGCCGGGAGCGAGGTTTGCGAGAGAGGGGTCGGTATCTCTGCTAAACGTAATCGTACGATCTAGAGAGTGATAGAAGCCGTTTGTTGTTTCAATACTGTCGTAATCAATTGCAGAACCTGAAATGGTGACAACAATCGTGGCGTTCGTAACACTGGTGGGAAGCGTATTAACGTACGAGACCGTTACATTATGGTGATCCTTTGGAGTGATGGCGACGTTGGCCGCCGTATCGCCGTTGAGAGAGAGTGTTGTGGCGATGAACGGCGCCGTAATCAGCATTTTCGCCTCTTGAGTCATATATGCAACGACTGATGCTTGGTCGTCGGTCGTTTTTGAGGTCCCAACGGTGAAGTGGAAAACGCGCTGTTCCCCGTCCTGTCCTACCAGAATCCCGGTGAGCGTTACTGTTTTACTCGCTCCGGGCGCCAAAGAGCCAAGGGAGAAGTTTGATCCGCTCATTGGTAAGGATGAGTCGGTTACCGAAAAGCCGAACGGCGAAACATAAGTGAGAACGACATCGTCGAGTGGCACGGTCGCATTTGAGCGAACGGTGAGCGTGAAGGTAAGTGGTTTCCCCGAGACGGTTTCTGAGAGCGTATTCACCGACACCGAGAGTGGCGCCGAAGAGACCGTAAGCGTATAAGAAATCTTTTTCACAAAAACGGAGTTGGAACCGGCCGTCTCGAAAGAAACGGACACGGGCAAAAGAAGCGTCTGCCCCGCTTCGCCGAAGACGACGGCTTTTATTGACCTGGTTATCGCCTCGCCACTCGCGAGCTGACCCAACTCTTCCGTATAGCGCGGGTAGGCACTGCGCGTATCGTCCGCGTCCAGCGTACCCGGTGGAAAGCCAATCTCTATGATCGCATTTTCAACAGGGACCGGGTTTCTGTTTGTAATGGTAATGGAAAGCGGGACGGTATCACCAGCGGCAATAGTCGTCGGGCCCTGTATATCAATGGTAATTTTATCTACGGAGACGGCGTTGCCGCCAAAATAAAAGAAGTAACCGGCGGCGCCCAGCGATATGATAAAGAAAACAAACGCGGTGATAAAAAATATGCCAGCGAGACGTACGTGTCGTTTGCCGCGATGCGGAATATCTTCAAGCGAATGATCCTCCCACGCATGCGCCAACTCTCTCTCATTAGAGTGAACAAGGGAGGAACGTTCGTGTGAAGAATCGTCCGGCTCATACAGCCGTTTGCGTGCCCTCTCGAGTGCCCCGATGTCGTCTTCTGATTTAGGCGGCATTATACGTATTAGTATACCTCGCCTTCAAAGGCCAGAGGCGTCGAGACCGTTATTGATGCGCACGATGTATTTTGTGCGATTTTTTGAAATATCGGCAAGCGGCTCCGGAGCGAACATAGACACTCCGCTCGGAATGTCTCCCGCATCAAGTCCGAGCGCTGACAACACGTGAAGCGCGGCGAGCACTTCGGCGGCCTCATGCGTTTCTTCAGGAAGCGTGGCGAGTGTTTCAAAAAATCCTCTGATGATTTGGGAAAGCGCCGGATCGCGAATTTCGCCGGCAACGAGGCGGAGCAGGAGACTAGAGATGCGTCCCGCTCGCGTGCGCGACTCGGCACCGCCGAGCCGCATGAACCAGTTTTCTGCGAGAACGGCCCCCGCGACTCTCCAGCCTTCTTTCCCGCGCACGAGCACGACGTCGCTCTCGGCAAAAGTGGTGAGCGCCGCGGCGAGCTTTGCGCCTGGACGGCGAAGTCCTTGCGCCCGCGCGCGCACAAGGCCTACATCGACAGTAATGAGTGTAACGAATGCATTCGCCTCTCCGAGCGGTGAACGAGAGAGTACGATGCCGCGTGTCTCGTATTTATGCCGCATCAGAAACGAGATTAAACTGCACGGTGCCCGTCGAGAGCGTGGCTGAGTACTTCCCTGCCTGACCGGCGGTCAGGCCCTCCGGCCGAATCTCGACGCGTACTTTATCTTTCGGCGAGAGCCCTTCCGTTTTACGCGCTTCGGCGACGGCGCGCGCCATCTCGCGCTCATCGCCTTCCTTAATGAGGGAGGGCGTGAGGACCGCATCGAGAGCAAGTTCTTCGCCTACAATTATCTTTTTCACATTCACCTCCTCAGCGAGAAGCTGAGCCAGCTCACTACTAAGCGCCCCGATGACAGTGAGGCTCGCGAGCGGTTGCCGTACTTTAATTCCGGCCTTCTGTCGCAGTTGTAGCGCTTCTGATGCGAGGGCGCGCACGCGGTTCATGTCGGCGACAACCTTCCTTTTCTTGCTTCCGCCAAAGAGTTCCCACTTCCCCTGTATCAGAGGCCAATCGGCAAGATGTACGCTTTCCGAGTCACTGGTCTCTCGGACCTCTTGAAAGATTTCTTCAGCGATGAACGGCATAACGGGCGCCGCCACTTTAGAAAACTCCTTGAGTACCTGCCGCAGAGTAGAGAGCGCATTCGCCTTGTCTCCATCATCGTCACTTTTCACCCGATCACGAGAGCGGCGTATATACCACGTTGAAAAGTCGTCAATAAATTCGCGCATCGGTCGTGTGGCGTGTGGGACGTCATAGCGGTCGAATGCCTCGGTTGTCGTTGCTACAAGTTCTTCGAGTCTGGCGAGAATCCAACTGTCCAGAACATTTTTACTCATAGCATTGGCAGGCCCGGCATCATCTTTATAGAGCACGTAAAAGGCGAGGATGTTTCGTAGCATGTTTACCACCCGCGCATGTACCTCCTTTATTTCTTCGTCGCGAAAGGTAATATCTTCGGCCTGCATCACAACCGACGACATAAGGTAAAAACGGAACGCATCAGCACCGTAACGATCAAAGAGCTCGTATGGATCAGTATAATTCTTCTTACTCTTTGAGACTTTTGCGCCGTCAGCGGCAAGTATGTTGCCGGTCGTAATAACGTTTCGAAATGCAAGACGACCAAAAACCTCTATTCCTATTGCGTGCAGATAGTAAAACCATGCGCGCGTTTGTCCGATATATTCTGAGACGAAGTCTCCTGGCGAACGCTTTTCAAACTCTTTTTTATTCTCGAACGGATAATGGTATTCGGCGAACGGCATGGAGCCGGACTCCACCCAACAATCAACAACTTCAGGAACGCGCGTGAGCGTATTCCCCTTCTCATCTTCAAGCTGAATTTGGTCAATGTACGGCAAGTGGAAATCAAGCTCGTAATCGCGATTGTGCGGAAGCGGTATAAAATCGAGCTTGCGCAGGCTGGCAGTCTTCGCGTAGAGGGGCCAGACGAGCCTGAGCGACTCTTTCTTGTCAGCGCCGAGCGCGACGGAGCCGAGCGCTTCAAATCCAATACCGTGTGTAACAATCAAGATAGTCTGGTTCGTCTGACTTCGCTCAATTTCATACAAGAATTCTCCAAAACGATTCTTAGCGTCCTGATAACTCTCGCCGCCCGGGACGTGGTCGTCAAACTGACGTGCATCCCGGTAAGCCTGAAACTCCGTCACGGGCCGATTGTTAAGCTCTCCAAATTCAAACTCGCGTAGACGGTCATCATAAATCACCGCCTCTTTGGGGATTTTAAGCTCCTCAACAATAACTTCGACCGTTTCGCGCGTACGTTGAAGCGGCGAGGCATACACACGCGTAGGGCGCGGCAGGGTGGGCGCTACCGCTTTAACCTCAACCCTCCCTTTGTCTGTAAGAGGGTTCCCTATTCGACTATTGCTTGCGATCCCTTTTACATTGTTTTCTGATTCGCCGTGGCGCATCACGAAGTACGTGTTGCCTGATTTCTTCGTGTGTTTCTTAAGTTCTTCAAGAGACCCGACGACCGTTACGTTTCCTTTTTCATCCTTCCAGATAGGGAGCGGACTGGCCCAGAAGCGATTACGAGAGATGGTCCAGTCAGGCGCAGTCTCGAGATTGTGTTTGAAGCGGCCCTCTTTAAGGTGTCCCGGAACCCAGTTGATTTTCTCGCTCTCAAGAAGCATCTTCTCTTTTACATCTTGAATGTTTATGAACCAGCTTGAGACGGCATTGTAGATAAGAAGCGTGCCGCAACGGTAACAGTGCGGATACGAGTGGGTGTGTGAGGCTTTCGCGAATAACAGACCGCGGCTCTCCAGGTCTTCTTTAATTAAATGTTCTGCTTTTTTAATGTATTGTCCGCGCAAGAATTCCGGCGCATCATCGTTGTACGTTGCGTTCGGATTCAAAAGCGGCACCATCGGCAACCCCTCTTTCAACCCAAGATTGTAATCGTCCTCTCCGTAGATGACAGCGGTATGCACGATACCTGTTCCTTCCTCGGTGTGTACGAAATCTGCCGGGAGCACCTGCCACTTCTTGCCTGCGTACTCTTTTACTTTTTCCACTGCGTAGAGCGGTTCGTAGGTGAGGCCAACCAGTTTTCCCCCAGACAGCTTCTGTAAAACTTCGGCACCGGGCAGAATGGCAGACAGCCTCTCTTCTGCAAGCCAGACATCTCCCTTGTCAGTGTGCGCAAGTACGTACTGGATTTCAGGCCCAACGGCCAAGGCGACATTCCCGGGAAGCGTCCACGGAGTGGTAGTCCACGCGAGGAAATACTCGTTTTCTCTCCCTATAATCTTAAACTTGATCGTTACCGCCTCTTCGGTGATGTCTTTGTAGGTATTGTCCATCGCGATTTCCGCTTTTGCGAGAGGCGTCTCGCAGTGCGGACAGTACACAAGCACTTTCCTACCCTCATAGAGCCGACCTCTTTTATGAATTTCCTTGAGCGCCCACCACACACTCTCAATGAACGAATTGTCCATCGTCTTATATGAATTGTTGAAATCAACCCACCGCCCAACACGCTCAATGTATCGCTTCCAGTCACGCACATATTCGAGGACTAGGGAGCGGGCAGTCTCGTTAAATTTTTCTATGCCGAGTGCGAGTATTTCTTTTTTATTCTTCAATCCGAGTCTTTTCTCCACTTCCGACTCTATCGGGAGCCCGTGAGTGTCCCAGCCCCATCGGCGACGCACATAATAACCGCGCATCGTTTTGTAGCGCGGTATAAGATCTTTCGATACCGAGGAGAGCAGTGAGCCGGAATGTGGCAGCCCTGTTGCAAATGGCGGGCCGTCATAAAAAGTAAACTCACCTTTCGGGGACTTCTTCGCGAGCGATTTCTCAAAGATGCGTTCTCGATCCCAAAATGCGAGTATCGCCTCTTCGCGTTTCGCAACCTCTGATTTCTCTAGCATAGTTCCTCTATTCTAGCGTTTGCGGCATAAAAAGCGAACGACCGGGGGAGTAATGCTCCTCCCGGCCGCGTTGTTGCTTAGTGTGCTTGCCGCTCAGTTGCGCATGGGAGCGCCGTGATAAGGAGCAGGCGGCCGCCAGTTACGCCGTTTATGCCGACATACGGTAAAGCTGTCTTTTCGTCGCGGTTTATCTGCTACAGCCACTGCCTGACTGGAAGGCTCTTGACGTTCGTCGCTATCAGATTCTGCGACTTCATCCATCATTTTCATCATTTCAAGATGGGCTTTAGTTCCGGAACGACTCCTCCTAAAAGACATCTAATCCCCCATTCTGTTTGTGACGGCACGGAATGTGCAGTCCGAGGAGAATATAACATCCTATTATTTTTATACAACCTACATTTTCTCCGGTGTGGGGATACCGAGAAGCATGAGACCGTTCGTCATGGTGGAGACAAAGGCTCGCGCAACGAGAAGATGGTGCCCCTCATGCGCTCCGCCGATAATCCGCTCTTGCGCATAAAAAGAATTCCATTCGCCCGCGAGCTCGGTGAGATAATTCACGAGCAAGTTCGGGGCGAGCTCGCGCGCGGCTCGCGCGGTAATTTCCGGGAAATGAAGAATAATGCGTTCCAGAACATACGGATTCTCCTGTACTTCCGCATCTGATGCGTCAGCACGAGCCTGCTGGCTCGCTCTTGCGAGCACGCTTCGTGCCCGAACAAGTGCATATTGCAGATACGGCCCCGAGTCGCCTTCAAGCGAAAGCGATTTTTCTTCATCAAAGATGATGTCCGAGCCGGGCGCCTGCCGGAGGATCATGTATTTAATAGCTCCGATAGCAACCTGCTCGGCGATAAGCGGATCTTCATTTTTCTCACTCACCTTCTCAATCACGCTTTGGATAAAGTCAGTGGCGGCAATGACATTCCCTTCGCGCGAAGACATCTTCTCTCCCGAGGAAAGCTTCAGAAATCCTGTTGCGATAACTTCGGTTTTCGCGGCGAGAAGCGGAGCAACTTCAGAGAGTGCCGCGAGCACAGTCTTGAAGCGTCCGGTCTGCTCATTGCCGGTCACGACAACGACCTTGCTTGAGGGCCATCGCTCCTCTTTAAGAAATGCGAGGCCGATATCCTTGGCCTCGTAGGTCGGTGTGTTCTTTGAGGTTATAAAGACCATCGTGTGAACGCCCTTCTTCTCGCCGTTATAAATAACAGCGCCATCGCTCATCTCAAAGATCCCCTTCTCGAGTCCATCGCGCACCACGCGTAGCCCTGTCTCGGTTGTATCGCTGTCAAAAAATTCAAAATCAAAGCGTGTCCCGAGCAATTTCCAAATGCGACGAAACTCTGCTACCGACACGTCGCGGCCCTTTCTCCAGAGTTCCATCAGACTCTTGTCCGTACCAGCGTAGATCGCTTGATTAAGTGCGTCTATCTCTTCTCTCACCTGCGTATCGGTCTCGTACGCGCTTGAGCCCTCTGCGTACGCCTCGCCGACCTCTCGTGCACTTGCGGGCTCGGCGACACCACTCTTCTGCAGACCCCAGAGCGCCTTCGCAACATTCGGCCCGATATCGCCACCGAAGGTGTCCCGCGCCACGGTCGCTCCCGTATTTTCAATGAGCCGTGCAGCCGACTCGCCGATAACGGTCCCTACCAAATGTCCGATATGCATCTCTTTAAATACATTTGGATTTGAGTATTCAACCATAACTCTCCTCCCCCTAAACACTTCGTTCTGCGAAGTGTCGGGCGACCCAGCTTCGCTGGGTTTAGCCTTCCCCCATTCCTCACCTTTCGCATAAGCTTCGGCAATGGCGAGCGTCACCGCCGCGCGCGAGAGCGTAATGTTCACGAATCCCTTTCCCGCGACTTCAACTTTCGCCGCGGACTCGCCGAGCTCGCTGCGGATCGCCTGCGCCGCCGACTCTGCCTGTTCCGGCCCAATAAAAACAGAGTAGTCGCCAAAATCAAGGTGCGGCGGCCGTCGAATAACCACCTCTCTCCCGATCGCTTTTCGTATCCGCTCTTCCATTACAAAAGAGTGTAGCAGATTATATAAATGACTCGGGGATGGGGTGCGAAAGCGAGAGTTTCTTTATTTCTTGTTTCGCCTCCGCGACCGCCGCGTCGTCGCGCCTCGTCAGCACGTCTACCATACTCTCTGCGACCTGCGCGGACTCGGTACGCCCTAGCCCGCGCGTCGTCATCGCGGGCGTGCCGAAGCGGATGCCGGAGGGGTCCATCGGCCCGCGCGTATCGTCTGCTATCGCATTTTTATTAAGGGTGATGCCGGCGCGATCAAGAAGCAATTCTGCTTCAGCCCCACCGATGCCAAACGATGTCCACACATCAAGCAGAATGAGGTGGTTATCCGAGCCGCCAGTTATCATCCGCGATCCATGTTTCTTAAAAACTGTTTCCATCGCTTTTGTGTTCAAGAGTATTTGTTTTGCATACGTTTGGAATGCCGGTTGGAGTGCTTCGTTAAATGCTACCGCCTTCGCGGCAATCTGGTGCATGTGCGGACCGCCCTGAAAGCCGGGAAACACTGCTTTATCTATCTTCTTCGCGATTTCCTCACTCTCACGCGTAAGTATCATGCCGCCGCGCGGGCCGCGAAGCGTCTTGTGCGTCGTGGTCGTCATGAGGTCAAAGCCGTAGTCAAAAGGGTTCTTCGCAACGCCCCCTGCGATAAGTCCGGCGATGTGCGCGATGTCCATCACTGCGAGCGCTCCAACCTCACGAGCGATATCGACAAATTTTGCGTAGTCGAGCTCGCGCGGATACGCCGAGAAGCCCGCGAGCACAATTTTCGGCTTCACTTCTTTGGCGACTCGACGCATTTCTTCATAGTCAATCTCTCCTGTCTCTACGTCCTTCATCTTATACCGCACGAAGTTGAAGATTTTTGTGAGATACGTCACCGGATGACCGTGAGTCAGGTGCCCTCCGTGCGAGAGGTCCATGCCGAGCACTGTGTCGCCGGGTTCTAACAAAGCGAAGTACATCGCGATGTTCGCATTCGCGCCGCCGAGCGGCTGTACGTTCGCGTATGCCGCACCGAAAAGTTTTTTCGCCCGCTCAATAGCAAGCATTTCCACCTTATCCGTGAACTCTTGTCCGCCGTAATAGCGCTTGCCCGGATACCCCTCTGAATATTTGTTCGTGAGAGAGGATGCCATTGCTTCCTTCACCGCACGCGATACGTAGTTCTCCGACGGAATAAGCTCCAGTCCTTCCGCCTGCCGCCGCTCTTCCCCGACGAGGGCGTCATATAGCTCGGGGTCTTCTTTTTCTATAAACGGAAACTCCATGGGGACACTGTATCATGTTTGACTATTCACCCATGTTCCGTATGATGCGTAAGGACAACGACTCAACAATGCAGCTCATTACAGGAGAGGTCAGTTCATGGAAAACTCTTATACGTCGCTCTCTGGGCGGATGCCGGACACGCAATACCGAGATCGCCTCTCGTACATCCTTGACCGCGGGGAGTTGGTGAAGGACACGCCGCAAGGAGTTGGAGCACGTACCTGCTTCGGAACGCTCGCGCCGATGGTCTTCCCTCTTTCTAACGGCGTACCGCTTATTACCGAACGCAAAATTGCTTTCTGGAGAAAAGCCATCGCCGAAATCATTGCCTTCATCAACGGCGCGCGCACTATTGATGAAATCGAATCGTTTGGTTGCGACTTCTGGAAGGACTACCGCGGGAAAGGTGCGGAGCTTGGATTGGAGCCAAACGATATGGGACCAGGCTCGTACGGTTCGGCCTTCCATGATTTCGAAATTCCGGGGGGAGGGGTTCTGAATCAGTTCGCACAACTCATTGAACAGATTCGTCTCTATCCGACAATGCGAACGCACCTTGTCACGCCATGGAAACCGTATTACACGGCACGCGGTCCAAACAGGAAAGTCATCGTGGCACCCTGTCATGGCTGGCTCCAGTTTCGCATCATTAATAAGAGTCTCCATATGCGAATGGACCAGCGTTCTGCGGACATGCCCGTCGGGGTGCCCTCAAATATGGTTCAGTATGCGGCCCTCTTCTTGATGGTGTGCCAGGTAACAGGTTATCGGCCAGGCGATTATGTGCATAGCTTCGCTGATGCACATATCTACGAGAACCAAGCTGATGTGGTACGGGAGTTGGTCAAACGCGAACCACGACCCTTTCCTATGTTGCGGCTCGACCCGACGGTGAAAGATTTGTTCGACTTCCGGGTTGAACACTTTTCACTCGAAGAATACGATCCTCATCCGGCCATGAAAATGCCATACAGCCCGTGACCCACTTGTTGCGAATCAAACTGCTCCCTCGGGAGCAGTTCTTTTTTATAGCCAGACGTGGTATATCGTTGGTAACCCATGGCCTCAAAGAAACAGCGTGTCGATGCAAAAAATGCGACTATCGTGAAGCGCAGTGATTATACGCGGACACTCAACGCAATCATTAGGGGTGGCTTCTGTCCTTTTTGTGAAGAACATCTTTTCAAACATCATCGACGGCCACTTCTAGACAAAACTAGGCACTGGCTCGTCACTGAAAACGCGTGGCCCTATACGGGATCTCAATTTCACCTCTTGCTCGTCACACGAATACATATCGAAACAATAGAAGAGATGTCACCAGCCGTGTGGACCGATCTCCACAAACAGTATCAGTCACTGGTAAAGAAGTACCGCATAAAAGGTGCGGCGCTCATGATTCGTTCCGGTGATACGCGCTTCACTGGAGCATCCGTCAACCATCTGCACGCTCATCTTGTCGTCGGTACTCAACGAACAAAAAGCGCGAAGCCTATCAAAGCACTAATCGGCTTCAAGAAATAAAAGACTCCCTCGCCCTTTCGGGTCGAGGGAGCTTAGCCAGCCGCACGTCACATTTCCACACGGATGATTTCTATACCCTTCGCTTGAAGCGTTTCTGCCCCAGCGACGAGCGAGTAGCCGTCCGTATAGTAGAGGCGTTTGATGCCAGTAAATGAACAAAGATAGGCGCATGGAGGGCAGGGGAAAGTGGTCACATAGAGGTCGCACCCCTCCATAGAGAGCCCACGCCGCGCCGCTTCAGCAACAATTCCGGCTTCGGCGTGGAGAGCGCCTGATACATCAATGCGTTGCCCTGGCTCGAAGTTGCTTCGTGGATCGCCGTAGAGGTAAGCGCTCTGCTCGCTCGGCACATGCTGGTTGAAAGCAGCGAGTAGGACACTCTTGTTCTCATTGACGAGAAGCGCCCCTATCTGCCGCCACCAATCAGGGCTTCGGTTTGCGCAAGCAAAGGCAGAGCGCATCAGTTCGCGATCGAGTTCATCGACCGAAACGACACGTTCATTCTCGGGACGCCGAAACACATTAGTCGCGCCCCAATCCCAACGAAGCCGCCATTGGCCATCGAATGTGACTTTTCTGTCTGCGAAATATTTTTCCGCGAACGCGTGAGCTACATCTTCATCAGGCATGACGATTGAGTCCTGTTGCACTTCCTCAAGTGCGCTAGATGTCAAAATACGGACATCGGCGAAGATATCGAGAGCCTTTATCATCGCCTGCGCCTCTTCTGGGCGTACACCCGGCAGATGCCGAGCAAGTGAGGGAAAGGTCTCTATGAACTCACTGCCGAGCACATACAAAATGCCTCCTTCATATGCCCGGAAGAGTTTCAGATAGCCTTCGTGCGGCGTTGAAACATACGCGATGACGATCTTATCTTTCGAGCTCATCGTGCACCTCCTTTAAGACCGAAGCGAGTTTTCGTTCAACATTCAAGAGAACGCCTGCAGCCCCATCAAAAGAAAGCCGACGGATGCGTGATGTTGTGCTCGTATCCGCTTGTGGCGGAAGGTTCACAATGTGGACGCATTGTTGCTGAATCATCTCAATCTGCGGAAGATCAGTGGTGGACTGTGAGATGATGCGAACGTGATGTTTAACCACCCTGAAGAGTTGGTCTGCTTCGTGCTGAAGAGTGATAATATCAATCGACCGCAGGTGTCCGAGCATCCGGAGACGCTCATCCTCTGAAACGATTGGTCGATCCGGGCCTTTACGCTGTTTCGTGAAGGCGTCACTGTCCACGCCGACGACCATAATGATGTGGTCGGCATCCGAGTATAGTTTCGCAACTTCCTCTTTTCCATGCTGGATGTACTCGGCATGACCGATGTGGATGAGATCCCACACGCCGGTCGTGAAGCCGATAATGCATCCCATGGAGCGCAAATTCCCAATGAGCTCCGTAAGGACCTCATGTTCCGGTATGAACCGGTCTTCGAAGGTCGCTGTGCCTTTAATGATACGCAACGCGCGCTCTTGAATAGTACTGCCTGCCATGGCTTAGTCCTCCAAAAAATGAACATTTACCCTGGCGAACTGTACACACGAGAGCGATAAAAAGCAAACCGCCCCGACAGCTCCGCTGTCGGGGCGGTTTCTGTATAAAACTATTTAACGTCAATCCCCATACTCCGCGCCGTACCCGCAATAAGACGCGCGGCGGCCTCGGGGCTGTTCGCATTCAAGTCCGGCATCTTCTCTTCAACAATCGTTGCTATCTGCGCCTTCGTGATAGTGCCAGCCTTCTGCTCGCGCGCCTTGCTCGAACCTTTCTCTATGCCAAGCGCCTTGAGGATAAGGCGCGAGGCGGGCGGATTCTTCATAATGAAGGTGAAGGAGCGGTCGTCGTAGACCGAGAGTTCTACCGGGATGATGGTCCCTTTCTTGTCAGCCGTCGCGGCGTTGAACTGGGTCACGAACTGCCCGATATTCACGCCAGCGGGGCCAAGCGCGGTGCCCACTGGAGGCGCGGGCGTCGCCGCCCCTCCGGGAATTTGCAATTTAATCTTTTTAACTACGGTGGCCATGGTGCTGTGACTCTACTCTAAAGTTTCCGTATTTGCAAAAAGTCGAGTTCGACCGGTGTTTCGCGCCCGAACATGGAGACCATTACCTTCACCTTCCCGCGATCCTCGTCTATCTCTCCCACCTTGCCTTCCAAATCCTTGAACGGGCCGTCTGCAATCACCACGGGGTCGTCCTTCACGAGGTCAATACGATGTTTTGGCGCCTCGGCGGTCATACGCTTCATAAGCGTCGCGACCTCGGACGCTTCCATCGGGACCGGCGTGTTGCCGCTCCCGACGAAGCCAGTAACGCGCGGCGTGTTGCGCACCACGAACCACGAATCGTCGTCAACAATCATGCGCACGAGGATGTAGCCCGGATAAATCTTCTCCTCCTCCACAATGCGCTTCCCGCCCTTCACGCGAATCTTCTTTTCAGTTGGAACGATGACCTCAAATATTTTCCCTTCCATGCCGAGCGACTCTATGCGCTGTTTTAAGTTGCGTTCAACCGCGTTTTCGTAGCCGGCGTAGGTGTGGATAGTGTACCAATGAGCGTCCTTCTCATTTGGTACCGTCTCGTCACGAATCTCTTTACGTACTGACGGCGCAATGTCTGCCATGCCGATTTCCTCTTCAGGCAAATCTACTTCCTCCGTCAGCACCTTCGGCATTTCGCCGCTGTTTTGATTTTGGGTATCGTCCATAGGAAAGAATTATCCGCCGATGATGCGGCTTGTTATCGAGCTGAAGACGTAATCAAAGAATCCGACAGCAATCGCAATCGCGAGCGCGATGCCGATGACAACGAGCGTATGCGCGAGCGCCGTCCTGTTGCTCGGCCACACAATATGCGTGAATTCTTCACGAACGTGCCTCAGATAAGTGAATAATGAAGTCATAGTGAAATAGTCAGGTTAACCCAGCACCTAATTTTTGTTGCAAAAATTAGGTGCTGGGTGAAATAAAAAAGCCCTGCGGGCTCTCGATAATGAGAGCATACTATGACCCCTCAAACACGTCAACCGTCTAGCGGATTTCGTAGGTGATGGAGACGGAGGCGTTGTAGGTGTTCTCGCCGGTCGGGATGTTCGGCGCCTCGGCTTTAGAGAGTACGGCGTCACCACCCATGCCGTACATCATCGGATACGGATACCCGCCCGAAGATTCACTGAAGTTCACGATCTTGCCGAGACGAACGCCAAGTTGTTTGGCGAGAAGTTTTGCCTGCTTCTTCGCCTTGTCGATAGCGTCTGCGCGTGCCGCGTTATACCCGGCGGTTGAGTCGTCAAGAGCAAGGGCCGGGCCATTCACATTCTGCACCTCGAGAGAACCGAGGCCGCCGAGGAGCTCTCCTGTCTTCGACAAGTCGCGCATCGTCACCTGTATCGTCTGCGCAACATGATAGCCCGTTATCTTCGGCGTACCGCTATAGGTCGGGCAGAGCGCGCCAGGCGAACATGGGTTCGGATACGAGTACTGCGGAGAGATGTTGTAGGAGAGAGTCTTCACATCTTTGTCGTCAATGCCCTGCTCCTTCACATACTCGATGGCGGCGTTGGCCTGCTTAGTGGTAGCCGCCTGTGCCTCACTGACGGTCGCCGACGTGTTCTCAACCGTGAAGGAAATGCGCGCGACGTCCGGGGGCAGTGTCGCTTGGCCGTTGCCCTGCACGGTAATCGTGTCGGTCGCTGGCATACCCGAGCGGCCGAAGTTCGTCGCCGTATGTATCGTCTCTGCGAGAAGGAAGAGTGCGAGAATGGAGAGCGCGCCGATAAGCGCGATGCGCACGCCTCCGTTGTCAAATATTTCGTAGAGTGAATTGCTGTTCATGGTATTTGATGATTAGTTGCTTACCCCCTAGTATACAACATTCGGGGCGACGTCGTAGAGGATGTTAAAATAATCAGTAGGAATAGTATAGATGATTGATGATTATCGTTTGAGCGAATCGAGAGATTGTTGCTTATCATAAATAATAGCGTAGGATACTCTCGGAAACGGATACAGGTATCCGAGGCCTTTTCAATCAACTACAAACGGGAGGAAAACCCATGCGCTATATATCAACACGAGGTGGAGGCAGTCCGCTTTCATTCAATGATGTCTTGCTGGCCGGACTCGCGCCGGATGGCGGACTCTACGTTCCAGAGGAATATCCGCAACTGAGCTGGCGGGATATTCAGCAGATGAAGGACTGGAGTTACAATCGCATTGCACTCCAAGTCCTCAGGATGTTCATCGGTAACGATATCGATGACGACAATCTGCGCCAGATCATCGACAAAGCATACACCCCGCGACTTTTTGGCAGTATCGACATTACGCCGATTCAACCGATAGCAAATCGGGTCGGCCTTCTGAAACTCTCCAATGGACCGACGTTGGCATTCAAGGATGTTGCTCTGCAACTACTGGCAAACTTGATGGATCATGTCCTTCTGGAACGCGATGAGCGCCTAAACATCCTCGGGGCCACTTCTGGTGACACTGGATCGGCGGCAGAGTGGGCGGTGCGCGGCCGGGAACGGCTCCGCATCTTTATGCTCTCCCCACACGGTCGCATGACTCGGTTCCAAGAGATGCAGATGTATCGGATCCATGATCCGGCTGTCTTCAATCTGGTGCCTGACGGCAACTTCGATGACTGCCAGGCGGCGGTGAAGCTGGTTAACAGCGACGCCGACTTCAAGAGGCGGCACTCGATCGGTGCGGTCAACTCGATCAACTGGGCACGTATCGTTGCTCAGGTCGTCTATTACATTTACGGGTATACCCGCGTGATGGATGATCAGAGCGAGATCATGAACGTCGCTGTGCCGTCGGGCAACTTCGGCAACGCATTGGCCGCCTACGTGGCTGCCAAGATGGGGCTTAGGATGCATATCATAGTCGCCACCAACGACAACGACGTGCTTCACGAGTTCTTTCAGACCGGCGTGTATCGTGTCCGCAAGGGTGACGAAGTCAAGAAGACGCACAGTCCTTCGATGGACATCGCGTCGGCCTCGAACTTCGAACGGTTCATGTTTGACTACGTTGACCGCGATCCTGCTCGGCTTCGGGCACTGTGGGAGCAGATCGCCACAACCGGCGAGTTCAAGTTCCCACATGACTTCCGTCGCTCGAACGGTGGTGTGTCGATCTCGTCTGGCATGGCGACCGACACGGAGGTAATTGATTGGATCAAACTGGTCTACAACACCTACGGCGGAATCATTATCGATCCTCACACTGCCGTCGCCTTCAAGGTCGGTCTCGACAACTACACTGGCAACGGACTCGGTCCACTGTTGATCACTGAGACTGCTCAACCTGCGAAGTTCGATGACGCAATCAGGCAGGCGATTGGTCTCGAGATGGGCTTTCCCCCCTCGTGTAGTCATCTCAAGAGCTGTCAGGACAAGATCACACGCATCGAAGAAACTGATCCGGCCGCTATTGCGGATGCGGTGAAGATCTTCATCAAGGCGAACGTGGCCTGAAACTCTCCAGAGCGAAAAGATTGGCCCGCCAGCCGTTGTGTTGGCGGGTCTTTTCATATCAAAAGTTCGATTCCCGTTACTATGACGATTTTGTATTCAAAAATATTGAGCGAAACAAAGCTATTTTGAGCTGTTAACGTTGGGCGACTAGAGAGAATCGAACTCTCGATACCTGCTCCACAAGCAGGAGTTTTACCACTAAACTATAGTCGCCACGTGCCCTTCGTAGCTTTAGCGAAGAAGGGTGCCTGATTTTTATAACACAGATGCTTCATTTGCGCTTTAATACCGAGGGGTTTCTTCGGCGACACCATTGATGTGGTTGGCGAGGCGCGCGAGCGCGAAGAGGAGCGAGGAGAGGCGATTCATATACGCGACTGTTTCTGCAGATAGGTCGCGCAGACGCGCCTCGCCAACCGCGGTAAGACGCCGCTCGGCGCGCCGCGCGAGCGTCCGCGCGACGTCGAGGAGCGCGGAGAGCTCCGTCCCGCCAGCGACGGAGAATCCCTTCAAGGGAGGTATTTCTTTCTCTATCTCATTCACTATTTTTTCAATATGCGGCACAGCGTCCTTCCCTATTCTTTTATCCGCGCCGGCGACCTCCGCCTGGACGATGAAAAGTGTCTCTTGTATGTCGCGCAGTGTGCTTGCGATGCGCGGCTCGCCGGCGCATCGCATCTTCACAAACCCAATATAGGAGTTCAGCTCATCGAGCGCGCCGAGCGCTTCAGGCAACTCTGACGACTTTGATATCCGCTGTTGGTTACAGCCGAATGCGGTCGTCGTCCCCGTGTCCCCCTTGCCGGTATAAAGCATTATGCGGGAATTATACAGGGCTTACGGCGAGTAACGCCATGGTGCCGATACCCGCCAACATCCAGGCCAGTTGTATGCCTGCTCGCCGCGTGTTTGGTTCTTTGTGTAATTCTGGAATGAGGTCAGACATGGCGATATAAATGAAGCTCGCCGCGCCCAACCCCAACAAGACTACGAGCGCCTCCTCAAGGTCTCTCGCGAGAGTTAACACGACAACCGCCCCCGCGATAGCGGTGGTGGCGGAAAAGAAATTGTACAACAATGCCTTTTTTCTACTCCATCCTCCATGGATGAGTACGGCGAACTGTCCGATTTCTTGAGGAACCTCGTGGAAAATAATCGCGGTGGCTGTCGCTATCCCGACAGGAATACTGACCAAGAAGCTTGTCGCGATAATGATGCCGTCGAGGAAGTTGTGCAACACGTCTCCAATAATGGTGAGGTGCACCATAGAGTGCACGCGCTCCTCGTGAGCGGTGTGCGACTGGTGCCACAACAACACGCGCTCTAAAACGAAAAAAATCATAATGCCGGCGAGCACGGAGGCGCCGGCGAGCACGGAGGAGTCTCCCTGCATAATTTCTGGAAGGATGTGGATGAACACGTCGCCGAGGAGCGCTCCCGCAGAAAAGCTAATGAGATAAAAAAGAATGCGCCGCAATCGTTCTTGTGTAATCCCCAGCGTAAAAACTCCTACCAGAGAAATGAGACTGATAAGTATGACGCTCGCGAGCGTGTATATCCAAACTTCAATCATACTGACGTAGTTGAACAATACCTAAAAAAATTGACTCGGACAAGGGTTCTCGGCTATCGTGAGGGAGTATGAAAAAACAAACCAAGTTAGTAGTGGGTGTTTCGGGAGCAAAAGGCAGCTTTTCTGAAGAAGCCGCCCTTAACTACGTTGCGAAGTCGCGTATAAAATCCTATTCAATACAGTACCTTGTCTCGGTAGAAAATGTTCTCCAGGCCCTTGAGCGAGGAGAGATAGCCGAGGGCATCTTCCCTATTGAGAACTCAAACGGCGGTGTCGTTATTGAGACCGTCTACGCCATGGCCAAACACACATTTCATATCAAGAAAATGTTTGAGATAGACGTTCATCACAATTTGCTCGTGAAGAGGGGGGTTACGAGAGCCGAGATTAAAAAAATAGTTTCCCACGACCAGGCCCTCAAACAGTGTCGGATGTACCTCAAACGTGCGTGGCCGAAGGTGAAGGTGGCTGAATACAAAGACACAGCGCTCGCCGCCAAGGACCTTGCCAGCGGGAAACTGCCCGCCTCAACGGCCGTCATCGCTTCAGGAGTAGCGGCAGATTTATATAAACTAAAAATTCTTGAGAAATCAATTCAGGATTTAAAGTTCAATTACACTAGTTTTATCGTCGCAAAAAAATAAAATTAGTCGGAGTAAAAATGTTTCCGCAATTCCGACTCTGGGATATACCGCGAGGCTTGCCGATAAAGCGATACGGCCGTGCCTCGGTCGAGTTCCTTATGGTTAGGCACGGTAAGCGTCTCACGCGTGCCGTCCTCGGCAGTTCGCCGTAGCTTGATATGGCTTCCTCTCTGGTCTGCTATAGAAAATCCGAAACTCTCAAAAATATGAACAACATCTTGTCCGTTCAAGACCCGCGGCTTAGACATGCGCGAGCGCGCGAGGCAACTCAAAGTTGACGAGCACGGAGGACGAGGGTGCGAGGCCAAAATCCGCCGGATCCTCTCCGTTAAGGCAGAGTTCCGTGGCTTCCTGGATATTCTTCGCGAGTTCGTCGAGGGTCTTACCCTGGGTTACTACCGGCAAATCCAAACCCTCAGCGACGTAGTAAGTGTCACCCTTGAAGATGCGGTATTGGATGATGGTCTTCATACTCGCTATTATACCATAGACGAATTTAAGTAGGAAACTCTACAATAAAAGTCGAGCCCTTGCCCGCGCCCTCGGATTCGGCGCGGATGGTGCCACCATGCGCCTCCACAATCTGCTTCGCGATGTAGAGGCCGTAGCCGGTGGAGTGGACGTTCACCTTCTGCGACTCCTTACCGTGACCACCCTCGGTGAAGAGCAGTTTCTTATCTTCATCGGTTATGCCGACGCCAGTATCTTTTACTTTGAAAACAAAAACATCCTTGTTGAGCGATTTATCCCGAGTCTTTTCGAGGGAAACCGCTACCGAGCCAGTCGGTGTGTAGTTAATAGAGTTGTCTATCAGGTTGCGTAGCACGTGGTCGCCGATTTGAGCTCTGTCTCCGGTCATCTCATACGACCCCTCATCGGTGGTAAAGGAGAGATTGAGCCCTTTCTGCTCGGCAGAGGACTTCGCCTTCTCTACCGCCTCTCCCACAAGAGCCTTGAGATCAAAGGTCGCTTTCGTGTAGGTCACGGTCCCCTTCTTCAAGTTCGCGGCCTTAAGGATATTCTCCACTGCACCAGCGCTCTGGCGTGACTCGGTGAGCGCATGCTCAACAAACGGCTTGAGCGTGTCGGGCAACACTCCAAAGTCGCCCTCAGCGAGCGCGGCGAACGCTCCTGCATCCTTGGTCAACGACCCCTTCACCTCATGCCCGATGAAATGTATAAGCGTCTCCTGTCTCTCGTTGGTCTTCGCGAGCTCCCCCGCGAGTTCTTCAATATGCTCTCGCTGCTCAATCTCCCGTTTGACGCTTCGGACAAGGAACCAGCCGAAAATTATTGCAGAAAACAGTGTAATCCCAGTTAACACATAACTGACCGGATTTGTTACGAAGAGGAATTCCGCTGCCACTAGGATGACAAGGGAGACAACAAGTGCCTGGGTTGCAACGAGCTTTATATTAAACGCATGATATCGAGTCGTCGCATACGCAAGAATCCCAACAAAAATTGTCATGGCTGCCATGCCATATTGTGAAAGTCCGAAATCTGGTATATATCCCTGGTCAACAAGATAGCTCGCTACGACTCCTGTAACTAGAAAAGAGAAGGTAAAAAGTTCCGCGCCAGCAAAAATAACGACTCGTGCAGATCGAATTTGGTAATCAGCGACATTCTTTTTGCGAAGCCCTTGGAACGCAGAAACCGCCATTAAGACCATGGCAAGTATGCCGAGACCGTAATAATAGTTGGTAAACCAAGTCCCTTCGATTGCGATACAGTCTCTGATGTTATACCCGATGAGATTCGCAGTGGTAGGGGTGAAGATGAGTATGGGAAGAAATGCCACAGTCCAAACTGTAGCCATCCAAGCTGGCAATGGACGCTCAGTAATAGATACATGCACGAACCAATTTGTGAAAAAGAAAAGTAGCACCGAGAGCAGTCCGAGTTCTGCCCATGAAGACATGATGAATGTATTGTCTTCAATATAAATCCATTGCAATAAATCAAGCGTTGAATAGATTGAGAAAATAACAGCAATAACGGCAAGTAAGACACTTGCAAGATCCCTGCGTTTTAACAATACATAGCCACCGAAAAGAAGGGACGCCACGATTGCTGGTATATGGGTGTAATAGAGCAATCCTTGAGAATCCAAAAAAAACTGGTAGCAGTATTGAAGATTGTTCAAGAGATTGTATTCCATGTGGCTCTAGACGAATTGCCGCACCTTTTCTGGATAATAACACCCGAGCGGGCCATCATCAGTTTCCATAGGTTCAATGGGGACAATAAGCGGTTGTAAACCAAAAACTTCTTTCAGTTTCCGGAATGCCGGAAGCACTTTGATATTAGTAAAAAATGATTCTCGTTTTTCTGTTGTAAAATTACCGAACAAAATTGCATCTGATATGAACAACCCCAGGTATCGAAGATACGGTAATTCGGGCGCAAAAGAATATCCTTTGCGGAACCAATCAGAGAAGTCGTATATTTCAATATTCACGCCTGGCAAACATTCCGAGAAAAGGCGGTGGTGGAAATCAATAAAATTTTCACCTTTTATGGTCTTGATTTCATTCATCGGCTTTCCTTGATCTTTTTCAAAATCGATAATACGTATCGACTCAGTAATCTTCTTGTTCCCTAAGAAGTTCTCTCGAAAGAATGTCAGCTCGCCTAAGCAGTGTTTTACATAATTTAAGTGGACAAACTTATCCTTTCTAAATTCATAGAAAATAGGTCTGATTGGTAGATTTTTAGAAACATCCAGAAAATAGTTAAGTTCAAGGTTTGGACTTACAAGCGTAGGGGACATTACCGCTCGTGGCTCTAACATTAATTCAGGAGGGCATGGGTGCGAAGAGAAGTAAGCATCCACCCTCTTCCTCAATTCCCTATCACCTCGGCGACGCTTAAGTTCTTCCAGCGCTTTCGTCAATGGTGTATAAAGTTCTGCGATTTCAGAATAGGAGGACATGAGACGTTATTGATTTGTGGTTATGGGACCATAGCATGTATTTTCTTCGCCTGATTCACAATATTGAACTGTACAGCTTGAATCATCCTCCACACAACTCAACTCCGGACACTGGCCTGCCCACCCGTCACAGATAGGTATTGTGTTAGCTCTCTTTGTAATCTCTGCGTAATATTGTGGCGCATTTTCTCCGTCTCCAATAAAACAGGAATGCTGGGTTGGATCGCATGATACGTTTGCAAAAACGAGATAATCACGAACAATATAGAATTTATAAAATGCCGCACTCGCCGACACTAGCGACACCAGGACGATAATCCAGATGAGAATCCGAGTCCCCTTCATGGTTATTATTTTAACACAAAAAAAGAAAATCGGCGGCATGCGTTGTGCGCATTGCCGCCGATCAAGTGAGACCGAACCAGTTGAAGATGAAGCGGAGGCCCTCGACGGCAAGGGTTACAACACCTGTCCACCAGAGGTTGGCCACCAGAACACTGCCCCAGAAGATTCTCCAGTCCCGAGACGAGAGGCCGTTGTACGCTTCCGCGCCATGCCGCATGTACACGGTCGTCACGAACGGATCCGTGAAGCAGGACAAGGCGAGGAATGCGAGCCAGTCACCCTTGCGGGTGGCCCATTGGATAAGGCGCGCCACGCGCCCTTGCTTCTCTTCCCCATCTCGCACTCCCTTGAGGAGTTCGAGACCGAGCCAGTCTTGCTTAGACCAGTCGTAGAAGAGGAGGTAGAGCCAGCAGATGAGAGCTGAGAATACGGTCATGACGAGACCGCCGGAAATTGCCCCCAACCACGCTATGACCGCAGGGTAGAAGGTGTAGTCAAACACAAACTCCTCCGCCTGCTTGAAGCCATGGCCGACAGCCATGATACCGATTCGCTCTTTCCAGCGAATCGGTTGATTCGCTGATTTGAGCGCCATTTGGCATCTCCCTTGTTTGTTACGTTAATGTTCAGGCATTCGACTCCCGACGCACTGTCGTGCTGTCGAGTACAAATACCGCTACTTATATTAAAGCACGACTATCTAAAATGTACAAGTGTTTGACAATTTATAGATTTAGTAATACGATTTACTCGTGAGTCGTAATTGTGCTACTCGCCTTGGCCTACGCGCCATGAATGTAGAAAGAGAAAACAATGCTTGCTCAAGTTCTTATAAACGAAGACGGGATAAACGCTCGCGCGATCTCCCAGCAGGTTTCTCTCCCTGAGTTCGACACCCACGTTCTTAAGCGGGTGTTAAGGGAAGAATCAAACTTGCATGACCCTCGCCCCCTAACCGACGCACAGATCGACGCCGACGTTGATGCCTACCTGGAATTCCTTCGCGAACGAAAGCTGAACCACGGTGTCAACATCGTGCCCGTGGTCCAGGTCGATCGGGTCTGGCACATTCACATCATTCAGACCGAGCAGTACGCCCAGGTCTGCAACGACTACTTCGGCTACTTCCTTCATCATGCATCTTTCATCTGCGGCATGGGCGACGGTAAGAAGATGGTCCCCTGGCATACTCGTCAGTAGTACCACCATTTGAGCCGAACCCAGTCCTCAAGCCTGCTTTCCTCTATCTCTAAGGGAAAGCAGGCTTTTGAATTGTCGTGCGAGACAAGGCTGAGTTGCGGAACAGGCAAGATGCTCGTACAATTTTCTCAATGGAAAAAATGCCTTCTAAGGAGAACGGCGGAAAAGAATTGCTACTGCCAGTTAATAGTCACACAGAGCTTTTCAGGGAATTTCCCCCAGTGCCACAAAACCTTACTACTCTAGACACTCCTTTTTTGAGTCCTTACAAAAGTGCAAAAGAAAAGTTGGATTACGAGCGCCGTTTGCCCATAGAAATCTTGCCATTTGTGCGCACTTATTTTGCGCAGCATAAGGATGAGATGTTGAAATTGTGTGAGAACGAACCTATTTCAGAGTATCTTTCGCATATCAAGGAAGCATGGCAAAAACACATAGGGGCTAACGAGGCGATTGACTGTTTTTTGAACTACGAGACTAAGAATGTTTTTGGAGACTGGTCTCAGAAGGAATGGGGAATGGCAAAGAGGCTTATAGTTGCGGCTTTCGAGACTGATCATCAGAAAACAATGTATTCGGGGGGAATTAAACATAAATTAGAGATAGAACGCATAAGGCTTGGAGAAAAATACCGGACCAGCGGAATTCAGGATTTTGACACACTACTTATTTCACCCGCTGGCCTCACCTTTTACGAAGGCCGTGAACACAATAATAAGAAGTTACATCTATCCATACTCAAGGGAGAACCTGATTTTGAATTGAAGAACGAAATAGTAAATCGCTATAATGGGGGTGACCAAAAATTGTTCGAGGAACGATTCAAGACTTTCAAGTTCTCATCGGATATTGAGAAGTTGGAGTCAGAGATACAGGTAATTGAAGAAAGGGTTCGTTCTCGGTCAGTGAAGAAGAATTATGCGTTAGTGGAGAGGCAGGAGCTAAAAGATTTTGATTCTCTGCTTTTCTTCGACAACACAACGGAGTACGAATATACATACTCACTTAAAGGACTGCAAGATTTGTTTCTTCGCGAAGAACTTCTCAAGCGATTAAAGAGTTTTGGGCAGTTCCCTGCAGATACGTCGGTATATTCCTTATCAAAAGAAGATTTTGTATCAGCCATAGACGATAGATTATCTAGCATAGCTAGACACTCTTCGATTCGTCTGCGTCCATACCTTCAAACAATGGATACGTGCGGAACAGCGTGTATTATGTCCATCCTTAATCGAAAAGGCATACCGCTTACCAGAGATGAGGAAATGGCAATTTGGGAACGCGTAGGAAAGCCTTATAATTTTCCTGGTGGACTTGCGACCGTTCTCCTCGAGCATGGTTTCCATGTTAAATACATCCAAAATCACCTGACACTTCTTCAAGCTGACAGCCTGGAATTTGAGTCAAAAGATCCAAACCTCTTAAGGGCCGCTCGGGAATATGTGGTTCTTCATGAAAAGGCAATCAAAAAGGGTTTGAATTATTCTATAGAAAGTTGGGACTTTGAAAAAGTGAAGGTCGAGATAAGTAGGGGCAACCCCTGCATTCTGTATATATATGTTTCTGAGACATATACCCATTGTGTCATTGCTCGAGGTATCAAGAACAACAGGCTAGAGATAATCGACCCTCTTGGAAATATTAAGTATATGAATGAGGAGCAATTGAACAAAAGAATCGATACCCCGATGGGACGAAGAATGTTAGTTGTCGAGAAACTACCAGATGACTTTTTTGAGAAATTGGATAAAGACCTTCAGGTTATTGGTTATTAAATAATCGTACACATCATTCAATCTCCTTGAGCGCTTCCATTGTTACGTGGACTAACTCGATCACCTCCTCATCCTTTTTCGGAGAATGCCCCATCCCTTCTATTAAATGAAGCTTAGAATTCGAAAGCATGGTGTTGAGCGTTTCTGAATTTTCAATTGATACAGCATCATCACTCGTCCCATGCACTATATGAACGGGAATATCGATTTCTCGCAAGAAATTCTTTCCAAGGGTAATTGATAGAAGTGGGTCAATATCAGAAAATGGCTTGGACTTCATCTCATTAAAGTTTCCTTCATCAGTTTCCGAAAATCCAATCGCAGGAGCCCACAATATCAATATATTAATACGTTTATCGTTTGCGGCAAGTAGCATCCCGCCGCCAAAACTTTTACCAATGCCGTATATGTCAGTATACCCCATCTCCAAAAGGGAGGACACTGATTCATGTATTCTTTCAACTATTTTAGCGATACACATTTCTCCTAGATCAGTACTAGCGTTCCACACCTTAAGGCACTCAGAGTGAATACCTCCTTTATTTAACTGATCTTTTAGCATTTCATAGAGTGGTAACTGCTTTTCTGCATTTATGCCTGGAACGAAAAGAACTGCGCGGGTTTTTTTCTGCTTTGGTTTGGAGCTGGAAATAAATTTTGTATCTTCTAGTTTCATATTTCTAATTTTATCACTTTTCAACGAGCTATCGAGACGCTGTGTTTTCTTTGTTCGGGATGAATGGGGTCAGCCACCATTCTTTGGTCTACCAACTCTCCGTAGAGTTTGTTCCAACCCATGCTTCTTCACGATAGCATCCTGCCAGCGATCGGAACCGAACGGGATACTCTTCGCTATCGAACGTTCGAGAGCCTTTTCTTCTGTTTGTACCTGCGGCTGATTCAGCCATGAGATGTAGTCATGTGGTACTGGAACTGGCCAAGAAGTGAGGAGTTTCTTTTGCTGTGGTGTTCCATGTTCCCGGCGCCACACACTCGACCAGCGCCATTGCTCTGCCTTTTTAACTAGGTTCGCTTTCTTCGCGTTTCGCTCGACATAGCGGACAAGGGTAAGGAAGTGTTTGTCTGTCTGACAGAGAAAGGATTTGTATCTGCCTTGGTAGAGGTGGCCCTGGCCAACAGTATCTTTTGCAACGTGCCAACGTCTCGTATGTGTATTGGTGATCCAACCCATGAATAGGGAGAGGTCACCATCATTCCTGGGATAGAGGACTAGATGCCAGTGATTAGGCATGAGGCAGTACGCAAGGATGCGCATAGCAAATTTCTTTTCCGCTTCTTCAAGAATTTGCTCGAAGAGCGGGTAGTCTTTATCGGTATCAAATATTTGGACGCGGGCATTTGCGCGGTTCAGGACGTGGTATACATGATCACCAACATCAGTGCGCTCAATGCGGGGCATGCATACAGAATATCATAAATGGTGGCTGACCCCATTACATAATTACATTCATCTTGTGGAGATTTTGCTTCATGTATTCGCAAAATCCCTCACAAGGTCTTCGAGTCCTCTTCTGGCCATTTAAAAACCGGCCTAAGCCGGTTTTCTCATGTGCCCAGGAGAGGACTCGAACCTCCAAGCCCTTGCGGGCGCTACCACCTCAAGGTAGTACGTCTACCAATTTCGCCACCTGGGCAAGAAAACACTATACTACAACTTCTTCTTTTTTCTCTTCTGCCGTTTCTTCTTCTACAATCGGCTCTGTTTCTCCTACCTCGGCCTCTGGAATTATTTCCGCCTCCCCCGCAGGAGCGACTTCCTCGTCACTTTTCACATTCATCATACGCGCGTTACGCAACTGGCGGCGGACAGCCTTAGCCGCCTTCTCGCGGATGAAGTAGAGCTTCGCCCTGCGCACCGCAGAGCGCTTCACGATCTCAATAGAGTCGATGACCGGGGAGTAGAGCGGAAAGGTCTTCTCGACACCGACGCCGGAGAGCGTCGCACGCACGGTGAAGGTCCCTCCAGCCTCCCTCCCATGCTTAACCGCTAGGACTAATCCCTCGAAGGTCTGCTTTCGCGTGTTCTTAATTGTCTTCTCCTTCTTGTCGGTACCGCGACCTTTTTTAAGCTCAACGATGTTCTGTACGACGCGCACCGTGTCTCCCGGGCGTATCCCAAGCTTCGCGCGTCCTTCTATATTGACCGGAGTAATGACTCTCTGCATGTACCGCGCACTCTAGCATATCGCTTACTTCGTAGCAATATTCTCGTCGGTATCTGGGAAATGCCGGCATGCCTTTGTGAAGTCCTCTGGAAGTGGCGCGGCGAAGGTACGGCGCTCGCCGGAGGGGAGATTGAGAGTGAGCGAGAGCGCATGAAGCGCAGTGCGAGAAAAGCCGAGGAGACACGGGCGACCTTTAGCATAGAGCGGATCACAGACAACCGGATGATTGATGTGCTTAAGGTGTACCCGTATCTGATGAGTACGTCCGGTTTTCGGCTGTACTCCAAGATAGGTCACCTTTTCGCCAGTAGCGGGGTCGATACCTCGTGAGAGAGTGCGCCACTCGGTTACGGCGGAGCGATGTTTCTTCTCTTCGCCCTCGCGCGCGACGCCCCAACGCGGCGGCGTCGCGCGAATACGAACGATCTCGGCCTCGATACTCCCCTGCTGTGCTTTGGTATGTCCGTACACAAAAGCGCGATAGATTTTCTCTGTACTGCGCTCTTGAAATTGCTGTTTGAGAAACGCATATCCTTCTTGAGTTTTCGCGAGGATAAGAGCACCCGACGTGTCGCGATCAAGCCTGTGCACGATGCCCGGACGCGCGATGACCTCACCCTGCGGCGATGTCCACGGCTCCCCTACCCCCGCAAGCTCTGGATAGTGAGCAAGAACCCACTCTGCAACTGACGGCTCGTCCGTCCGCCCGTCGGAATGCACGATGAGCCCAGCCGGTTTATTGACGACAAGCACCTCAGCATCTTCGTAGAGAATGGGGAGCTCCATGCATTTACCCTAGCACCTTTCTATACATTACCGCGATGCGGCGACCATGTCCGGAACGAGAGATGTTGTAACTTGTTCCAACACTTTTTTAGTCGCCGGTGCCAGTTCAGTGTGCGAGAGCGCTTCGACTGCCTCCCTTTTGTAACGTGCGGCATAATCCGCAAGTATTTTCTGTGCATCTGTTTTTGAAAAAAAGTCGAGAACTTCTGCGACCATTGCTTCGTCTAGATTATCGTTGTCATACAACTCCTCAAGGCGCTTTTTATCTGACGAATTGAGATGCATATATGCATGTATGACGGGAAGTGTCTTCTTGCGTTCATAAATATCCCCCGCGCGCCTCTTGCCTGTTTTCTCTGGTACACCCCAAATCCCTTGCCAGTCATCGTAGAGTTGGTACGCCATCCCGAGCTTCCCGCCAAAGTCACCAAGTGCCGTGACCTTTTCTTCGGCTAACCCCGCAAGAATGGCGGTCGTTTCAGTTGCCGCACGGATGAGTTTCGACGTCTTCTTTTCAGTCATCAAGAGATACGCCTCTTCCGTTACTGACGGGGCATTAAGTTTCGCGGCCGTAAGGGTAAAATCGAGATACTGCCCTTCAATGACCTCAAGATATCTGTCGAGAAGACGTGTGCGCAGTGCGGTGGTACGACTATGCGGTATACGCATCAACTCCGACTTCTCAAGCGCGCGAAGCGCAAGTATAAGTTGCGCATCTCCCGTGTTAATCGCGTGGTCAACTCCCCAGAGCTTCCATACTGTCGGACGGCCGCGGCGCAGTTCATCATGATCGACAATATCATCGTGAATGAGCGTGAAGTTATGGAAAAGTTCGATCGAGAGAGCGGCTGGGATCGCTTCTTCGAGAAGACCATAGCTGTCGGCGATAAGGAGCATAAGGCCGGGTCGCATACGCTTACCGGCCGCGCGAGAACTTACGTTTAAGTGTTCGTCAGTGTACCCCATGAAGTAACGCATCATGCCGTAGAGTGCGTAGTCATTTCGCGTGAGAAACTCCACCGCAGACGCATCAATACGAGAGCCGTAGGTACCGACCACTTCGAGTGGGTCAATCTTTTTCATACGCCAAAGTTCCTTTTGCGAGCACGGTATTCGTCCAGAATCAGATTAAACTCTTCTTTTGTAAAAGCTGGCCAGAAAGGGTCCGTAAAGAACAATTCGCTATAAATCGACTGCCATGGGAGAAATCCTGAGAGACGCTTCTCGCCGCCGGTACGAATGATGATGTCGGGGTCTGGCATAGGATGTGACCAGAGTTTCTGCGCAAAGGTATCCTCGGTAATAGTGGGCGTCCCCTCCGCTAACAATGTATTCACCGTCGTAACAATCTCTGCGCGACCGCCATACGACATCAGGAGATGAAGCGTGATGTTGTACGAAACTGCCGTTGCTCTCTCTGCTTTCGCCATCATCTTTTGTATATCTTCGCTGAAGCGTAACCTGTCGCCAACAAATCGCACACGGACACGTTCGTCGACCATCTTTTCTGTTTCGTTCTCGAGGACAGAATGGAGTAGTTTCATCAAGTATCCAACCTCCTCTTCGGAGCGCTTCCAATTTTCTGTAGAAAATGCATACGCAACTACGTGTGTAATGCCAGCTTCGCGCGACCAACGTATGAATTCTTGGAGTTTCTTATATCCTTCACGGTGCCCTTCAAACTTAGGCACCCCGTGCTCTTTCGCCCAGCGACGGTTGCCGTCCATAATAATGCCGACGCAGGTAACACCAGGTGCGTCGTTTGTCCCTCTATGTTCGTTCATAGTCGTACCAACCTTTATATCACGATAGGTGGTTTCAAGTATTTCTAAGGAAGGAAAATTATTTGTTTGACTTTAAACACTGGCTCGAATACTGTACCTGAGGAAGTTGTCAATCATTACGCGCCATTAGGGGGTGATATGAAAAAAATAGAGAAAGTCGTAGTTGTGACCAAAAGTCCCAACGAGGTTCGCGCCGTTGAGAAGGCGCTCCAGAAGCTCTGCGTTGATGAGGTGATGGTGGTTGGATGCGAGACCGAATCAGAGTCAGGCGTTCCTGTACAACTACAGGACGGGCTGATGATGATCCAAAGTGCAGCTAGTCGCGCCAAACATGCGCGCCAACTTCACCCTGGTGCCGACATATACGTCGGTATCGAAAAAAGATTGGAGAAAGTAGTCGATTGTCAGTACGACTTCATATGTGTCGTCGCTCTCGACGGCGATGGCGACACACGACACGAGTCACTCGGCACGTACCTTTATATCCCTAATTTTTCTATCCCTTGGCGGGTAGTGAAAAGAATTATGGCTCAAAGTAACGTTCTTGGTAAAATCATCCAGGAACTCGCCGATGACGAAAGAAATCCAATAAAACGACTCTCGGAAGAAGCCGCCTCTCGTTTAGAGAGTCTTGTGCTAATTGTCGAGCGTGCCCTCGAGCCAATTGTTTTCCCCGAGCGCTACGCGGAACAGTAAAACATCAGCCCACTGGAGCGGAAAATCTGCTTCGGTGGGTTTTCTGTTAACTTTTGGTGCGCGGTGAGGGACTTGAACCCCCGAGTTCAGCTAATTTTTCAATCCACCCTTTTATAGTGAGAAAGATGATGGTGTCACACACGTATATTTGAAACGTACCGTACGGCAACGAATCTTTTTTTCCTTTACTCGCAGTGCTTGGCTTCGAATAGGTCTTATAAAACTGCCGGCGAGGTATCCCTGAAATTTGAGACCAATACTGTTCTGCTTTTTCTGCGTTCAAATGCGAAAAAGTATGCACATGTCCGCGGAATTTATTCGACGGGACATTAAACACTTCACGAAAGAACAACATCATGAATCGGATGACTTTGGGATCACTGTTTGAAATTCTAGCCATTCCGGTTTTTGTTTTTCCTCCCTCGCCCCAATACAAAGCAGATCCTACTAGGAGCAAATCCTGTTTAGATAGTGTCGGGATTTTTTCTTTTGCTGCGTCGATTACTATCCGATGCCGCTGAAGCGTTCCTTTTATCCTGCTTTTTCTCCTTCTCTCTATAGACTCAACACTGCGACCGTGTGTGCTTAGTTTTTTCCTCTGCTGTTCCGATAACTCTATATCACGAACCCATAAACTAACACTTGCTTTAGAAACACCTAACTCACGTACTATCTCATTGAGCGACATACCTTTCCCCCGAAGGAGCCTGGCTCGTTCTTGTTCTTCTTTTTTCATATCTAGTATATCATAGGTATACTCTGTATATGTATATTATATCAGTTCGCTTATTTAGCAATCCTCGATATTGGTGGTATTGTGGAAAAGTTCTTGGGCGATTAGCTCAGTTGGTAGAGCAATGTCCTTACACGACAAAGGTCGCAGGTTCGAGCCCTGCATCGCCCACACAAGTAGCAGAACGGCTCATATACGCCGTATATGAGCCGTTCTGCTGATATAATTCCCGAGTGCCGCGGGGGAGACTCGAACTCCCAATCCCTTGCGGGAACTAGCTCCTGAAGCTAGCGTGTCTACCAATTTCACCACCACGGCAATCTTACACGTAAACTCATCCTAACAGAAACTTGTGCCCTCGGACGGAATCGAACCTAGCACGGTGAGACCCCACAAGGGTTCCTTGGCGACTTTCAATACATCAGACTAAGGCCTCTCGGTCCGGGCTCAACTCTCAAAGTGGAACAAATTTGACCTTCTTAATAGCCACTATACCGAGCGGCCATTTTAGGGCACACTGTAAGAAATGAGGCTTTCAATCATCATTCCGTGCTACAACGAGAGTCGGACGTTGGAGGAACTATTAGATAAAGTTATTGTGGCACCACTTCCGCAAGGGTGGAACAAAGAGATTATCGTCGTTGATGACGGATCTAATCAAGAAACAAAAAATACACTTTCACGTTTGCAGCCTGGACTCTTCTCTTTAGTTCACAGAAAACACAACGGAGGGAAGGGAGCCGCTCTTAAGGATGGTTTTGCTAAAGCGTCTGGAGACTACCTTTTAATACAAGACGCAGATCTTGAGTACGATCCGGCGGATTATCTTGCACTCCTTTCGCCCATTGACCAAAAGAAGGCCCAAATAGTATTTGGATCTCGACGCACGAAGAGAGAAAACGCATCCGGGAATATTCTCTATGCTTGGGGAGGAGTACTCGTCACCAAGATATTTAATGTACTATTCAAAACCAACCTCACTGACATAGCGACGTGCTACAAGGTTTTCCCCAAGTATCTCGTACCAGAGCTTTTGAAATGCAAAAATCAAAGTTTCATTTTTGATATGGTCGATTTGACCCATGTTCTTGCGACCCATGAAAAGATCATAGAAGTACCGATTTCATATAGAGCACGAACGAAACAAAACGGAAAAAAACTCAAATGGACAGATGGAATACGGGCGGTGACAAGAATGTTCGCCCTCAAATTTTCCTCTGGTGAGAATCTTTTGAAACTTGCCGTTTTTGGACTTCTTCTGCTTTTTTATGGCTCACTGTTGATTCATCAGATTGATTTCTCCGCGGGAGATGATCTTCCGCGCCACATTAAAAACGGCGAGATGATACTCAATGGCAATTTTGAAATCCTGTACCAAAATACGTACTCATATACAGAATCCAATGAGACCTTTGTTAATCATCATTGGTTGTCTGGCGTTGTTTTTTACCTGCTTAATGTCGCTTTTGGTTGGAATGGATTCATTATCTTCAAGGCGATTCTTTTGCTCACTTCCTTTTCCCTGCTGTTCTTCACCGCATTGCGGAAATCCTCCTTTTGGCTTGCCGCGATACTTTCTGTCCCGGCAATTCTTATACTCGCGGAACGTACAACCCTGCGCCCCGAGATATTCAGCTATTTCTTTATCGCAACTTTTCTTTACATCTTAACAGTTGGCGAAAAAAATCAGAATACAAGAAAAATATACCTACTTATTCCGCTCCAACTACTCTGGGTTAATCTCCACATCTTTTTTCCCATCGGCATCGTACTCGTCGGCGCTTTTTTCTTAGAAAAAGTGGTTGAATACAGAAAATCCTTGACGGGAAACTCTTATATCCGCAGGTTAATTACTGTGCTGTGTGCCGTCGTTTTTGTCTCATTCCTCAACCCTAACGGCATTGCCGGAGTACTTGAACCAGTCCGCATTTCCAATGACATTGGCATTGAGGTAAGCGAGACACAGTCAATACTCACGGTCATGAGGACAGAGCCGCTTAAAGATGTCATACCCATTTTCACCTTCGTTGCGATGCTGCCGTTTCTAGTCCTTAGTTTCGTTCTTGCTGGAAAAAAGAGGCCGATACCATTTTATGCCGTCGCAGCATTATTCACAGTAGCCGCAGGACTGTTAATGAGACGAAATATACCCCTTACCGGCTTGATTTTTCTTCCTGCGGTAGCGGCAAACATGCACGCATACTTCGCAGCTCAACGTATACAAAAGTCGAAGCTAAGCCCATACGTTGCTGCGTGGATAATTGGCACTTTGCTGGTGATTCTAATCTCGCTAGGTTTGAACGGGGGAATTACCGTATATAACA
Organism: uncultured Candidatus Saccharibacteria bacterium; assembly: GCA_964349555.1. Classification (GTDB taxonomy): domain Bacteria; phylum Patescibacteriota; class Minisyncoccia; order Phycocordibacterales; family Phycocordibacteraceae; genus C7867-001. The sequence continues at coordinate 54,529 of CAYGGK010000002.1, forward strand.
GACCAGGACTGGGGCTGACACCCCGCTCTCAAGACGCAGCTCTCTTTCTGAAAGAACATTCACTGCGAGGGCCTATATTCAACAACTTTGATAGTGGTAGTTATCTGATTTACCACTTGTTTCCAAAAGAAAAGGTATTCGTAGACAACAGACCTGAAGCTTATTCCAGATCCTTTTTTGAGCATGAGTATCTTGAGCCCATGCAAAATGAAACCGCGTGGGAACAACTACTCACAAAATATAATTTTAACATGGTGTTCCTTTCCACGTATGACCAAAGTTGGTATTTCCACCAGTTTGCTTTTAACCGAATCCGCGATCCGGCATGGGCACTCGTATATGCCGATACGTATCATCTCATTTTTTTGAGGCGCGTCTCCAACAATGAAGAGATCATTCGGCGTTTTGAGATTTCACCCGTAAATGCAGAAGAAAAATTACGCCCCTTAGCGAACTCGTTGTATTTTGAAGACAAAGTTGCAGCAGCGGATATTTTCAACCTTTTGGGAATGGAAAGTCTCGCAGCCGAAACCCACTTACGTATCGTGACGCAATGGCCTGATAAGGCAAAAATATGGATGGTAATGGGCATCTGGGAGCTTATCGGCACTAGAGCAGACATGGATCCGAGAAGGGGCGTCGAGTATCTCAAAAAAGCTATTGATTTTGGGCAAAAGACTGCGGGGGCATACTATTTCCTCAGCTTCGGTTATTACAAGATCGGCGACTTTGAGAAAGCGAAAGTAGCAATCAAGCACTCTTTGGATATTAACCCCTCCTATCAAGCCTCCCTTGACCTCCAAAAGCTACTGCTCAATAAATCAAACTAATTTGGTGCTATAATTTTTGAAGACTTACTAACAAATCTTAATTATCTTAATTACTAAACCATGAGAAAAATATTCCTCTTCAGTATGTTACTAATCTCCGCATACTTACCACTCACTGCCAAAGCAGCATTTAGTGTCCCCCAAGGTTGAACCGGGCTATCGACGATACCAACCGGGTCTCTTCTCATAGGGAATGGAACAAACCCGCTCCAAACTACATATGCCCCGAGTTTTGAGTTTCTCAACTCCACAAGTACCATAGCGACGTCTACCTTCAGTGGGAACCTTTCGATTGGAGGATTGTTTAATTTCGCTTCGGGTTGGATAAACAATCTCTCATTCGGTATTTCTAACTCAGAAAACATAATCTCAACAAGAGATAGTACAGATGTACCAGACGCACTCACCATAAAGACTGGAGATGCTACAGGACAGGCTGGATCGGTTCCAGACTTGCTTATACGAGGAGGGGATCTTCTTAATGGAGACGGAGAAGGCGGGGGAGGCCAAGTGGGCCTTATGGGAGGGAGCTCATTAGGAAATGGGAGAGGAGGTGATGTTGGACTAGAAGCAGGTAGCGGAGGTTCGTCGGGCGGCAACGGTGGGGATGTAAACCTGCTTTCGGGATATGCTAATGGTGGTGATTTTAGAGGTGGTGACGTTAATCTTCAGGTAGGTCCGGGCAGTGGAGCAGGGAGGAACGGGATCATCAGACTAACGTCAGTGGTGGTTATGGGCACAACAACGATAGAGTTTGGCCTAGTAGACGCAGGGGCCACAGGTCACCATGTATGCTACAACACCAAAAATACGGCAGGAGAGGCTATCTCCTTCTATTTTGTCGGAACGACGATGGTTGTAGAAAGTAATTTGTGTAAATAAAATTCCACAATCTTAGCGTCGGTCCCATTGCTCGGTCACTTGAATTAGCACTGGCTGGTGCCCCCAGCTGGAATCGAACCAACATCGACGGCTTAGAAGTCCGCTACTTTATCCATTAAGCTATGGGGGCAATACTCCCCTACCTTATCGCACCTAAGCGTTATTGCGAAGGGTCGGTGTAGTGGTAGACCCCTGTCGCATATTTCGCCTCTTCGGCGGCACGTTTTTCAAAAATGGCGCGGATAGTGTCGAGTGAGGAACTCGTGAAGACTGGCGTGCTGGTCGCGCTCACTCCGATAACGCCTCCACGAGCAACCGTGTTAAACGCCCACACATTCCACACGACAATGCTCACAAACGCCAGCAGTGAAAGCGCCAGTAGTGCCAACCAGTCGCGCACCGGGTCTTGATGCGCGCGGAGGCGCAACCGACTGAAAGAAGAATTGGTAAAGTTAAAAATATTCATATAGGATTCGTCGATACCGAGCCGACGAGAATCTTCAGATTAGCAGTCCAAAGATTTTTTTCCTCCTTCCCCAGCGAAAGGTTAGAAATGGAAAGATTGTAAGGGGAATGTTCGATCACTCCAACGGTACGCATAACCGCATCAAACGTCCCGTTAATCGAAAGCACGAGCGTTAGTGTCGGTTGATTTTTCAAATTGTCGGTGGAAACTGAGAGAACCTTTACCACAGTCTCAAGCGCGCGCCCACGACTTTCGAGATTATTGATGAAGGAGACCACTTCAGATTCAGGAACGAAATATTTTCTGACCGCCGACTCATCGCCGGCTATTCCGACAAGCGCGGTGCGTGCGGAGGCGATGCGTGCGGCAGACTCGACCTTCGCGTCAATCTGGCTCTGTAGATTCACCGCCTCCGTACTCTTCTGAGCGATGACGGCATACCAAAGTCTCTGGCCGGCAAGGGCCGCACTACAGATGACAACCCAGATGATGAGATGAGAGAGTGGCGACTTCATGGCGCGAGAGTTATGGTAACGCTAAACGTGATATCAGTATCTTTCGCATACGAAGAAACCGGTACTACCGCGGAGAGAACGCCCGGGGCTCTTTGGAGCGCGAGCTGATAGTTGTTTAACGCAACGCGCGTCGCTGACACACCGGAAACAGTCATCGTTTTAGCGCTTTTGCCGACAGAAGGCGCGTAGGTGAGATCTAAAAGCGTAATGCCCGGTCGCGAGGTCGTGAGTATGTCGCGAATAATCGTACTGACGGAGGAGGTGTTTGAGAGCTCAACAATAGACGCGGTATCGGTTGAAAGCGTGGCGAGACGCGCGGAAAGTGCGGCCTCCTCTGCGGAAGAAACACTCGACTCAATATGCGCGAGACGCTCTTTTTTAGCTCGAGTGCTTTCGGTAAGAAACACGTAGGTTGGCACGAGCAGTACCGCCGCCGCGAGCGTCAGCATTGTCACCATCACGACGACTACGACGCCGACGCGAAAAACATATTCTCGAGAGAGCGCTCGCCCGCGCTCAAGAGGAAGGAGGTTGGTGAGTTCAGTACGCATATGTCTGAAGAGAGTCGCGAAGCGCGAGACCGATCACTGCCGCGTAAGCGAGCGATTCGGTGTAGTCAAGCGAGGGGAGCTGAGTGTCGCGCGACGCGAGGTTGGTGAAAACATCGCCGGCGACAACCGGGACTCTTAACGTACCTTCCAGGTATTCTGGAAAGCCGCGCACCGACGCGTTGCCGCCGACGAGGATAGCGTGCGACACAGGAGTGTGGGCTCCAGAGAGAGTCATCTTCTCTTGCCAATACTCAAGTCGGCGAGAAATCTCGTCGCGAATAACGGAAACCGTTGAAAGCATCGCCGCGAGGTAGTCTTCGTTCCCTGGTGCCGACACAATGCCTCGCTCTTCCTTTATCCGGCGCGCTTCGGCCTCTGTCACGCCGAAATGTTTCTGCACCGCGAGCGTGAGGGCGTGGCCGCCGATGCCAATAGTCGTCGCGAATCGCGGGATTCTGTTCGCGACGATGGATATTTTTGTCGTTGATCTGCCGACGTCAATAATAAGAGCGGTGGACTCGTCTCCGTGGGGGAGAAGCGCGCGAGCAGAGGCGAACGTCTCTCCTTCAAGAGCTCGCACGCGAATATGCGCCTCGTCAAACACGGAGAGCGTCTCGTCAACAATGCGCCGCGCGAACCCGATGCCCGCGACAAGCGTGTCGCCCCGCTCCCCCTGCCCCACGGGGACGATGTCGAATACCGTCTCTGCTGGCGGTAACGGCACGAGCTCATCGAGGCGTTGCTCAACCGCCGTGCGCCATTCAGTAGTCCGAGTGCCCGAAACAGTTGCTTCAAAAAGATACGACTTTGACTCTGGCAATGCCACATTGGCTGAAGAAATACCGGCTGTTTTAGCAACCACGGAGAGCACGCGAACCACTGCGGTGCGGTCAACTATCTCACCGTCCACATATGCTCCGGAAGGAAAGCGCGCCTCGGCATATCCCGCGAGCGTTAACCCGTGCATCCCTTCATGTAAACGCACGGCCTTGGCCCCGCTGGTAGAAAGGTCTATACCGGAAAAAGGCGGTGCAAGGTAGCGCGGCGGCGCGAAAGCGGCACGGATACGTTCATGAAAAACAAAGGACATGGTGTATAGAGTATAGCGCGCTCCGATCGACCACACTCGCTAGTGTGCCCCTGTTCCAGGCGGCACCTCCCTATCAGGAGTCAGGAATGCGAATGATTCTCCCGCACCGACGGCGAAGAGCATGCCGTTGCTCTCGAGCCCGCGTATGGTGCGTGGCTCGAGATTCGTCACGAATGCAAGTTGCCGACCGACAAGGGCCTCTGGCTCTGGTACATAGGGAGCGATGCCGGAAATAATCTGGCGTGGACCCGTTGTTTCGTTAAAATCAACCACGAGCCGCAGAAGTTTGTCGGTCTCGGGAACGCGCTCGGCAGAACGTACCGTTCCGACCTGCACTTCTATCTTAGAAAAATCCTCAATTGATATTCGTGGTTTACTCATGGGCAATACGTGAAAGGTAACTGGTAAGAATAAGCGCGGCGGCAGAGGCATCGACGGCCTCGCGCCTTTTGGGCGCGCGTGTCTTTCTCTCTTTTCCACCGAAGGCGGACCCGCCCTCGGCGGTTGCAGGCGCGCGACGCGCCTGCGCACTCGTGAGCCCTTCCCACTCATAGAAGACTGGGACGCCGCACCGAGCCGCGACTTCTTCTCCGAGCTGTTTTGCCCCTTTCGCGGCAGGGTTTTCCTTTCCCGCATAATCAAGCGAGTTGCCGACCACAAGGGCACGCACGTCCTCTTTCGCTATAATTGCGCAAATGTGTTCAACTGCCTTGGGAGTGTTCGGGACGACCAAGTGAGGAAACCCCATCGTGCCCGTCTCATCAGAGAGCGCGAGACCAATCTTCTTGGTGCCGTAGTCAATGCCAAGATGTCGCATATAAAGAGAAGTGTATGATATAACCTGGTTCTGTGCACGACAGGACAGGGATGGGTGAAAATTTTAGATCTTTGAAAAATTCTACACGGAGCGGAGGGGTCGCATAGTTGGTCTAGTGCGGTGGACTTGAAATCCACTGTGCCGTAAGGCACCGCGAGTTCGAATCTCGCCCCCTCCGCTCCGTCGCGGAATCTAGAGCTTTGCCCGCCAGAGGCGGGTCCGCCTCTGGCGGAAAAACTAGCGGGCCAAAAGCCCTTGTGGGTTCGAGTCCCACCCCTTCCGCAGATGATGCGCTACTATGGAGCAATGACAAAAGTCTTAGGAATTCTTCCCGCGCGCCTCGGCTCCACCCGCCTCCCACGCAAGATGCTCGCCGACATTGACGGGAAGCCTCTTATTTACCACAGCTGGAGCCAAGCAAAGAAAGCAAAACTCCTTGATGACGTTATTATCGCTACCGACGCGGAGGAAATTTCCGATGCTGTAACTCCGTACGGAGCAGAAACCATGATGACGCCAGTGGAGATAGCTTCTGGAAGCGACCGTGTCGCATACGCCGCCGCGCACTACACGAAGTTTCAGCCGGATATTGTCGTAAACATCCAAGGGGATGAGCCTCTTATGCCGCCCGAGGCCATTGATGCCTGCGTGCAGGCGCTGATAGACGACTAGAGCGCAGTCGTAGCGACGCCTTCAACAAGGTTCATCCGCGAGGGCGATATACATTCTCCTAACTTCGTAAAAGTAGTAACGGATACGAACGGAAACGCGCTTTACTTTTCGCGTTCGCTCATTCCCTTCCCTCGCGATGAATACAAGACATTTTGGAAACACCTCGGCTTGTATGCGTTCAGAAGAGATTTTCTTGCTACCTATGTCACACTACCTCAGACGCCCCTAGAGCTTGCAGAGAAATTGGAACAGCTTCGCATCCTCGAGAATGGGTATAAAATTAAAGTCGTGCAAGGAGTATTCAATACGCTTGAGGTGAACACAGCAGAAGAGCTTGAAAGCGTACGGCAGATTGTCGCTACAAGAAAATAGACCTCTCTCCACTAGGTGCATAAACAACGAGTCGCACGTGGCGCTCTGATATAATTCTCATATGCCCGACAGCGCTATTTTAGAATGGGAGGGGAAAGAATACGACTATAATCCGAAGGATGCCGACTGGTACTGGGTGCTCAGCATTATCGCTATTGCGAGTATTATTGCGTCCATACTCTTCGGCAATTACCTGCTGACCGCTCTTATCGTCATAGCGGCGGTGGCCCTCGCCCTTCATGCCTCCAAAGAGCCGCCGCTTCACCGCTTCCGCCTCGTCGAGAGAGGCATCGTCATCGGCGACGACTTGCACCCCTTTGAGCACATGCTCTCTTTTTCCGTTCTTGAAGACGTCAAGGGCGAACTCCCTCCCATGCTCTCTATCAAGACGGAGAGCTGGCTCTCTCCGCACCTAATCATCCCGCTTGAGGGCGTTGATGCCGATGTGGTCTATACCTATTTCCTTGAACGGGTCGATGAGGACGAGCACAAGCATACTTTCTCAGACGTAGTGGCGGCTTGGCTTGGATTCTGATATACATTCACTACGGCCGCTCCCGTCGTTCAATGGATAGGACATCTCCTTGCGGAGGAGACGATGTCAGTTCGATTCTGGCCGGGAGCACCAACAGTATTGGTGTCTAAAGAAGGACGGTGACCTGATTGTGCGAAACTTCTGCAATTCCTCCTCGGGGCAAGGAAATGGTATGAACCTGATTGTCTGGGGAGATAATAGTCGTTTCTCCATTTTTCAGCTCGGCAATGAACGCCTCGTGGTGCGCCAATACTTGAAACACTCCTTCAGTCCCAGGAAACGAGGCGGAAACCGCTTCCCCATTGAAAAGATTTTGGCCTACTTTTGCAACAGTGAGATGAAAGGTTTTCATAGGGAATCGATGCTTAGGCGCTGACCTGATCAATGCTTCCCTTCATGTAGAACGCCGCTTCTGGCTTGTCATCGTGCCTGCCTTCAACGATCTCTTTAAACCCACGGACGGTCTCTTCACGCGAGACATACTGACCTTTTACGCCGGTAAATGGTTCTCCCACAAAGAACGGTTGTGAGAGGAACTTCTCGAGCTTACGCGCGCGGTACACTGTTTGTTTATCGTCTTCAGAAAGTTCTTCGATGCCGAGAATTGCGATAATGTCTTGTAAGTCCTTATAGCGCTGAAGCACTTGTTTGACCGAGTTTGCGACTTGATAGTGCTCCTTACCAACGATGTCCGGCGTGAGGGCGGCTGAGCTCGACTGCAAAGGATCAATAGCAGGATAGATGCCAAGCGACGCGAGCGACCGAGAGAGAACGACCGTCCCGTCAAGATGTGCGAAGGTCGTCGCAGGAGCCGGGTCAGTAAGATCGTCGGCAGGAACGTACACCGCCTGCACACTCGTAATAGAACCTTTTCTTGTCGACGTGATGCGTTCTTGAAGCTTGCCCATTTCTTCGGCAAGCGTAGGCTGATATCCAACCGCGCTCGGCACGCGCCCGAGAAGCGATGATACTTCAGAGCCGGCTTGAATAAAGCGGAAAACATTGTCCATGAAAAACAGGACGTCTTTTCCTGATTCATCACGGAAATATTCCGCTTGCGTGAGCCCGGTGAGCGCGACGCGGGCGCGGGCGCCCGGTACCTCATTCATTTGTCCGAAGACAAGCGCTGTTTTGGAAAGCACGCCAGACTCGCTCATCTCATGATAGAGATCGTTTCCCTCGCGCACGCGCTCTCCCACGCCGGCAAACACCGAGTAGCCGCCGTGTTCCGTCGCGATGTTACGGATAAGCTCTTGGATAACAACCGTCTTGCCAACGCCTGCGCCGCCGAAGAGACCGACCTTACCCCCTTTGATAAAGGGGACTATCAAGTCAATCGCCTTCACTCCGGTTTCAAACACCTCTGCCTTTGTCGTCTGCTCTTCATATGAAGGCGGCGCGCGATGTATGGGAAGGCGCGACACGCTTGCGGGAAGTGGGCCCTTGCCGTCCACCGTTTCGCCAAGCACATTGAATAGGCGCCCGAGTGTAGCTTCGCCAACTGGAACGGAAATAGGCGCACCTGTGGCGATAACTTTTTCACCGCGCGCGAGCCCTGCGGTCTCGTTCATCGAGATGGCACGAATACGATCAAGCCCTAGATGCGAAGCTACTTCGAGCGTGACCCGTCCGTGTTGATCAGTCTTATCGATAATAAGCGCGTCGCCGATAGCAGGTCTTTTTTCCGAGAAATGCGCATCGACGATTGGTCCGATAATTTCTGTAATGGTTCCGTTCATAGTATAAAAGTTATGTTGCTAAAGCCTCGCGGCCGCTCACTATCTCAGAGACTTCGCGCGTAATCGCCGCCTGACGAATCTTGTTATACGTGCGCGTAAGATCATGTGCGACATCTTCAGATTTGTCTGAAGCATTTTTCATCGCAATCATGCGCGCCGAATGCTCAGATGCCTTCGCTTCAAGCAGCATATGGTACAGCGAGACTGCGACGAGACGCGGAATAAGCGCGTCAAGCACTCCCCGTTCAGACGGCTCAACCTCATACGCCGTAGGGGCTTTAAGCGAGACTTCGTGGCTCCACTTCCCTTTTATTGGAACAATACCTTCGACAATGTCACGTATGGCCGGTAATGAAAGCGGAAGGAGGCGACGCATCGTCGGAACCTGTTCAAATGTTGATTTGAAATTGCTGTACACCGCAATAACCTTATCGTACTCGCCGCGCATAAAAGAATCTGAAACAGTGCGAGAAAGTTCTTCCATCGTGGAGAGTGGCACATCATCGCCTCTGTTTTCAAACGATTGTGCAATGCGATAGCCACGACGATTAAAATATTCTTCACCTTTTTTCCCATAGGCATAGATAGTAACGTCTGTTGCGTCGCGTTTCTCGATAGCTTCGACCGCGCACTTCAAGACTCCACTATTTAAGCTCCCCGCGAGACCTTTATCGCTTGTGATAAGAACAAGAGCTAGTTTTGTACCTGTACGGTGACGCGCGAGGGGGTGGCGCTTTACGTCTTCGGTTCCCGCAAGTCGCGTTAATATGGAGAGAGCGGCGTGTGCATACGGGCGGCCAGAAAGAGCAACACTTTGTGTTTTACGCATCTTTACCGCAGAGACAGCCTCCATCGCGCGCGTCACCTTGTGGGTACGCTCGGTGGACTTTATTTTCGCTTTGATATCCTTCAAGGCCATACTTATATCGAATGGCTCACGAATGTATCGAACGCCGCCCGAAGCTCTTTCTCTATATCTTCATCTATATGCTTTTCATTTCGAATTTTAGTAAGGGTTTCGGACGCCTCGCGTACTAGATAGTCTTGGAGCTTGCCCTCAGCGGCACTTACGTTCTCAGGCGAAAATGAGTCGAAATAGCCGTTTGTCGCTGCAAAAATAACTGCGGCTTCCATTTCGAAAGAAATCGGTGCCCCACGGTTCTGCTTCAACACTTCAGTCATACGGCGACCTGAGTCAATCGCCTTCTTCGTATCCGCATCAAGGTCGGAAGAAAATTGCATGAATGCCTCAAGCTCGCGAAACTGCGCGAGCTCTAGCTTAATCTTCCCGGCAACCTTTTTCATCGCTTTAGTCTGTGCGGCAGAACCGACACGAGAGACCGAGATACCGACGTTAATGGCCGGACGCTGGCCTTTATTGAAAAGATCGCTTTCAAGAAATATCTGTCCATCAGTGATAGAAATTACGTTGGTCGGGATATATGCCGAGACGTCATTCTCTTGAGTCTCGATAATCGGAAGTGCCGTGAGAGAACCGCCACCCTTCTCTTTCGAGAGTTTCGCTGATCGCTCAAGAAGACGTGAATGCAGGTAGAAGATGTCTCCAGGATACGCTTCACGGCCCGGCGGACGGCGCAAGAGAAGCGACATTTGCCGGTATGCGACTGCCTGTTTGGAGAGGTCGTCATAGACGACAAGCGCATCCTTCCCCGCCTTCATGAAGTGTTCGCCGATAGTTGCACCCGCAAACGGCGCGAGAAACTGAAGAGCCGCAGGCGCAGAAGCTGGTGCCGTCACAATAATCGTATAGTCCATCGCACCCTTCTCTGACAGTTCAGCGACAAGCTTCGCCGTCTTCGATTCTTTTTGACCGATAGCAACATATATGCAGATGGGGCGCGTCTCTGTCGGTTCATTTTTCTGGTTCAAGATCGTATCTATCGCTATGGTGGTTTTGCCGGTACCGCGATCGCCGATAATAAGCTCGCGCTGTCCGCGACCGATGGGTATCATGGTGTCGATCGCCTTGATGCCCGTATGAAGAGGTGTGTTTACCGGTGCACGATCAATCACTCCATATGCTTCATTCTCAATAGGACTGTCGATAGTGTTCTCCACCGGGCCCTTGCCATCAACCGGTTCGCCAAGTGGGTTAACCACGCGCCCCACAAGCTCATCCCCGACAGGTATGGAAAGAAGTCGCTTGAGACGACGTACGAGCATTCCCTCATAAATTCGCGCCGTATCGCCGAGAATCACCGCGCGCACTCCGTCTTCTTCTAGATTGAGAACGAGGCCGTATATCGGCGAAACATCCTTGAGCGCTTCTTCGAGCGTACGGTCAAATGTGGGGTCAAAGAGCACCATCTCATTCATTATCGCGTTCGTGAGTCCGTCAATTTCTGCGATGCCGTCGCCTGTCGCGCGAACAACGCCGACCTCTTCAGTGCCTCCCTTCGGGCTCCACGCCGCTATCTCTGCTTCTATTTTTTTAATGACGGATTCCATATCAAGCGATGATGTTCTTATAAATGTCCAGGAGTGCACGCTTCCCGGTGTGGTCGGTGAGTACGCCGTTTTCTATCGTGCGCCACCCTGAGATAAGCGATGGGTTTTCCTCCACCGTTTCTACTTTAGAACTGAACTTCTTCGCCCGCACTTCTTCCAGGTGGAGTTCACGGAGTACGCGAGGAAGGAGCTTTAGGCGCCCCGTACGCCTCAAGTGTTCAACAAATGTGTCGTAGTTCTTGATCATTTTTTCATTATTTTTTCTGCGGCGAGAACGGCGAGACGCGCTACCTCTCTTTCACTCTCTCGCATAGATCGTACGGCAGTTTCTTTAGCGCGCGCGTCCGCATCGCGCGCAATCGCGAGCGCGCGCGCTTCAGCTTCCTTGAGCAGTTTTGCTCTCTCATCGAGAGCGGCCCGACGCGCCTGCTCCACAATATCGCTTGCTTCAACTTCTGCGGCATGCGTACGCGCTTGTATCTCAACCCCCGTCTCTGTAAGACGTTTTGCGGATTCTTCCGCGTCGTTAACGCCTTTTGTAATGATCCGTTCACGCTCCTTCACCATATTCAACACCGGCTTGTACAGAAGCCAGGTAAGCAAGGCGGCAAGAATGCCGAAGTTAATCGTTTGTGCGATTAACAAATGCCAATCAATGCCGAAGGTGGTAAACAGCGCTCCCATGGTTCTTACGTGAATTTAATGATAAAGCCGACGACAAGAGCAAAAATCGCAAGCGCTTCGGTGAAGGCAATGCCGATGAACATGTTGGTGATAACTTTTCCTGATGCCTCCGGATTTCTGCCTATTGCTTCAAGCGCGCGGCCAGCAATAAGCCCAATGCCAATACCGGGACCAAGCACGCCAAGTCCGACGGCTAGACCCATTCCAATCGCTTTTGCTGATTCAATTTCCATACTTATTTATGTTAAGTTGCTAAACGCACGCCCGCTCCCCGCTCATCTCTCTCGTGTTCTTCATGTAGCTGAATTGCGATCTTCGTAAAGAAGAGGGTAAGAAGCGCAAAAATAGCAGCCTGTATAAACCCGACAAACACCTCAAACGCCACAAACGGCACGGGAAGAACGTAGGGTACAAAAGACAGTACCACAAGAATCAATACTTTTCCTGCAAAAATATTCCCAAACAGACGGAATGAGAAAGAAATAAGACGGGCGATTTCTGACATCAGTTCAATAAGGCCGACGGCAAAAGCCATTGGAGACTTGAACGAAATAAATTTTGAGCCGTAAGTAAAAGCGCCAAGTACCACAATACCTGCGATTTCTATAGTAAAAAAAGCGATGAAAGAAAGTGCGAGCGTTAGGTTCAGGTCAGTTGCTCCCGGATAAAAAAAAGGAATGAGCTCGTCTCCATGCATGACCCCTATAGAAGCTACAAACGGAAGGAGCCCAAACCAATTTATACAGAGTACAAAAAGGAATAGTGTCATGATAATAGGAAACACTTTGTCCGCAACAGAATCATTCTCTAAAGTATCGCGTACTAGATTATATGGATACATAATCAAAAGTTCTACTACCGTTTGGAACCTGCGCGGTTTCAATGTAAGCGAGCGTCCAACCACATACGCAAATACGATAAGAAGAAGTGCCACCACGACCGCGGTAAGCAACGTATTCGTCACCGGGATACCGCCGATATGAAAAAGCGCCAGAGGCGCCAGGTGAATTGCTATTTCTCCGTGCATATATACATCCTAGCAGAAGACCGTTTTGTATTCACGCTCAGTATGAACTGCTATTTTTAGCGGTAGACGGCGATACTTTGCCGTATGACCACTTGGTCGCGTGACTTGAGGTACTCGCCGAGATAATCAAACCAGACTTTGAGAAAATCCTCTCGTTTTAATTTTCGCATGCCACCGATTTCGGGGTCCTGGAGATAGATATACTTCTTATCCAGTCCGACTGCTATGGAGTAGTGTCCGTCGGCAGTAAACCAGTCAGGGTCGTCGCTCCTGCCCTTGGTGAACCAATCAACGACAACCGGTATGTCTTTTTTAAGATACTTTTCTATGTCCTTAAACGTAGAGTAGTTTTTAACTTTGGCTTTTAGACCGAAGTGTTTGAGGCCTTTAACAAAATCCTCGACCGTCGTGCCAGTTTTCTCGGTGGTCCCCAGGAGGCGTGCCAGCTCTTTCTCTGATTTTTCAATACCGTAGTATTGCAGGAGCATTTTAAGTGTTGCCGGAGCGCAATAACTTTTATAGAGCGTTTCCTGAAAAGGTTTGACGGCAAGCAGTGCGCTCTTTTTACTCACGATGAGGTTATTTATGCGCGGGCGCGCTTGAGGGCGCGCGCGAGGCGGGATTTTTTACGGGCGGCCGTGTTCTTCTTAATAACGCCGCGCTTCATCGCCTTGTCTATCGCTTGGTACGCCAATGGGAGGAGTTTCTCTGCTCCGGCGACGTCATTTTTAGAGAGGGCCTTCAGGAGCGACTTCGCCACATCGTGGAGCGCCTCCTTACGACGTACGTTGAAGATGTGCTTCTTCGCAGAAGAGCGAATCGCTTTTTTTGCCGAGCTGGTAATAGCCATAGATACTTCATATATACGCTATCTCCCGTTCTATGGCAAATGGTAGTACGATACAAGAATGATTCGGCAGATTCGTGGGAAGGTGCTCCATGTGGGGCTCGTAAGCGCCGTTATAGAGGTCGCTGGTTTCGGCGTAGAAGTGCGGATGAGCTCTCCGCAGGCGCTGGTTGTCGGAGGGGAAGCAAACCTTGCGACACATCTGGCGCTGAAGCAAGACGGCCTTGAGCTCTACGGATTCTCTGACGCGGCCGACCGCGACTTCTTTGAGCTCATTCTCTCGGTCTCCGGGGTAGGGCCAAAGACCGCACTTTCGGTACTGCGCCGCGCGCCGCGCGCGGCGCTTGAGGGCGCTATCGGGACACGCGATCTTGCATACCTCACCAAGGTCGTCGGGCTCGGCAAAAAGAGTGCGGAAAAGATGTTGGTGGAGCTCGCGGATAAAGTGGGGCCGCAGTCTCACTCTCGTGAAGACGGAGAGGTCTTTGATACGCTCGTCGCGCTCGGCTATACCGAGCGCGAGGCGCGAAAGGCTCTTCAAACTATCCCCGCCGACGCCATCGGCAAAGAAGAGCGACTCAAGGCGGCGCTCTCTTCTCACGCATGACACGCCTGCGACGACGACTGCTCGCGCCTTATCACTATGCGTGGGCGCTCTTCTCGGCATTTTGGTACGGCTTCCCCGCGAGGCGGCTGGTAGTCATCGGCGTGACCGGTACAAAGGGTAAGTCGTCAGTCGCGGAAATGCTCTACGCGATATTCACCGCGGCCGGGCACAGAACGGCTCTCGCGGGAACGATTCGGTTTGCAGTGGGAGAAGAATCACGCCCGAACCTCTTTAAGATGACATTGCCGGGGCGGGGATTTATTCAAAAATTCCTCGCAGAGGCACTCACGAAAAAGTGCACGCACGTCGTTATCGAGATTACCAGCGAAGCGACGCTCCAGTACCGGCACCTGTACCTTAACCTTGATGGACTTATCGTAACGAACATACGGCCCGAACACATTGAAAGCCATGGTTCATTTAAAAAATACGTAGAAGCGAAACGCTCTATTGTTGATGCACTCGTTCGTTCTCCAAAACATTCGAAAATACTCGTTGCTAATTCTGATATTGCAGAAACTCGTGAGTTTTTGTCGGCCCCTGTCTCTCGAACAATTGGATTTAGCGCAAATGAGCTCAAAAACATTTCCGGGGACGAGCGGAGTATGCGTTTTGAATACAAGGAAACGCCATTTTCTCTCCCTCTCCCGGGCGTCTTCAATGCGATGAACGCTCTCTCTGCCATTAAGCTTGGCGAGGCACTGGGGATTCCCCTCTCCACGGCCTCGAGAGCGCTCGCCGCGCTCACGCCGATTCGAGGAAGGGTTGAACATGTTGACGCAGGACAGGACTTCCTTGTCGTCGTTGATTATGCCCACACGCCCGACTCGCTTCGAGCACTCTACGACGCATTTCCACACCATCGAAAAATTTGTGTCCTTGGTAACACCGGCGGCGGACGCGATAAAGGGAAGCGTCCGTTAATGGGGGCCATCGCGGACGAGCTATGTGAGAAGGTTATTCTCACAAACGAGGACCCTTACGACGAAGATCCGCGAGGCATCGTGGAGATGATGGCACGCGATATGAAGCGCGCGCCGGAGATCATCATGGACCGACGTTCCGCGATTCGCTCCGCGATTCGCTCCGCACGACCCGGAGACGCCGTCCTTATCTCTGGCAAAGGAACCGATCCCTATATCATGGGTCCGAGAGGCTCTAAAGAACCGTGGAGCGACGCTGTTGTCGTTCGTGAGGAGCTCGAGAGACTTCTTGCGGAAATTTGATATTATGCTCTCATGAAAATGAACGACGCGTGGTTTTTCGTTGGCGTTTTAGTCTTTATATTCATCATTTGGATCGCGGTGGGCGGCCCGCTCCGCACGCCTTCCCTTTCTGTTCCAACCGTTAAGCAAGGCGCGCTCGGCGGCGAAACGTATATACGGCTCCCGCGCGCGCCGTACGACATAGGCAACTCAAGCACCGTCCTTGTCGGCTCGTCGGACGGTGGAAGCTACTACGGTAGCTCAGGCGACTCAGGCCCTCTTCCCGTCTCTCTCGAGGGAGTTTTGATTGGCACGCCGTCTCCTTATCGCGGCGCCGTTTCAATGAGTCATTATGTGATAAATGCCAGTTCATCAAACTTTGGCACTGAATATGTACAATTAGCAGTCGCGCAGAACGCCGGAGCGCCCGTGGACATCACCGGGTGGAGGCTCGTGAGCGAAGTGACCGGCAAGGCGGCCATAGTACCGAGGGGTACCGTAGTCCCAACCTCGGGCATCGTGAACCAGGTGCAAAACATTGTTCTTCTCCCGGGCGAACGCGCGTTCATCGTTTCTGGCCTCTCTCCTGTCGGCACATCCTTCCGCGAAAATAAGTGTGTCGGATACTTAAGCACCTTCCAGCAATTTTCTCCATCCTTGCCACAAAATTGCCCGGTACCGCGAGACGAGCTCGCGGCATTCTATGGGGCCTATTACGTCCGCGATTCAACCTGCGTAGAATATGTGAACACGCTCCCGCGATGCGAAACAGTGCTTTTCCCTCCAAAAACTCTTTCAAAAGAGTGTAGAAACTTCACGACCCAGCACTTCAATTACAACGCCTGCGTCTCTGCACACAGAAACGATACTAACTTTAACGGCACCGTGTGGCACCTCTATCTCGGCCGAGACAAACATATGTGGCGCGCCAAGTACGAGATCGTGAAGCTCCTCGACGCGAGCGGCAAAACGGTAGACGCGTTTAGCTACTGAATATAGATTGTGGATGCAAGGTGTAAGTGGTAGAAATATACATACGCGCCCGTATGGAGTACCATACTGTGCGCTCGCTCGGAGTGAGAGAATATGAGTAAACTCAATCCTCTCATCCTCGCTCGCGCCCGTAGCTCAGTCGGTAGAGCAGGTCCCTTTTAAGGACAAGGTCGTTGGTTCGATCCCAACCGGGCGCACAAATTTATTCTCTCCAGATTTTTATAACGCACATAGGTAGTGGACAGATATAGAGCGCTTTGTTCACGCGATCATAGTACGCGCCTATCCAAAAATCGTACCAGAGAAAGTTGAGTTTTATTTTTAGTTTCTTCTGGCTTGGCATACAACTTATTCCACCTCAATCAAGAGCGGGGAGTGGTCTGAGACTTCATCAGGTAGCACTTTAAAATCTTTGAGATGTACACCACTACTGATGAAGGCGTAATCTGCAAACTTTTGCGGCTTTGTATAAAAGCTCGTTCTGGTCGAGGTCACTTCAAACTCCCTAATGAGATTCCGCAGTCCAGCCTCTTCGAGTTCCCGTATGCTCTTTGTATCGGGGAGCAAATTAAAGTCTCCGCACAAGACATAGTCTCCATCAAGTTTTTTAGTAAAGGTAAGAATGTTTTTTGACTGCTGGATTCTATCTTCCGTGTCCGTCTTGCCCTTACCGTTCCATAGGCCATGAAAATTTATTACGGTAACTGGTCGGCCATTTAAGGTGATTGTAACGTATTGAATATTACGAGCATGGTTGCCCATATCATCATCTGAAACGTATCCCTTCTCTTTATACACAAAAACTTCTCCTTCGCTAATCACGTTATGTTCCTTCTTTACAAGCATAAGCAATCCATAATTGTCGCCTAGTAGTGGACGAAAAAATGCTGTGTGACTCGGGAGTGCTTCAGATATTTCTCGCAAAGCATGCACCATAATCTGTGTGTTATGTAAGGGAATGCCGCCAGCTAAACGGCCTTCTAGGTGCTCATAGGGCGCAGACCATACCTCCTGCAAACAAAAAATATCCGTCGTGTCTGCATGCATTTCAAAAAAATCAAGAAGTTTTTTCTTCCCCGCTCTCCCGCCCCACGTGTTGAGAGAAATAATTCGCATACTCCCGGATTATATTGAAAGAGCGAAACGCTCGAGGGAAAGGGAGAGGTCGAGGTCGCCACGGCGAGAGGACTGGAGGAGAGAAATAAGAGAGAGAGAAAGCGCGCGAGATTCATTCGGCTTCCAGGCGCGACTTCCTTTTTCCATCAGGTCGCGTGCCTTCCAGTGGAGGAGGCCGTGGAGCATCTCGGGCGCGTCACCCTCCCGAAGCGCGCGGTTGATTTCAAGCCAGAGTTTCTCGCGTGAACGGTTCGCGAGTGCATTTACAAGATTGGCGTTGAATCCTCTTTCGGTTGTCCCTGCCTGCGCAGGCAGGTCGTATTTGTATTCAACTTTTGCCTTCGCGGCGAGCTTCTTCGCCTTCGCCAGCGCAAGCTTAGGAGCAAGAATAATGATCGCATTGTCAGACGCGGCGAGAGTGTCAAGATGTTCTTCAAGAATACTTTTCGTTTCTTCGTCCTCCTCATTTTTTTGAAACGGGTCGTCAATAAGTATAAGGAGCCGTTTAACGAAGAGCCCACCTGAGAGCGCCGCGTCTTCAAACGCGGCGCTCGACAACTCCTCGCGCGCGAGACGCACGTAGGCGAGGTTTGGCTCTTTCGCGCGCGCGCTCGCGACCCACTCAAATGCTTTCGCTCGTGTCTTTGAGACATCGGAGCCGTGAAATAAGTAGATCATAATGACAGCATAGCGCCCCAGTTTGGGCCGGTTTTTACCGTCGCGATAATAGGCACGCCGCGCGCCTCCTCGCTCGACAGAACGGACTCCATAATCTCTTTTATTTCCGCGCCGAGCGAGGAGGCGCGCTCCGTACGTATTTCATATACGAGCTCGTCATGCACTTGGAGCAGGAGGTATGCGTCTTCCACGGCCTTTTCTTTTTCAATCATCTGATCTACGCGCACCATGGCGAGCTTTATGATGTCCGCCTGCGTCCCCTGTATCGGCGCATTGATGGCCATGCGCTCCGCCTGCGCCCGCACATATGGCAGAGAGGACTTCATCTCCGGGAACTGGCGGCGTCGGCCAAAAAAAGTCTCCGTATAACCGTTTTTACGCGCGAATCCCTTCACGCTCTCCAGATAGTCAGAAAGAGTTTTAAACGTGCTGAAGTAATCTTCTAGATACTGATGTGCTTCGGCAGTCGTGCTCCCGAGTTGCGCGCGAAGAGCGTTAACACCCATACCGTAGAGGATGCCGAAGTTAATAATCTTCGCTCGCCGACGCATCTCGGCGTCAACGCGTTCCGCCGGAACGTGGAATACCTGCGAAGCGACTTCTTGGTGCACATCTCTTTCCGTTTTAAAAATGCCACATAACTTCTCATCGCCCGAGAGTATGGCGGCTATTCTCAACTCTATTTGAGAATAATCCAGCGAGACAAGAGTAAAACCGTCTGACGCAACGAATGCGCGGCGTATCATTCGCCCCCGCTCGCTCCGGTGCGGAATATTCTGCAGATTCGGGTTCTGCGAGGACATTCTGCCGGTCGTCGTACCGGTCTGGAGAAATTCCGCATGCAAACGGCTATTTTCGTCGAGCATGGGCGGCAGGTTATCAATGTACGTTGAAAGTAATTTTTTTAATTCGCGATATTCAAGAATGTCAGAAATAATCGGATGGCTGTCACGCAGTTTCTCCAACTCGCTCTCGCGCGTCGAGCGCTGACCGCCGGCCGTCTTTTTCATTTTCTCCGGAATAATCTTCAGTTCGTCGAAGAGTACCTCTCCAAGTTGTTTGGGAGAACTCACATTGAATTCACGTTTCGCGGACGCATAAATGCGTTTTTCAACCTCCTCGAGTTCGCGACGATAGGTCGCGGAGAACTCGGAGAGAATTTTTGTATTTACCAGAATTCCTCTTTCTTCCATCTTCTTTACAACCGGAATAAGCGGTTTTTCTATTTTTTCATACACCTCACGCACCCTGCCGAGTGCAGAGAGTTGCTTCTCTAAAACGGTAACGGCGGGGTCAAATGTCCTTTCTTTTGTGAACGCGAGAATATCATCGAGCGAAGGGTTCGTGAAGTCAGACGAGATAAGCCAGAGCATCGCCTGTCCTTCGCGCAGGCGCTCAGGGTCTATAGTCTCCGGAGCAGATTCTTCTCCCCTTTCTTCTGTTCCGAGCGTTGCTTGAGCGCGTTGTCTAAGCGATCGAAATCCAAACTCATCAAAAACTTCCAACACTTTTTTAATATCAATGTTCTCGCTCCATACTCGCTCAGGGAGCGTAAAGGCGATTGGCGCGTCGAGGCGGATCGTCGCGAGCGACTTAGAGAAGTGTGCGTCTTCTTCGTGTTCCTTTAGGAGAGCGATTATGCGCGGCTTGATTCCTTTCTTGATAAGCGCTTCGTCGCCTTTTTTTAGAGTTGCGTATAGGCTCTCAACCGTGCCAAAGTTCACGATAAGTTCGGTTGCCGTCTTTTCGCCGATGCCCCTCACACCCTTGATATTGTCAGACGGGTCCCCGCGAAGACCCTTCCAGTCGGGGATGAGTATCGGGAGGAAGCCGAAGCGAGCGAGGACGGCCTTCTCGTCATACAAAATTGTATCGTTGATGCCTCGCTTAAGCGTGTAGACGCGCACGCGCTCATCATCTACGAGCTGAAGAGTGTCCATATCGCCGGAGGCGATAATCACATCCGTCGTATTTTTCACTTCTTCAGCGATAGTACCAAGTAGGTCGTCGGCTTCAAATCCTTCTCGCTCATAGAGAGGTATGGAGAATGCCTCAAATATCTTGCGCGACTGTTGTAGCTGAAGCGCGAGTGCGTCGTCCGTCTTCGCGCGTGTCGCCTTGTATCCATCATAGGCTTCGTGGCGGATAGTCGGCTTCGGCAGGTCGTAACATGCGGCAATGTAGTCCGGCTTTAGATCGCTGATTATCTTAAGTAGCATGGAAACGAGACCGTAGAGCGCTCCCGTTTGTTCTCCGGTAGGGCCCGTAAATTCTGGAAGTGCGTGATAGGCACGATGGATAATCGCGTGCGCATCAAGGAGCACGATACGCTTCTTATCTGAGATTTTTTTAATCATAGGTAATCATTCGCGAGCCATCGGGATTTACTACGAGAGAAACGCGCATCGCGGGTGGCGGAAGCGCATCTAAAACTTTCTCCGGCCACTCTAGTAAAATGAGGTTCCCAGAATCTCGCATGAGTTCATCAAAACCGAGCGGCGCTAGATCAGCGCCCTTGCCTAAGCGATACGCGTCAATATGAATCAGCTGCTTAAAGTTGGACATCGGATGTCCAACTTTGTAAATTTTTTCGAGAACAAAAGTGGGGCTCGTGACAGTCTCCTCAACACCGAGAGTATGCGCGATTGTTTTAATAAATGCCGTCTTCCCCGCCCCAAGCTCGCCCGAGAACGTGACGAGCGTCGCCCCATTCTCGCTCGGCGCGAGTTTCTCGACGAAGCTCACGGCTTCTTCTTCAAGTTCCGCCAAAATCTTGGGGGTAACTGTCTTTCGCATCATGGACTGATTGTACCCCTGAAAACGATAACGCGCCCTCTTTTGGAGAGGGCGCGCTTGGTTTTGTTACCTCCACTGGAAGTATAGGAAAGACCCTTGTCCGCCGTATAACCCGCCATACCACCACTCCGGCGATATCCAACGATGTTGGTGGTAGTCCGGCATTGGATAACAACAGGACGCCTGTGGAAGCATCAGTGGCTGGTTTAGCCCCATCTCCCTAGGGGACTCCACTGCATACACGGCACCCGTATTTGGTGGAGTCACCAGTGATTGATTTAGCCACTGCGCCCCATCGGTTGGCTCCGCGACGTACACGGTACCCATACTTGTCGGCGGCGTGGTGGGTAAGATGCCGCACCCGGCGAGCAGAATGAGAAGAACAACTAAACTTTTCATGACCTCCTCCTTTCAAATTCAAACATCATAATAACCAACTCTAGCGTTTTGTCAAACCGCCCGCGCGTAGAGCATCACAAAATAACGAACCGCCCTCGGAAGAGTGGCGGTTTGTAGGCTTCAGTGCGGGAGTGGGAGGTCTCCTGCGTACGAAGCGATGGCTCCTGCGGCGACGAGTGCTTCTTGTGAACTCTGTAGGAATATGACGAGGGTCCTAGTAAGTTCAGAGAAAACAGACGGCATCAGGAATAAGACGATGATGAGAAAGAGACCGAGACCTAGGGCGCGTAAGATGGCCATAGGAAGAAGGTGATTGGTAAGCCGTTCGAGTAATCGAAGCGGCGAGACAAATGGGATGTCTCTACGGCCTCTCCCCCCTGACAAAGATCTCCACTCTCTATAACTCTGCGGCCGCAATGGTGGTTACATTTGGGGGTGTTAATGGATTAGTGGGGCCAATGTTAGTATACGCATATGGATTCACACTTTGATACTGAAGGAGAGGATGCCGCGCTCGCTCTTGTACGCGCGCGCGAAGAAGAAGACGTCGCCCGTATTCTCTCAGATAAATACGGAATGACCTACATTGATCTTTCTTTGGTGAACATAGACAACGACGCTCTCCGGGTCATCCCGGAGACGGCCGCGAGAGAAGCCGAGGCGGCAGCATTTGCGAAGACGGCGAAGACTCTCTCGCTCGCGGTGCATAACCCCAACAATCCTGCATTCGCTCAGTTGAAAGAGGATCTCGTCGCGCGCGAGTTCGGAGTAAAAGAATTCCTCGTTTCTAAAAAAAGTCTTGACCGGGTGTTCTCTCGCTACGCCGACCTCTCCTTCTCTACAGAGTCTAAGGCCGGAGTGTTCCTCGTCGCGCCGGAGACACTCGCGAAACTGACACAACAAAACACCACGAAAGGAGCCCTGAAGAAAGAACTTGACGCCGCAATGGTGACGCACTCTCTGGATCGCGTCTCCCTCATATTGGAAACCCTGTTCGCTGGGGCGTTCGCCCTTCGCGCTTCCGACATCCACTTTGAGCCGGGAGAGGAGAGGGCGCTTCTGCGACTCCGCATTGACGGACTCCTCTCCGACACCTACGCTTTTGATCCAAAAACGTATCATCAGCTCAATTCTCGCATCAAGGTTCTCTCGGGAATAAAGTTGAATATAGAAAATAGGGCGCAGGACGGCCGTTTCAGCATTACGAAAAATGAAAGTCAGATCGAAGTTCGCGTGTCGTGTATACCCGGCAACTATGGCGAATCCCTCGTGTTGCGCCTTCTTGACCCGGAGACGACCAAGGTTTCCTACACCGAGCTTGGCATACACCCGAAGCTTCTCGCGCGCCTTGAAAAAGAAATCCGAAGGCCTAATGGCATGCTGCTCACCACGGGGCCCACGGGGAGTGGAAAGACAACAACTCTTTATTCATTTCTCCGAGAGATCCACACGCCAGAGATAAAAATAATCACTATTGAAGACCCGGTTGAATATCACTTAGACGGTATCGTGCAGACACAAGTGGAAGGGAAGAAATATACCTTTGCCGAAGGTCTTCGGTCAATCGTGCGTCAAGACCCGGACATCATCATGGTCGGCGAGATACGCGACGGCGACACTGCCGCTATCGCAATCCAGGCGGCCTTGACGGGCCATTTCGTCTTCTCGACGCTCCACACCAATAACGCGGCAGGGACCTTCCCGCGCCTCGCCGATCTCGGCGCAGATCCGAAGTCATTCGGCTCGGCTATTACCGTCTCGATGGCACAACGGCTCGTGCGCAAGCTTGATCCTCAAACTAAAAAAGAGCGTCCGCTCACAGATGAGGAAAAGAAAATAATTGCGAAAGTATTTGAGCCGCTCGCTGATAAATCCTTATTACCTGAAAAAATAGAAACGGTATGGGAGCCGTCGTCTCAACTGAGTGACGAAGAGACTGGATACCGAGGGCGTGTTGGCCTCTATGAGGCAATTTTTATGGACGACGAGCTTGCAGCATTCCTTCGTGACAACCCGCCGGAGAATGAGATTGCAAGAGTGGCGACGAAACAAGGGTATCTCACTATGGCGCAAGACGGCATCCTCAAGGTCCTCGCCGGCGTTACCTCACTCTCCGAAGTCGCCTCCACCGTCGACCTCCCGCGTACATAAAACAAAATCCCGTCCATAGTCCTCAAGGCAATAGCCCGCAATAAATCGCGGGGTGGACGAGACACCTGAGGAGATTCGCAGCAACGCTACCGAAGTAGCGAAACCATGAAGTCCTTGGGGAAACGCCCGAAGCCGTCAAGCCTTGCCTAGAGGAGTATGAATAGGATAAGGGAACACTTATGCCGAGGCACAAAATCTATGCTAGAATACTAGCATCATCACATTTTATGTCAAGCCCACAAAACGTAAGCCCAACTGCACCGACTTCACTCGACTCGGCACTGCGCCCTTCCCGATGGGACGATTATGTGGGGCAGAAGCAGACGAAAGCGAACATCAGAATCGCCATTGACGCCGCAAAAAAGCGCGGTGGCATGCCGGAACATATCCTCTTCTATGGTCCTCCGGGCGTCGGGAAAACGACGCTCGCGCACCTCGTCGCCACGACGCTCGGGTCGCCGTTAAAGAGCACCTCCGGTGTCGCCATAGAACGCGCCGGCGATCTCGCCGCTATTCTCACCAATCTTGAGCCGAACACGGTTTTATTTATAGACGAGATTCACCGACTCTCACGAAAAATTGAAGAGTTGCTTTATCCGGCGCTTGAGTCAGGACATCTTGACCTTGTGCTCGGGAAGGGTCCGTCGGCGCGTACGGTTGAGCTCGCGCTCCCGCCGTTTACGCTCGTCGGGGCGACCACGCGCGTTGCGGAACTCTCCGGCCCTTTACGTTCGCGCTTCGGCGGTGGCGTGTATCAACTGGATTTTTATAACGACGAAGACCTTCGCGATATTATCCGTCGTTCAGCGACGCTCCTTAATCTGAGCGCTCCTGAAGAAGTTATTGAGCGCATCGCGGCGCGCAGTCGGGCGACGCCGCGCGTCGCGAACGCACTTTTAAAACGCGTTCGCGACTTTTCTGAAGTACACGAGCGAGAACTCTCGCTCGCACTCTGTGATGAGGCATGCAAGCTTTTCGGTATTGACGCGCACGGACTCACCAAGGACGACCGCCGTTATCTGGAAACACTTTTGAAGAGCTTCCGCGGCGGACCCGCCGGTGTTCGTTCCATCGCCTCTTCGCTCCACGAAGATCCAGACACTGTTGAGCATGTCTATGAGCCATATCTTCTTCGTCTCGGCTTCTTGGAGCGCTCTCCTCGCGGACGCATCATCACCCCTGCCGGCCGCGCCTATCTCGATGTTGATGCCGCGCTATTCTAAGCCCGCAATATGAGAATACTAGCGATTGACCCAGGCTATGACCGGCTCGGTGTCGCGGTCGTAGAAGGGACCGCTTCGAAACCAGTGCTTGTTTGGAGTACTTGCATTAGCCCAGACAAAGGACCGCGCGAGAAGCGCTTGGCGCACGTTTCTCGTTCAATAACCGAGGCTGTTCGCGAGCATGCGCCTGACATGATTGCAATTGAAACTCTTTTTTTTAATAAGAACATAAAAACTGCCATTGGGGTGGCGGAGGCTCGTGGCGCGATACTCGCCGCCGCTGGTACCCTGTCTCTGCCGGTCGTCGAGTATTCCCCCCAACAAGTGAAGAACGCCGTTACAGGCCACGGTGGCGCTGACAAGACGGCTGTAGCGCGAATGGTAGAGCGGCTCCTTGATCTCCCGAAGAAAAAACGGACGGACGATGAAATAGATGCCGTAGCCATTGGCATCACGGCGCTCACCGCTGGACGCGTGGTAGCATAATACCCAATGGTCGCTCGACGAAACGTCTCACGGAGACACTCTATTGTTGCATTTGTTCTTGCTTCTCTTGGCTTCTTGTTTTTCATAGCCGGAGGTCTTTTAGTTGCCGTTGCCATCACACCAGTGCCGAGCGCTGACTCTTTTGCCTCTCGGCAAATACAACAATCCACTAAAATTTACGACCGGACCGGCGAGATTTTGTTATACGACCACAACCGAGACGCAAAAAGAGAGATAGTTCCCATCAAGGATATTTCGCCCAACATTATTAATGCGATCTTAGCGATTGAAGATTCGAGCTTTTATGAACATGGGGGTATTCGTCTTACATCAATAGTCCGCGCGATGTTGGTGGGCATTACGAGCGGCTCACTCTCCCAAGGTGGCTCGACCATTACCCAACAACTTGTAAAAAACACGCTCCTTACGAGTAAGAGGAGCATCGTCCGAAAACTGCACGAGTGGGTGCTCGCGATAAAACTCGAGCAAGTATATTCAAAAGATCAAATTTTGGAAACGTACCTTAACAATATTCCTTTCGGGGGAACACTCTATGGCGTGGGGGCCGCCACTGAGGCCTATTTCGGCAAAACAGCTAACGATGTCTCGACGGCAGAGGCCGCCTACCTGGCGGCGATGATACGGGCGCCGACGTACTACTCACCAAACGGTCCACATCAGGTTGAACTTTCTGCACGCAAGAATCTTGTCCTCGGCAGGATGCGTACGGTTGGCTTTATAGACGACGCTACATATGAGAGTGCCACGAATGAGAGTGTTTCTTTTTCCCCAGCAGCGAAAAATTCAATCATCGCGCCGCATTTTGTTTTCTATATCCTCGACCAACTTGAGAAAAAGTATGGTCCGAGCGGCCTCATCTCGGGGCTGAAAGTAACGACGACTCTCGACGCAGATCTTGCCGCAAAAGCCGAGTCGATTGTGTACGCCTACGCGCTTGAAAACGAGAAAAAATTCAACGCCTCAAACGCGTCGCTCGTTGCTCTAGAGCCCTCTACGGGACAAATTCTTGCGATGATCGGTTCACGAAACTTTTTTGACGAGAATATCGACGGGCAATACAACGCGACACTCGCCCTTCGCCAGCCCGGCTCTACGATGAAACCCTTTATTTATTCGCTTGCTCTCATGAACGGCTATACGCGCAACACGGTTGTGTTTGACGTGCCCACACAATTTTCAACGGCCTGCCGCCCTTCTGCCCTCCTTAACAACACTCCTCCATGCTATGCCCCGATGAACTACGACGACAAGTTCCGCGGCCCAATGACGTTTGAGACCGCCCTCGCACAGTCAATCAACATCCCGGCTCTTAAGGTTTTGTATATTGTTGGCGTTCGGAACGCCGTGAACCTTGCGAAGTCATTCGGTCTCACCACACTTGGAGACCCTAATCGATATGGACTTACGCTCGTGCTCGGCGGCGGCGAAGTTCGCCTTCTTGATCTCGTCGGCTCTTTTGCCGTCTTTGCAAACGACGGAGTAAAAAACACGCCTGTCGGCATACTGGAAGTCAAGGATTCCGCCGGAAACGTTCTTGAAAAATACGAGCAGACGCCTCTCAGAGTCATACCGGAACATATCGCTCGTGATATGTCGTCTATGCTTTCCGACGCGCAGGCGCGCCTGCCTGAGTATCCTCTCAACTCTCCCCTCTCTTTCCCCGGATACGATGTTGCGGTCAAAACCGGAACGACCGACGACACTAGAGACGCGTGGGTTGTCGGGTATACTCCGTCGGTTGCGCTCGGCATTTGGGTCGGGAATAACGACAACACGCCGATGGTGAGGCTGACCTCCGGCTTTATTGCGGTGCCGCTATGGCATGAGGCGATGGCGTATGCTCTATCAGTATATCCAAAGACTTATTTTGGAGAGCCAAGCTCTATTCCTTCTTCTGTACCGCCAATGTTACAAGGAAACTGGCGTGTGCCGGATTCAAGCGGGTCTATCCTCCCACACAGCCTTTTGTATTGGACTGACAAGAACGCCCCGCAAGGGCCAGCCCCCGCCAACCCAGAACAGGATCCTCAATTCGCTTATTGGGAATATGGCATATCTGCGTGGTACAACTCTCACCCAGAGCTCTTTTATTGATTCATTGGGGAAACGAGGTACATAAAGGACGTATCTCCAACTCCACGTATGATGAGGGGGCGGCCGATACCAGCGGCAGTGAGCGAGATGCTTTCCGCTCCGGTGAGTGCAAGAGCCGCTGACAGATACCGGTGATTGAAGGATATCTCTAAATCGCTTCCTGATATGCGAGCTGGTAAAACTTCTGACGACTCTCCTATCTCGGCATTTTTTGCGAAGAATGAGAAGCTGTTCTTTTTTGCGTTAAAGTTTATGCGCACTTTCTGAAATGAATCAGAGAAAATCACTGTTCTTTTAATGGCGTTTTCAAAATCCTTGCGAAGAACGACTGCCTCCACTATTGATTCCTTCGGTATAATTTGTCTGTAGTCTGGGTAGACCGCATTAGTTAGTCGTGACACTACCGTCCCCTTGGTTGCAACAAACGCGCATTGGTTGTCATCAAACGACATAATAATGTCGTCATCCGGTAGTGCTTGAGCTGTATCTAGAGCATTTTTCGCTGGGATAAGAAATTTGCCTTGTGTCCCTTTCGTAGTGAGAGGTACTTTCTTCTCAATGAGACGAAACGAGTCAGTCGCAACTGCTGTCATTACCCCTGCCTCAATAGAAACGTAAATGCTGGCGAGTTCTGGACGTACGACCGATGAAGACGCGCATGGTGCAATTGAAGTAAAAAGGTTTTTTAATAGTATTCCCTTCACCACAACTCTGTTTTTTGGGTTTTCAGGAAATGGAATTGAAGGAAAATCATCATACGGAACTGTTTTTATTATGCTTTTACCTGTTCCACTTGTTATTGAGACAATATCGCCAGTGTGTTCAATGGTGATACTTCCATCTTGAGTTAGAGAACTTGCCACTTGCTGAAGAATTGATGATGGAATTGCAACCACTCCATCGGTAATACATTTTCCATCAATTTTAAAATCTATGCCTGTTTCGAGGTTTGTTGCTCGCATTTTTATACCTTCACTTCCAGCAATAATAAGTATTGATGATAGAGCCGGGAGGGTTGTATTTTTTCTTTCAGAGAATCTGGCAACCTTATACACAGCCTCAGAGAATTCTTTTTTTTCTATCAAAATATTCATACAATTTCTATTAGTGGTGTTGGTATTGGGGATAGAGTAAAAAGAACATGTTGTGTATGTATATTTTTACACCAAGTACGACTATATTGTGTTGATAAACATTTTCTAATAGTCATACAAGAAGGGTGCGAATATCCTGAATCTCTTTTAATAAATCGTTATCCACAGCCACTTCCTTCTTTATCTTCTCATAGGAGTGGATAACGGTAGTGTGATCTCTCCCACCAAGTTTTGCTCCGATTGTAGGGTACGAAATATTAAAGTCCTCACGAAGAATGTACATGATCACTTGTCGTGGTCGTACCACCTCCCTCTTTCTTGTTTTTTCGTATATGCTCTCTTCGTCAATGCCGTAAAAATCCGCAATTTTGTACACAACGCTTTTAACAGAAATGCTTTTTTGAGGTCTGGTGAATGATCGGAGGGACTGGCGAACGTCTGCAATATTCGGTGCAAAACCATTTACCTGAGCATGACACACAATACTGTTCACCATCCCCTCCAGTTCACGGATAGAACCGCTCATTGTCGTCGCAATATATTCAACAACCTCATCCGAGAGCATGACACCGTGCAATGCCGCCTTCTTTTTAACTATAGCCATGCGCGACTCTGTGTCCGGCTCTCCTATATCGATGGTCATTCCGCTCGCAAGACGACCCTTCAAACGATCGGCAATATCTGGGATAGCAAGAGGAGCTCTATCGGAAGAAAAAATGATTTGTTTGTTGGTATCGTGAAGCGCGTTGAATAGATGAAACAGCTCCTCCTCGCTCCTCTCTTTTTTTGAAAGAAACTGAATGTCATCCATAATGAGAAGGTCGTAATGGCGATATTTATCCTTGAATCGATTCGCGGTTCCCGCTTGTACGGAGTCGGTATAATCCACGACGAATTTTTCAGACGTGAGATAAAATACTTTTCGTCCAGGGTATTGTTTTTTGAATTGATTTCCAATAGCTTGAATGAGGTGTGTTTTCCCGCGGCCGGTGTCTCCGTAAATAAAGAGAGGGTTATAGGTGAGGCCCGGGCGCTCAAGCGCGGCCTGCGCCGCCGCATAGGCAAGATTATTGAAAGAGCCGATAACAAAGCTGTCGAACGTATACCGCGGATTCAAATTGTCGCTCTTATTAATATAAAACTCGTCTAACGGGAGCTCCAGAACGCCCCGCGCACTCCTTGTTTCTTTTTGGATTTTACGGCGGTCGTCCTTCACAATAAGATACTCAATATTACGGAATTCATACGACACATCCCGAACTATTTTTAAGAGAAGTGTATGAAACTTCTTAAGGTACCAGTCCTTGAAGAATTGGCTCGGGACGCCGATAAAGAGAACCCCGTCTTCTATCTTCACAATAAAGCTGTTTCTGAACCATGTATTGAAATTCGCCGAGGATACTGAGAGCTCAATCTGCGTAAGCATATACTCCCAAAGCTCTCGAGGGTTGCCCTTATCCATGATGCTTTGGAGTATACTCCTCTTGAGTAGGTAAAGCACCAGTGGTGTTTCGTGGAAAACCTGTTAACATGATGTGCACAACGTAATTTTTCATTTTATATGGCAAAACGAACGTATCAACCGAAGAAACGTAAGCGGGCTAAGGCCCACGGATTCCGCTTGCGTAGTAAAACGGCCGCCGGACGGAAGATCGTGCGCGGGAGGCGTCGGGCTGGACGATCCCGCCTCACCGTCTGATTTTCTGTGTTTCCACAAGAGAAACGGCTCACGCGGGGAGAGTTCCCTACTGTCCTTAAGAGCGGCCGCAAGATATCGTCGTCGCACTTCACCATCGTTTTGCCAAAGGACGCAAGGGGCCTGCCGGCAGGCAAACAGGGGTACGCTGTTGTTGTGTCCAAAAAAGTGGCCCGTCTCTCGGTAACAAGACATCGTATCAAGCGTCGCGTGCTTGAAGCGCTTCGGGAGCTTCCTCTCCCACCATCTCTCATACTCTTCCCCACGTCTGCAGTGGTGAGCATGACGTACAAAGATATACAATCAGAACTGACAACCCTTCTTTCTAAAGTCAGCCGATAACGTACAATACCTCTGTGATATCAAACTTCTTTCATACGTTTTTCTATGATCCGATATATAACGCGCTTGTTGCGCTCGTCGCGCTCATTCCCGGCTCGGACGTCGGCATTGCTATTATCTTGGTCACGATAGTCATACGGCTCATATTGCTCCCCTTCTCTCTATCCGCTGTGCGCACCCAGCGTGCTATGAAGATCTTGGAGCCGAAAATCAAGGAATTAAAAGAGAAACATAAGGGCGATAAGGAAAAAGAGGCTCTCGGCACGCTTGCCCTCTATCGTGAAGCGCGCGTGAATCCATTCGCGAGCATACTCATGATCTTCATACAAATCCCGGTTCTTCTCGCCCTCTACTTCGTTTTCTTCCACGAGCCGTTCCCAGCCATCAACACACTGCGTTTATACTCGTTCACTCCAATCCCCGACCTAGCCTCACTTGAATTTCTCGGCCTCATCTCGGTCGCTGGTAAAAGCATCGTACTCGCCGCGCTCGCTGGCATCACGCAGTTTTACCAGGCTCATCTGGCGCTTTCAGGGACGATGAAGCCCTCGGACACTCCCGGCATGCAGAGTGACTTTCAAAGGATTATGGGCATACAGTTAAAGTATGTTTTTCCGTTTATTATTGCGGCCGTGTCATACACCACATCGGGGGCCATTGCGCTCTACTTCATCACCACCAACATCGCCGGAGCCCTCCAAGAAATATATGTCCGCCGCGTCATCACGAAAGAATCGTCAGAGTGAGTAACTCCAGAGAGAGTCGTCGTTTTTGTTGACGAATACAAGTACCGTGTGTGCCGAGTCAACCGCTAGCGCCGTCGCATCAAGAGGTTCATCGGTTTCTTTAGAAAAGTCCAAGACGAACTGCGCGAAGCGGCCGGAGACGTCTATCTTCCAGATGCGGTCGGAAAAAGATACGGCGCCTTGGTACCAGTCATCTGGGTAAGCGACGTTTTTTGGTGGGTTTACCGGGACTCCGCAGTAGACTGCCGAATCGTCAGCCGCCCACACGCACTTGTCCGCGAGAGTCGCGACCGGTAGAGGAAGCGATTCTCCGTTTGTTGTATTCACTAAATTCATCTGCGTCGTTCCTTCGTTGGTGTGGCTCACGAGCACCCACTTCCCTGAAGGGCTTGCCTTGGCAACGAGACCGTTTAACGGCCCTGCGACACGGAAGAAGCGCCCGGTGCTGTCAACAAGAAACGCATTTCCGGATAGGGAGGCGGACGGCTTCGTGAATGCAAGATACTGACTCTTCCCCGCAAAAGAAATACGGATGGATGAAAGCGGGGTTGTAAATATTTCTTTTGTCTGTGCGCCGTCGACGCGAGAGAGCGAAGCGATAGAGCCGTTGACTCCGGAGGAGAGAGAAAGAGTGCTCGTAGAAGAAACAGCGATGTCGGAGAGGTTTTGTGGCAGGAAGAAGCCCTCGGAACCATCTGCACGGAGCGCGTAGGTGTTAATGGTAGAAAAGTCGGCACCGGAGAGATAGCGAACAAAAGCGACCGACGCGTCCGGAAGCCACAGAGCCGACTGGATGCCGGGAAGCGTTCGGTTACTTATTCGCGTCCGCGTGTTTGTGTTGACGAGGTAGGAGTACACGTTGCCGCTCTGCCGTTCAATATACGTAACGGTTGTTTCGCCTGTCCCGAGTGAAGTCGAGGGAACGGTAGAACTGGCAGTCGCCTTTTTATTAACGACGACCGCGCCCGGTACCACCGGCCCGGCACTTACCTTCACGAGTCGCGCAGAAACGCTTACCGGAGGACTTATCGAGTGGGCGAGCGTGTCTGCCGAGCCGTCGTCGGGGCCGGATAATGGTTCTTGTCCCGCTACAGGGAAGCTTATGCTTCCCTCGGGCGCGACTTCAACGCCTGCTGATGTATTGAAAAAATAGAAGTACCCCGCCACAGCGACCCCGGCGAGGACTATCACAACCGCGGCAATAATAAGTATCCGTTGCATATTTTAATTAAAAATCAGTTCCATACACACAACTGAGTGACAACGTCTCACCAGCGACACACTCGGGGTCACCAATTGGATTTAGAGGATTATCCGTGCGACCTTTTGGGTCGACAGAGCCGTCAGCTTTTACACACACAACACTAGTATATGCCGTTGTCATAGCTCCCGGATCATTATCCTCGCAAGTGGTTTGCTCCACAGAACAGTCTGAAGTGGTACACGGATACATCATGTTTTCGTGTGGCGCTTCCTCATCGGTGGTAATAGTAGGGGTGCCGCCAGAGTTTGCCGGTATGCCTGACTGAGTATCAAGCGGTTCCATATTGATGGAGAGGTTGAGAATGCTTGGATTGATGATGGAGAAGACGAGGACTGGCGAGAGGACGAGGATGAGGCCGAAGATAGCGTCATAGATGCGTTGTTTGCCTTCTCCTTTTTCAGAAACACTGTCCTGCGTGGAGTATTGAAGCCCGCCCCAGATAATCATGATAATGGCGAGCACCGCGGCGATCCCAATAAGAAATTTATATAGATTGTTTAAAAACTGTGCGAGTCCGCCCTCGTTTGCCACTACGCCTTCAGTCAGCCCCGGAATGGGAGCAAGGGGCACGAACCCTTGCGCAAAGACCTGCGAAGCAAGAGCGAAGAAAACAAACACGACAGAGAAGAGGATTGTTTTTTTCATAAGCCGAAGAAATTAGTGCCCGAGGTCGTGCCAAAGATAAGAGAGATATTTGTCGTCGCGGGCGTCGCGTTACCGGAGGACGCGACTAGAGAGAGTGAGGCGGAGCCTTTTCCGGAGCCGGTCGGTCGCATGGTTATGGAACTGCCAGTTTGTGCCGCCGCACCATTTAAGAACCATTGCAGAGACGGCGCACCGCTCGTCGTTGGTAGAGAGAACGGCGCGGCATACAGTGTTTTCTCAGTGTCACCAATATTGAAAGAGCGGGAGAGCGCGCGACCATAACGAATGCCGAGGAGAGGATCGTTCTCGTAGATGCGTACAGAGGGCTCCCGGGCGGTAAGTGAGAGTGAGGCTCCGCCGACTAAATTTCCGGCCGAGTTCGTTACGACAACCGACACCTCACGTACGCGATACTGAAGCGGCGAACCGACGATAATGGCTGATTTCCCGATACCGGAGGAGTTCGCTATTTGCACGCCACCAACTGTCCATGCATAGGCATAGGTTGCCGGGCTAAGAGATTTTCCGCTTGCGTCCCGAAGGTCCGCCATGGCGACAATCCGCACATCTCCCTCGATTGGCACGAGAGATTTGCCCGGATACAACGGTGGAGCCGAGGAGATTGGCTCAATGTTGAGAACAACATCTTGCGGCTGTATCTGAACAGTTTGGCTGTAGTTCGTGCCGCCGGAGGACACGGTTATTTTTACACTCATTACGCTCCCAGCCTTCCCGAGAGGGATAGGGACAGGGCGTACCGAGCCCTTATAGGTTTCTTTGCCGTTAACGGAGACGGTCAGTGTTGTATTCGTGAGATTAAGAGAGCTGGAAAGAATAGACACCGCGGCCTTACTGTACGGAGCGGGGTACTGCGGACTTACCGAGACCGTAAAAGCTTCTCCGCTTATGTTTGAAAAATTCTCTAACGACTGCGCCGACCCTAAGAGAGGCAGAAGAAGAGCGACTGCAAGAGTGGTAGAGAGTCCAAAACGCATATCCTTATTATACAACCCACAAGAGGCGGCTACGCCGCCTCTTGTTCCTCTTCGGGGATTTCGTACGAATTGTCGTTCGCCGCCTGTTGTTGTAGCTGTTGCGCTTGTTGCGCCTGCATTTCTGCAATCTGCTGGTTTCGTTCCTGCAGTTCCGCGTCGGCGTGCTCTTTTTCGTATTTTTTCAATGCCTCTTTGTCTCTCTTTATTTGTGCATGATGCATTTTCCACGTGGTAACCGTAAGCAGAGGAAAAGCGTTGATAAACGGTATTTGGCTCGCGAGCAGGCTCCCTGCAAACCATAGTGACTCTTTAAAAATGCGCGCATTGGTAAGTAACATGATAAGTCCGACGGCGAGCCAGCCCACAAGTCCGACAACCATCGCCATAATAGTGCCGAAAATTGCAAGCACACCGAACCCGAAATAACCCGCAACAACACCGCCGGCCTCACACGCTGTGGCAGTAGCTCCCCCCAACGATCCCACGGAGTCGCTCACCACGCTGGTGCAGTACAAAGCGGCGAGCGCCGGCCCAAAGAACCAGAACATATTAAACAGGAAACGCAGAGCGTCAAAAATGGCGGAGAGAACAAGGATGGGCAATGCCTTTCCCCACGTCATCACCTGCGGTGGTTCACCCTTGCTTAGCTTCCTGTTCATGCCGTATTTTGCCTTCCTTAATCGCGATGAGCTGGGACGGGTCTGAGGTAATGATTTGGTCTTCGGTATAACTCGCGACAATTTTAATGGCAACATGCTTCAATCCTGCGAAGAAGAGCCCTTCGCCTACACCGGCCTCAAGCAAGAGGTATTTTTCCTCGTCGGTGAGGTTGAAGGTCTTTTGCAGAACATCGATCGTCGTCGGAGACTGCTTCAACAGTAATTGCAGAGAAGAGTTGGTGAGAATCGGCCTCCCGTATGGGCTCTTTAAGAAGTCCTCAACGTCCTGCGTGATAGTGCAGACGCCCAGATAGTATTTGCGGCCGCGCTTCGCGACCGAATAGAGGAAGGATGCGGTATCCTCGCTCTTCATCATCCACCAGGCCTCATCTATGACCAAAAGACGTTTCTTCAGTTCGTGACGAATCGCATTCCAGATGTAGTGCGTAATGATGTACATCGCCACGGGCTTCAACTCGTCTTCCATGTCTCGTACCGAGAAAACGACGAACTGCTGTTTGAGGTCGATGTTTGTTGGCCGGTTCATAAATCCTTCCCACGTTCCGTGTGTATATTTAGAAAGCCGCTCCACGAGAGACTCGCTTCCCTCCATGCCGGAGAGCACCTGTTCAAAATCGGAGAGAAGCGGAGGTTCCGCGCCGGTGAAGTCGGAGTCGCCAGTGATGTCCTTGAGCGCATACGTCTCGCTGATGGCGCGATCGACAATGGCGTCTTCCTCCGGCGAGAGCCCGGAGAGCATAATACGGAATAATCCGACGAGCGCGATGATGTTGGAGCGCAAAATGTCTTTAGGATTCTCGTCTTCTTTGACCGGCGGCAGGTCAAACGGATTAATGTGATGTTCAGACGAGAGTGAAATATGGAACGAGCGTCCCCCAGTGGCCTCTGCGAGCTGTTCGTATTCGCGCTCCGGGTCAATGACGATGATGTCCGTCCCGAACATCAGCGAACGTAACACTTCAAGTTTTGTTGCATAACTCTTCCCCGAACCGGACTTCGCGAAGATGACGGAGTTGTAGTTCTCAAGCGAGAAGCGGTCAAAGAGAATAAGCGAAGCATTGTGTCGATTGATTCCGTAGAGGATGCCGCGGTCGCTTGTGAGGTCAAAGGAGACAAACGGAAAAATTGAGGAGAGCGGAGAAGAATTCAGCTTTGAATTGACAAGGAGTTCGTCGCTTCCGAGCGGGAGACAGGAGCGAAACCCTTGCTCCTGCTGGAATAGCGCCGGCTTGGTATAGACGAGCTTTGAGTCAAGAATGCCGCGGATGTCCCCCTCGGTTTTATCAATCTCTTCTTTAGAGTCTCCATAGAGAGCAAGGTATAGTCCGACATCAAAGAGTTTTTCCTGCGCTTGTTGGAGGTTG
Source organism: uncultured Candidatus Saccharibacteria bacterium (assembly GCA_964349555.1). GTDB lineage: Bacteria > Patescibacteriota > Minisyncoccia > Phycocordibacterales > Phycocordibacteraceae > C7867-001. Next base: position 90,620 of record CAYGGK010000002.1, read on the forward strand.
TCTCGCAAGCTCTCTAAGTCTTGGTACGCCGTGTCGAGCAGGGGATCGCGTACAAGCCCTCGCGACTCCCGCTCGCTAATCTGACTCTGGACCTCGGCGACTTTTTTCTGGAAGCCACGGAGCGCCTGCGCTGTTTCTATTGGGTGAATGAAGATGGAAACGTCAAGCACTTTATCCAAATTGACAACTGGAGAGAACCAGCCGTCGGTGAGGAATCGCGGGTACGAAATGGTGTAAAAAGCGCGAACAAACTTTTCTCCAAGCTCCAGCTCGCGTGCTCCTATCTGGAGCGCCGTAGGCGCTATCGTATCAACGAAGTCGAGAGACCCCTGCTTATAAATATCTCTCGGCAAGACCGGAACCACCTCCGGAGCATTTTCTTTTTTGCGATTAATAAAATCAAGTAATGACATATAGCTAGGCGTCCAAGCGAATGGGATTCTCCAGCTCGCCTGGATTGAAGGAGCGGTAGAGAAGCTCTATGACCTCTTCAGTGCCGAGTTGGACGGCACGAACACCGGTGCCGGAGAGACCCCCTGCAACGAGAGAAAGCCGTTGCTCAAGCTGGAGACGGTCTTCTTCAAACGAAGTGGCCGCCGAGGTATTTCCCCCCGCCGCGCCGCCAGGCAGGCGCTTAAAAAAATTGAGTGTCTCGGTTACCGAAACGCGCGGCGAGTAGGGCACGACGACATAAAAGGATTTCGTCATGATATTCGCATGATCGGTAAATGAACGCACGAATTCGATGTATTCATGCAATTGAATCCGCATAAGTTCAGTTTTTTGTTCCGGCATCTTCTCCTCCAGGAGCGCTAGGTAGGGCCGCAGGTCCATCTTGCGCGAATTAATGACGATCTGAATGGAGAAATCAAGCGTATTGAGAAAGTTTTGGAATCCAAGGGTAATAGCATGCTGTTCGTCTGCCGACTTGAGTCCGAAGTTGATAGAGGAGCAGATGAGCACGCCGCGATATCCGCCATCCTTCAGAATAATAGTTCCGTTGCGGATCTCTTTGACCGGGACGAATTGTTGGGTCGCTCCTATTGGTTTTGTGGCCATAGTTATGTAGTCTGCTGACCCTCATCCCTCGACCGTTGAATATCGAGCGACCACGCGAGTTCTGAGAGCTTGCCACGCGTCAGCTTCGGCGTGCCACGAGCTGGACGCGCAGCCTCTGCCGCCGCCGCGGCGGCAGAGGCTGCGGAGCCGAGCTCCTTTTCGCTCGGTATTCGATGCTTCCATAGAAACAGCTTCGCGCCGGTATAATAGTTAAAACCGGCCTCAAGCACCTCAATGAAAGGTTTTCCGTTTATTTTATAAAAAGCGAGCGCCGCGGCGAGCCCAACGACCGGTGCAGACAGCAGAAAGGCGAAGACGAACGACAGATACACGAAAAAGACAACACAGAGCCCGCCCGCCCCGGCGACATAAATAAATTGTTTTAAGGTCAGAGGCCCAATTATTTTGTCCTCCACTTCAATGAACTGCGGTACTTGATACTCCATCCCCTATAGTGTAGCACCCGTGAGAAGTCCGAAGAGCCAGCGAACGAAGTTGAAAAATGGTGTGGAGAAAATATACACAAAAAGCAGTAAGAAAAGAACAAGTGAAAGCGCGCCTGCCGCGTGGATCCGTTGTTCCAGGCGGCTTAGACCTGAAGAAAGACGCCATGGAAGCGCGGAGCGAAGCGCGGTGAACCCGTCAAGCGGAGGGAAGGGAATAAGATTAAAGAGGCCTAAGAAGAGGTTTGTGAACGCGATAGTTCCCGCAAGCGCAAGCGCCGGCTCAGAAAGCAGTGTGCTGCCTGTGGTGAGCGGAGTCGAACCAAAGCGGACAATGAGCCCAAAGATAACGGCGAGAAGGATGTTTGTGGCGCTTCCTGCGACAGCAACCAGGACCTCGCCGAGTCGTTGGGGCTTAAGATTATAGGGATTGTAAGGAACTGGCTTTGCCCAGCCGAAGAGCACCGGTGAGTGAGTGAAGACAAGGAGGGCGGGGATAATGAGAGAACCCATGAAGTCTATGTGCGGGAGCGGATTAAGAGTGAGGCGGCCGGCCAATCGCGCGGTGGGATCTCCGAGCGAGTTGGCGGCGTAACCATGCGCTACCTCGTGTGCGATAACCGAGAGAATAAGAACGATAAGAAAAAGAATGGTCTCCATATTTGCTCGTTTCGTGTTCCATGCTACCATGGGGCGACTTATGGCACGCACCTGCGCAATCACCGGCAAGAGTACACAAATCGGCGGACGGTACTCTAATCGCACCCGCGCGACGCAGTTTAACCCTACCGGCAAAGTCCGCCGGAAGGCCAATCTCCAAAAGCGTCGTATCTATGTCGCCGAGTTGGGCAAGACCGTTATGGTAGACGTCTCCGTCAAGGGCCTCAAAACTATTAAAAAGAACGGCGCCTTCGCCACCCTCAAAAAAGCGGGCGCTATTTAAATTTTCGCCCCATGACTTCACTTAAATGGATATGGGTTATTGTAGTAATCATTATAGCTACCGGGGTTTATTATATTTACTCGGATAGAAATGTTTTGAGAGATATAAAGGGTGAAATCAACTCTATTTCTACGTGTACTAATGATGCACAAGACCCTTTTGGAGATCATTTTGGAATGCCACAACCTGCATATCCTCGGCAAATCGATGGATTTTACTTTGATGCACATGAAGACCTTTTCGAACAGAGAAACACTAGCGGTAACTTTATATACACTTTTGATTCCCTCTTGGACACTCAAAAAACACCCCTGATATTAGATGTACAAAGATTTATCGCACCAGTTAGAGCGCCTGATCCGAATGACCACACAGCAACCGACGACGAGCGAGTGGTAATAACTTTGCTCAATGCGTCTTCAAAATATCACAAGGCACTATTTAGAGAATCCGTCGTATATACTGCTCCGTATACTTCTCAATATAGGTACTATCTTGTAGATCTTACAACTCTTAAACCAACCTTACTCGGTGTTACAGATTTAAACTCTGCTACTCCTAGCTTTGCTTTAAACCCAAATGGGACTGTTTGTACAATTAAATCTTAATTTCTTTTGTAATTTTTCACTGCCTAAAGAATACTCGCTAGACACTTACATAAGATTGACTACAAGAATGGTTTCGTGTAGTTTTCCAATGGAAGCAGTTTTTGATTAACCAAGCGAAAGGAGATGGCTATGTGCCAACAAAAGGAAACAATCGAAACACTCGAGAAGTTACTGGGAATACTGTACCCGGCATGGAGCAACAGAGGAAAAACCCACGCGGACTTAGTCCGCTACCGCCAGTCGGAAATTTTCGTTAGAGAATATTTCGACGATGGTAAGGGCCACTCAGGTGCGTTTTCGAGCATAAACACTCCTGTCGCGGAAGCCGTGTTCGAGCAGGCGAAGACGCTGGGTTACATACAAGGGAAACTCAAACCCGGCTACGTTTCCAGTGGAGAATTCGTCCTGAGCAAGTACGGCGAAGAGGTGAGTCTGAAGAATTTCCGTAAAGCCCAAGAGGCCCACGAAAAGGATTCATCATGAAGTCTGTTGCGTGATTTTTCCGCTATTTCGTCTTATCGCAAATGCCCGCGAAGTCGCGGGCATTTCCTTTATTCAGTTTTGACCTCTCAAATAAGTGAAGTCAGACTTCCCTCATACCAACGATGGGCGACGATTCTAAAGCGTAAACTTGCATGATTGGTTAATGTGTAGTACTATGTCGGCAGGGCAAAACAAAAGTAGAGGAGAAGACGATGAACTTTCTCCACAGAATCCGGCAAGGGAAGTTAGCTGCGAAGAAAGATATTCAGTGGATGCGGAGTGAAGGGTTTTACCTAAGCAGGAAAGGCGAGCTCTTTGTCCTAGCGTGTGGAGGTCTCGAACGAGCATCCAAGGTTATGGATCTTGCGAGGGCCTATATAAGGACACGCAAAATGGTCCACTGAAAATCAAGATGGTTCACTGAAAACAAAGCGCCCGCGGGTCTGTATGACCCCGCGGGCGTTCCTAATTACATTGAGTCGTGTGTCCTACTGTCTTCTGAAACTATCCTCTTTGCATCTTCTTTATTTTCTGCCATGCCAACTACCCTGCCGTAGTTATCTATCACTGGCACTTTTTCTCCCGTTTCGCGCACAGAAAGGCGGGCATCAAGTGCGCGCCGTATAACGTCTTCGTCCGCACTAAAGTCTTTGCCACTAATAAGTTCCGCCGCTTGATGGATTTCTTTTTGAGAGAAGTCTCGATCTGCGTATTCCGGATGCTCCTCGATAAAGGCAACCAGCCTTTCCTCCACACCCTCGCTCTGATTCTCGGGCCCGCCTTGTTTTGGTGATTCTATATTCATATATAAGGAGTATAGAGTATGATAAGGGATATGCAATACAGCGCAAAACAGTTCAATCTCCCTATTCTCAATGGGCTTTCTGAAAAACAGATCAAGGTGCATCTCGGCTTGTACGAGGGCTACGTGAAGCATGTGAATCTTATTATGGAGAAGATACGAGCACTGAAAGAGGCAGATGCAGAAGGCAATGCGTATCTCATTGCCGAACTGCGTCGCCGCTTCGCATTTGAATTCGACGGCATGCGCATGCATGAGTACTATTTTGAACAGTTTGAGAATGGACAGACTTCACTTGCGGCAAGTAGCGCGCTCGCGAAAGCAGTGGAAGAAAAATATGCAGAACAAAGCCTCGAAGAACATATTCGTGAGGTCGCGGGAAGCCGTGGCATTGGCTGGGTAGTGGTGTATGCAGACCAGTCCGGGAAGACACTCCATACCGTATTTGTGAATGATCATGAGCTCGGCCAGCTCGCTGGGCTATCGGTGTTACTTGCGGTAGATCTCTGGGAGCACGCGTATATGGTGGACTATATGCCTGCGGAGAAAAAGAATTATATTGATGCGTTCTTTGCAAATCTTAACTGGGATGTTATTGAAAAGCGCTTCGCAAATTAACGAGACGAGCCACGGTCCATGGCGGCATTAGCGAGGGCATCGGCGTCGCTGTTTTCCTCCCGTGGAACGTGGGTGAAGGATACGACACCGAAGACGGCGGCGGCCTGCGCGAGACGCGCGTATTGTTCTTTCAGGACCGGGTGCTTCACTCGATATACACTATTCATCTGCTTCACAATAAGCTCGCTATCAAGCTTTACCACCACTTCCGTCGTTTTACGTTTCGCGGCCGGGACAATTTTTATTAATGCTTCAAAGGAGAGAATGACCGCCTCGTACTCGGCGAAATTGTTCGTGCGCTTTCCAAGAAACTCTGAAACACTCGTAATCAGGCTCCCGAATTCGTCGCGGACGACCGCCCCAGCCCCAGCAGGTCCTGGGTTCCCTCTCGCCCCGCCGTCAGCGTGGATGGTGAATTTCATTGGAGAAGTATAGCTCGTCGCCAAGAAAGAAAAAGCAAGCACTCGGGCCGCTAGGCCAATACTACATGCTTTTTCTCTCCTGCCGGCTCGCTCAAGAAGCGCGAATGTCGAGGAGACGTAGACGTACTGAGCTCGCGCGAGAAAACGTGTCTCGTTCGAGATGGGCAAGAATGTTCACGCGACTCCCTTGCGTGAGCGTGCCGGACGTGCGAGCCAAAGGCCCTTTTACGAAGAACGTTACCGCATCAATGCTTCTCCCTTGCTCAGCAATACCAATTTTCAATTTTAAGTGCTCCTCTCCTTTCCCGAAGCGCGACACTTCTTGTACCGTGACGTCTCGAAGCAGAAACACTGGTTTTGGATTTTGCATGCCAAATGGTGCGAGCTTCTCTACTTTCGTCAGAAAAGAAGCATCCATCTCTTCCGGGGCCATCACCGCGTCGGCATGTTGGGAAAGATCATCCCCGACCGCTTCTTCTTTTTCCATATGCTCGTGCGCTTCAACAAGACGATCTTCAAGAAAAAATACTTCGGTATCGCGCACGGTGAAACCACCAGCGGCGGCGTGCCCGCCGAACTCTTCAAACGTGCCTTCAGTTGCACGCATGAGCTCGAGCACATGCATCGCCCCGCCGCTCCGCACCGAGCCCTTGAGACTCATGTTTCCTTCCCTCCCCCAAAGAAATACCGGTCGCTCAAATTCCTCTGCGATGTTGCCGGCGACAAGACCGAGCAATGCCGGCCGCCACTCGGGGTCTCCGAGCGCAATGACGGCTCGTACCTCTCCACGCTCTTTTATGCGTGCGCGCACCGCGCGCGTAACCGCTCCGGCCTCCGCCTTTCTTTGTCGGTTTGCTTTCTCTAACTTCCGCACTAGTTCGTCGGCTTCGTTTTCGTCAGAGGTGGTGAAGAGGCGAAAGGCGTCGCGAGCATCACCGAGGCGACTCGCCGCGTTCACGCGTGGAGCTATCATGAAACCAACATCGTCTTCAGTTACTGAGCGCTGATTGAGGCGCATACCTCGGCATAATTTTTGTAATCCCACGCGTGGCGACTTCCGCATCACGAGTAGTCCGTACGTCGCGAGTACACGGTTCTCCCCGACAAGAGGAACCATGTCCGCGATGGTGGCGAGCCCGACCATGTCCAAAAGCCATTTCTCCCACCCTTCGGGCACTTTGTCGCGAAGTGAGGGTTCGATCGCAAGCGTCGCGCAGACGAGTTTCCATGCGACGCTCGAGCCGCAGAGAGAATGGAACGGATACGTCTCGTCGGCTCGCGCGTTCGGGTTCAAAATCGCGAACGCATCCGGCAGTGTCTCCCCGGGAAGGTGATGGTCCGTAATAATAACGTCCATTCCCAATTCGTTCGCGCGTGTGACGGGGCCAACATCCGTGATACCGGAATCTACCGTGACGATAAGTGTCGCCCCACTCTCTGCAAGTTTTTTCACACCATCCTCGTTCATGCCGTACCCCTCGTTGTGGCGATGAGGAATATAGTTTTCAAAATTCGCACCAGCTTTCTTTAAGAAGTCGTGCATGAGAACGCCACCCGGAATACCGTCGCAGTCGTAGTCGCTCCACACGGCAATTTTTTCTCCAGATACAATCGCGTCGGCAAAGCGCCGCGATGCCTTGTGCATATCGGTCATCAAGAACGGATCAAGTACGTGGGTATCGTAGGACGGGTGAAGGAATTTTTCCGCCTCGTCTCTCGTCAGAATGTCGCGTCGCGCGAGAAGCGCCGCGGTAAGGTCGTCATAAGCAATGAGCTCCTCACGTAAGGTATCGGTCAGTGGGCTGTGTAACGGGAACATGTTATGAAACGTATCAGTCCTGGGAGTACGTCAATGGTGCAAAAAAATTCGTCATGCGTTTGAGCGCCACGCGAGAGCGTCAATGCCCGGGAGGGTGCCATCGGCGAGAAAGTTGAGCATTGCGCCACCACCGGTAGAGACGAATGAGAAACGAGGCAAGAGGCCGAGATTTTCAATGGCGGCGACGGTGTCGCCGCCTCCGACAACGGAGCGTGCACTAGAGTTCGCGACCGCGTGCGCGAAGCTGTTTGTCGTGTCAATGAAACCGTCCTCGTATTTACCGAGAGGACCGTTCCAGAGAATAGTCTTTGCTTTGTCGGCGTACTGCGCAAGAAGCTCCCTCGTCTTTGGCCCATGATCTAAGATTGCGTCGTTGACGACAACGGAATCAATCGGCAGTATCAGTTTTGGATTCGCCAAGAGTTTTTTTATGCCAATTTCATTTGCCGTTTCAGATACGAGCGACTTCCCCACGGACTGCCCGGACGCTTTTAGGAAATCATTGGCAAGCGCTCCGCCGACGAACACCTGGTCGTACGTCTTTAAAAGCGCGGTAAGCACAGCCTCTTTTGTATTAAATTTCGCGCCGCCAATAACGGCAAAAGACGGTCGGGCGGGCGCGAGGGCACGCGTAAGCTCCCGAACCTCTTCTTCAAGGAGTAGTCCGGCATACGAAGGGAGAATCTTCGGAACGCCGATAATAGAAGCGTGAGACCGGTGACACGTGTCAAAACAATCTTCAACAAATACATCAGCCAGCGCCGCGAGCTCTTCCGCAAATAGTCGATCGTTCGCTCGCTCGCCTTTGTGGCGCCGCAGGTTTTCCATCACGAGAATATTTCCCGGAGAGAGGTCGCGAACAGCCGCGCGCGCGCGGACGCCGATAGTCTCACCAAAAAATGAGACGCCCGAAGTCAGCATGCCGAGCGCTTTTGCGACCGGTGAGAGCGTTTCTGTGCCATTCTCGCCAAGATGACCTATGAGCACGATACGCCCTCCGCGTTCGCTCAGATAGCGAAGCGTGGGGAGTGCGCGGCGCAAACGGTAGTCATTCACCACGCGGCCGTTTTCAACCGGCACGTTTAGCGCGGAGCGCACCAGTATCGGAATATTCTGGCATACCGGGATATCGCGAACCGTGCGCATACTACGTAAGGCGTTTCACCAACAACGAGAACTCGTGAGCGTCGACCGAAGAGTGTCCGATGAGGAACCCGTCAATACCAGAACTTGCCGCGAGATCGCGCACATTATCCGGCTCAACCGAACCGCCATACAGTACGAGTGAACGGGCAGAGCTTTTCCCTACGAGAAGCTCAGAGAGCACTTTACGAATATACAAAACCATCTCGGCAAGTTCGTTCGGACCAATGGCGCTTTTTGCGTCTTTTCCGATGGCCCAGATCGGCTCGTACGCGACGATGACCTTCATGCGTTCTTTTTGTGCGAGAGGTTTGATTGCCGTGGTGAGTTCTTCGCGAACCACCGCGAGATAACGACCTTCGCCGTCACGTGACTGTTCGCCGACACAGAGGATCGGCGTAAGTCCGTGCGCAAGTGCATGGACAAGCTTAAGGGCGACGGTGGCATTCGTGTCGCCCGCCGCCCTGCGTTCTGAGTGACCGATGAGGACGTAGGTCGCGCCTGCGGCCGCATACGCGCTCGCGGTCACTTCACCCGTCTTCGCACCTCCGGTCGTAGCGGAAATGTCTTGCGCGGCAAAAGCAACGGGCGACTTGTTATGTGCCGCGAGTGCGCCAAGGAGTGGTGCGGGGGGCGCAAGAACAATGGTTGCGTCGCTTATTTTTGCAAGCTTCTTGCTCTCGGCGAAGAGATTCTTCGCCCTTGCGGATTCTTCAACATACGCCTTCCAATTAGCGACAATGAGCATACGGTAGAGTATAGCAAAGGTCTACAGGCCTTACGCTTGGTATACTTGAGAAGTGATTTTTGCAGAAAAAAGACGCGGATTTACGCTGATTGAGATGCTCGTCGCGCTTTTTATCATGAGCGTTACGGCGGCCTTCGTAACGGTCGTCATCACTTCGACGACATTCACTCGTGACATCGCATATGAAAACAATGCATTTCGTATCGCAAACAGCAAACTTGACGAACTCCGTGCGCTTGGATACGCGGCGCTCCCGCCGAGCGGCGCATTCTATGATCAGGGACTCGCGAATATGCCTCAAGGAGTGGCAAGCACGAGCGTGACGGTCTGGAACGAAAAAACAAAAGAGGTAAGAACAAGCGTCTCCTGGTTAGGAGCGAGCGGACTTCCTCGCTTTGTTTCACTGACGACGCTTGTCACTGAAGTCGGCGGTCTCTAACATATGCCAAGGGCCTTTACTCTCGTTGAAGTTCTCGTCACCATGGCGCTCTCGGTGATTCTTCTGCTGACAATCGTACAGCTCTATATCATGTATGGACGTCTCATCACCTTCCACCAAACATCGATCGGCATTACTCTCGACGGGAGCAGTATCATGGACGCGACACGCACAAACGGCGCACAGGCCGAAAGTGTCGTCGCGGCCCACTCATTTTCCGGTGTCAATTACGATTCCGGAGCAACGACGGCGATTTTCAAACTCCCCTCTCTGGACGCTACTGGCGCCATTATAGATGGAGCGTACGATTATGTCGGCATCTATGCTTCTGGGGAGAGCGCGTATCGTCTCATTGATGCGGCGCCCGGCAGTGTCAGAGTTTCTGGACAGAAACGTTTGTCCGGCATGCTTGACGCTCTCAGTTTCGCTTACGACAGCCCCGTCTTCTCTTCCGTAACAAGTGTCACGATTGATGCGACAACGAGTGTTATGATACGCGGAGAAGCGGTCCGCACACACCTTCGTGAACGTATTTATTTGAAAAATATATGAAACACCTGCTCCCCGTCTTCTCACGTGGCTATGTTCTCGTTCTCGCCCTTGTCGTGAGCGCTGTTATCACAACCGTTACCGCAGGATTTCTCAATTATTATACGGGCGCTATACAGGCGAGCCGTTTTTCGCTCGCCTCAGCGCAGGCGCTCTCACTCGCCGAAGCCGGTATCGATAAGGCGGTCTACGAGCTCAATCGGAACAGTGGATACTTGGGAGAAAATGAGACCGCGCTCGGCAATGGGACTTTCAGAATTTCAGTCGCAACCGTTAACGGCAACACGAAGAGACTGATCGCCACCGGCTTTGTGCCGAACAGCACACGCCCGGTCGCCACGAAAGAAGTACGGGCCAACGTGAGCATCGACACACAAGTCGTCTCGTTTGCCTTCGGTGTTCAGGCCGGCAACGGCGGACTCTTTCTTGAAAACAATGCGTCCGTTCGCGGTAACGTCTATGCCAACGGCCCCGTGACGGGACAAAACAGCAATATGGTACGCGGTACGGTTGTGTCGGCAGGCTCGAGCGGACTCATTGATGGCATATACGCAACCAGCTCCGGTTACGCGCGCACCATCAAAAACTCTACCCTTGGGGGAAATGCATACTATCAAACAATTTCTAACACGTCGGTTAGCGGTACGCAGTTCCCTGGGAGCGCCGATCAGCCAACCACGACCCTTCCTATTTCTGACGAACTTATTGAAGAGTGGAAGGCCGCCGCGCTTGCGGGCGGCACCCACACGACTCCATGCCCCTACGTTATATCGGACACGATCACGCTTGGTCCGAAAAAAATAAATTGCGATCTTACCATTCAAGGAACCAACTTCATCGTTACATTGAATGGCCCCGTGTGGGTGAAGGGGGACATTATTATTCAAAATGCCCCAACAGTTCGCGTGTCGTCCTCGCAAAGCGGGAAGAGCATTCCCATTATCGCCGACGATCCTTCAGACCGGTCGGCCGGGAGCACGATTCTACTTGAAAACTCAAGCGTATTTGAAGGCTCTGGCGACGGGTCGTATGTGCTCCTCGTTTCGCAAAATAACTCTGCGGAGGACGGCGGCTTGAATAAGGCGATTACAGTGAAGAACAGCGTCAGCGGCGCCCTCTTGGTGTATGCAGGACACGGGGAGATCTTGCTCGAGAACAGCATGAGACTGCGCGAGGTGACTGCATGGCGTATCGGAGTGAAAAATTTCGCAGAAGTTATATACGAAACAGGTTTAGGGAGCACTCTTTTTCCCTCCGGGCCGGGCGGCTCGTGGACAGTGGTACCAGGCACCTACGCAATCACGAGATGATTAGATAACGGACGAGAGCGAATAAATAGGCGCGATCATAGAAACGGCAAATATGCCGACAACCACGCCGATGAAGAGCATAAGAACCGGCTCGATGATAGTAGAGAGATTCTTTGTCTTTTCGGCAACGTCCGTTTCATAAAATTCTGCGATTTGTTTTAGCATTTCAGAAACCTTGCCAGTCTCCTCCCCCACCAAGATCATCTCACTCATAAGGATTGGATAGAGACGGGAATGTTCTGAGAACGCTGCGGAAAGGAGTTCGCCTTTCTTTATGCGCTCTTCGGCCTCTTCTACCACGTTCGCAAAAATAGGCGCATGCACGACTTCTTTGGTTATGGAAAGCGCACTCAATATCGGCACGCCGGAAGAGAGAAGAGAGGAGAGTGTGCGCGAAACGCGTGCCGCGTACGTTTCGCGCACAAGCTCACCCACTACCGGCAGATGAAGGGCAAGAGCGAGGACGATGTTCCCTCCTCGTCTTGAGCGAACGAATGCGATGCCGCCAACGACGAAGAGTATTATTGCCGAGAGCACGAGGATTGAATGATTCACCATAAAGTTGGAGATAGCGACGATAGCTCGAGTGGCGAGTGGTAGCTCCACTCCGAGGGAGGAGAATGTCTTAGTCAGCGTTGGAACGACAAACAGAAGCATCAGCACGCCAACGACGATGATCGCCGCAATGACGATTGACGGATAAATCATTGCGCCCTTGATCTTGCGTCTGAGTTCTTCAGACCGTTCCATTTGTAGTCCGACGGTAGCAAGTGCATCGGAGAGCGAGCCGGATTCTTCTCCCGCCCGGGCCATCGCAACAAAAAGCTCAGGGAATATTCCTGGATACGCTCCGAGGGCTTCGTGGAATGAAGATCCCTTCGCCACCGCATCAGAGAGCCCGATGACCATTGTTTTCAAATTCTTATTGCTCGACTGCCGTTCAATGACGGAGAGTGCGCGTGTGAGCGAGAGCCCTGCGGCGAGCATCGCCGAGAGGTTTTTCGCCATATGAATAATCTCCTGGCGTTTTACTCCGGTCCCGAAACTGATAAAGAGCCAGGAGGGTAAGGCAGCCCAGCTCTCGTTCTCGTGAAGTTCAGTGACGACACCGCCCTCCTTCTGTATCTGCTCATACACTGCGAAGCGCGACGCCGCCTCAACGACACGTATCTGGTCCGGTGCACCTTCTTTTCGTATATGCGCGCGGAATTTCATAATTATTCGCTCACGGTACGGAGCACTTCCTCGATGCTCGTGATGCCGCGCGCGGCCTTGTAGAGCCCATCTTCAAGCATGGTAAGCATACCTTCCTTCTTCGCCTGCGCCTCAATTGCATCGCTCGTGCTTGAGCGGAGCATAATCTCTCGTATGGAGGGAGAAACGGCAAGCATTTCATGGATACCGATTCGTCCTCGGTACCCGTCTGCGCATTCGGGCGAAGGCGTAGGGCGATAGAACGGAATGTCGTCCAGCGTCGTCCCTGCCTTCACTAATTTTTCCGCCTGGAGCGCCTTAAAAGCATTATTAAATTCCTCGTCGCTTGCAATTTTTGCACGCATTGTTTTGTCCATCGTGTACGCTTCTTTCGGATCGCAGAACTTGCGCACAAGGCGCTGGCCGATGATGACGCGGATAGTGGAGGCGAGAAGGAAGGGCTCAACTCCCATATCGATGAGGCGCGGAATGGCGCCAGCGGCGCTGTTGGTGTGAATGGTAGAGAGCACGAGGTGGCCGGTAAGCGCCGCGTTAATCGCAAGCGAGGCCGTCTCTCCGTCGCGGATTTCACCGACCATGATGATGTCGGGGTCCTGGCGCACGAGTGAACGAAGGCCGTTGGCGAAGGTGAACCCTATCTGCGGTGCCACTTGCGTTTGATTCACCCGCTTCATCTGATACTCAATAGGGTCTTCAATAGTGGAAATATTTACGTCCGGACGGTTGAGAATATCAAGCATGGTGTAGAGCGTCGTCGTCTTGCCGCTCCCTGTTGGGCCGGAGATAAGGATAATTCCGGTTGTCTGCGCGAGTGCGCGATGGATGCGCTCCATGTTCTCGCCATGAAAACCAAGTACTTCAAGGGTGAATCCTTCTCCCGTTTCTCGCAATAGTCGCATAACCGTCTTTTCACCGAAAAAAGTCGGAAGGATGGAGACACGGAATGAGACTCTGTCGGCCTCCGTCTCCATCTTAAATCGTCCATCCTGTGGGAGACGCTTCTCATCCAACTTCAGATTGGAGAGCACCTTTATGCGCGCGACGATGCTGGCCGCGGCATTCTTCGGCAGAGTCATCGCATCGTGGAGAATGCCGTCAATTCGGTAGCGGACGAGGACCTCGGTTTCCATCGGCTCTATGTGGATGTCGGACGCGCCTTGCACGATGGCATGCCGCAACAGGGTGTCTACGATACGCACGATAGGCAAGTCCTCCGCCATCCTCTTCAAGTCTTCTCCAGAGAGGTCTTTATTTCCTTCCGCAATAACACGAATTTTCCCCGCCTCGGTTGAAATAATGTCGCCGAACTCGTCTTTGAGCGACTTCTGGTACTGCAAGAGAGCTTGCTTGATGCTGTCGGTATCGGTTAACCGCGACAATATTTTAAGTCCGGTCTTTTTCCGCACCGAATCAATTGAAGCAAGATCGCCGACGTCAAGCATCGCCACTTCGAGCGACTCCCCCTCTTTTTTATAGGCGACGATGTTATGGGTGCGCGCGATGGGCTCCGGAATAAGCGACAGTACATCGGCCGGGATACGGTACTCTTTGAGATTAACAAACGGAATACCGAGCACATAGGCTTGAATGCGGCGGAGAGCGTCTTCGCTCAGGGACCCACGCGCCACAAGGATGTCGCCGAGAGAAGCCCCCCGCTTCTTCGCCTCCTCGGCGGCCGAGTCGATGTCCTTCTTGGCGACAAGACCTGAGTCAATAATGAATTCTTTCAGCTCCCCTTCCGAAACGTGCATATACAGCAAAGTATACCGCGCTCCGCCCTTGGCGCGACGCGCTTTGCACAGACGAGGAGTGCCAAAGGTACTGGACTCGTACACGCTATTGACGTGCCGGAAGCATTTGGTACACTACTTTACAAATGAATGCCCCTTCGGGGCTTTCTTTATAAAAGTGCGACATACACATTCCATATGATTGATCTAAAGACCATCAATGCAGTGCTCGGAGAGTTTGAAGAGAGAGGCATCAGTCGCGCGACGATGGTTGAAGCCATTGAGAGCGCAATGGCGACTGCCTATAAGCGCGAGTACGGTAAGCGCGGACAAGTCGTGCGCGCTCACCTTGATCTCAACACCGGTACGGTCACTTTTGAGCAGGTGAAGACCGTCGTCGACGAGACGACGGCGCGTTTCCCCACGGATGAGGAGCCGGAAGAGCATATCCATCATCCGCACGGCGGATGGTCGAGCGACCATGCAGAGCATGATTTAGTTGAAGGAGAACTCCCGCGTTTTGATTCTGAGAAACATATTCTTCTCGCAAACGCAAAGCTGATAAAGCGCGGCGCTTCTCTCGGCGAAGAAATCGTCTTCCCGCTTGAGCCTCAGGACGACTTCGGCCGCATCGCGGCGCAGACCGCAAAACAGGTGGTTATCCAAAAAGTGCGCGAAGCGGAGAAGCTCTCCATGATGGAGGAGTTTAGCGAGAAGAAGGGCCAAATAGTGAGCGGCATCGTCCAGCGGATGGAGCGCGGAGCGATATATGTGGACCTCGGGCGCACGATCGGTATTATTCCCTACGAAGAGCAGATTCCGGGCGAGCGCTACCGTATGGGCGAACGCATAAGGGCGTATCTCTACGCGGTTGACGAAGGATTCCGCGGCGTATATCTTCGGCTCTCTCGCGCCCACCCGAAGTTTGTCGTAAAACTTTTTGAACTTGAAGCGCCCGAACTGGCGGCCGGCTCTATAGAAGTCAAAGCGCTTGCGCGTGAGGCGGGCAGTCGCACTAAGATCGCCCTCGCTTCGCTTGACCCGCACGTTGACCCGGTCGGCTCGCTCGTTGGCCAGAGAGGAGTCAGAGTCTCTACCGTCATGAGCGAGATCGGCGGGGAGCGCATCGATATCATTGAGTGGAACGACAGTCCGAAGGAATTCATAAAAGAGGCGCTCTCACCCGCCACGCCGCTTGAGGTCGTGCTAGATGAGGACAACCACCGCGCGACGGTCACAGTCGCCGAGGATGAACAATCGCTCGCCATCGGCAGAGGCGGACAAAACGTGCGCCTCGCCGCAAAGTTGACGGGGTGGAATATTGATATCGTCTCGGCGGGCGCCGAGGTTTTCACAGAGCGAAGCGACAATGAAAACCCAAGTGCAGTTGCGTCTTCGCAAGCTGCCGGTGAGGAGGTCGCAGAATCAGACGGCGAGCAGGTTACGGCTACGCCCTCTGAAGAGGCGGGGATTATGCCGACGGAGAGTGTTGAGGTTGTCACCGACGAACCGCCACAGACCACTGTGCTTCCGGCTGAAGAAGAGCTCACCGTCCTTCCCGCGAGCGACGAAACGGCGGCAGATGCAAGCGAAGACCGCGACAAAGCGAAGGATGAGTAATATACTGAACACACCATGAATCTATTGCACGATGTCGATCCGGGGACCAAAGGGGAGATGAGCGTCATCATTGAGATACCAAGAGGTTCTCACAATAAATATGAGATTGATAAAAAGACGGGATTGATTGCGCTCGATCGGGTCGCGCACACCGGGCAGGACTTCCCCTTCGATTACGGCTTCGTACCGCAGACGCTCTGGGACGATGGGGACGCGCTTGATGTAGTAGTGCTCACCACGTACCCGCTTGCTCCCGGAATTCTCGTGCGCGCTCGTCCTGTAGCGATTATGCGTATGATTGATAGCGGTGAAGGCGACGACAAGGTTATTGCCGTGCCGGTAGATGATCCGCGCTGGAAGGATATTCAAGATCTCGCAGAGGTGAACAAGCACACCCTTAAGGTGATTGAACACTTCTACACAACGTACAAGAAGCTCCAGGACAAGGAAGTAACCGTGCAGGGCTTTGAGGGGAAGGCGGCGGCCGAGGCGGCGTTTGAGCGTGCGCGAAAAATGTATGCCGATAGCAAATAATATGGAACCAGAAAAACTACTTCCAAGAGGAGAGACTCCACCGCTCGGGGTGCCCTCCCCGCAGGCCCAGCAGTGGGGGGCGGTCATATCAATTGTCATTATTGTCCTAATGATTATCATCGGAGCTTTCTATGCGTGGGGGGAGCGTATTGCGCAGGAGAATCCGCTTCTTCTAGAGCCTACGACAGAATAAAATAACGTATACCTATGCAAAAACAAATTCGCTCGTCCATGCTTATCCCGATGGTTATTGAGAAGAGCCAATTCGGCGAACGTGCGTACGATATTTATTCACGCCTGCTTAAGGAGCGCATCGTCTTTCTCGGCGGTCCGATAGACGACGACGTCGCGAATCTTGTCATCGCCCAGTTCCTTTTCCTTGAAGCAGAGGACCCGAAGAAGGATATTTCGCTTTACATTAACTCTCCAGGCGGCTCGGTTACCGCGACTCTTGCGATGGTTGATACGATGAATCATATAAAGCCAGCGGTCTCCACCGTCTGCGTGGGCATGGCGGCCTCCGGCGCGGCGGTTCTTCTCTCTGCGGGCGAGAAGGGCAAGCGATTTGCGCTTCCCAACGCCGAAATGATGATTCATCAGCCTCACGGCGGCGCCGAAGGCCAGGCGACCGACATAGAGATTACGGCGAAGCAGATTCTAAAGCTCCGCGCGGTGCTGAACAAGATTCTCTCCAAGAATACCGGCCAGCCGCTCTCCAAGGTTGAGAAGGACGTGGAGCGCGATTTCTTTATGACCGCGGATGAGGCCAAGAAGTACGGCCTCGTCGACCAGGTATACAAATAGCTCGTAGCGGAAATCAGCGGATATAAAAAGATTCAGGACGGGCCGCGCATTGTGCGGCCCGTCCCGTTTCATTCGTCATCGAATCCTTGTGTCTCCCTTTTGACCAGTTCACGATACCTCGTAGCCGCAGCGGCCTTCGCCCGCATATCAGTGAATTGTGCGTCGCGTTCCTCACATGCTACGAGATAGGCCTCGCGGGTCAGGATTGTCTTATACCGGTCGCCGAGCGAATCGGCATAGGTTTTCCCTATGTTCGTAAGCAATATGCGATAGTCACGCAACAACCGTTCCCGATTCATCTCCTCGCAAGCTGGGAAAGCAATCAAGATAATTCTCGGCTCTTCGAGCCTCTGGTGAGAGAATCCTAAAAGGTCTCCTTGAGGGATCGACCTGCCTTTCATTAGAAAGAGCCCTTGTAGAACCTTGTTCTTGTAGAGCACCTTCTTCTGTTTGAAGGTCAGCACGTTAAGTTTGTGGAGTATTTTAACGACAGCATCCACCGTCGTTGTACATCCCATGAGGTTGTCGTGATTCGGATTCCAGCGCCACGAAAGGCACAGGACAAAAAGGTCAAAGAACACTTTCGGTGTAATTTCAATCATGTAGCCCTCCGTCTAAAAGTTACACGCCGGCTTATATGGTAGCATATTGCCTCCATTCGTCAATATGCACAGCTGTGCTATTATTTCTTTGCACTGCTTTTCTGCACGGGAGTTACGATCGATTCACCGCTTCGCTTTATTCGATTTTTAGGGCGCTTTTATGTCACTCAAAATTATATTGATTATGCTTGCGCTCTCGGGCGTGGGTGGGGTCGTGCTCGGCTACGTCTTGCGCGTTCTTATTGGCCTGGCAAGTCGCGGTTCCGTAGAGCTGGATATCAAACAGAAATTGCTTCAGGCGAAGGAGGAGGCGGCTAAGATTATCGCTGATGCCGAATTTCGCGGAGAGGTCGCGGAGACGGAGCGTCTTGCACCGATAGAAGAACGCGAACAGAAAGTCGCCCTACGCGAAGAACGGCTCTCTTCGCGAGAAGAATTCTTGGACTCTCGCCAGAGGGATATCGATGACAAAGAAGACGAGGTGCGCACTCGCGAGCAGGAAGCGGCATATGCCAGAGAAGTCGCGGAGAGTTTGTCTGAAGAACGCACTCGAGAACTCTCTAAGGTCGCGAACCTCTCGCCGGAGAAGGCGCGCGAAGAACTTTTTTCTGAAATAGAGCGAGCTTATGAAGAGGCCATTCTTTTACGTTTGCAGAAGCTTGAAGCACACGGTCGCGAGCGTCTCGAGGATAAGGCGCGCGCCATTCTCACGACGTCAATCCACCGACTCGGGAACGCGGTGAATGCCGAGACGATGGCGCTCTCGGTGGCGCTCCCCTCAGACGATGTGAAGGGGAAGATTATTGGCAAGGAGGGGCGCAATATCAAGGCGTTTGAGCGCGCTACCGGCGTGGAGGTGATCATTGATGACGTCCCGGACAAGATAACGCTCTCCTCCTTTGACCCTTTGCGGCGACATATAGCGAAAGTTTCTCTGGAGAAGCTCATTATCGACGGCCGCATTCAGCCGGCCAAGATAGAGGAAACGGTAGAGAAGACACGCGCGGAAGTCGCAGAGATTGTGCAACAGAAGGGCGAAGCCGCAGCGTACGAGGCCGGCGTTATAGGGCTCCCGCCGAAGCTCATTGCGCTTCTCGGGCGTCTCCACTTCCGCACCAGTTACGGCCAGAACATCCTCCAGCACTCAATTGAAATGGCGCATATCGCCGGAATGCTCTCTGAAGAATTGGGTGCTGATGCAACTGTTGCGCGCACAGGCGCGCTCCTGCATGACATAGGGAAAGCGGTTGACCACGAGGTGCAGGGCACGCATGTGGAAATAGGGAGGAGAATCCTAGAGAAATTCGGCGTTGATAAGGGCGTTATTCTCGCGATGCAGGCGCACCACGAAGAGTATCCCTACGAGACGCCCGAGTCGGTCATCGTCCAAGTGGCCGATGCTATATCCGGCGGTCGGCCGGGCGCGCGTCGCGATACGGTTGATCGTTATCTGGAGCGTCTCGGTGACTTGGAGCGTCTCGCACTCACCTTCCCCGGCGTGGAGAAGGTATATGCTATCGCGGCGGGGCGCGAGATACGCGTCTTCGTGAACCCTGGGAAGATCACCGATCTCGCGATGCACAAGCTTGCGCGCGATATCGCTAAAAGGATACAAGAAGAGCTTAAGTATCCGGGCGAAATTAAGGTCAACATCATCCGCGAAAACCGCGTCGTCGAATTCGCGCGGTAGAAAAGGAAATTGCGCGTTATCCACGCCTACTTGGCAAGGGTATTGCGTAAAATGGCGCATTTCCTATACTTTCCCTCATACCCTCCTTCGCCTCGCTCGGAGCTCGGCTTCGGCAGGGCACGGCCCACTAGAGACCGAGCATGGGCAGGGTTATTACTAGGTAGAAAAATATTCATGAACAAAGCAGACATCGTAGACAAGGTACACGGCGTTCTCGGGAGCACGAAGGCTGACGCCGAGCGCGCTGTAGAAACCATGGTTGATTCAATAGTTTCCGCTCTCAAGTCGGGAGACGAAGTGTCAATCGCCGGTCTCGGCATCTTCGCGACGAAGGCGCGCCCAGCGCGCCAGGGCCGCAATCCTCGCACGGGGGAGTCAATTCGCATTGCCGCTTCTCGCACGGCCAAGTTCCGTGCCGCCAAAGCGCTTAAGGACGCAGTGAAGTAACAAGTTTTTAAAAACACGCGGTGCCATTCTGGGCGCCGCGTGTTTTTTATTTTAGGTACTTCTTTTTCTTAATTTTGTCCGGCAGATACGATTCTTTATCACCTGTCCCAAGTTCCTTCGAGGGATACTTCTCGTACTCCTTGCCGTAGTCCAGTTCTTTCATCAATTTCGTGACCGGGTTACGGAGTTTTTTCGGCACGGGCAAATTACCGAAGGCGCGCACGTCAGCCTGTGCGGCGCGCAGGGCATCATAGCTAGAGCGGCTCTTCTTCGCCCCCGCGAGATAGGCGACGCCGTGTGCAAGCGTAATGGCGCATTCCGGGTAGCCGATACTCTCGCAAGCGCGGAAGACCGCGCTGGCGACTACGAGTGCAGTTGGTTGGGCGAGGCCGACATCCTCTGACGCGAAGATAACCATCCGGCGTGCGATAAAGAGTGGATCCTCGCCCGCTTCAACCATGCGCGCGAGATAGTACAGCGCCGCATCTGCTTGCGACGCACGCATACTCTTAATGAACGCGCTGATAGTGTCATAGTGCTCCTCGCCCTTTTTGTCGTAGCGCAGATGCGGGGATTCAAGCGCCCTATTGAGCGTATCAACGGTGATTTCTCCGTACAAGCTCTGCGCGCCTTCTATCATGCCGAGCGCTCTACGCGCATCCCCGTTCGCATAGCCGAGAAGCCAATCAAACGCATCTTTGTTCACTTTTAATTTTGTACGTTTAACTATCGCACGGAGCGCTTCTTCAGAGAGCGGTTCAAGCACAAAGACGCGACAGCGCGAGAGGAGCGGCGAAATAATTTCAAATGACGGATTCTCGGTCGTCGCGCCGATAAGCGTCAGTTCCCCGCTCTCCACATACGGCAGAAGGAAATCTTGCTGGCTTTTATTAAATCGGTGTATCTCATCAAGAAAAAGTACCTTGGGCCGTATCACCAATTTTTCACGGTCGTGAGATTTTGAGGATATGATCTTGCGGATGTCGTCCTTGCCGGCGGAGACCGCAGAGAGTTCAAAGAGTTCTGCGTCGAGCGCTCGCGCGTAGATGCGCGCGACGGTCGTCTTTCCCGTCCCGGGAGGGCCCCAGAGCACAAATGAGAATTTATGTTTCTTCTCTATCGCGACTCGAAGAGGCTTTCCTTCTCCGACAAGGTGCTCCTGTCCGACGACGTCATCAAGCTTCTGCGGCCGTATCCTCACAGCAAGAGGTTCCATAGTGCGGGATGGGAGAATCGAACTCCCGACCTCAGTTTGGAAAACTGACGTTTTACCATTAAACTAATCCCGCCTTCGTTAAAGTTCGCACAGTGTGAGGATAGCATTTTTAGAGTAGTGTATGCGAATGGGTCGCTTTATTCTCTATCTCGGCGTTGCCTCGGCGATACTGTTCAGCCTGATTGTTTCTTTTGTGTGGGAAGCGGTGATTCCTGCAGAGGCGCCCATGATCACGGCGCCCACTGCCTCATCAACGCTTTCTGTAATGCCAGCTATCGTCCCCACGGCCCCGCCGCCGTCAAGCGTTCCAGAGAAGGTGCCGGCTCCCTCGCCTACCGTATCTGCTCCGGCAAAAGTCGAACCAACCCCCGCTCCTACTCTCTCCGCAGAGGAGGCAGCCGCGCTACTTGAAGAATCCGCATACCTCCTGCGTGCGGCGCTCGTGAATATTATCTGTTACGCTCCCGCCGAGAGCGGTCTGCACTCCATAAGCGGTAGCGGCGTCATTGTTGATTCAAAAGGTATTATCCTTACCAACGCGCACATCGCGCAGTACTTCCTCCTGTATAGCCGCGGCATCTCTTGCACGATTCGCGCCGGGAGCCCGGCGAGCGACAGGTACGAAGCGGCCATCATTTATATTTCACCGGCCTGGATTACAACGAACGCAACTATTCTCACACAGGAGAATCCGACCGGGACGGGTGAATATGATTTTGCATTTCTCGCGATTACTAAACCGGCTCCCGGCGCGAGCGCGCTCCCTTCCTCGTTTCCATCTATACCGCTCGCGCTCTCGCCGACTTATAAGGACGCGCCGGTTGTCATCGCCTCGTATGGCGCGCAATTTCTTGAGTCAAGCCAAATTCAGTCATCACTCTTCCCCACCGTCGTTTTTGGTTCGGTGAAAAATGTGTTTACATTCTCGACGACGGTTGACGTGCTTGCTCTTGGTGGTTCAGCCGCGGCCCAAGAAGGGTCCTCTGGCGGCGGTATTTCAGATATAAAAGGTGAGCTTGTGGGGACGATCACCACCAGTACGACCAACGGCGCGATCGGCGCGCGCAGGCTGGGTGCCATCACCGCCACCTATATTCGGGCGGAGTATGAGAGAGAGGCCGGCAACACGCTCGATACTCTGCTCGCCCAGCCGATCGCAACCGCCATCGCCGTCTTCGCGCCGCAGATTCCAACCCTTGAAGCAATCCTTACCGCAAACTTATAATCATCGGGCCGCCGAGAATCGGACTCGGTCTACCTGCTCCCAAAGCAGGTGTACTACCGGCATACTCCGGCCCGCTTGGTGCATCGTAGCAGGTTTAAACGATTTGTGGCAGGTAGCTGACGCGCGCCATGCCGTCCCTGCGGCGGAGCCACACAAGTACGCCGTCCACCTGCCACTCTCCCTCCCATTTTTTCTCAAGGACATACCACTCTCCCGTCCGGGCGACTTTTCGCACCTTTGCTTCATGCAAGTTTAGTGACGGATCATAGTCGTCTTTCATATTTTTTTCACTCGGGAACTCGTATGCAAGGACGGTCTTTACCTCAACAAAATGTAGCGTGTTATCTTTCTCCACAATAAGATCCAGCTCGCCGGTTTTGCGTGCAATGTTGCGGTCTCTAATCCTGAATCCGTGCCGTCTAAGGTACTCCGCGGCGACTTTCTCGCCTAGGGCGCCGACCTCTTTCCGGGTCTTAGAAGAAATATCCACGGCTTTTATAAATATGGCTCACTTACTCACTATTTCACGGACTTCGTAAAATGTCCTATGTCCTTTATCCCCACTGTTAACAGCTTTTTCCACAACGACTTTTTGGCATTTCAAGCCCTGTTTTGAGCTCTTCAGTGCTTGTATGATTACATACCCGCACCTCGTTCAGCGCAAAAGAAAAGCACAAGCTATCTTGTGCTTTTCTTTTGGCTTCTCTCGGTGCGGGTAGGGAGAACCGTGATTACACTTTCGGTCACGCATAACCTTGCTAGGTTTGCGCGACCCCGCCTCCCCTTCGACTAGACTCAGGGTCCGGCCTTCGATTCTCCACGCAGGACGTCCCGCGTCCTGCTCATCCCGCAACACCCTCACGCTGTTCTTCTGGTGCGGGTAGGGAGAATCGAACTCCCATCATCTGATTGGCAACCAGATGTTCTA
>CAYGGK010000003.1:0-61893 GCA_964349555.1 uncultured Candidatus Saccharibacteria bacterium
GTGGTGGAGGTGGCGGCTCGAGCTCACCGAACGTCATACTCTCTGCAGTCCCGCATATCGGCGAGGTACTCGGCGCATCTATCTACCTCTCGCAGATCCCGTACACCGGTCTCGAACTCGGCCCGATCGGTACCGTACTCTACTGGCTCGCCCTCGTCGTGTGGGCGATTGCTCTCGCATATTTGATTCTCTTCGGGGCAGTGCCGTTCGCGAGTCGTTCTGCTCGCAGTTTCGCTTTTCGTATTTCAGCAGAGCCGAATGTGCTGACTCCGGAGCCGCATCGTGCGATTGTTCAAGAACACCTTGAGGT
The DNA here is from genome assembly GCA_964349555.1 of uncultured Candidatus Saccharibacteria bacterium. Lineage (GTDB taxonomy): Bacteria > Patescibacteriota > Minisyncoccia > Phycocordibacterales > Phycocordibacteraceae > C7867-001. The sequence goes on from CAYGGK010000003.1 coordinate 311, forward strand.
GCCGCGCGGGTACTCTCCGTATGAAGGATTCAAATCCTTTGAGCAGAAGAAAGGGACGCTCTCTGTTGAAGACATCGTGAAGGGCCTCGCACGGAACGTTGAGCCAATATATAAAAACGTTGAACCGATACGTGAGGAGGCCCACTCTCATCTGGTGCCGCCTCCGTCGGCCACTGTAAACAGCCACGACTTCGTAGCCGCCATCGTCGGTGGCAATCGTGAAGAGGCCTTTGCCAGCTTGCGCCAGTGTGTGCGCGGAGGCGGAGCGCCGGAGAAGCTTGTGACTGAGGCTGTATGTCTTCTTGACGATGCGTACCGAGCTCGTGTTGACGGATCAGACTGCGATGACGGCATTGCGCGCATAACGGCGCGCCTCGATACTCCAACTTTAGAGAAAGTCGTCGCTTCACTCACGACAGCGGTTGACTCAAGCTACACGACCGGCATGACCGGCGTTAAGCTCGCACTTACTCGCGCACTCTCTATTCTCGGCGCCTAGAGCGGTCTGATCTCTTCAATCGCGAGCGAGACCTCGCCGTTCCTGATAGAAACCTTGCCCTTTGCAAGAAGGCAGGCGCCTGCGACGATTGCGTTCGCGTGCTCTTTAAGTAATTTTGGGAAGACAACAGCCTCCATAGAATCACTCATGTCCTCGACGGTAAGAAACGCCATTTTTTCCCCGCCCTTGGTGAGAATGTTCCGTACGAGCGTCACGAGGATGGGTAGTATGATCAGCATTCCTGACTGACGTTCCTCTTTAATCTTCGCAATAGTGAGCACGGCCTTTTTTGCAACCGCCTCATGCGCGTCAAGCGGATGGCCGCTTACATAAATACCGAGCAACTCTTTCTCCCACGCGAGCTTGTCAACGAGCGATACAGGTTTGCCTGTTGGGAGAATAAGATCAGGTGGGGCGATAACGGCGCCGAAAAGGGAGCCCTGGGACAGGGCCGGCGCAGTTAGCTCGCGATGATAGGAGAGGAGCATTTCAATGTTATCCAGCAGTGTTCCGCGAGAAGGGTTGAGTGAGTCGAGCGCGCCGCATTTGATAAGCGACTCAAGCGACTTGCGGTTGAGATTCTTTGCACTGATACGAGAAAGAAAATCAGGAAGAGTTTTGAAAGGGCCGTGAGCTTTGCGCTCGGCGATGATAGCTTCTGAAATCCCGTCGCCGAAGTTTTTGATTGACGAAAGTCCGAACCGGATTGCTTCACCGTCCGGCGAACTTCTTTCGCCAACAACCGTAAAGACACTACCGCTTTCGTTTACGTCCGGCGGCAAGACTTTTACCCTCATCCTCTTTGCTTCGGCGACGAATATCGCTATAGAGTCGGTGTCGCCCGAGTCTGCGGTCAAAAGGGAAGCGAGATATTCAACCGGATAATTCGCTTTCATATACGCTGTTTGGTAGGCGACTTTGCCGTAGCTTGCGGCGTGCGCCTTGTTGAACCCGTATGCGGCGAAGGGTTCTATCAGCTCCCATAATTTTTCTGCCAGCTGTTTGGAAAGTTTGCCGTACTCCACAAATCCTCTTGTCAGCTTTTCTTTCTCCGCCTGCATGACCTTTGGAATTTTCTTACCCATCGCTTTACGAAGCGCGTCGGCCTCCAACCACGAATAGCCGCCAAGCTTTATCGCCGTGAGAAGGACGTCGTCCTGATAGACCAGAATGCCGTATGAAAAATCCAAGTACTCCTTCATGCGCGGGTCCAAATAATGAATGAGCTTTGGATTATGCTTACGCTCAATGTAGTGCGGAATGGTCTCCATCGGTCCCGGGCGATAGAGCGCCACCATCGCGTTAATATCGTGGATGGAGGAGGGCTTGAGCTCCTTAAGCCAGCGAGTCATTCCTGAACCGTTCAGTTGGAAGACGCCTTCGGTCTCTCCCCGCGCGAGCATTTCAAATGTTTTAGAGTCATCAATGGAAACATTCTCAATGTCTACGACAATACCGCGAGACTCTTTTACCCGCGCGACGGCGTCGGCGAGAATCGCGAGATTTTTAATACCGAGGAAATCAAATTTCAAGAGACCGACACCGCCATACTCGTCGGTTACTGAGTACATGTCGTATTGCGTGATGAGGTTACCGGTGCCTTTTGGGTCCGGCTGAATAGGTGTCCACTCAATAAGCGGCGTCGGTGCTATAACGACACCGGCCGCGTGGACGCCAACGTGCCGTACGCGGCCCTCAATGCGTTTCGCAAGGTCAATAACCTCCCGCGCCGTATCGTCTTCGTCGTAGAGTGTTTTCAATTCGGGTTCCAACTCAAGCGCGCGATCTATGCTCATGGGGAACCCTTGGGAACCTATGGGGATAAGCTTTGCGATTCGATCGCCGGTGGTATACGAGTGGCCGAGCGCGCGTGCGACGTCGCGCACAGCGGCTCGCGCCATCATGGTGCCGAAGGTGCCGATTTGCGCGACGTGATCCTCACCATATTTCTGCTTCGTGTATGCGATCATGTCGTCCCGACGGTCGTCGGCGATATCCATATCAATGTCCGGCGCTTTCGGTCGCTCCGGGTTGAGGAACCGTTCAAAGGGCAGTTTGTAGAAGAGCGGGTCAACGTTCGTAATGCCGACCAGATAGGCGACGAGACTTCCGGCGGCGCTCCCGCGCGTGGTCGTCAGTATCCCTTGACTGCGTGCAAACGCGAGAAGGTCGGCGACGATGAGATAATATGCCGCAAACTTCTTACCGATGATGATGTCCAATTCGTATTCAATTCGTTCAACGACCTCTTTTGTCTCAGTGAGCCCCTTCAGAGCGATGCCGGCGTACGCTTTTGCGCGCAACTCCTCGTCGTGATTTTTAAAACCGACAGAAACGGGCACGGCAGGGAAGGTCCATTTCCCCAACTCAAAGGAGAGGTTGCACCTCTCAGCAATCACTCGAGAATTATCTACGGCTTCCGGAGTATCTTTGAATAATGCGAGCGCGGTTTTTTCATTAATAAAAGAGAAATCTTCATCTTCATTTTTGCCGCGGCCGCCTTGTTGGATTCGACGCATAATCTCAGTTGCTTCTCGATCACCCGGCTCCAGATAGTAGACATCGTGTTGGGCGACGAGTGGTGTGCCGCTCTCTCGCGCAAGCGCGATAATTTTCTGCATCAGAGCTTCGTGCCCGGCGACTTTCGGGTGGTGCGTAATTTCAAGAAAGACATTCTCGGCTCCAAAAATGTTTTTGAATTCAGCGAGCGCCGCGGCGGCGCCGTTCGGGTCTCCCGCGCGCAGAAGCTGTGCCACGTCCCCTGCAAAAGAGGGCAGAAGAGCGATAATGCCGTGACTATGTTCGCGAAGCAGTTCCTTGTCAATGCGCGGGCGCTCAAAAAATCCTTCCGTCCATGACTTCGTCACGAGGGCGAGAAGGTTCTTGTATCCTTCGTTATTTTCTGCCACCAGTACGATACGCGAACGCTTCGCATCAAGGTTGGGATCTTTTCCATGGCGTGAACGCGCCGCGAGATATGCATCAACGCCGAGAATCGGTTTTATACCGGCATTTACTGCCGCCTTGTAGAACTCAATCGCGCCGTGCATGTTTCCGCTATCAGTAAGCGCGAGCGTGTCCATGCCCTCCTTTCTTGCCTTCTCAACCAGCTCGTCCACCGTCGGTAACGCCTGCAAGAACGAGTAGTGACTATGTGTGTGGAGGTGAATGAATCGTGATGCCATCCTCACCACAATAGCAAAAACACGGCACTATTGACAAATCGATAGAAGGGAGTATACTTAAACGCAGAACTGAACATAGGCACACCCATCCTGGGAGTGCCAAACAATGGGAGAACATAATGGCCCTTCTTGTCGCCGTTGCAATCTGTACCACCTGTATGGTGGCGATATATAGGTTCCGCGAAGATACCGCCATCTTCGCCGCCCCCGCCATCGCGTCCGTCGCCTTCGGCTTCGCCGTTGTCGACGCCATCTTTGCTTCCACCAACGTCGCCACCATCACCACCATCACCATCGCCACCCTCGCTACCATCGCCATCGCCAGCGCCGCCGCCAGAGTCGTCGCCGCCACCACCAACGACGGAAGGAGGATTGTCTTAGCCGCGATTGCCCCTATGGTGATTTCGGCGGGGGCCATGTACTTTAAGATTTAGCCCCGACTTATGGAGAGCCCCGCTCCCACGAGTCGGGGCTTTCTATTTTCAGTCAGTGAAATGAGTGAAGTCAGACTTCACTCATTTCACTCAATGCTATTGACAAATCCACAGATGAGGATATACTTTAGTGCGGAGGTCTGAACATAGGCACCCCCGCCAAGGGGATGCCCAACAACAGGAGAACATCATGAAAAAAGTAGTCATCGCAGTACTGCTCACTCTTCTCTCTTTCTCTTTCACGGCGGTTGCTGGGGAGATGAGGGTGTATAGGGGCCCTTCGGGGTACAGCCTCGTAGAGGCATCAGGAGACACGGGGATCGTGGTGCAGAGCGGATTAAAGCTCACCGATGAGCAAATCGCTCGCATCATCGACAAGGGAGAGTCCGTCCCGCTCGACGCACAAAAGCAAAATGCTCGCTGGAGCACATACCTTACGCACATCGAATACGATACTGTCTCGACGGAGCAGGCAGTCCTTGACGGGGCGATGATCAAGGCAATGGCGAAGACGGAAGTGAAGAAGAACGAGGAGTTCAACTCCTCCTTCATCGCTGTGGCAATCTATATCCTCTGTATGATTTGGGTATATAGATTTCGCAAGCCTAGCGTCATCGCCTTCCTCGGCGCCACCTTCGCCACCGTCCCCGTCTTCATGACCCTCACCACCGTCACCTTCGCCACTTTAGCTTTCTTCATCTTCCTCGCCACCTTCGCCACCACCTTTGCCTCATTCAACTCCGCCAACACCGCTACCTCCTCCCCCATCTCCCTCTCCGCCTCTGCCACCGCCGCCAATGACAGCAGGACGTTTGCCTTACTCGGAATTATCCTGATGTCGATTTCGGCGGGGATTATGTACTTCGCGCTGTAAGAGCCCCGACTTATGGAGAGCCCCGCTCCCACGAGTCGGGGCTTTCTATTTTCAGTCAGCGGGGCAATACCGAAGTTAAACTTCGGTATTGCGTACCTAACGATAGATATCTTTGCGGTGTTTTACTTCAAGCAAGCGGACGGTATCGGCGTTTACAAGGTGGAAGGTGACACGCCAGTCCCGCGTGATACGAAATGAAAGAATGCCGAGGAATGGTTCGGACAGCGGTTTAGTATGGAGCCGAGAGTCGTAGTAGTTTGTGGCAAGGAGCGCAAGAAGTTTTGCCAGTTTCTTTTGTAGACGAGAATCAAGACGGGATGCTTGTCTTTCAAATTGGCGATCGTACTCGATACGCACCATAAAAGTTATGCTTTTGAAATATCGTCGAGGAACTGCTTAGGTGAGGTAAAGTGCTTCAAGGACTTTCTCGAGAGTGCGGCTAGTGTGCTTTTCACAAACGCAGGACGGTACTCGCCTTCGGTGTCGCGACCAATAAGGTTTATCACCGCCGAGCGGAGCAAGGTTATTTCTTGTTTAATTGTTAGAGTATCCATAGCCGTACTATACCACATCTCCCTGCTATGCTTCTACTATGAAATTTCTCATTGGCGTCGACGAGGCGGGGCGAGGGCCACTCGCGGGACCAGTCAGTGTGGGGATAGTCGCCGTGCCGGAGGGGTTTGATGTAACGAAAGAGTTCCCCGGGGTGAGAGATTCAAAAAAACTTTCAGAAAAGGGAAGGGAGAAGATTTTTACAGAATTAGAAGCGCGCGTCGCTCTTGGAGACGTGCATTTTAGGGTTGAATTTGAGAGCGCTGAGGCGGTTGATATTGAAGGCATTGCGGTGGCGGTGCGCCGCGCGCTTGCGCGCGGCGTGAATGCGCTCGCGCCGGGTGCGGCGCTCGTAAAAATACAGCTCGACGGCGCGCTGCGTGCGCCGAAAGAATATTCACAAGAAACGATTATTAACGGCGACGAGCTCGTTCCGCTCATCTCGCTCGCTTCTATCGCGGCGAAGGTCACTCGCGATCGGTTGATGAGGGAGCTCGCGAAGGAGTATCCGCAGTACGGTTTTGAAAAACATAAGGGGTACGGTACTCCCGCACATTATGAAATGCTTAAAAAACATGGCCTTTGCGCTATTCACCGCCAGTCTTTTATACATCTTGATTTAAGGTCAAGATAGGACTATAGTTTCCACTTGTGTCCAGCCAAGGGGGCAAGGGACACGAAAACATGATCTTTGGGGAGAAAAAAGTGAGTAAATTATTACGGCGTCCATGGGCCGTTGAGAAGCATGTCAAAGCGCTCGAAGGAACGGGCTTTGAAAAATGTGCCACTTGTTATGGATGCGCCGGGGAGATCGTGAACGGATGTATGCGGTGTTCACGTGTCGGACCAAAGGGAGCGCTTATAAAACCTGGACAGGCACAGCGTTGCGACGGCACAAAACCGCCGAATTGCTAGCCAGTCTAGAGAATATAAAAACGCCACCTCATTACAGGTGGCGTTTTGATTTTTTACCTGCCCCATGATAGGGTAGCCCTATGTCAATTCGCATGCGCCATACAAGGGGCCACACCGGCAATCGCCGGTCGCATCACGCGCTCTCTGAAACCAATGTCGTGAAGGATAAGGAGAGCGGGAATCTCCGCCTGCCTCACCGCATTGATGAGGTCACGGGTGTATATCGCGGGAAACAAATTTTTGTCCCTAAGGTGAAAACCGAGCACAGACCAAAAGTGAGGGGTCCTTCTACGGAACCGGTCGTGAAGCACACACACGAACATGCGGCAGAGGTGCATGCGAACGCGGAAGCAAAAAGTTCGAAGGGAGTTTTTGGTAAATTGTTTAAGGGAGAAGGGCGCCCGAAGGCGAGAAGCGGTTTCGGAGGGGGCGCCTAGATTTTTAAGAAGCGAAGCGACTATAAAAATCCAAGTGGGGGTCATTCCTATGAGCCCACGCGTAAGTTAGGAACAGCGGCCGCCTTGCGTGGCCGCGATGTTTGCTATACTTACATTCATAAGCTCTTTCTATGGCGAATAGACACCTAGCACGTTCCATCGTTCTCCAAACTCTTTTTGAGTGGGACACCGCGCACGCCTCCGAGGCAGACGCGCAGACGATTCTCGCGCGCAACGTCGCAGAGTTCGGCGGCGACGACACAGATCAGTCGTTCATGGAAAATCTTCTCTCCGGCGTTCTCGCCAAATGCGGCGACATTGACCTTGTCATCACAAAGGCCGCGCCCGAGTGGCCCTTGGAGCGCATCGCTCCCGTTGACCGCAACATACTGCGCCTCGGGCTCTTTGAACTCCTTTTTGCCGACCGCTCGCAGGTACCGGCGAAGGTCGCCATTAACGAAGCCATCGAGCTCGCGAAGACCTTCGGCGGGGATTCTTCGGGCCGATTTGTAAATGGAGTCCTCGGCGCCATCTATAAAGAGCTCGGTGAGCCAGGGAAGGACGAGCAGGCCGTGAAGAAAAACACGAAGGTTAAATATGAGGATATGCCTCTCCAAGCGCTCGGCGGGGCGGTCGTCTATGCGAAGCACGAAGGACAGTACTATCTCGCGCTCGTGCACGACGTGTTCGGCCATTGGACGCTCTCAAAGGGGAAGTTGGAGCCGGGAGAGAGCCCGGAAGCAGGGACCGCTCGCGAGATTAAAGAAGAGATGGGAATAGACATCGTTATTGAAGAAAAAATAGGAGAGAACGAGTACGTCGCGTCTCATCCGGAGAAGGGGAAGTATAGGAAACACGTGAGTTACTTTTTGGCGCGCGCCGACTATGTGCCGCTCAAGCTGGAGCCCGGCAAGGGGGGGCTTGATGACACGAAGTGGTTCCGTCTGCAGGACATCATTGACCTCAATTTTTACGATGATATGCTCCCTATCGTCACGGCGGCCGTTCAAAAACTCCTGGATCATGCGAGTAAAGAGAAAGGTCTCAACGCCGTAGGTACCGAGCGCTAGCGAGGTATGAAGACACATGCCTGATTTCCAAACATTCGCAAAAAAAATCGATACCCCATTCCATACTCTCAATCTCTTGATTGAAGCGTTGACGCACCGCTCATATTTAAACGAGCATCGCGACTATACGGGCTCTCACAACGAGCGTCTTGAGTTTCTTGGCGACGCGGTGCTGGAGCTCGCGATAACCGATTTCCTTTTTAAAAAATTTCCAGCGAAACCTGAGGGCGAGCTTACTGCCTATCGTGCCGCGCTGGTCAACACAGTGTCGCTCGCCGAGAGCGCGCAAGCACTCGGTATTAACGAGTATTTACTGCTTTCTCGGGGTGAGGCGAAGGATGTCGGCCGCGCGCGCGACGTTATTCTCGCAAACGCGTTTGAGGCGATTGTCGGCGCGATATACCTTGACTCCGGGTTCGCCTCCGCTGAAGCGTTTATTTCAAAAAATTTGTATGGCAAAATAGACGACGTTATCACGAAGCGCTCCTATCAAGACGCGAAGAGTCGCTTTCAGGAAATAGCGCAGGAGAAGCGCGGAACGACCCCGTCGTACGAAACGCTCTCAGAAATCGGCCCCGATCATAATAAGCGTTTTACCGTTGGCGTTTTTATCGGTGTCGAAGAAATCGCGCGCGGAGAGGGCGAGTCAAAACAAGAGGCCGAACAATCGGCGGCACAAAGTGCGCTGGTATCCATGGGATGGTGAACGGAGGCCTTTTTCTTTTGGTACAATAAAAAGACAATGTTGAAACGACTGGAAATAGTCGGGTTTAAGTCATTCGCCAAGAAGACGGTCTTGGATTTCGTGAATGCCACGACGGCTATCGTGGGACCGAACGGTTCTGGCAAAAGCAATGTCGCCGAGGCGTTCCGCTTCGCGCTCGGCGAGCAGTCAATGAAAAGCATGCGCGGGAAGCGCACAGAGGACCTCATTTGGGGCGGCTCTCACACGACGCCGAGAGCGAATCGCGCTTCTGTGGCTATCATTTTCGATAATTCCCGCCTGCCTGCGCAGGCAGGTCGCATGTTCAAGATAGATTTCGATGAAGTTTCCATTGAGCGCACAATCTTCCGCGACGGAACTGGCGAGTATGCTATCAACGGTTCGCGCGTCCGCCTCCGCGATATTGAAGAGCTTCTTGCGGGCGCGAATATCGGCGAGACGGGGCATCATATCATCTCCCAGGGCGAGTCAGACCGGATACTGCTTGCCAGCGCGCGCGAGCGGCGCGCGATGCTGGAAGACGCTCTCGGACTCAAGATGTATGAATTTAAGAAGAATGAAGCGCAGAGGAAACTGGTTAAAACGGAGGAGAACATCGCGCAGGTTAATTCACTTCGGAGAGAGTTGGCGCCGCACCTGCGCTTCTTGGAGAGCCAGGTGAAAAAATTAGAGCGTGCCGATGAGCTCCGGAGCGAACTCACTTCGCTCGCACAGACTTACTTCTCTATTGAAGAGGCGTATCTCGCACAGGAAAAGCTGAAGGCCACCGAGGAGAAGCGCAGTGCGTCGGAAAAGCTCTCGACGGTAACCGTCGAACTTGCACACATAGAAGAACACTCAACGACAGACGTCGAGGGAACGAAGCGTCTTGAATTGGTGCGCAAGATTGAAAGGGATATCGAACGTATCACAGGAGAGCGCTCAGCGCTCGCGCGCGCCATCGGCCGAGTAGAAGGGTCGCTCTCAGTAGCCGCAGAACATCGGGAGAAGGTTGTGCAAAAACCGTATGTAAAGGTTCCGCGCGAAGACCTTGCCGCACTTGCGCGCGAAGTGGAGACGCAGATGGCGGAAGAACCACGTACGCCGGATGCGACGACTGCGGCGCTCGTCGCAGTCGGCACAGCGATCATGGCGTTTATAAATCGTTTCGTTATTCCACAGGACGACATACTCGTTGAAGAGGAGCGTACGACCTACGCGCTCGAAAATGAGCGAACAGAGCTCCTTAAGAAGGACGCCAGTCTCGCCGAAGAACTTGACCGCGCGAAATCCGCGCTCGCACGTTCGCGCGAAGCGCTCTCCGCGCATGATGAAACCGGCAGGGAAATGCGTCGCCGCACATTGGATCTCGCGCAGTCTCAAGCGCATGAAGAGGGCGTGATAACGAAGATTGAAGCGCGCGAACACGAACTCGCTCTCTTGAAGGATATCTTGGAGCGCGATAAGGGTGAGGTCCTCGTTCTTGCCGGTGCCGCATCAGTCTCTTACACTCCGCTCGTAGCACCTCCCTCCGAAGAGCGAAGAGTACAAGAGGACCGTAGGCGCACTATGGAACGAATGAAAATACGTTTGGAAGAAGCGGGCGGTACTGGTGACGACGTCAAACACGAACACAAAGAAGTTTCCGAACGCGAAGCATTTCTCGCCACAGAGCTGGACGACCTCGCAAAATCGGCGTCGGGACTTCGCGCGCTTATCAACGACTTGGATACAGAGTTGGCCACACACTTCTCCGAAGGGCTCGCGAAGGTGAACGCATCGTTTGGCGAATACTTTGCCCTCATGTTTGACGGTGGCGGTGCGCGACTAGTCCTCGAAGCCGAGGACGACGTAGAGGAGTCCGAAGATCTCGAGGAGCCAGACGACGAGGGGCTGGATATCCCTAAGGAGAAGGAGAGGCCCGGCATAGAAATCACTGTCAGTCTGCCGAAAAAGAAAGTGCGCTCACTGATGCAGCTCTCGGGAGGGGAGCGCGCCCTGACCAGTATCGCGCTCATATTTGCTATGAGCCAGGTGAACCCACCTCCGTTCCTCATCTTGGACGAGACCGATGCCGCCCTCGACGAGGCGAACAGTCGCCGCTATGGGGATATGATAGAAAATCTCGCGAAACGGTCGCAGCTCATTGTCATCACGCACAACCGCGAGACCATGAGCCGTGCCAATATCCTCTACGGCGTGACTATGGGTAGCGACGGCGTCAGCAAACTCCTCTCAGTGAAGTTCGACGAAGCCGTCGCTGTTGCGAGATAGGATCTTTCTATACCGGAACAAAATCCAGTTCTTTTTCGGCGACGCGAGCGGCGGTGAGGCGAACGCGAATCGGGTCGCCGAGGCGGTACGATTTCTTCGTACGTCGACCGACGAGACGGTACTGCTTCTCTTCATATTCAAAATAATCATCACCCACATCCTTGACGCGTATCATACCGTCGGCGTGTGTCACCTTTTCTTCAACGTATAACCCGCGATCGGTGACGCCAGAAATAACGGCATCGAATTCTTCGCCGACACGTCCGGCAAGGAACTCAACTTGCTTCATCTTAATCGAGTCGCGTTCGGCGTCTGAGGCGGCGACCTCGCGTTCAGAGGCGTGGAGCGCAAGCGCGTCAAACTCCCGCATCTCCTCAGTCGTTATCGGAGTGCCGAGAGAGTGCGCCTTGATGAGTCGGTGAATAACAAGGTCCGGATAACGTCGAATCGGCGAAGTGAAGTGGGTGTAAAAGTCAAAGGCGAGGCCGAAATGTCCTATGTTCCGTGTGGTGTAGACGGCCTTGCTCATCGAACGCAGTGCCGCCATTTTCACAAGATATTCCTCGGGCTTGCCTTTAACCTGTTCCATCAGTTTATTTAATTCCGCTCCCGTGACGCTTCCGTCGCCGGCTGTCTTCAGGTGGTAACCCATGACGCGGAGCAGGTGCGCGAGATTCTCGATGCGGTCGACATCCGGCGCATCATGGACGCGGTAGAGCGAGTAGAAATGCGCCCCGCCGCTCTCTGTGAGCCGAGACAAATGCTTCGCTACCGCCTCATTCGCAAGGAGCATGAAGTCTTCAATGAGGAGATTGGTCGCTATGCGTTCTTTCAGATGCACAGAAATCGGCTTGCCTGTTTCATCGAGCTTCACCTTCACCTCCGCAGTATCAAACTCGATGGCACCCTTGGCCTGCCGTCGCGCGCGAATCTTTTTGGACACCTCAAGCAGTAGTGAAAGTTCCTTATGCATGACGCCAGCGCCACTATCAAGAACTTCTTGTGCCTCCTCGTAGGTGAAGCGCTTGTCGGAGTGAATGACCGTCTCGCCGAACCACACTTCCTTAACGTTCGCGTCGCTATCGAGCGTGAAGACGGCGGAGACGGCGAGACGGTCTTCGTCAGGCTTCAGCGAGCAGAGATCGGTGGAGAGAACTTCAGGGAGCATCGGGATGGTACGGTCTACGAGATACACGCTCGTCGCGCGCGCGACCGCCTCTGTATCGAGCGCGCTATGGGGCCTCACGAAGAACGAGACATCGGCAATGTGAACGCCAACTTCAATATTTCCATCTGGGAGAGTGCGCACCGACAAGGCGTCATCGAAATCTTTTGCGTCAAAGGGGTCGATAGTACATGTGGGAACATTTCTAAAATCACGCCGCTTTGGACTCCTCGCCTCCTCCGCGAGCATTGCGCGACCGTTCTTTTCAAGCCGCTCGGCATCAGCAACCACGCCAGGAGGGAAGTCGCTCGAGAACCCTTGCCCGAGCGCGAGCGCGCGCATCTCGGTCTCGTGTACGCCCGCCTTACCGATAACCTCCTCGATAGAGCCGAGCGGATATTCTTTATCTTCCTCCCACGCCCCGAGGAGCACAAGCACTTTGTCTCCTATCTGTGCCGTTCCTCTCTCCAAAATAACGATAGGGACATGCATCTTCTTATAGTCAGGCTTCATCAGTGTGAGCCCGTTTTCCTCAACAAGCGTTCCAACGAATGTTTCGCGCGCGCGCGATAGTATCTCTACCACCTTGCCGGCCGCACGCGCTGGCATTTTGCCCGTCGGATCTTGGTAGAGTCCCTTTGGGGCGATCCTTACGATGTCGCCAGAGAGCGCGTGGTTCGTCCATTCTGGTGGAATAATTAAGTCCTCCTTCGCCGAGGCTTCGGAGGATGCCGTAGGAACAGCAAAAAAGCCGATGCCCTTGCGGGTCATCGTTATCGGGCCTTCATACGTAGTCTCCGCAGGCATTTTCTTACACTCTAGCAATATACGGGGAGTTCTGCTATAGTCGCACTCATGTTGATGATTCGATTTCAAAGAATCGGCCGGACCAATGATCCGGCGTTTCGTATTGCGGTGCTGGAGAAAGAGCGCGCCGCGAAGGCCGGCAATGTCGTTGAACTTCTCGGTACCTATAATCCGCGAAGCAAGGCGCTGACATTGAATGAGGCGCAGGTGAAGGAATGGATACTGAAGGGAGCTCAGCCGACCGATTCAATCCGGAACCTCCTTATCACGAAGGGCATCATAGAGGGGAAGAAGGTTAATGTATTACCGAAGAAGACGCCGCAGAAGAATGAGGCAAAAATTGCAGAAGAGGCGGCAGCCGTAGCAACTGCCGCCGCCGAAGCCGCGGCCGCTAAAGCTGTCGCCGAAGCTCCAGTCGCAGAGGCCGCCTCAGAACCAGAGCAGACGGTGGAGGCTCCGACCGAGGCAGAGATTGTTGCCGAAGGTGCTGACGAAGGAAGTGCCGAAGGTGCTGATGCGGGAAGTGCTGAAGCCGAGCCGGTAGCTGAGGAAGCGCTAGTAGCAGTTGAGGAGGCTCCGGTAGTTGAAGAGACCCCGGCCGCATAACCGCCGCCGAAGGCGTGCTACCTATCACTAATATTCCTCTATGGAACCAGACCAAGCATTTCTCGAATACGCGGTAAAGGCGCTCGCTGACCACCCCGAGGCGGTTGAGACGACGCGTACCATCGACCAAATGGGAGTGTTGCTAACGCTAACCGTACACCCGGAAGACATGGGCAAGATTATCGGCAAGAGCGGAAAAACCGCAGAAGCGCTCCGCATTCTTCTAAGAGTCGTAGGGATGAAAGGGAACGCGCGGGTGAATCTTAAAATAAACGAGCCCGTCGGTGGCAAGCGCCTGCCTGCGCAGGCAGGCGAACAGGAGCACAAAACCGTCGATCAGGTTGTAGAAGAGCTCTAACGCTCGCTCGGGAATTGCAATTTTTGATAGCGTTCCGAAGACTGCACTTGGCTTCACTATCAAAAATCACAATTCCACCGCTCGTTATGAAATTTCATCTCGTTACATTATTTGAAGAAGCATGCGATGCGTACCTGAATGTGTCGATAATCGGGCGCGCGCGGAAGGAGAAAAAGATTGTAATTAAATACCAGAACCCCCGCGACTTTGTCGCGGGGAAGGCGGGGAGTTATAAGAAAGTGGATGATAAGCCGTACGGAGGCGGCCCCGGGATGGTCATCGCCGCAATGCCGATTGTGAAGGCTGTAGCAAGAGCATTGCGGCGAAGCACGAAGCACCAAGCACGAAATTCTAAACAAATAATTATCTGGTTCAACCCAAGTGCCAAACAGTTTACGAACAAAGACGCCGACGCGCTCGCTAAATGTACGGACATCGTGCTCGTCTGCGGTCGCTATGAGGGCATTGATGAGCGCGCTAAGAAAATATTGAAGACACTCGCTCCGGTGAGAGAATTTGCCGTTGGCTCTGCGGTCTATACGGGCGGGGAAGTGCCGGCGCTCGCAATAGTAGACGCCGTTACGCGCCGCCTGCCGGGAGTCCTCGGGGAAGATACCTCAGTAGAGGAGCGCCGCATCTCTTCGAGCGCCGTCTATACCCGTCCCGAAACCATTTTGTATCAAGCGAAGCAGTACAAAGTCCCTGCGGTGTTGCGAACAGGCCATCATTCAAATATAGACAAGTGGAGACAGGCGAAACGATAGAATATCCTTATCTTTACCGACCGGTCACTCATAAGGATATGTCACTATCCACAAAATCTGCTATCGCGGAAATTATTGATGAACGCAGGGAGGAAGCTTCGCTTATCCCCAACGGCACTTGCGCGGAAAGGGGTGAGGTGGTAGGTTAAAAATACAAGATACGAGTGAGTAATGGAGGGAGGGCATAGACTTACATACGGGAGTCGAAGGAAAACGCACAAGCGCAAGCGGATTTGTTTCCGTGTGTTCGCTTTATATATTTTCAGAAAAAGAGTTATTCACCACTTCACGCCACCCTCACATGCGCAAACATATCGTTCAAAAAACCTTCGGTTCGTATCGGGCACCTTCGGTGCCGTTTCCGGACCTTGTTGGGCATCAACGCTCCTCGTTCAACTGGCTTCTCAAAGACGGTCTCACGGAACTTTTTAAAGAATTTTCTCCCATAAGCGATTATTCGGGGAAGAAGTTTGAATTGCGATTTGAGGGTTTTGAAATTGGAGAACCGAAATATGACGAAGCGTTCGCGCGCGACAATATACGTACCTACGAAGCGCCGATAAAGGTGACGGTGAAACTCGTGAATAAAACCTTCGGCTCGGAGAAGTCGCAGGAGATTTTTCTCGCAGACATACCGATGATGACGCCGCACGGCTCGTTTGTCGTCTCGGGAGTGGAGCGAGCTATCGTGCCACAGCTCGCGCGTAGCTTCGGAGCGTTCTTTACCTCGGAGCTCATCCGCGGTAAGCAGTTCTTCGGCGCCAAGATTATCCCGCTTCGTGGCGTCTGGATAGAGTTTGACTCCGAGGCGGACGGCGCCATTTTCGTTAAGATTGATAGAAAGCGCAAATTTCCCGTCACGCAACTTCTTACCGTGTTCGGCGGAGGGCTCGGCGAGGCGGTAACGAAGCATTTTGCAAAGGACCCTCTCGCCCTCTCTGCGATTGCCGCCACACTCAAGCACGACGACGCGAAGTCCGTTGAGGAGGCGTATATCGAGATTCATCGTCGTATGCGTGATGGGGACCTTGCGACGCCGGAGAATGCGAAGAACTTCGTACAATCACTCTTCTCAGCAGAACGCTACGATATCGGAAAGGTCGGCCGCCACCGCCTCAACGCGCGTTTCGGCCTCCCGGTCACGGAGAAGGCGCTTGAAAAACATACTCTCTCTCTCGCCGATTTCGTCCGTATCATTTCAGAAATTACAAAATTGAATGCAGATTCTGCCGCGACTCCGGACGACATTGACCACCTCGGGTTCCGCCGCGTCCGCTTCGTCGGCGAACTACTCCAGTCCCGCATGCGTGTTGGCATGAGCCGCATGAAGCGCAATATCCAGGACCGCATGAGTACGATAGAGAGCGAGACGACACTCCCGATGGCGCTCGTTAATCCACGCCCTTTCCACGCATCGGTGCACGAGTTCTTCACCGCCAACCAACTCTCGCAGTTCATGGACCAGCAGAATACTCTCGCTGAGCTTGAAAACATGCGCACGCTCTCGGCGCTCGGCCCGGGCGGACTCACTCGAGAGCGAGCGGGCTTTGAGGTACGCGACGTGCATCCTTCCCACTACGGCCGTCTGTGCCCAATTCATACGCCAGAAGGCCAGAACATTGGTCTTATTCTGCGTCTTGCGACGCACGCGCGCACGAATGACTTCGGCGTTATAGAAACGCCCTATGTCCGTGTTAAGAACGGCAAAATGACCGACGAAATCGTCTACCTTAACGCGCTTGACGAAGAGCTTGAATACATCGCACACGGCGCAACCAAGCTTGACGGGCAAGGCCGCATCACACTCGACTCCGTTGAAGCGCGCCATAAGGGCGACCCGATTATCGTTCCGCGCGAGACGATCACTCTTATAGACTCCTCCACGTACCAGATGTTCTCCATCGCCACCGCGATGATTCCGTTCGTTGACCACGATGACGCGAACCGCGCTTTGATGGGTTCAAACATGCAGAAGCAGGCCACACCCGTGCTGATTCCGGAGGCTCCGCTTGTTGCCACCGGAATTGAAACACATGCCGCCCGAAGCACTGGCCGCCTCGTGCTTGCCGAAGAATCCGGCGAAATAACGCATGTAGACGCACGCAAGGTGACAGTGAAAAATAAAGAAGGGAAGTCTAAAGAATACCGCCTGCAGGGACTTACCCAGACCAATCAAAACTCCGCATTCATGCAGAGGCCTTCCGTGATGCTCGGCGACAAGGTGAAGAAAGGCGACGTCCTCGCCGATAACTCCTCTACCGACCAAGGCCAGCTCGCACTCGGCCAGAATGTGCGCGTTGCGTTTATGAGCTGGAACGGCGCGAACTACGAAGACGCCATCATTATTTCCGAGCGGTTGGTGCAAGAGGCTAAATTCACCACAGTACATATTGAAGATTTTGACTGCGTGGTGCGCGACACGAAGCTCGGTCCCGAGACGACGACGCATGATATTCCGAATGTCGGCGAGATGCGATTAAAAAACCTCGATGAGGAGGGCGTTATCCGCATCGGCGCCGAAGTGCGCCCCGGCGACATCCTCGTCGGCAAGGTGACGCCGAAGGGTGAAACCCAACTCACGCCTGAAGAGCGACTCCTCCGCTCTATTTTCGGCGATAAGGCTAAAGACGTGAAAGACACCAGTCTTCGTATGGAGGGCGGCAAGCGCGGGAGAGTCATCGGCGTTCGAGTGTTCAGTCGCGAGAAGGGCGACCAGCTGGAGACTGGCATTATCAAAAAGATCGTGGTGACGGTCGCGCAGGTGCGTAATGTCTCGGTCGGCGACAAGCTCGCGGGGCGCCACGGCAACAAGGGTGTTATCTCGCGCGTTCTTCCTGTTGAAGACATGCCGTACGACAAAGACGGCAACCCGGTGGATCTCATTCTCACGCCGCTCGGCGTTCCTTCTCGTATGAATCTCGGACAGATTCTGGAGATGCATCTTGGGCTTGCGGCGCACACGCTCGGGTATCAGGCAATCGTTCCTCCCTTCAATGGCGCGACCGCCGACGAGATTCGCAGTGAGCTTGAAGCGGCGGGCTTTGACAGAGGAGGCAAGATGCAACTCTACGACGGACGTTCGGGCGACGCTTTCGCTCAAACGATCGCCGTTGGTTACATGTATATTCTTAAACTGCATCACATGGTGGAAGATAAAATCCATATGCGCTCCATCGGCCCGTACAGCCTCATCACCCAACAGCCGCTCGGCGGCAAGGCGCAGAACGGAGGCCAGCGTTTCGGTGAAATGGAAGTGTGGGCCCTGCTCGGTTATGGTGCCGCATACACGCTTCGCGAGATGCTTACCATCAAGTCGGACGACATTCACGGCAGAAGTGCCGCCTTTGATGCGATAGTGAAGGGTGAGCCGATTAGTCACGTCGGCACTCCCGCTTCTTTCGCAGTCCTTACGAACCAGATTCGCGGCCTCGCGCTCGACATCGAGCCCTTGAACTTGCCGCCAGAGCCAGACGCATAGGCACTCTACCAACTACACTATTAACTTCTTATTATGGCACCTATTCTACGCAAAAATTTCTCCTCGCGTCTGCCTGTCGGTAAACAAGACACCTGGAATGCTCTTCGTCTCGCCCTCGCCTCGCCAGAGCGCATTCTTGCTTGGTCCTCCGGCGAGGTGACCAAGCCGGAGACCATCAACTATCGCACTCAGCGGAGCGAGAAGCATGGCCTCTTTGACGAAAAAATCTTCGGTCCGGAGAAGGATTACGAATGTTATTGCGGTAAGTACAAAGGCATTCGGTACAAGGGTATTGTCTGCGACAAATGCGGCGTTGAGATTACGCGCTCAATCGTCCGGCGGGAGAGGATGGGCCACATAGAACTCTGCACACCGGTCGCGCATATTTGGTTTCTGCGCAGTGTGCCGTCGAGGATGGCGCTCCTCCTTGGCGCCTCCGCTACGGATATTGAGAAGGTTGTCTACTTCGCCGGATACATCGTGTCTCGGATTGCGGAAGAAGAAAAGAAACGCCTTCTCGCTGATCTTGAGAGCGAATATAAGTCTAAGTACAAGTCGCTCAACTCCGACAAGGAGCGCGACGCTCTCAAGGAAAAAATGACACTCTCCAAGGCGGAGATTGAAGGCGTTGTGGTGGGCAGGGTTCTCGATGAGCTCGAGTATCACCGCTTCTCGGTGAAGTACGGCGGACTTTTTGAGGCGCGCATCGGGGCTGAAGCTATCTATGATCTTTTCTGCAAGTTGGATTTGAAAGAGTTGGAGAGGACTCTTTCAGCGCGCTATGTGCACGCCGGCGTCGCCGAGCGCGAGAAGCTCGCGAAGCGCCTCTCGCTTATCGCAGGGTTTATCGCCTCTAAAGTGCGCCCGGAATGGCTCTTCCTCACGCGCATTCCGGTTATTCCGCCGGCGCTCCGGCCGATGGTCGCGCTCGAAGGCGGTCGCCACGCGACCTCCGACGTAAATGACCTCTATCGCAGAGTCATCAATCGCAACAACCGCTTGAAGAAACTTATTGATATCCACGCACCGGAGGTTATTCTGCGCAACGAGAAACGTATTCTTCAAGAGGCGGTGGATGCGCTCCTTGATAACTCAATCAAAAAGAGCGGAGCCTCTGCCGGCGCCATGACGCTCGCACAGCGCCGCCCGCTCAAGTCGCTCGCCGATTATCTGAAGGGCAAGCAAGGCTATTTCCGTCAGAACCTGCTCGGCAAACGCGTTGACTACTCGGGACGTTCGGTTATTGTCGTCGGCCCCGACCTAGAACTTGACGAGTGCGGTCTGCCTAAGCACATGGCGCTCGAGCTCTTCCGCCCGTTCGTCATTGCCGGGCTCCTTGAACGTGAGCTCGCTTTTAACATTCGCGGGGCAGGTCGCCTCGTTGAAGATGGGGTCGCTGAAGTGTGGGAAATTCTTGAAGAGGCGATTGCCGGCAAGTACGTGCTTCTTAACCGCGCGCCGACGCTCCACCGCCAAGGCATTCAGGCGTTCCGTCCGCGTCTTATTGAAGGCGACGCTATACAGCTCCATCCGCTCGTCTGCAACGCGTTCAACGCGGACTTCGACGGCGACGCGATGACTGTGCATGTCCCGTTATCAGAGGAGGCTCAGTGGGAAGCGAAGAATATCATGAGTGCGAATAAAAACATCCTGAAGCCTGGGTCGGGCGATATGATCGTTCTCACCGGCAAGCCGCAGGATATCATTCTCGGCGTCTATTGGCTTACGAAGGCAATCGAAAAGGCAAAAGGTGAAGGCGAGTACTTCGCATCGCCAAACGCGGCGATTCTCGCGTCAGAGTACGATGCGATAGACCTGCGCGCAAAGATCAAGGTGCTCCCCGTGTCCGGCAAGGAGAAGTACGCGGCGTTTGACGGCCGTCCGTTTGAGACAACCGTCGGCAGACTCCTCTTCAACACAGTTCTCCCCGCCGATCACCCATTTATCAATGAAACCATCAACAAGAAAGTGCTCGCCAGAATCATGGCCGACTGCATCAAGCAGTACGGCCTTGACGCCGTGCCGGACATCGTGAACAAGGTGAAGCGTTTCGGCTTCGACTACGCGACTCGTTCAGGCATTTCGTGGGCTATGAATGATGTCTCGGTACCAGAGAAGAAACAGCACATTATTGCCGAGGCCGTTGCCAAAGTCGCCGCCGTAGAAAAGGACTACCGAAACGGCCTTCTTTCAGAAGAGGAGAAGCGTCGCATGGCCATTGAAATATGGCAGGGGACGAAACAAGAAGTTGAAGAGCAGGTGGCTCTTGAACTGGACCCGATGGGTTCGGCCGCCGACATGATAAAAAGCGGAGCTCGCGGAACGCTCGGCAACCTTACGCAGATGTCCGGTATGAAGGGACTCATTCAGGACACTTCCGGCAAGACCATTGAGGTGCCGATTATCTCCTCAATGATAGAAGGACTGAACCCCATTGAGTACTTCATGAGTACGCATGGCGCGCGTAAGGGCCTTACCGACACCGCGCTCGGTACCGCTCGAGCGGGGTATCTTACCCGCCGTCTCTTTGACGTCGCGCAAGATTCTATAGTAACCGAGAAAGACTGCGGCACCGAGAGAGGAGTAAAAATCAATCGAATCAGCGCGTCCGGCATCCAGATTAACTATGCCGAAGCTCTCCGCGGCAGAGTGCTCGCGGAATCTGTCAGCGGTAATTTTTCCGCCGTAGGCGGACCAGCCTCAGGCTGGAAGAAAGGGCACTACCTCTCTGCAGAAGATGCTCAGGTGCTTGACGCCTCTCCAGTCGCCACTATTGTGTCGCGCTCTCCCATGTCCTGCGAAACGCGCTACGGCATCTGTCAGGTCTGCTATGGTATGGACCTCACGACGCAAGAAATTATCGACCTCGGTGAGGCGGTCGGCACTGTCGCAGCGCAGGCCATCGGCGAGCCGGGTACCCAGCTCACTATGCGAACCTTCCACGCTGGAGGCGTCGCGTCAATCGGCGGAGACATCACGAGCGGCTTGCCTCGCGTTGAAGAAGTGTTTGAGAAGCGCTCCCCGAAGAATCCGGCGGTTATCTCCAAGTCCGACGGCATCGTCGCCGAGATTAAGGAGGAGGGCCGAGAGAAGGTTATCGTTGTCGCTCCGTCGGCGGGACAGGGCAAGAAGGACGGCTCGGCCTACGAATATCTCGCGCCGTATCCGCGCGTTCCGCTCGTTAAAGAGGGCGACACTGTCGTGAAGGGACAAATTCTCACCGACGGCTCGGCTGATTTGGACGACCTTTTTGAGTATGCGGGTCGCGCGATGGTGCAAGAATATATCATCACCGAAGCGTCCAAAATTTACGAGATGCAGGGCGCATCCGTATCACGTAAGCATCTTGAAGTCATCGTGAAGCAGATGTTCTCGCGCGTGAAGATCACGGACGCGGGCGACACGGACTATTCGGTCGGCGACGTCGTGGAAGATTGGGAAATCGTGAAGGCGGTCAAGGAAATGGAAGACGCGGGGAAGATGGCTCCGCAATCGCGCGAGATAGTGCTCGGCATTAAGGAAAGCGCTCTTTCTCGCCGTTCGTTCCTCTCGGCGGCGTCCTTCGAGCAGACGACGAAAATTCTCATCAACGCCGCGCTTCGCGGGAGCGTGGACCGCTTGCGCGGATTGAAGGAGAACGTCATTCTCGGACGCCTTATCCCCTCGGGCACTGGCTTTGCAGGAAGCAAGAAACACGCTCACATCGAGAAGCTCCAAGCTTCTCGTCCTGCGCCTTCGCTTCCTTCGCGCACTACCTCGTTCGCTCCGCGCACTCCGCGCACTCCCCGCGCTCTCTCGTAACAAGGTGCTATAATCACTGCCTATGGACAATAAAATAAACGACAAATACTTTTTACCGGCGACCGTTATAATCGCGGGGCTTCTTATCGCCGGCTCAATTGTGTGGAATGGTATGCGCCCCGTGGATTCGACCCTTCAAGACATTTCAGGGCAGGCAGGCTCACCACAGGCTGGCACCGCGTCTAAGGTGAACGTTAAGAACATTAAGACTGACGGGAATCCTTTCATCGGGAAAATGAGCGCGCCGGTGACCATAGTCGTGTGGGGCGACTTCCAGTGCCCTTTTTGCAAACGGTTTGAGACCGAAACCCTGCCGCTTATCGTGAAGGAGTATGTGGAGAAAGGGAGCGTGAAAGTCGTCTTCTTGGATTTTGCATTCTTGGGTCCCGACTCAATTACCGCGGGCGAATATAATCGCGCGATCTGGAAGCTCCATCCGGAAAAATATGCCGAGTGGCGCGCCGCGATGTATAAAGCCCAAGATGCTGAGCACGGAGGGTTCGGCAACGCCGCTTCTATCGACAAGCTAAACGCGACGATTCCCGGTGTTGACGCGGCGAAGGTTGCCGCTGATGTGAAGGCGAATGCGAGCGCATATCAGGCAATGATGGATGCCGACAAGAACGAGGCACAAAAGGTCGGCGTGGACGCAACCCCCTCCTTCGTCATCGGTGCGCAAGTCATAAAGGGCGCTTATCCGTATCCGACGTTCCAGGCGGCGATAGACGCCGCTCTTAAGTAGTTGTTACTATATACAAATCGTACGGAGCGAACGGTGAACGCTCGGGTATACTAGAAGAGATGGAATCAACGCCGAAGTTGTCTACGCCGGAGGAGGAGCTCGCGTACCTGCGCGAGCAAGTCGCGCGTAAAGAGGCGGAGCTCTCTAAAAATTCCTTAGCTACCGACACACAGAGCGAACAAGCGACGATTATTTCGGAGACCATTCACGAGCATCACGACGCTCCCGCCGAGATACTCGCAAGCGGATACCGCATCAGCGAAGCCACGGCTAGGAGCGAGGCAGAAGCGATACTCGCCGAGCTGAATCTCGGCGGGAGCGAGCAAGCAGTTAAGAGTCTTGGGCAGACGATGGAGGAGAAGGGAATTAAGAACGCGCTTTCGGTGCTTGAGAAGCTCCATGACCCGCATGTTGCCGACGACTTTCATCGGTACCTTGTCCGGTATATTGCCTCTGGCCTTGTCGCAAAAGGAATTGACGAGAAAGCGCCGCGTTTCCGGGCGCTCCGGATGACGCTCTACGAAATAGCCCTCCCAGAGCCGAAGAATGCAGAGCCGAATGCTCGTGCGAAGACGCTTAAAGAACTCGTCTCCAGCATGGAGCAATTCTACGCAGGGCTCCTTTCGGTTGAAAAGGCTGAGGGCGGCGAGCCGCATTACTACGCGCTCGAGCTCGCGGTGCCTGCCGATAACCCCGAGCTCCAGTTCTACGCGGCGGTCCCCAACAGCAAATGCAATCTTTTTGAAAAACAAATTCTCGCCATATTTCCCGACGCGCATTTGGTACCCCAACCGTACGACTACAACGTATTCGCTACGGGAGGGACGTCGCTTGCATCGACAGCGCGCTTTACCGAGAATCCGGCGCTTCCGCTTAAAGACTACACAGACTTTGACTACGATCCTATTAATGCGATTACGAACGCATTTGCGAAGATAGAACATACTGGTGAAGGGGCGGCGCTTCAGATTATTATTGAGCCGCGCGGCGAGCGGCATGTGAAGCATTACCGGAAGATTCTTCAGGCCCTTCGTAAAGGCGAGAAACGTTTAACCGCGTTTAGTACGCCTGAGACCGCCCTCGGCGAGTTCGCGCGCGAAATCGGTACCACGCTCTTTTCAAGCAAGCCGAAGGATGTGCAGAAGGCGAAGGAGGCCGAGACGCGGCAGGTAGAGGCGAACAAGACGCACATTGAGCAGGTGGAAAAGAAGATCGCGTCGCCTATTGTCGGAACCACGATTCGGCTCATCGCCTCGGGGAGCGACGCGCACAAGGCTGAGCAGGTTCTTGGTGAGCTTGAAGCGGCTTTTAATCAGTTCGCGAATACGCAGGGGAATCGACTTGAATTTACGCGGTCAAACGTTCGACAAGCCGCGCGCGCCTTCGAAAATTTCTCATTCCGTCTTCCCGACGCTACGGCGCTCCCTCTGTCGCTACGCGAACTCACCACTATCTATCACTTTCCGCCCTCCGGCATCGGGTCATCGCCTCACTTGAAACAGGCGCGCTTTACTCATGCGTCCGCTCCGCTCTCCCTCCCGCATCCGCCCCCGGGAGAAGGTGTCCTGCTCGGCACCAACACTTATCGTAACCAGCAAACCGCGATTTATCTGGAACCCGAGGATCGTCTGCGTCACCTCTACATAATCGGTCAGACAGGTACCGGTAAAACGGGACTGATGAAATCAATGATTATTCAGGACATTAAAAACGGCGAAGGATGTTGCTTCATTGACCCACACGGCACCGACATTTTAGACATCCTTGCCGCGGTGCCGCCCGAGCGGTATCAGGATGTTATCTACTTTGACCCGGCCGATCTCGCGCGCCCATTCGCACTTAACTTCTTGGAATACGACCTCTCGCGTCCGGAGCAGAAAACCTTCATCATCAACGAACTCTTGATGATTTTCCGTCGGCTCTACGGCGACGTGCCCGAGAGTATGGGGCCAGCCTTTGAACAGTATTTCCGCAATGCGACACAGCTCGTGATGGAGGATCCAGCAAGCGGGTCGACCATTTTGGACATCGCGCGCGTGCTCTCCAACAGTGAGTTTCGCCGAGAAAAGCTCGCGAAGAGCATGAACCCGATCGTCAATCAATTTTGGCAGGAAATAGCGACGAAGGCCGGCGGGGAAGCGTCTCTGGAGAACATCGTCCCTTACATCACCAACAAATTTGACGACTTTACCGCCAACGACTTCATTCGTCCGATTATCGGCCAGCAGGAATCTTCCTTTAAGTTCCGCGAGGTGATGGACACAAAGAAAATTCTTCTCATCAACCTTTCCAAGGGGCGTCTCGGCGAGAAGAACGCAAACCTGCTCGGTCTCATCATCGTCGGGAAGCTCTTTATGGCGGCGCTCTCCCGCGCTGACTCTCCGCGCGTGGAGCACCCGCCGTTTTACCTCTACATCGACGAGTTCCAAAACATTACGACCGACTCCATCCCCGGCATCCTCTCTGAAGCGCGCAAGTACAAGCTCTCGCTCTCCGTGGCGCACCAGTTTCTCTCACAAGTAGATGAAAAGACGCGTAACGCTGTGTTCGGCAACGTGGGCAATATGGCAGTCTTCCGCACCGGCGAAGAAGATGCGGAGTTTTTCGCGAAGCAGTTCGCGCCGGTCTTCACCGCGCTTGACTTCGTCAACTTGGAGACGAGAAACGCATACATGAAGATTCTCGCGAAAGGCATTCCGCAAAAGCCGTTTGACATGAAGACAGCAGACTTGCCGTCCTTAAACCATGCACAAACGGACGACCTCATCCACCTCTCATCCCTGACATATGGACGGGACCGTGCTACCGTTGAAAGCATGATTCGCGAGCGCTACCTTACGCGTTGATGACGTATGTCTGAAAAACCTCCACAACAAAAAACGAGTTTGAATTCGCCGAATTTCTATGAACGATTGGGTGTGAGTCCTTATGCAGCAGCAGGCGAGATTAAAGAGGCGCATCGAAAACTTGCGAAAAAATTGCATCCGGATACGAACGGAGAATTGGATCCACGTACAAGGAAGAAAAACGAAGATGATTTTAAACTGATTAATGAAGCGTATGACAGCCTTAAAAACAAGGACCGCCGGCAAAGATACGACGACGGAACATTATCCTTTGACCCATCGCGAGAGACAAGAAGGGCTCGTCGAGAGCAGAATTTTGCTACGAGAGAGGCAGAAAAGCGACAACAAGGGAGAAAGAAAAAAGAGGCGGAGAGAACAGCCGCTCAAACGGCGCAGAAAGAGCAACCACAAGAACCGCCTCCAGAAGAAGCGAAGCCAGACGAAAGATTTGAGCCAGCAACGGGTTCTGGCGCAGTACCTGAGACAGAACCCCAAGTCGATCTCAAGGTCGACGTTAAAGAACCAGAACCGACAACGGACTTTGGCCATGCGTTTAAGAACGCAAAACCACTCACAGGAAAGAGTAGGCGGAGAAGAGAAAATGGAAATAAAAATGAGGAAGCGAAGAAAGCGCCTGAAGCCTCTCCTGTTGTTGAAACCGAAGAACCAAAAGTAGAGTCCACATCCAAGCCAGAAGAGCCAACTGAAAAAAAGAATCCTTGGGCTCCAGGAGGAGTAAGCCGTGCGGCGGTACTTGTGGACTTCGCCAAGATTTTCCCGAAAGGACAAATTCCCGAGAGTGTACATGGGGCTTTAATAAAGCTCATCAACGAACAATACTTGAACTTTTCTCTTAAAGATGAAGTCGCACAGAAGGGAGTCGAGGAAGAGATATCTAGACTTTTTGGTGAACAGCGTAAGGAGGGAGAAGCAAGGACAAACGCAGAAAAGACCCAAGAGTCGACTGGGTTGGTAAGCCAGTCTGTCGTAGAGGAGAAACTGCCAAACACGGAACCAGCGCTAGAAACGGAGCCAGTATTAGAAGAAGAAAAAGCTCCCCCTTCTCCGCTTGTCGCAGATAGGGAGGAAGCCCTTGATATAGATGCGATTTCGCGCGGAGTGAACGGTAATGAGAAGACGCCAGCGGAATGGAGGAGAAAGCTTAGCTCTCTAATTGGTGCCATGCAGAAAACAGGTGAAAGTGCTTCCGAGCAATTCAAGAGGTCAAAAAAAATCCTCACAGACCGGGACACGAGTCTTACTGAGAAGGCGAAAACAGTAGGTAAAGAAACGGGGAAACTTCTTATAGATGTCGGAGAACGCTACCGCAAGCTTCCGCTTAAATATAAAATCGCCTTGTCAGCCGTGCTCATCGGCGGTTCAATTCTCAGCGGCGTCGGCATACTCGGCACCGTTTTGGCCGCGGCAAAGCTCGGACAGCGTACAGCCGCCTCGCTCGGCGTCTATGTGCTCGTTAACGGACTCATGGAAAAAAGAATTGCTGATAGAGAAGAAAAGAGCAGGGAGGAAAAGGACATGAATTGGGAGAGGCTCCCAGGAGAAAACAGAATAAAACAAACTGTTTCTGTAGGTGCCGCGGCCGCGGTTTTTCTTGGCCTTCCAGGATATGGGATTAAAGAAGGATTTGAAGCCGCGGGTGGTGAGCGCGTGATTGCATGGCTCGGCGGTATGCTCGGACATTCTGTGCCGACAGGAGCGCCTGAAGTTATTCCACAGCCAGCGCCTGGGCCCGCGGCCGTTGCGGCCGCGGGTGAAGCCATCGCTCCTATTGTTGCGCCGGAAGCGCCAGAGTCCGTGCCCGCACCAAAACCAGAAACTGTCTTTGTCGCATCCGTGAACGAACCAAATTTTTCTAAGGAACCACCATTAGAGCCAGTGGCCGCCGAGGCCGTGCCAGAAGCCGCCGCCGTCTCTCCGGAGATGCCCGAGACTGAGGTTAAGGCGACGCCCGGCAAGGGCTACGAATACATGGCGAAGCGGCTTTGGGAACAGTTGCAGGACAAAGGTCTTGATCCGACGCAGTATGCCGAAGGGAGCGATATCCGCCGATTGCTTGAGGCCGATGCGAAGTCAATTGATACCGTCGTGCATCAAATCGCCGCCGACCCTGCACACGGATTTTTTAATCCTGACGGCACAAGTGTTCTTATTGACTCTGACTCGCACATGACAATTAACGCAGAAGGGAACATACAGGTCGGTGACGCGGTTATGGCGCCCGAGAATGCGCCGACAACGCCGGCGTACCCTCCTCCCGAGGCTCCCTCAGCCGCCGAGGCGTTTCCTGTGCATGGCGAACCAGCACCCCTTCCGTCTGTAGAAGTACCACCATATGAAGTGGCACCGGCTCTGGAACCGACTGTTGAACAAACATCTCCCCAGGAAGAAACAGCCGTGCGGTCAGAAGTTATCGCAGAGACCCCCACATTCCTAACGAAAGTTGATGGTGTTCTGATTGACCCGCAAACCCCGGCGATTTATGAGGCCCAATCACCCTCTGGAGAAAAGTATCTTACAGCCTATGGAGGAAGCGATGAAGAGCGATTCAAACTTATTCAGGATTATCTCGCGCGCCCGGAGAATCAGGATCAATCAATCCGCTTTGTGCATGAAGTCCCCTCAATGCTCGGCTCTCAAACCAGGGTAGACGAAATCGGAGCCGGCACGAACGCTGGAAAGACTTCATGGTTTATTGACTTCTTTAAGAAGCCGATACCACCACCATCCCCAAGCACTTTCCTGAGACGATTATAAAAATAATTAATAATGCTATGATTACTCCTATGCAAGACGAGCTGACCAAAGCTATCGCCACCGACCTCGGGATTGGAGATTTGCCGATGAACGAACAGCAGGAGCTCATCGCGCAGTTCGGCGAGGTGGCGCTGAAGGCGGCGATGTTATCGGTCGTCGAGAAACTCGCTCTCGACAAGCGGGACGAATTCGCGAAGCTTGCAGAAGCGGGGAATCCTGCGACCATTAAAGTGTTCCTTGACCGCGAGGTTCCCGGGCACGAAGATATCACGAAGGCCGCGGTCGCCGAGGAGGTAAAGCGGTTTAGAGATTTTCAATCATAAATTAACTTCATATGAATCCAACACAAACAGGTATCGCCGTAGCGCTCGCATTAGTCGTCGTCGCGCTGTTCTTCGCCTTCCCTGGCCTCTTGCCATTTCAAGGCGCAAGCGTGCAAGAGGATCAGCAAGTTACCGATACTAATCAAACCACATCTATGCCAACAGAACCCATAGTAGAACTCATGATAAAGGACGATGTGGTGGGCACGGGCGCTACCGCGGAGGCTGGTGACAGCGTGACGGTCAACTATGTCGGGGCGCTCACGAACGGCACGGTCTTTGACGCGTCTGCGAATCACGGCACCGAGGGTTTCACTTTTAATCTCGGAGCAGGGCAGGTTATTAAGGGGTGGGACCAGGGCATTGTCGGTATGAAAGAAGGAGGGAAGCGTACGCTCGTTATCCCCTCCGCGCTTGCGTACGGGTCTCAAGAAGTCGGAGGAATTATCCCTGCGAATGCCGACCTCGTCTTCCAGGTAGAACTCCTGAAGGTGCAAAAAGCGGCTCGTTAGTAAAAAAGAAATGATGACGGGCGCGAACTGCAAAGCAGTCGCGCCCGTTTTCGTTTTTGGAACTGAATCCTGCGTTACCGCGGAGGCGGTGGAGTGAATCCTCCGCTCCGTGCTCCAGAGTATCCCGGCGCTGGTGCATCGGAGACCCCCGGGAGCTTTGATTTTCCTGCGTGTAGAGGGACGATGAAAATTCTGCGGAGTTTCCATTCCAGCTCATCGGCCTTGTAGACCATGCCAGTCATGCAGTAGCCATGAGCAACATTCAGCATCGTCTCGAATGTTATCTTGCCGCTCCCGAGACCGCCGCCTAGACCGGTCATGCCGATGTACGCGAGGTAGTCCACCGGGTGTATGGCACTTCCGAATCCTATCCTAGCGCCGAGCGCACCGAGAAGTCCTTGAAAGCCGCCGTAGATCCCGCCCTGCTTCAGCATCTCCTTAATTTCGCCCTCCAGGTCGCCAACCTTCTTGGAGCAATACCAGTCAAGCTGTGCGAGCTGGTTGTACTCCGTTAAGGTCAGCTTCGGATCCGGGTCGAAATTCTCATCGAGACCTGGGTAGATGTCCACTCGGTAGTGGTGAGTGAACTGGCCTTCCGAGACGGCGCTCACATCGTTGGCCCGGCTCGGTGGACTGGCCTCCGCCGGTCCACCACGCATCGTATAACCCGTGCCATTTAGGCTGGAGCACGCGCTAAGGGCGAGCACCGCCAAAGCAGCGAGCCCGCAATTCAGAATTTTCCTCATGTTTTCTCTCCCATTTTGTTTAGCTTGCCCAGGATGGGCAAGCTAGAAAGCATCCGAATATAAGGATAATTCAAATATAGAGTTTGTCAAGACCGCGGCGATACGTTAGGGTAGGGGGTATGAGTGCGATTGACTTTAGAATAGAGGCCCGTTCAGCTCCACGTGGGGCACGGGCGGGCATGCTCACAACGCCACATGGCGTTATACGCACCCCCGCCTTTGTGCCGGTAGGCACGAAGGCGGGGGTGAAGGGTATTTTGCCCGACCAGTTGAGAGAACTCGGCGCCGAGGTCGTGCTCGCCAATACGTATCACCTCTACCTTCAGCCGGGTGAGGAGGTGGTGCGCGAGGCCGGAGGACTCGCGCAGTTCATGGGCTGGCAGGGCTCGCCCCGCGGAGCTTCAGTGGAGTGGGGGCCTACCATCACCGACTCCGGTGGCTTCCAAGTCTTCTCACTCGGAGCAGGTTTTGGAAAAAAAGTCTCTAAATTCACTAAAGAGGACGCGCCGAAAGAAGAAGCAGTCTCTGTTTATGACGAAGGGGTTATGAGCCAACACGGGCAGCTCGCGATTATTGACGATGAGGGAGTTTCCTTCACCTCGCACATCGACGGATCGCTTCACCGCTTCACGCCCGAACGTTCAGTGGAGATTCAGCACGCGCTCGGCGCTGACATCTTTTTCGCCTTTGATGAATGTACTGCGCCGACAGAGTCGTACGAATATCAGAAGGAGGCGATGGAGCGCACCCACCGGTGGGCGCAGCGTAGCTTGAAGGCGCACCGACAAAATATTGAAGCGAGTAACACGCAGGCGATCTTCGGCATCGCGCAGGGCGGACAGTTCGACGACTTGCGCAGGCTAAGCGCTCAGACGATTGTCGACATGAGTTTTGACGGCTTCGGGCTTGGAGGTTCGTTTAGTAAAAAGCATGGCGACGACTCTCTTCAGTCGGCGCTCGCCATGTTGCGCGAACTACCCGACACTCTTCCCGTACACGGTCTTGGTATCGGTGAGCCAAGTGATATCCTCGCGAGTATCGCCGCTGGGGTTGACCTCTTTGACTGCGTCTCTCCAACGCGTCTCGGGCGGCACGGCTCTATCTACACGAAACACGGCCTCATCCACCTCAAGAACGAGAAATATAAAAATGATTTTACGCCCCTTGATCAAAAAATTCAGACATCGGATGTCTTAACTTCGGGGTTTACGAAAGCGTACGTGTCGCATCTTTTACGGAGCGGCGAGATGCTTGGTGCCATCATCGCCTCTCTGCACAATGTGGGATTCATCCTCTCCCTCGTTTACGGCGCACGTACGGCTATTCTTAATGGACAATTTGACGAATACCGCGCAGACTTCATACGCGGCTACTACTCCAAATAGCCCCTTCTCTAATTCGCGCGAATAGGAGAATAGAGAAAAGGGTCGGTTCCTCTGATATAGTGAAGCGTCCATATGTCGAGTAATTTCAAACTTAACCTACCGTTCCAGCCCGCGGGAGATCAGCCGAAGGCAATACGAGCACTCGCACAAGGACTTAAAAAAAATTTGCGGCATCAAACGCTCTTTGGCGTGACCGGTTCGGGCAAGACTTTTACCATCGCGAACGTTATTGCAAAGAACGATATGCCAACGCTCGTTCTCGCGCACAATAAGACGCTTGCCGCCCAGCTTGCGCAGGAGTATCGGGAGTTTTTCCCCGAGAATGCCGTGCACTACTTTGTCTCCTATTACGATTACTACCAGCCGGAGGCGTATCTGGCGCACTCGGATACGTATATAGAGAAGGAAGCGATGATTAACGCCGAGATAGACCGCCTGCGCCACGCGGCGACGCAGGCGCTTCTCACGCGCAAGGACGTCATCATCGTCGCCTCGGTCTCCGCCATCTACGGCCTCGGCTCGCCGGAAGAATATGAAAAGGTACATATAAAACTCGCCGTGGGAGCGCCAGAGGCGAGGAGTTCGCTCATACGAAAACTAATCAGTATCCACTTTGAGCGGACGAACGCCGACGTGAATCCCGGGCAGTTTCGCGCTGTCGGCAACTCGCTTGAGTTCATGCCAGTCAACGAACGTTCACTGTATCGCGTGACCTTTTCTGCCGGAGACGACAGCGTCATTGAGCATATCGACCAGCTTGATCCGGTTTCGCGCGCGAAGCGCGCAGAACCAAAGACAGTTTTCGTCTTTCCGGCCAAACACTTTATTACGAGCGAAAATGAGCGCGCCCGCGCAATGATTGACATAAAACTTGAACTGGAAGAACAGCTCGCCAAGTTCAAACGGGAAGAGAAGCCTCTAGAGGCGGAGCGGCTGAAACGCCGCACGCACTACGACTTGGCACTCATCAGAGAAGTCGGATACACCAGCGGCATTGAAAATTATTCTCGTCATTTTGACGGAAGAAAGCCGGGCGAGCCGCCCTTCACACTTCTTTCATACTTTCCGAAAAATTTTCTGACGGTCATAGACGAGTCGCATGTCACCGTCCCGCAGATAGGCGGCATGTACGCGGGTGATAAGTCGCGTAAGGACGCCCTCATTGAACACGGCTTTCGCCTCCCGTCGGCGCGCGACAATCGCCCCCTTCGGTTTGAAGAATTCGAGAGCCGCGTTGGGAAAGTCATTTACACGAGTGCGACACCGGGGCCATATGAACGCGCTCATTCGGAACAGATAGTCGAGCAAGTAATCCGTCCGACTGGTCTCATAGATCCCGAGCTCACCGTGCGTCCCGTTTCCGAAGGCGCAGAAATGAAAGGTTTCGTAAACCCTTCATTTGATGAAGGGTTTACGAAACCAAAATACCGAGGACAGATTGCGGATTTTATCTCTGAAGCAGAGACGGTTATTAAGCGCGGAGGGAGAGCGCTCGCGACGACACTGACGAAACGAATGGCCGAAGACCTCTCGACGTTTCTGCGCGAGAAGGGAATGAAGGCCGAATACTTGCATTCCGACGTAAAAACGATTGACCGTATCGATATCCTTACTAATTTTCGCAAAGGCAAGTTTGATATTCTCATCGGGGTGAACTTGCTTCGTGAAGGCCTTGACCTGCCGGAGGTTGAGCTCGTCGGCATCTTGGATGCTGACAAGGAAGGATTTCTGCGGAGCGAAACATCGCTCATTCAGACAATCGGACGAGCGGCACGCAACGTGCTCGGTCGCGTGATTCTCTACGCCGATACGATGACTGGGTCGCTTGAGAGGGCGATAAGCGAGACAAATCGTCGCCGTACCGTACAAATGGCGTATAACAAAAAACACCGCATCACGCCGAAGACCATCAAGAAAGAAATTCACGATATCGCGGCGTCTATGCGCACCGAGCATGAGCGCACGATTGACGAGCTTCTTGTTCTGGACACTCTTGCGTATAAGAATAATCCGAAAGCATTCATAAAGCGAAAGAAAGAAGAGATGAAAGAAGCGGTTGAGCAGTTAGATTTTGAAACAGCCGCGCTCATACGTGATGAACTATATAAGCTGGAGGGCGCGAAGTCGTGATACCATAGTAGGGTCATGCGAAGGTCTGTATCCTTTGTTTTTTTGTGCGTTTTGAGTATTGCGCCCTTTTCCGCGTTCGCGCAGAGCGTAACGCAGGCGGTTACCAATCGCCAACAAGAATTACAGAGCCAATTGAGCGATCTGGAGAATCAAATCGCCGCACAACAGAAACTTCTTGAGAAGGCGCAGGGACAGCGGCAGACGCTCCAGTCCCAAGTAGACGCTTTTAACGCGGAAATAAAGAAGACACAACTCCAGATTCAGGCGATAAATCTGACCATAACACGACTGAACGGCGATATAGATGTGCGCGACAAGACGCTCTCACAACTTTCCGCGCAACTCTCCGCCGAGAAGGAGTCGCTTGCGCGGATTCTGCGGCAGACGCAGGTGTTGGATGACTATTCAATCGTCGCCGTCACACTTGGTTCCGAGAGCGTCTCTGGATTCTTCAGCGACCTTGACGCCTTCGTCTCCATCAAGCGGTCGCTCGCAGAATCGTCAAGTCGCATCAAGCGGACCAGTTCTGCGACCGAAGCCGAGAAAGAGGCTCTCCACGTGCGCCTCACCGAGCAGGAACAGTTGAGGACCGTGGCACAGCTTGCTAGACAGCGAGTCCAGGCGCAGGAGCAAGAGAAACGGAAACTGCTCACGCAGACCAAGGGCGTTGAGGCTAACTATCAGAAACTTATTACGGCGACTCGCCGGACGGCGGCGCAGATTCGCTCCGAGCTCTTTACGCTTCGCGACACTGCGGCGATCCCGTTTGGCACCGCACTCCTGTATGCGCAGGCGGCCGAGCGGGCGACGGGCACGCGCGCGGCTCTCACGCTCGCTGTGCTTAAACAAGAGACCAATCTCGGAGAGAACCTCGGCTCGGGCACCTGGCGAGTGGATATGAATCCGACACGCGACCAGCCTGTATTTGTGTTTATCACACAGACGCTCGGTCTGGATCCCGACCAAATGCGGGTTTCTAAAAGGCCCTCATATGGCTGGGGTGGCGCGATGGGGCCGAGTCAATTTATTCCCTCAACGTGGGTGTGTTACGGAGGATTTGTGAATATACATACCAACGGATGCACACCTCCCTCGGGAGCAGGCAGTTCGTTCTGGCAGGGGCCGTGGCAATATAGCGTGAGCAAGGACCGCGTACGGAAGCTTCTCGTGGGCACGGGGCCAAGCAATCCGTGGAGTCCACAGACGGCTATTATGGCAACCGCGATGCTTATGGCCGACAACGGTGCGGCACTGCAGACGTACGCGGCAGAGCGGCTCGCGGCTCTGCGTTACTTCGCCGGCTGGACGGGCGCGCGCAACCCGGCCTTCGCATTTTACGGCGACGGCGTAATGGGGTTCGCCGCGAAGTTCCAAAAGGATATTGATCAACTGAGCGGCTCATAATATCTCCAACCATCCACGTGGGGACAACCCTAACGACAAGGCTTCGTTCCATGAGATAATTAAAGGTACTAGCTAACACTAAGAGAATCCATGCAAAAACAACAATTCGCGGCAACAGCCTTCGTCCTCAGCGCCCTTCTCGCCTTCGCTTCTGTCGCGGCCGCCTGGACAGGTCCAACCGCCACCCCTCCGGGCAACAACACTCCCGCGCCGTTAAACGTGAGCAACGCTGGGCAGGAAAAGGTGGGCGGCCTGTTGTTAAATACGGGAGGGACAGCGGCAAGCTCGGGGTTAATTGTCTCAAACGGCAGAGTCGGCATCGGAGTAGCAAGTCCGACGCAGAAGCTTGATGTTGCCGGAACGATCAAAATGACCGGATTTAAGCTCGGGATCTCAGCCACCGCCGGTCATGTCTTAACCGCCGACGCTTCAGGTGTCGGAACTTGGCAAGCGGCATCCGGTGGCGGAGGGGGAGGTAGCGGCGCGGGGTTCTCAATGCGAGTTTTTGATTCCGCTAACACCCCTACTGGTAGTGGCACATGGACAAAGCCAGCGGGAGTAAGAACAATTAAAGTAACTGTTATTGGCGGAGGAGGTTCGGCCCAGTCTGACGCTTCGGGATCGGGACGTCAAAGCGGAGGTGGCGGCGGTATTTGCGTTAAAGTGATTGATGTAACTGCTATTGACACCATTCCTGTTACAGTTGGTCTTACCAACACTGCGCTAAACAGCGATGGTAAAACAAGCTCTTTTGGCGGCTGCACTTCCACAGGAGGAAAAAGGGGACAGGTAGGAGTAGGAGCATCATCAGGTGGTATACCGGGCTTCGGTAGCGGTGGGGATTTGAATGGTTATGGTGGCTTGGGAGACGAAGAGTACGATACCCATAGCTCTGGTGGTGGCGGGGGAGCCGGTTTTTTCGGTTACGGTAAAGGTGGAAATTTCAACGCTTTAAATGACGGGGCTGCAATTGTAAATGTCCACTCCAAAGGTACAGGTGGTGCTGTCATTGTCGAGGAATACAGGTAGCTCTGCAAAAATGGTGAGGTAATGGGGTAATTGGGACAGCCCCATTGTTTTAGAAATTGCATAAAAACAAACAAGGATTAACCTTGTTCCGTTTCAAGTCAACAATTCTTGCTATAGCAAGAATTGTTGACAACCCTGACCCCATTTATTCTTTATTCGAGCGGAAGACCACCCTTAACCCCACTTGGAAGCTTAGCTTCCAAGTGGGGTACGGCTCCCACTGTTTCTACTGTCCGTCTGCAGGTGCGGTGAGTTGTTCCAATATCGCTTCTCGCTCGGCGTCCGGAATCGTCGCTCCGCCCTCCGGCGCGGTCAAGTCTTGGAGAATGAGAGCTTTTTCTTCTTCTGTCAGGAATACATTTTCCTGCTCTGCTTGGTTAGGAAGAAGCGCCCAAGCATCTTTCCCGTACAACCACCACACAGCGCCAGCGACAACCGCGACTAACGCGAGCACTCCGAGAATGACATACACTCTTCGCTGATTTCCTGTATTGGTATCCATACGTCTATCGTACCATCCTCTATGAATACGTATCCACACCTCTTCTCGGTGGATAGCCAATAATTGGCATCGGAAAGAAGTATACTGTTGGTAGTGAACACATCCTCTCGCCTCACCGGCGTTTTCGCCCTCGCCATACTGGCTATCTTTATCGTGTCATACGCCGGAGGGGCGGAGAAGGCGATGTCCCAGCCGGCCTCAACCCCCATCAATGGCTACGCATGGAGCGACAATATCGGATGGATATCCCTCAGTGGCGCGAACTACGGGCTGACGGTCGCTGGCGACGGCACCGGCACGGTATCTGGCTACGCATGGAGCGACAATATAGGGTGGGTGAGCGCCAACGTCTCAACCGGATGTCCCTCCGGCACCTGCACCCCTCGCTTGCAAAGTGGCGCTCTAACCGGGTGGCTTAAGGCACTCTCGGCAGACGGCAACGGCTGGGACGGGTGGATAAGTTTGAGTGGTTCGGGGTACGGCATAACGCATAGCGGAACTGCCTTTTCCGGATTCGCGTGGGGGAGCGACGTTGTCGGATGGGTAGATTTTTCTTTCGCCACTGTCTCCCTGCCCGCCCCAACCTGCACCAACGGCGCAAACAACCCACCTGCCTGCAACCAGTGTCCCGCAAACCTGTTCTGGAATGGCGCATCCTGCATCCCATGTAGCAACGGCGGTTGCACCGGTCTAGGTGGGAACGCCGGAGACCCTGACGGTTCTCTAGTCTGCATCAACGGCGCCACCAACCCTCCCGCCTGCGACGCTCTCACCCCATCCTGTTCAATACTCACTGCAAATCCCGACACCATCACCGCAGGCGGCACGCTTACTCTCAGATGGGAATGTCAGGACGCTGCTGCCTGTACCCAGGTCGCAAACACCGACGGCTTTTCCACCGGCGGGGCACTGATCGGCACCGACAGTACGGTGACGCCCTCAGCCACTAGCGGAGACGTCACCTATGGGCTGACCTGCGACGGCACCAACTTCCTCTTCCCATCCGTCACCGTTCTCTCCCCACAGGTCTCTATTTCGGCCGACCCAGCCCGAGTCAGAACAGGCAACACCTCAACCATCTCCTGGAGTGCCACCGAGGTGGACTCCTGCACCATCACCGGCCCCGGCCTCACTCCAAACCCCCGCTCCGACTTCTCTGCGGTGACAACCTCACAGCCGGTCACTATCTCCACCCAGTCCACCTACACCATCACCTGCGACTCTCTTTCCGACTCTGTGACGGTGAACATCATTCCTGTTTTTGACGAGTTTTAACCGAGGGCTGCCCTCGGTAAATGAAATAAAGCCCATACGTTAGTGTGGTACACTCGCACCGTACCTGCCCCACCACGGGCAGGGGTTTACGTATCTTCCAATGAAAAAGCAAACTGCCAAAGAGCATCACCACAAGCACGGGAGCGACCCCTCGATGCGACAAGCACTCGGGGTAGGTTGGCTCACGGTCAAGGGCGCGCGCACCCATAATCTGAAAAATATTTCGGTCAGCATGCCGAGAGGCGCGATGACGGTTATCACCGGCCTCTCGGGGAGCGGCAAATCCTCGCTCGCCTTTGATACGATTTTCGCAGAAGGCCAGCGGCGCTATGTGGAGTCGCTCTCCGCCTACGCGAGGCAATTCCTTAATCAGATGGCGAAGCCGGACGTTGATGAAATTTCCGGCCTCTCGCCCGCCATCTCCATAGACCAGAAGAGCCGCTCCAACAACCCGCGCTCGACTGTGGCGACCGTTACCGAGATTTATGATTATCTGCGCGTGCTCTACGCACGCGCTGGTCAGCCGTACTGTATTCATCACGACGTGCCTATCGCCCGGCTCTCTAAGGAGGAAATGATTAAGATGGTCCTCTCGCGTGTGGAGGAGAGGCGTCAAAACCGAAGCCAAACTTCGGTAATGGGGGTGGCGGTAGACAAAAGCGCCGTGACCATTTATGCGCCGGTGGTCGTTGGGAGGAAGGGCGAATACTATCAAATGCTCTATGATTTGCTCGGCAAAGGGTATGAAAAAGTGTTGATTGACAGCAAAGTCCAGTCGCTCCGCGAGAAGATAGTGCTGGATAGAAACAAGAGACACGACATAGACGCGGTTGTTGACTCAATTTATGTTTCGGAACTCGCGCCTGCCGGAGGCAGGCCCTTCTCCGGAGGGCGCGAGAGGCTTTCGGAGGCGTTAGAGCTCGCGCTTAAAGAGGCCGGCGGACTAGTAAAAATCCGACATGCCGACGGAACGCTTGAGACCCTTTCCTCCAAGTTCATCTGTCCGGAAGACGGAGCGTCCTTTCCTGAAGTAGAGCCGCGTCTTTTCTCCTTCAATTCGCCCTACGGCGCGTGTCCCTCGTGCCACGGCCTCGGCACCGAAACTCTCTTTTCTGAAAAAGCATGTCCGGCCTGCGAAGGGAAGCGACTTAGGCAAGAAGCACTGCGTGTCTTCTTGAAAAGCACCAAGCACGAAGCACCAAGCGCGAAGAAGTCCAAGAATCCTCTAGGAACCAGTATTGTTGATTTCACTAACATGTCCATCAGAGAAGCGAAGGATTTTATTGATTCTATAGAACTTTCAGAAATGAAAAAAGACATTACCGCGCCGATTTTGAAAGAAATAGACAGCCGTCTTTCTTTCATGCTCAACGTCGGTCTTGATTATTTGACACTGAACCGCTCCGCCGCGACTTTGTCAGGCGGAGAGAGCCAGCGCATACGGCTCGCCTCACAGCTCGGGAGCGGACTCACCGGAGCGCTCTATGTTCTTGATGAGCCGACCATCGGGCTCCATCAGAAAGATAACGACCGACTCATCAAAACATTGCTCATTTTGAAAGAGCTTGGGAACACGATTCTTGTCGTTGAGCATGACGAGGACACGATATACTCCTCTGATTATATTGTAGATATCGGCCCCGGTGCGGGCATACACGGTGGCGAGGTCGTGGTTTCGGGCTGGCTGGATGATTTGCTGACCGCACATAAAAATGAAAGCAATTCGCTCACTCTCTCGTATCTGCGGCAAGAAAAAGAAGTGCAACTTCCGGAGACGCGCCGTACGAGCGAGAAGGGTTGGATTAAAGTGCGCGGCGCCTCTCTGCACAACCTGAAGAATCAGAATATTGACGTGCCGTTGGGGAAGCTCGTCTGCGTCACGGGCGTCTCGGGAAGCGGCAAGTCAACCTTTCTGTATAATATTCTGCACCGCAATATCGCGGCGCGCTTCGCGCGCCGCGAGACGAAGCTTGAGCATGTCGCGGCGCTTACCGGCACAGAGTACGTCAGCCGGGTAATCCTTATAGACCAGTCGCCGATAGGTCGCACGCCACGTTCCAACCCAGCCACCTACACGGGCGCGTTCACTCATATCCGCGACCTCTTCGCCGCCACTGCTACTGCGCGCGCTCGCGGATGGAAGCCCGGACGGTTTTCGTTCAATGTTCCAGGAGGCCGCTGTGAAGCATGTGGGGGGAACGGCCTCATCGCTGTTGAAATGCACTTCCTCCCCACTGTGTATGTCGTGTGCGATATCTGCAACGGCACGCGCTTTATGAGCGAGACGCTTGAGGTAACCTTCCGCGGGAAGAATATTCACGAGGTGCTCAAAATGACTATTGAGGAGGCCGAGAAGTTTTTTGAAGATATACCAGCTATCAACGATCGCCTTATGAGCTTGAACGCCACCGGTCTCCAATATCTCACACTCGGACAGAGCGCGACCACGCTCTCCGGAGGGGAAGCGCAGAGAGTGAAGATAGCAAGCGAACTCTACCGCTCCATGACCATGAAGACCCTGTATCTGCTGGACGAGCCGACCGTCGGTCTCCACTACGAGGATGTCGCCAAACTCATAGAAATCCTGCAAGAACTCGTGCGGCGAGGCAACACAGTTGTCGTCATTGAGCACAATCTTGACGTGGTGAAGAGCGCTGATTATATAATTGACTTCGGTCCCGAGGGCGGGGAGGGTGGCGGGAGGGTAGTCGCGAAGGGTACGCCCGAGGAAGTTGCGGATACCGAAGGTTCGCACACCGGCGAATATCTGCGTAAGGCATTACGACGTCATGCAAAAAAACGAACTGCAAAAATATAACCTGCCGGACGTACCCGGAGTATATTTCTTTAAGCAGGGGAGGAAAGTCCTGTATGTCGGCAAGGCGACTTCCTTACGCGATCGGGTGCGGTCATACTTTGACGATGCTCTCATCCACGCGCGCGGAGCGCGCGTGGTAGACATGGTAACGAGGGCCGACAAAATCGCGTACGAGACGACGCCGACTGTGCTTGAAGCGCTCGTCCGCGAAGCGGCGCTTATCAAGAGACATCATCCAGTCGCGAACACAGACGGTAAAGACGATTCTACTTTTTTGTATGCGGTTATTACGGATGAAGAAATTCCTCGCGTGCTCACCCCCCGTGGTAAGGATATTGATTTCAAAATGAAAAAGTTGAAAGATCAAAAATTAAAAAGCATTTTCGGACCGTTTCCTTCGGGGGTCCAACTCCGCGAAGGACTCCGACTCATCCGCCGCATCTTTCCATTTTTCGATACGCAAAAGCCCCTCAACTTCGCTTGGGGCAGGCCGGTCGCGAATGGTAAACAACAGCAGGCGCAACTAGAGTTCAATACGCAGATTAGGCAGTACCCGCGCCTGCCTGCGCAGTCAGGCACGTTTGATGCGGCAGAGTATCGTCGGACTATGCGTCATATCGCGCTCTTTCTTGGCGGTAAGGCTACAGAACTTCGGAAAGTGCTCGCTCAAGAGATGAAGCAGTCGGCCAAGAGAGAGCGTTTTGAGGATGCCGCCCGCGCGCGCCGTCAGCTCTTCGCCCTCGACCATATCCAGGACGTCTCGCTTATCAAGGACGAGAATCAAGTATCCTTATCAACAGCCGGTCGGCCAGAGATAGGGATACGAGTTGAGGCGTATGATACGGCGCATTTGTCGGGGACAAATGCGCTGGGTGTGATGGTGGTTGTCGAGGGCGGTACGCCGGTTAAAAAAGAATATCGGACGTTCAAAATTCGCGGATTAAAAAAGAATGACGACATCGCCTCGCTCCAAGAGATTCTTTCACGTCGCTTGAATCACCCAGAGTGGCAACTCCCGAAAGTGATTGTTGTGGATGGCGGCATGGTGCATAAAAAGGCGGCGGAAAAAGTTCTCTCTGACGCGGGTGTCGGCATTCCGGTCGTTGCCGTGGTGAAAAACGAGCGTCACCGTCCGCGCGAAATTATCGGCGCTCGCCGTGTCAGCGTTTCTGAACCAGACATTGTCCTCGCCAACGCCGAGGCGCACCGCTTCGCGCTCTCACGGCATCGCCGAGCTCGCAACGTTGTCTGATATACACAGTGCAGAGAGAAACGCTGGGTCTTGGTGTAGAATCAAGCTATGAAAACAAAAGCAGTGCGCAGCGCTATCACTGGGCGGTTTGTCCATAAAGGGAAGGCCAGAGCCAATCCGAAGACGACCGTTACCCAAACACTCCGAATCAAGAGGCGGAAGAGAGGTTAGTGCTCGGAAGTATAAAAAGAGCCGCCCTTCATAGGGCGGCGAGCGGGGGTTCTCCTTACTGATACTGTGCAATTGCCTCGGCAATCTTCTGTTCAAGCGCATCGGCGTACATTATCCACGGAGTGCCGTACGTGCGAAGTGTGGGGATAAGAAGCGGCACGTGATACGACAGGCTCTCTTCTATTTGCGCCAGCCTCTTTTCTTCAGGACGGCGGTGGAGCGTACGCAGGTTATGTAGCCGATCGCAGAGCTTCACAACAATCGTCCGCGGCCCTCGAGCTATGACTCTCTCGAGATACTCTCGTGTTGTCTCCTTCCCCCGCGGGAGCTTTGTGAGCGCCCGCAGATCAAGGGCGATTTCTTCACCGAAGTTCATGCCGATCCGGTAAGGCGACAGTAGATAGGCATCTTCCGAGATATCGTGCAGGAGGGCGTTGATGATGATATGAGCATCCCTACCGTTTAGCTCGGAGATGTAAATCCACGCCGCTGCCTTCGGATGGTCAAAATATCGGTAGCCATCATCGCGCACTTGTCCTGCATGCCCATACTTTGAGGCAAAGTAGGCAAACTGCACGCGCTCGTGTTCGCTCGGATTGAGTGCGATTTGGAGCGGTGCGAAAAACAATTCGTATCCCGGGGGACGTCGCTCTGTTTCGGCCATCAGGTACTCCTTGTGCGGTTGGTTATGAAGGGATGAGTGCGGTTCTCTAAGAACTGAACGCTCTAAATCCATTAAACCAACCAAATATATCCCTGTCAATTTTCTTGCCGGAGGCAACTGTTCAATAGTTCTTTTGATATACTGGGAGGATGCAAACCGTCGTCGGGGTACTGCGAGGCGGACCGTCTAGAGAGCACGAAGTTTCGTTGCGCTCTGGAGCCGCCATACTCGCGAATTTGCCAGAGGAGCGCTACACCGTGCGCGATATTTACATCGATAAGGAGGGGCAGTGGCACGATCGCGGTCGGGCAACCGCACCCGAGCGCGTACTGCGGCAAGTAGATGTTGTCCTCATCGGCCTTCATGGGGAATACGGAGAGGACGGAGAAGTGCAAAAGCTTCTTGAACGATTCGGCGTTCCGTATGCCGGCGCAGACTCGTTCGGCTCGTATCTCGCGATGCACAAGCTTATGGCGAAGGAGCGCGCGAAGGAGCATGGCCTTCTCACGCCAGAGTACCGTTATATTGAAAAGAGAGAAGATGCTGTAGAAAAAGCGAGCGAAGTCATAAGAAGCTTTCACCAGCCGGTCGTCGTTAAGCCAGTCGGATGGGGTTCGTCCGTCGGTGTTTCCATCCTTGGCGGGTACGCGCCGGTGCTCGGGGCGATTGAAAAACTCTTTGACGAGGGCGCGCCGAGCGTCATCGTTGAAGAACACATCCGCGGACAAGAGGCGACAGTTGGTGTTGTCGAGGGGTTGCGCGGCGAGGCGTTGTATACGCTCCCGCCCGTTGAAATAATTCCTCCGGAGGGCGACTTTTACAGTTTGGACGCAAAATATTCCGGCGCGACACGGCATGTGTGTCCTGGTAATTTTTCTCGCGTTGTCCGAGAGGAACTGCAGAGAGCGGCGAAGGTGATACACCGCACGCTCGGCCTGCGCCACTACTCGCGCTCGGACTTCATAGTTACGCCGAAGGGCGTTTATTATTTGGAAACAAACACTCTTCCCGGACTTACAACCGAATCAAATATTCCAATCGCTCTTTCTGCCGTCGGCGTTCCGCTCCCCGATTTCCTTACGCATCTGGTTAACCTCGCGCTTAATCGCTAATATGCAAGAACCGCTCAGTCGTCGTAAGTGCGTCCCTTGTGAAGGAGGAGTAAAGCCGCTCACCCGCGAGCAGGCGCGGAAATATATGCAAGAAGTACCGGTGTGGAAATTGAGCGAGGATGGGAAGTCTATCTCGCGGGAATTCTCATTCCCGACCTTTATTAAGGCAATAGGATTCGTCGATCAAGTCGCCGACCTCGCTGAGTTCGAGGGTCACCATCCAGATATCCATCTTTCTTATACCGACCTGCGTCTTGAACTCTCAACCCACGCGATCAGCGGCCTCTCTGAAAACGACTTTATCCTTGCCGCCAAGATCGAGAATTTGATATGAAAAAAATCGATGCAAGGCGGAGCACAGCGTTCGTGCGCCTACTTCACGCATTTCAATCGGTCGAACGGACTGCACATGTGCCTGACCTATCGCGTAAAGAGAATGATGTAGAGCACTCATACCTGCTCACTATGTTCTCATGGTACCTCGTGGATACGCTGGGCCTGAAATTAGATAAAAAGAAAGTGCTTGAGTATGGTCTTATCCACGATCTCGTAGAGGTTTATGCCGGAGACACATATATTTTTGACTCAGAAGCATTAAAGTCAAAGCACGAGCGTGAGGAGAAAGCACGTCTCCGGATTGCCAAGGAATTTCCAGAATTTAAAGATTTGAATAGCTCGATCAAGGGTTATGAGGGTCAGAAAGATCCTGAAGCGGTTTTTGTCCGAACGGTAGACAAATTTATCCCCGTCATTATCAACTTCGTACAAGAAGGGCACACGTGGAAAGTAATGAATGTGGGACATGTAGATTTATTCGCTCACAAAAGGGAGAAAATGGGAGAGCAAAAAGAAGTGCGGGAATTACTTGAGCAGATTATTAGAGAGATAGAAAAAGATTGGAAGAAGTACTTTAATTTCTAGGCAGAGGTGCTAGAGTGGACATATTGGGCCCTTAGCTCAGCTGGTAGAGCACCTCATTTGCAATGAGGGGGTCAGCGGTTCAAATCCGCTAGGGTCCACCCAAGTTTTTAAGCCCAGAGGGTAAGGCTGAATATTTTCGTAGTATACTGCGCTTATGGAACTCATCGCGGGCGATGCAGAGCTTGAAGCGCTCAATGTAGAGCTTAACGATCCGGAGCTGTTGCGCTCCTATAAGGAGCCGTACGACAACTACTGCCCCCACTTCATCCCGCGCCTCCTTGGCGGTTTTCTCGTCGGGTGCGGCACCATCATGTACGGACGTGAACCGTCATATTTGAAATTTCGGTCAATAGAGGTCATCGCGCGCGTACCGTATCAT
Organism: uncultured Candidatus Saccharibacteria bacterium; assembly: GCA_964349555.1. Classification (GTDB taxonomy): domain Bacteria; phylum Patescibacteriota; class Minisyncoccia; order Phycocordibacterales; family Phycocordibacteraceae; genus C7867-001. The sequence continues at coordinate 45,219 of CAYGGK010000003.1, forward strand.
TCGTGGTCCTCTGCGGCGTATACACTTCTCACGGTTTTTTACTCCGACGAACAGAGAGCTCTGCGGCTCTCCCGCGTCGCCCGATACTCACGCATGGCGCAAGACAACGAAACCATGCACGTGGTCGTCGTGTCGCACCTTGCCAGCCGAGAAGGGAAGGCGGGACTTGTCCGCCACACACTTATACCGATGTTTTTCGCGTTTTTCTACTTTTGGGCGTCCTACCTCCTTTACCTGATACGGCCTCGTTGGTCACTAGAGATCAACTATCTCTTCGAGCAACACGCATTCGAGCAGTACAGCCGCTTTCTCGACCTCCACGAAGAGGAGCTTAAAAAGAAACCGGTTGAGAGCGACTTTCTCGCGCAGTACGGGCGCAATCCGCGGAGCCAGTACGAGTTCTTTCAATCTGTCCGCAACGACGAGCTCATCCATCGGAATCAGTCGGTAAAGAATATGGGAATGTAGTCGGATATCTGATATGGTAAGCCGTGTTCGCGCTCTTAGCTCAGTTGGTTAGAGCGTCCGCCTCACACGCGGAAGGTCGCAAGTTCGAATCTTGCAGAGCGCACCGGGCTGGAGTATGCCGGTAGTACGCACGCTTCGGGTGCGTGTAGACCGGGTTCAATTCCCGGCAGCCCGACGGGCCTATAGTAAAGTGGTATTACGCGGCATTCGCATTGCCGAGGCGCGAGTCCGATTCTCGCTAGGTCCACAAAATAAGGAGGGCAGCGATTGGCGAGCATAGGCGAGGAAATACTGAGGCCGACAGGCCGAACGTGCCATATTTTGTGAGAGTCCTGAGGAGTCTTCGACGTAGGGGTCCACTCGACTTGCTCCGCTCGCTCGTGGTAAACCACAAAACAACGAGCACTCGAGAACGATGTTCACAAAATCTTTCTCAAACCTTCGGCTGTCTTTGCCAATTCTTCGTCGCTTGGATTCGCTCGCGTACCTTCAAGTAAAGATTTTGAGGTTATATCGTGGTAATCGTGCATAGGCACGATATGAACGTGAGCATGCGGAACATCCCAGCCAGCGACAATAAGACCAACTTTTTTCGGATGAGAAAAAGTATTGGCCACATCAGCTAACTTTTTTACCGCAAACATCAGCTTGGAATAGGACTCATCATCAAGTTTGTAAAAATCGACCACGTGCTTCTTCGGGATGACAAGAATATGGCCTGAATGTATTGGATGTATGTCCAAAAAAGCAAAGACAAAATCGTCCTCATAAATTTTATGAGCTGGAATTTCACTTTTTGAGATTTTGCAAAATAGGCAATCGTCCACACCCGCATTTTAACATTTTTTCTATGCTGGTATCTGTTATAGTGCAACACGTGGGGCCTATAGTTCAGCGGTAGAACGCGTCCATGGCATGGACGAGGTCGGGGTCCGACTCCCCGTAGGTCCACTAGCAACGGTTTTTGAGCCTCTGGGAGGGTAAATACCCTTAAGGGGAGCGATAAAATAGCGGTTTCAAACCCGCTATTTTTGCTATACGCCAAATTGGCCTCGAAAACGAGCTTTAGAACCAGCTTTTTAGTGTGAATATTGCCTTCCTTCCATTGTTTACGCGGATTCTTGAGGAAGTCGAAGACGATGTCCAAGGCGGTTTCAATACTCGGGCCATGTTCGGCCAAAGACATGAGGGAATCTTTTAGAACCACGCCTTTATCGACCAACGCACCAATGCGTTCCTCGTAAGTGCCGATGACTTGTTCGTTCGTTGCTCTGGCGACCAACTGCACCAGTCTGGCGCGTTCTTTTTCAATTCTTTCAATCTCTCTTTCTATATCTGCCTGCCGGTCTACTCTCTCAGAGATTTTCTTACGCCACACCTCTGCAACGATAGTCTTCGTTAGAGCCAACACTTCTACGCTCGGTTTAATATTCCCGAGAATCGCCTCGAATCGCTCGTCTATATCCGCCTTGCGAATGCTCTTATAGCGCTCGGGGCACCCTTTCGTCTTGCAGTGGTAGTAAGGGAACTTTCCCTTAGCCCAGCTCGCTGTGTCTGGCTTCCTGCAAGCGGCGCACAAAACGAATCCCCTAAGCGGAAAATCCTCGCTGAGGAAATTCTTCTTGTGTGTCGTTGTCCTTCCGCTCAGTCTATCTTGAATACGCTGGAATGTTGCCAAGTCAATTATACCTTCGTGCTTTGCCGGCCTTCGGCTAACCTCCCATTCTGGGTAGTCAATATAGCCCGCATAGAATATTTTCGTGAGTAGTCTCTTCACAAAGGATAGGTGAACTGGCTTCCCCTCGCGAGCATCTCTCTCTTCGAGAAAGCGTCTAACATCTTCTTGCTCTTGGAATCTTCCTGATGCGAACCCCTCAAGTGCCTCTTTAATTATTTCGGCGACCTTCGGAACAATTACCGGCAACATCCCATGCACTGGGTCTCTCTTGAAGACATAGCCCGTCGGCATATCAGGGAACGTCCAGTAGCCTAGCTCCAACCTCGCCTTCATCTTCTGCATCACTTGTCTTCGATTCTGCTCGCGCTCGAGTTGTGCTGTCGCCGCCATAATCGTCTCTACATACTGGCCTTCTGGTGAAGCCGTGAAGACGAAGTTAGGACACTCTACGACAGCCCTGCGAAGTTCTAGAGCCCTCTTTAGCTTGATATATTGCTCCGTATCCCTCGCTAGTCGCTTCAGGTCATCGAAGATAACCATGTAGCTGTTGTAGGGCTTGGCATCCATGTAGGCGAGCATCTCGGTCATTGCAGGGCGTTTCGTATAATCTCCGCCACCAGAGAAGCTATCTCGGAATACTTTTTCTATCTCATAGCCCTTACTGCTCGCATACTCCCGACAGCGATGCTCTTGGCTCTCAAGGCCGTGCCCCTCGGTCTTCTGCCGTTCAGATGACACTCGCGCGTATATCAGTGCTTTTTGCATGGCTCTACATTAGCACTAGATGAGTCTAGATAATTATCGAGCACGTTCTCGACCATTGCATAAAGACTACCGCGCAGACGCTCCACCTGCTCATCACTGAGCTTGATATCTCCGAGATATTCTCTACACGCTTCCGTGCTCAACATGTCTAGACTTCTTCCACTGGAGAATCTGCATCGACAAGACCCCTCTCCTCGTCTTTCCAAATCAGATTCTTTATAACGAGTCCCTCTGTGAGTAACGGCTCCCAGCGCGAATAATTCCGATTCCCGAGGACAAGATATACCTTGCCGCTTGAACGACTGGCCTCGAATAACTTGAATGTAACGATACGACAAAACTTTCCATCCCGACCCCTAAAAAAGGGCCCGATCCATTTAATTTCTCCTCCAAACATAGTGGTATAGGACTATCGAATAATCGATAAAGTCCTCTCTTGGCTTGGCAGGCCCTATTGCAAGGCAACCCGCAAAGCCAACAAAGGGCTTTACGACGTGCAATAGGTTTAATGCAAAGCAAAAACGAGGCACACCTATGCCTCGTCTCTCGGGATTCGCTATCGAATGACCCGAAAGACAAAGCAAAATGCTTTTCTTTACGGGTATTCGGTAGCCGCGGGGGAACTTACACCTGCTCCATGGCGCCCTCCGCAACTGTATGCGCCGATGTGAGAACCGTTATTAGATGTAGCCTACAAGAAAATTGTTATTTTTGCAACCTCTTTGACTTAAGAAAGTCCTTTATTCTGTTCCGAAAAGTGATTTCTTTAAGACCGATTCTCGTAGCACGACGTCGAATTTTTTTCTTTTCTAAAGTAACGTAAAAATCATCGTCATTTTGTATGAGTGCACTTTCTTCTTTTAGGTCTTCCGAAATAATCTGCACGCCTTGATAGTGCATGGATTCTTTTATCCACTCGTATAATTCTCTTAGATGCTGAAATTGCGGTGCTCCATTCTGCTTATTCCAGTCATTCAGTATCTTCTCTTCCGTGTTCTGTTCCATACTGTTATTTAACTGTTCTGCAGCACTGACATTGTTTTAATTTTCACACGCCCACCCATCTCCGTCTCTATCAAGACCGTATTCATCATAACCAATCACTTGAACCATCCCAGTATAATTAGGACCATTACCAGAACCACCAGCACAATCATAGTCTCCAGCGTTTTTCTTTAAACAACCAGAGTAATTTGGATTGCATTGAGAAGAAGTTTGTATGGGCTTAGGAGTAGTAGGAGTGGGTGTCGGTATGGGAGGATTTATAGTAGTGGTCGTTTGTATAGGATTTCCTCCTCCTTGAAAGATTTTCCAACTGAAAGGATTCCACCATGCTGCGAAAGCAATCTGAGGCACGACAAGAGCCAACACCATGAGACTTAAGAGAGTAGAAAGACGCTGAGTTTTCTTCATATAGTTATTAACCAAATGCTACTCTCATCTCAAGGGGGCGCAAGAGGAGATGTTGCGCAACTTGAGACCCTTTTACCTGCTCGAAATTATGACTAAGACCTACTACTTGGAGCCGGTTCAGACGGAACCAAACCGTTCCTAATAGCAACTTCTTCAGATATTTGAAGTGAATTTTTATATTGAGGCAACGAAGAATCCCTTTCTCGGATGACGACTATGCTCATCCCCTCTTGAGAAAGCTCCTCTGCGGTAGCCTGCGGTGCACGCCCCCACGCTCGGTCAAAAAGCTCCTTTATTGCCCGTATATCGCCCTTCTTGGCTTGTGAGATGAGAGCTTCGCTGATCGGACCAATCTCTTGTGTAACCCTCTCTGAAAGCAGTTTACGAGCTTCTTCAGCGTTCTTCGCCGCGAACCCCCGCTTCCTCCCTGCTCCTGCTCGGTATCCTCCTCTCATAATTTTAATTATACTTTGGACAGATATCTTCCCGAGATTTCAATGAAAACCTTCTCAGCTTCCTTGTCGTAATCTTTCCCCTCAAATTTCGGCTTTAGTCCACTCCAACTTTGAGCAAGTTTCAGTGCATCTTCGTGTGGAATAAATAGGTCAAGTAGAGGCTTTATCTGATTCAGTAGTTCCTTATCTTCCTCATCAGTGGATGTCACGGAACAAAGTATCGCGGCTTCTTCAATTTGTTTCTTGCTCGCGGGCAGTAGGTCTTCAGAATATAGACCAACCGGACTGTCAGGAGATAATTCATGTAGGTATACCCGTAATGCACCAAATTTCTGAATCAATCGTTGTGCGTTTTCTATAGTCATATCCTGATAGGAATTAAATCGCAAACGAATCTATAGCAATTCTCTTTTTATGTTTTCAATCTCATTTTTGGTTTTTGTAACGGCTTCTGCATAATCATCCAAGTTTTGAAATACACTCCCCGAAGATGCAGATGGTTTGATGAGCATTTTGAATTTAAATTCTTGTTTGATTATGTCCAACACCAAAGTCTCTACGTCGGGGTATTCCTTACTACAAACACTCTCATCTGCATATTTGCTGGCACAAAATTCTTTTTGTATCGACTTTAACGAATCGTTCTCGTTGCCCCCGTTTTTCTCGAGCTGCCCTCTGTATCCTTGCAACCAATACCTGATACGCTGTTTTCTTCCAGAGTAATAAACGAAATCAAAAACTAGTAATCCAATGGCAATAACTCCAAAAATCAGCCACTTGCCAGTAATATATCCAAGGACAAATGAAGCAAGAGCCAGTGGGATTAATGAAATTCTTATTAGGTGTTTCATATTTTGATAAGAATCAATCTAGTAGCTTTTGAAATCCGTTACCACCTCCGTTTTGCCATCCGCATTAGTAATTAGATATTTATACTCCACCCTACAAGCGTCATTGAAATCCTTTCCATCGAAAGGATTGCTTGAAGGTTCGTAATATTTAGCATCTACGACGCTGTTGTGCTGTTCTTTTTCCATACTTCTTTCCCTTTCCAATATCGCATAACACTCCATTCTTCTTTTCCCAATGTATTCTTGTCTGTCTTGGGCACGAATGGCATCCTGTTTCCCTGAGTAGTCCGCATACAAAAATAAACCCACCACAATTAAACCGATTAACAACACGATTCTTGGCCAGTTGTTCATATTTTGATAAGAATCAATAATCGTTATACACGACCCTTATATTAAACTCCTCAAGATTGACTGCCCTTTCGAAAAGAGCTGAAAACCGGCAAGGCACACCTGGTTTCAACGACATAGTGCTGAATGAACGATAAGTGTCACTCGGGTTACCATATTCTCTTAAGAGGTTGCCACAATGAAATACCGAGTCCGCCTGATAAACCCTCGCATCTTGGTCTACTAACTCAATTCTTTTCAGTGTAAAGGGAATTGCGGATGATTCCTCACTAGTTATCTGAAATACTAGTTTCGTGAATACCCCTGACGATATCTTTGGATTCCATGTGCTGTAGCCAAAATCGTTATCAACCCTCGACCCCAGGTTTGTTCCATTTACAAATTCAAAACTGAGTTTACCATCATCGCTTTTGGTGACCCCAGTTCCAAAGGTTACTGCTTGTGGGAGAAAAGAATTGAGACCCGACTCATAACTTACTGTTGATGGTTCTGGTGTTTCTTCGTGCGTCAAAGCAATGAATATAATTGCTACACTACATACCAATAAAATCGCCCATAGAATTTTTTTACGGGTAATCAAACTCTTCAAGAAAGCTATCCGATTTTGTGTGAGAAGAAGATCCGCATTACGATTTTCTGACACAGCAATCTTTTTCCAACCCAAAGTATAAAAAATCAGAAAACCAGGAATCAGGGCGACAAAAAGAGCAGCAAAAGTTGAGTAATCTGAATTATCTATTGCTATCAACCAAAGAAGAAATCCAAAAACGTAAATCGTCAGCAATTGTCCTTTAGTGATTTTATACATAGGTTCTATCTAAGCTTACACCCATTTAAGACGACTTAGGAATACTCTGTGTTTAACTAACCCCTTGTGATACCTAGGCACTGGCATATCCACTAGATTCCACTACTTTCCCAACACGCGAAGCCTCTAAAATCGCCTCAGAGCCCTCTAAAACCCAAGAATGTATCAGGTTCCAACTTTCGTTCACCATGTCCACAAAATAAGGAACGCAGAGACTATATTTTGTGAGAGTCCTGAGGAATCTTTGACGAAGGGGTCCACTCGACTCGCTCCGCTCGCTCGTGGCAAGCCACCCCAAGTAGCAGGCCGAATGTACTATATTCTGTGAGAATCCTGAGGATTCTTATCCGAAGGGGTCCACACAATAGGAAAGTGTGCTAAAATTTAAGAAGCCTGGGAAAACATCGGCTTGAACCATGTGGTGTGGGGGAAAAGAAAAATTTTATTCATATGGTTTAATCCAAATAACTTTTATGAATCGTAATATTTTGATTGGCATCATCGTTGTGGTGGTTCTCGTTGCAGGAGGGTGGTGGTACATGAACAAGTCGAGCGTGCCTGCGACTTCCGAGACGACTCAACTTCCGACTTTGCAGGAAACAACCAACGCCCAAACTCAAACTGTCACAAAGCCGTCGGTGCCTGCCGCACAGACACAACCTTCCAATCAACCTGTTTCTAGCCCTGCCGATAACGAAATCTCTTACACGGCTCCAATCGGATACCATATTAGAGAATCTTGGTACGGGTCGCAAGATGAAGTATACGGAATTGACAAACAAATTGGGTTCATTAGGGACACTTATTGGCAGGAATCCTATGTCAATTCGTCCGGGGGCAAAGGTGCTCCCGCACAAATCAGTATAAGTTTCTATCGCAATCCGCAAAACCTCACCGTTCAGCAATGGCTGGAAATGAAAGAAATTACATACGGAGGGAAAATCCCCACCGGCAACTTCCAAGGGGTCACATATGGAGAACCGATCGTCACTTACAACTTCAAAGATAGAACCGGGGTACGATTTACTTACATGCCAGAAATGCATTATTCCGATTCTGTTGTTGTTCAGCATAAAAATTGGATTGTGTATTTTCACAATGGTCATGATGGGCCCACGGATTCTCAAAACCAGGTCTTTGAGCAGTTGCTCACTTCAATTACTTTTGCGAAGTAGTTGAAGGGCGGTACGCGCTTCGCGCGTTCCAAGGACCTTTTTGCCGCCAAAGAAAAACTTGAAATTGTCAGCGGTGCGGCGAAGCCGCACCGCTGGACGCCTTGAGCAAGGGTTACCCTTGCTCAGGCTATGTCGAATCTCCCATAGCAACGAACGCTCCGAAACGGCTCAAACAGCCCGAGACCACAGGGTACCGAACGGCTCATTTCTTCCCGTATGAGCCGTTCCCGCCCACAATCGCGCGGTGAGAGCGCCGAGTCAACGAGGCGCGAGTTAGTCGTTGTTTGTCACAAACATGGTACAATACGCACCTATGGACAAACCGAAAATAACACCGAAGGATTTCTTTGTATGGGCGGGGGCTATGGTTGCGTTCTATTGGGCCGTTATCGCGTATATCTTTCTTGTTTTTAATTATATAGACTACACGTTTCCGAACCCTCTCGCCTATTACCCGGCCGACCCGTACCAGAGCGGCATCAGTTACCAGATGGCGTCCATCATCGTGCTTCTGCCAATCTGCATGTTTCTCATGCGCATGATACGCAAGGGGATTGAGGAAGACTCCTCAAGGGGGGAGCTATGGGTGCGTCGCTGGGCGCTGATACTGACACTCTTCGTCGCGGGCGCGGCGATAGCGGCAGACCTCATCACGCTCCTCACCACCTTTTTGAACGGGGAAGAGCTCACGACAGCGTTCCTACTTAAGACGCTCGTCGTCTTCCTTATCGCGGCCGGCGTCTTTATGCACTTCAGTGCAGACTTGAAGGGATATTGGGATACCTTCCCTCTACGTAAACGGTACGTAGGTATCGGCGTCGGAGTCCTCGCCACGGTAACGATACTGGCAGGATTCCTTATCGTCGGCACGCCTAAGGAGGCGCGCCTCGCGCGTTTTGACGCAGAAAAGGTAAGCGGTCTTCAAGATATTCAATATCGCGTTATCGGTTACTGGCAGGCGAAACAGAAGTTGCCTCCCTCCCTCGACGTTTTGAGCGATCCTCTCTCGTATGGTCCTCTGCCGTTTGATGTACAGACGGGGGAGTCGTATATCTATCGGGCGACAGGGACGCTCTCGTTCGAGCTCTGCGCGGTGTTCAACGCGCAGAGTCGCGGGAGCCAGGGCCAGCTCACAGAAACTAGAGCTCTGATGCCAGTGCCTGCCGGCGGTAAGGGTGTGCCGCCGCAGGACAACTGGCAACACGGTGCGGGCGAAGTATGTTTTGACAGAACCATTGACCCGAGCTTCTACCCGCCGCTCACCAAACAGCTCTAAGGGTTCTCGAGCATATTGATTGATGGCGTACGACCATTCATCCATTGAGAAGAAATGGCAGGACCGTTGGGAGCGGGACGGGCTCTATCGCGCCAGCGAAGAGGAGGGGAAGGAGAAAATATACGTACTTGACATGTTCCCGTACCCTTCAGGCGAGGGGCTTCATGTCGGCCATCCGAGAGGGTACATCGCTACCGACATTTATTCCCGCAAGAAGCGCATGCAAGGGTTCTCGGTACTCCATCCGATGGGATGGGACGCCTTCGGCCTGCCTGCGGAGAACTACGCGCTCAAAAACAAGACGCATCCGCGCAAGGCGGTAGAGCAGAATATCGCCACCTTCAAGAGTCAGCTCGCGCACATCGGCTTCGACTACGACTGGACGCGAGAGATAAACACCACCGACCCCGCGTATTACAAGTGGACACAATGGATATTCCTAAAGCTCTTTGAGCAGGGGCTCGCGTACCAATCAAATGAGCCCATTAATTGGTGCCCGTCTTGCATGACGGGGCTCGCGAACGAAGACCTTGACGGGAACGTCTGTGAACGATGCGGCACAGTCGTCGAGAAGAAGCGCCTGCCGCAGTGGGTGCTGAAAATTACCGAGTACGCCGACCGAATGCTCGAAGACCTTGTCGGGCTCCAGTGGCCCGAGCACGTCAAGGAGGCACAGAGAAATTGGATCGGTCGTTCCGAGGGTGCGGAAATATCCTTTGAAGTTAGGACATCAGATGTCCACAAGATTAACGTTTTCACCACGCGCCCGGACACTATATATGGCGCAACGTACCTCGTCCTCGCTCCCGAACACTCCCTGTTTTCTAATTATGGATTTACGAAGTCCATAAGTAATTACCGCGAGGTGGAAGCGTACATCAAAGCGGCAGAGACGAAAACGGAAATAGAACGCGGCGCAGAAGGGAAGGAGAAGACTGGAGTGCGGCTCGAAGGAATAACGGCAGTGAATCCGGCGACCAAAGAAGAAATCCCCATTTTTGTCGCCGACTATGTGCTCGGTTCCTACGGCACAGGCGCCATCATGGCCGTCCCTGCCCACGACGACCGGGATTTCGTATTCGCAAAGAAATATGGCTTGCCAGTCCGGCGTGTCATCGAGCCAATAACCGGTTCGCCGCAAGAGAAAGCGGAACCAAAAGAGAAGATAATCGCCATTGTGGAAGATGATGGGAAGGTGCTCACTATTAACTGGAAGCCCGAGCTCGGAGGGCGGCTCACTGTAGGCGGTACGGGGGAAACGGGAGAAGACCCGGCCGCTACAGCTCGGCGTGAAATAGCAGAAGAAACCGGATATACGGATCTAGAGCTCGTCGAGCGGGCCGAAGAAAGGGTGCATCACGAGTATTTCGCGCACTCAAAGAACAAGGCATTCATTGCCCACACAACTCTTTTTCATTTTCGTCTCAAATCCGACGCTCAGAATAAGGTACAGCTTGAAGATAACGAGAAGGGCAAGTTCATAGTCGAGTGGGTGCCGATAGCCCAAGCTCTCAGTGAGATCACCGACCCTCTCCATCACTATGCGCTTGAACGGTTCCTTGTCGGGAAGGCGTATAATGGTTCTGGTTTTCTTACCAACTCAGGAGGATTTACGGGGAGAGGAAGTGAGGAGGCGATGGCGGACATTGTTGTCGCTGTGGATGGCAAGAAAGTAGTGCGGTATAAGTTACGCGATTGGGTCTTCTCGCGACAGCGCTACTGGGGCGAGCCCATTCCTATCATCCACTGTGAGAGAGACGGCGCGGTCGCGGTGCCCTACGAGGACCTGCCGGTAGTGCTCCCCGAGGTGGAGCACTACGAGCCGACCGGCACCGGCGAGTCACCGCTTGCGGCGATTGACGATTGGGTCAATACGACCTGTCCCAAGTGTGGTGGAGAAGCGAAGCGAGAGACGAACACGATGCCGCAATGGGCGGGCTCTTCTTGGTACTACCTGCGCTTTATGGACCCGCACAACGACCACGAGCTTGTTTCGAGCAAAAATGAGAAGCGCTTCGCGCCGGTTGACGTCTATGTCGGTGGCGACCACGCCGTGCGCCACCTTATCTACGCGCGTTTCTGGCACAAGTTCCTCTACGACACTGCGGTGGTGAGCACCAAGGAGCCCTTCGCCCGTCTCGAGTTCCTCGGCTTCATCCTTGCCGAGGACGGCAGGAAGATGAGCAAGCGATTCGGGAATGCTATCAACCCCGACGAGGTCGTCGCCAAGTACGGCGCTGACGCATTTCGCGCCTACGAGATGTTTATGGGTCCCTTTGAGAACACTACCGCGTGGAGCACGACCGCTATCGCGGGGACGAGACGCTTCTTCGAGCGGCTATGGAGCGCACAAGAACTTGTTACCAAGGAGCCGGCTAGAGCGCTCGACCAGCCGCTTCACCAAACCATCAAGAAAATCGGCGATGACATTGAAGCGTTTAAATTTAATACCGCAGTGAGCCAGGCGATGATATTCCTGAACGCTCTTGAGAGGGAAGGGAAGATTGGTCGCGAGCAGTGGAGTGCGTTCTTGCGACTGCTCGCGCCCGTTGCTCCGCACATTACCGAGGAGCTCTGGGAGAGACTTGGCGAGCAGTATTCTATCCATCTTGCTCCCTGGCCCGCCTACGACAGCGCATGCCTCGTCTCGAGCGCCGTAGAAGTCGTGGTACAGGTGAACGGCAAACGCCGCGGCTCGGTTACACTTGCCACAGCCGCCTCCGAGGACGTCGCAGTTACCGAAGCTCGCAAACTTCCTGCCGTCGCCGCCTCCCTCGCCGGGGGAGAGCCAAAACGCGTTGTGTATGTGCCAAATAAAATAATTAATCTGGTGATATAGCCACGACCACAACATGGGGTTGACTATATATAAGCCGTTTGCTATAAATTAGACCACATGAAGAAGATCACAAAGGCGAAGAGACAGGACAAGGCGGGAGCGGGTGGCACAATCTCCCTTTCCTTTGACAGCGCCGCACTCGTGAAGAAGCTTCTCTCTGCGGCGCCGGAGCGCGCCCGCAAGGTGCTTATTCGCCGTTTCGGCCTCGGGGACAATCCGAAACGCGAGACGCTTGAATCTATCGGTGACCGCACCGGTATCACCCGTGAACGCGTCCGCCAAATTGAGGCCGCCGGGCTCGATGCGGTGCGCACCAGTAAGGCGTTCAAAGAAGCAAGCGTGGCATTTGATGAAATTATAAAACATGTTCATTCGCTTGGAGTTCTCGTGCCCGAAGAAGCGCTCCTTTCTGCGTTCGGCAAAGATGAGGGGAGCCGCAACCGGTTCCGCTTTTTTCTTATGGTTAACTCCGCGTTTTTCCGCGAACGCGAGACGAACGATTTCCTCGCCCGCTGGCACGTGAATCACGCCACAGCCAAGAGCATTCACGAGGCGCTTTCAAAGCTGTACTCCTCCCTCTCCGATGAAGAGGTTGTGACCGAAAGCGAACTTATGGATCGTTTTCTTGACGAGCTAAAGGGCGTCAACGATGCCTACAAGAGCGAGGAGGTTTTGAAACGGTGGCTCTCGCTTAGTAAGCATATCGACCGCAATCCGCTTGCGCAGTGGGGTCGCTCTACCGCACCGGCCGTCCGTATCAAGGGCGTCCGCGATTATGCGTATCTTGCTATCAAGCGCCACGGCGCCCCGATGCATTTCTCGGAGGTGGTTACGGCCATCGGCACTCTTTTCTCTAAGAAGGCGCATGTCGCCACTACGCATAACGAACTTATCAAGGACCCGCGTTTCGTACTTGTTGGTCGCGGGCTCTACGCACTTACCGAGTGGGGCTATACGCCTGGTGTTGTGCGCGATGTTATTCGCGAGACGCTCGAGAAGGTCGGCCCTCTGAAGAAAGATGAGATTATTAAGCATGTGAAAAAGGCGCGTTTTGTGAAGGACAATACTATTCTCGTTAATCTTAACGACTCTCGCTACTTCAAGCGTCTTAAGGACGGCCGTTACACGGTGGCATAAAAGAAATGCACACAAAAAAGGACGGCGCCCCTCGGCGCCGTCCTTTTTTGTTATACTAGTCCCATGTTGCCGTTCTTGGACAGTCTTAATAATGCAAAGAGTACGATTACCGACAAGATAGGCCTCCGCTTCGAGCCGTGGCCGCTGTTTATTGCCGGAGTCATCCTCCTCTTCGTCTCCTTTATTTTTATGCCGGGTGTTGTTTCGCTCGCGCTCTCTATCGCGCTCTTTCTTGCTCCTGTATGGTTGCCGTTTCTACTTGTCGGAGGAGCATTCAACACGTGGTATCTTCTCAAGCGTTCAGAGTTTATCGCTGAAAAAAAATGTATTCTTCTTGAAATTAAGCCCCCGCGCAGTCTCGTTAAGACGCCGATTGCTATGGAAGCATTTCTCTCAACCCTGCACCTCACCGGAGGTGAGTCAACGTGGTACCAGCGTTTCCAGGGCGGCACACGACCGTTCTTTTCTCTAGAAATAGCCTCATTTGAAGGAAGGGTGCATTTTTTCATATGGACGCGCGCGGACCTCAGACGATTGGTAGAGTCTCAGATATACTCGCAGTATCCGGGCGTACAAGTGGTTGAAGCTCCCGATTACGCAAGGACTATTAGTGCGGACCCGAGCGAATGGATTGTGTGGGGTTGTGACTTTAAACAGACCGCTGAAGATCCGCTCCCAATTAAGACGTACATAGAATACGGATTGGATAAGGTGCAGAAAGAGCCGGAACAGGTTGACCCGCTCGCAAACCTCATTGAATTTATGGGCTCAATAGGCAAAGGCGAATACCTCTGGCTTCAATACATCATTCGCGCTCATAAGGGCGAAAAGTACGATAAGCTCAACAAAAAAGGGAAGCCGTATACTTGGAAGGATGAGGCGGAAGAGATGGTAGAGGAGATACGCCGGAAAACGCGAGACTCGTACACGGATATATTTACCGGCGAACTACGCCCGGGATTTCCGAACCCAACAAAAGGACAGTCTGAAAAAATGGCGGCGATAGAACGAAACGTGTCAAAGCTCGCCTTCGACGTGGGCACGCGCGGTATTTATTTGGCACGAAAAGAACATTTTCACGGTCCTACCATCGCTCACCTGATTGCTCTCTTTAAGCCGTTTAGTACCGAGGGGTGGAATGGTATTAATTCAACCGCGTGGATGAAGCGATTTGACGACTACCCTTGGGAAATAGGCGTTGAGAAGAAAAAGAGTCTCTATCGTCGGAAAATGATTGAAGCGTATCGTCGCAGACAGTTCTTCTACGACCCGGCTTTCCAGGGAGGGCTGTCGGCGAAGGAGGCGATGGTGATGAGTACGGAGGAAATCGCGACACTCTTTCATATCCCGTCGCACTCTGTGGAGACGCCGGGCCTTGGGCGCATCCAATCAGCCACGGGCGAAGCTCCCGTCAACCTGCCAACGTGATTGGTTTTTTAAAACGTTACCAGTGGTGGTTTTGTTCATTCATTCTTGTCGCCGTCGGTATCGGTGGCTACGCGTTCTTGCTCGCGCCCCCGCCAAACTTTCCTTCAGGCGATATCATTGTTGTTAGTCGCGGGTCGTCCGTGTCTGATATCTCACGCAGTCTTGCCAATGCGCACATCATACAGAATCCGTTGGTCTTTAAGCTCATCGTACGTATTTCAGGTGCGAGCTCCCAAATGAAGTCTGGTGCGTATCTCTTCAGCGCTCCGGAAAACGTGTTTACCGTCGCGAACCGGCTGGTGAGAGGCGCATACGGCATCCCCCCGGTGAGCCTTACCTTCCCCGAGGGTGTAACCGTACGCGATATGGCGGAAAGAATCTCTCAAGCATTGCCCATCGTATCAGCCAAAGACTTTATCTCGATAGGAAAGTCGCACGAAGGATATCTTTTCCCCGACACCTATTTCTTCCCGCCTGACGCGACCGCCGAGCTCGTGATTGAGGCGATGCGAAAAAATTTTGATGCGAAAATAACTCCGTTATCAAGTGACATACAAGCGTCAGGACATTCATTCCCCGATATCATCATCATGGCATCTCTCGTGGAGAAGGAGGCGCGTACAGAGACGAGCAAGCGCATCGTAGCCGGCATCCTTTGGAATCGGATGAAGATCAGCATGCCGCTCCAGGTAGACGCAGTTTTTGGTTATATCTTTGACCGCGACACCTACTCACCTTCGTTTGCCGACTTAAAAGTCGATTCACCGTACAATACTTATCTCCACACCGGACTCCCTCCCGGGCCGATAGCTAATCCGGGCCTTGAAAGCATTCGGGCGGCTCTGTATCCAGCGACCACCACGTATCTCTACTACCTTACGGGCAAAGACAACCTCATGCACTACGCGACAACCTACGCCGAGCATCAATCTAACAGAAAGAAATATTTGTATTAGACTGTGCAAATGAATGTACGAGGGAAAAAGATATTTGTGGGGCTGTCGGGAGGGGTGGATTCGGCCGTATCGGCCGCCCTGCTGAAACAAAACGGCGCGCTCGTAACGGGTGTATTCATAAAGGGCTGGTACCCCAGAGGTATGCCCTGCACGTGGGCGCAGGAGCGCCGCGCCGCGATGCGGGTGGCAGCGCGACTCCGTATTCCTTTCCGTACGCTTGACGCAAGCGCCGAGTATAAAAAAAGCGTGATTGATTATTTAATCGCAGAGTACCGCGCGGGGCGGACGCCAAACCCAGACGTTATGTGCAACAGGGAAATTAAGTTCGGTGTGTTTTACCGGTACGCGATGAGTGAGGGCGCTGACGCCATCGCAACGGGGCATTATCGCTCGGGAGAGAAAGACCAGAGTTACTTTCTGTGGGCGGTGCCAAAAGATATTTTGAACGCAACGATATTTCCGGTCGGTAACTATGAAAAAAGAAAGGTTCGCAGACTGGCACAACGATTTGGATTGCCCGTTGCAGAGAAGAAAGACAGCCAAGGAATCTGTTTCCTCGGAGCGGTCTCCGTCAAAGAGTTTTTACAAAAAGAGCTGGGGAGCGATAACCCGGCGCTTCTTTACACGCTCGGCCAACGAGTGGCGGAGGCGAGAGAGGGGCCGTGGTATGTGGTCGGGAAGAATGTAGAAAAGAAAGAGATACTGATTTCAAAATCACGCGAACCTGCAGAACGCGAGATTCGTTTTACCGATGCGAATTGGTATGGAGAATCTGCGGGCGTTCAGGAGGCACAGTATCGATACCAAGGGCCCCGCGTGCGCGGGCACGTAGAAGGGAGTAGTTTCGTCAGCGCGGCCCCGCTTTCGGAATACCCGGCCCCGGGACAATCGGTTGTTTTTTATAACGATGGCGAACTTATCGGCGGTGGTATAATCGCCGCATGAGTCATACGCGTCTATGGGCTTCCGCGGCCATTATCGCAGGTGTCATTTTGGTCTCCTTCGCGTTTTTCGTGACGCGCACAGGCGACGTTGAGGTGGAGTCATCCAGGCTTTCTGAGGAGGCACCGGTGCC
>CAYGGK010000004.1:0-39660 GCA_964349555.1 uncultured Candidatus Saccharibacteria bacterium
GCTTATCCGTAATGTATTCGGGAGGCGGAGGAGGAGGTGGTTCAGTGAGTGCCGGAACTGGAGGTTCTGGCGGAGGAGGAAACGGCTCCGTTTCAGGTACGGCAGGAGATGGTATTGTGAATACTGGCGGCGGTGGAGGCGGAAGAGGGAGTAATACGAGTCCTGCTGGCGCAGGCGGTTCCGGGATTGTTATTATCTCCGCACCAATCGGGACCATAACAAGTGCGACTGGTGGCACCCATACCACATCAGGCGGAAACGACATTTGGACGTTTACTTCAAGCGATACATGGATTCCCACGCTTCCTCCATCACCAACTGTAAACAGGCTCGCAAAATTCCTTACGAGTGGAGGAAGTCTTGGTGACTCACTTTTCTCGGATGACGGTACGAATGTCACGTTGACAAGCGGCAATCTTTTCCTTCAAGCAGGAGCACTCCTTGATACACTGACTTCTGGTCTGCTCTCGATCGGCTCGACAGTTGCCAACGCAATCCAAATTGGCCGATCGGGAATCACCACGACGATTCCTGGGGCCCTTTCGGTTGGCCTGTTAAGCACAACGGGTAACTGTAATTCTGCTTCTAGCCCCGCAGTCTGCGGTTCGGCACCCGCGGGCAGTGTGGCGCTACCAACCGGAACTTATACGCTTCTAGTGAACACGTCTGCGGTAACCGCGAACAGCCAAATCCTGATTACCGAAGATTCATCCCTGGGCACTCGTCTTGGCATTCCGTGCAATGTGACCACCGGCCGCAACTATAGCGTTAGCGCACGTACTACCGATACAAGCTTTGTCATTACATCAAGCGCCAAACCTATGGGTAACAAAGCATGTTTGAGTTACTGGATAGTCAACTAGTTTCTAATTCCTACAGGCAGTTTCCTTTCGTGTACACTGCTGGTTATACAGAGCACAATGGAGGGTCTGAAAGAACTTGAATATTGGCGGGATGCTATCGGCGAAGAGCTTCCGAAAGGAGAGGCGGAGGGATTCTTAAAGCTTGTCCATGATGCAGTACAGCCAAAAGAACTTCCGCGCGCTATTGGCGCGCGTCTTGTCGTCTGGCAGTTTGAGGATAAACCGTACGGGCTCAGATATCTTCGGGCGGTCCGGCAAGACAGAGAACTTATGGGTCTCTGCGAAGAAGTAGTATCGTTATACCGGCGAGAGATTAAAGGAGAAGCAGTCCCACCGGATTTGTTCCAGGACCTTCATATGAAAATAGCGAAGGCGTGGGATGTTACCGGGTGGCGGGAGCGCGACCGTCGGACGGCGTTTGCGCGCCGATGGTCGTGGCTTGGCGCTCGCAAGTGGGCATGGCTCGGTATGCGGCCGTGGAGCAATGCATGGGCATGGACTCTGGTAGCAACGAGGAAAAGGAATTATGCCCAAACAACCTCGCTCGTGCGTCTTTGGGCAGAAGTGCGGACCATTGCAAAAAAAGAATTTGGGAAGCGGGCGAGGACGCGCGTGCTCGCAACGTATTTTGTACACCTCATACACACACCATGAAAGTCAATTTGGTTAATTACGAGATGTCCTTCGCGAACGGCATTTTGAGCAAATTCGCGTGGAAGATGAACGAAGAGCTCGATAAGCTTGGGATACAGAATGTGGTGA
Organism: uncultured Candidatus Saccharibacteria bacterium; assembly: GCA_964349555.1. GTDB lineage: Bacteria > Patescibacteriota > Minisyncoccia > Phycocordibacterales > Phycocordibacteraceae > C7867-001. The sequence continues at coordinate 1,626 of CAYGGK010000004.1, forward strand.
CCGACCGTCCGGACGCCAAATATGACGTGAATCATCACATCATCTACCTGGGCTATCACCATGTCGATTCCATAAACACGCTTATGATCACGCACATTAACACCTGGCAGAAGATGGCGACTCTGAAGGAGGGAATGAAGACCGCAGACATCGGCATCTGTATGGACCAACAAATGCTTGATGAGCTAGTGGCCGAAGGCGTGCCACGTGAGAAGCTCCGTTATGTGGTGCCGGCACACGATAATGTGCCCTTGCCGATCCCGATCGCGGTATTGACGAATGTATACCCGGACGGCGTGAAGCGCGAGACCATGCTGAACGAGCTTGCAAGACACATCGACCCGAAACGATTCCTCTTCCGTATTATGGGGAAGAATTGGGACGTGGATGCGCTCCGCGCGCTCGGCCTGCAGGTTGAATATCATCCCGAATTTGATCGCGCAGTACAAGACACCATTCTCATAAACTCCAAATACTACCTCTACTTTGGTCTCGACAAGGGCTCTATGGCTCTCTTAGACGCAGCACTCGCGGGGGTAAAGACCATCGCGCCTTTAGACGGGTATCATCATCATACCGGCGTCGACTATCCCTTCACGACCCAAGAAGAGCTGAACGCCATCTTTCTTGAGCTTGGCAAGAACCCTCTCCCTCAATTTACCTGGGAGAACTACACAAAAGAGCATGTGAAGATCTGGGAAGAATTGATAAAGATCGCGTAACTTTCTTGTGGCTCGTTTGGTATACTAGAGATACAAAAGGACATTATGGAACGGCCCATTAAAAATGCATCAGTATGCGTGATCGGTGGAGCCGGTTTTTTGGGCTCGCACCTGGTGGATTATCTCGTTGAGGAGCGGGCGTGTAAGGTACTTGTGCTGGACAACCTCATAACCGGCCAGAAACGCTTTGTGAACCCGAAAGCAACATTCGTATGGTTCGACATCACTGGTTCCGAAGAAGCACTACGAAAAATCTTTGAGGAGCATGAGATCGACTACGTATTCAATTATGCGGCAGAGCCCTATATTCCCGTCTCGTTCAAACACCCTATTCGAGTTTTTAATATTAACGCGTTTGGTGCGTTCAAGGTCATGAGCGCCGCACAAGAAAAGAGGGGAGGCATTAGGGGCGTGTTACAAGTTAGCTCTGCCGAAATCTATGGGAACGTGAGCGGGAAAATAAGCGAGGACGCAAAAGTCGAGCCGCACAGCTCCTACGGAGCATCGAAGGCCGCTATAGACGCCATGGTCCAGGTTTCGTGGCGTGAACGTAAAAGTCCCGTCATTGCGATGCGTCAGTTTAATTGTGTCGGCGAACGTGAGACGCACCCGTACGTGATCCCTGAAATCATCAAACAGATCTCTGAGATCCCCGCACACGTGATAGAGGATAAGAAAAAGAACTCACTGTCTGTAGAAGTTAAGCTCGGCAATAATTCGTTCCGCGATTTCCAGTACGCAGGCGATGCAGTACGCATGGCCGTGGAACTTCTTGAAAAGGGGCAGTTCGGCGAAGTCTACAACATGGGTAGTGAAGATGGGGTACAGATATATGACCTTGCTACCATGATAGGTAGGATTATGGACGTTTCGGTGACGGTGATAGAAGATGAGAGCCGCAAGCGCCCGTGGGAAATATGGCATCTGCAAAGCGACAACAAAAAACTCTATAGCACAATCTCTGCCAGGCCGAAGGTATCGCTTGAAGAATCGCTCGAGCGCACCATTGAATGGTTCCACAAAAACGGAGGTAAATGGGATTTTTAATGGAACCGTACCAGCGGCTGGAGAAAAAGTACGCCAGTTTTGTCGGCAGCAGGTACGCCGTCTCCTGTTCCTCCGGTACGGCGGCTCTGCACTTGTCCCTCCTCGCCCTTAGGATCGGCAAGGGGGACGAAGTAATCGTTCCCGACTTTGCTATGGCGGCCTGTGCTTTTGCGGTCAGCTACTGTGGCGCTACGCCAGTATTCGTCGACGTAGACACAGAGACGTATGGGCTCAATCCTGTGCAGCTTGAGAAGGCGCTTACGCGGTGCACCAAGGCGATCATGGTGGTGCACACCTATGGACGGCTCGCTGATATGGGTGTCATTATCAAAATCGCCAAGCGGCACAAATTGCCAATCATTGAAGATGCCTGTGAAGCCCAGGGTGCTGTTTTTAAGTCAAAAGCCGATCTAACGGTCTATTCTTTGTACCGGAACAAGATCATCTACGCCGAAGAAGGGGGGATGGTTACAACCAATAAAAAATCTCTTGCCGATCGGATCAATTACTTGAAGAACATGGCATTTAATCCAGCGCATGATTATTTTCACAAAGACATTGGATACAACTACCGCCTTTCGAATGCACAGGCACGACTGGCACTGCAGAGCCTCGTGAAGTACGCGCAGAATAATAAAAAGAGACGCGCGATAGAAGGTTGGTACAACCAGTGCCTCTTACGTAGGATGCCGCGCCGCGATGCAGTGTGGTTCTATGAAGTGTTTGTGCCGCCACAGGCAAAGAGAGCGGTCTTGAAAGCAATTCCAAGCGCGCGAGATTGTTTCAAACCACTCTCTTCTTTCCCTATGTATGGAGGCAAAAAAGGGAAGCCAGTTGCCCGGGAGCTCTCCAAGAAGATCCTCTTACTGCCCGCATCCCCACGGCTGACAAAAAAGGAGATAGAGAAGATATCCAAGGTTGTAAATGAGTACGTATGAACCAAGCGACCGTGCACCGAATTGCGTTTCTCCTTAGTTCTTTTCGGGCAGGAGGGGGAGAGAAGCAGCTGGTAGAGATTGCCAATGCCCTTGCCGCGCGTGGACACGTTATAGACCTCTTGGTGTTGAAGCCGGTGGGGCAGTACGCGAGCCACATCGATTCGCGCGTGCGGGTCATCTCGCTCGATGCAGGCAGGATGCTTTTTTCCCTGCCGAAACTCATAGCGTATCTACGGTGCGAGAAACCAGGCGCACTGCTGACGCTCGATGAGTACACGCATGTGCTGGTGCTCATCGCCCGTCCGCTTGCGCGGGTGCATACACGCGTGATATTGCGGATCGGCAATATGCTCTCCATCCTCGCTGAACGGTATGAAGGGAAAGCAAAAATCCTACCGTACTTCTCACGATGGCTTTTCAAAAGAGCAGACGGTATTATTGCAAATTCGCGTGGTGTTGCCGATGACGTAATCGCCGTGACGGGCATCGACCCGTCGCGGGTCACTGTCATTATGAATCCGAAATCGCGATACGACATACGCGAGAAAGCGCAGGGAGCGGTCACGCACGAATGGTTCTCGAACAAGACGGTGCCGATTATTGCTGCGGTCGGCCGCCTGCGGGTGCAAAAGAATTTCCAGCTCCTTATCCGTGCGTTCGCAAAACTTCCCCACGATGTTCCCGCGCGCCTCGTCATCGTCGGCAGTGGCAGAGAAGGCGACCGTCTGCGCAAGGTTGCGGAGGAAGTACAAGCCACCGACCGCGTACTTTTCACAGAGTATGTCGACAACCCGTATGCCTATTTGCAGAAGGCCGATACATTCGTGTCCGCATCGTTGTGGGAAGGGATGCCGAACGCGGTGCTTGAAGCGCTTGTCTGCGGCGTGCCGATTATCGCCACGGATTGTTCGTCGGGTCCGCGCGAGATCCTTGCGCCGGATACGGATTACCGCAAGCGCTTGAGGGTAGGCGACGGAGTAGAGTATGCGAAGTATGGCGCGCTCTATGCAGTAAACGACGAAGCGGCACTCGTCGAGGCGATGACGCGATTCCTCAGGGATCCTGCGCTCCGACAGAGATATATGCTCGCGAGCGACAGGCGTTCGAAAGACTTTGACGCCCAGGACATAGTGGGCGAATATGTCCGTGTATTAGGAGTATGAACGTCCCCTCACTCCTTCGACTCGAAGAACACAAAGCGCTTTCTCATATTGAGCTCTCTGGGCGCGTGCTCGACCTTGGCGGAGATATGAATTCAGAGTACGTGTGCTTCTTCAAGGGTCAATTTAAAACAACGACGCTCAATGTGGACGAGAAGGCACGACCAGACATTCTGCACGATTTGGAAGAACCGTTGCCGGTCAAGAACGATTCCTACGACCATGTACTACTCATTAACGTGCTAGAACATATATTTGCATACCGCCAATTGCTCACTGAAGCTCGGCGGGTGCTCAAGCCAGGAGGGCAGTTAGTAATCGTGGTACCGTTCCTTTTTCCCGTCCACCCATCGCCGGGGGATTACCATCGGTTCACCACCTCAGCATTGCGGAAAGAGCTCTCTATAGTTGGGCTCCAGGATATTTCTGTGTGTGTGCTCGGTAGCGGTATATTCGCGGCACGCTACGTGCTCCTTGACCGCCTTTTACCAAAGTCGTTGCGCCTACTTAACTTTTATACCTGCCGGTATCTTGCGTACGCACTCGACGCACTCGCTGAAACATTTTCCCGTACATCTCGGAAGAAGTACGGCAAGGGAGATTATGCGCTTGGATATTGCGCCATAGCACACAAATAAGATGAGACTCCTGTACGCAACTTCCATCGACCTCCCCTCTACCCGAGCGAACCGCTTGCAAATAACGAGCATGGCGAAGGAGTTCCACCGGTTGTTGGGGGACAACTTCGTATTGGGTCTTCGCGAGAAAAAGGAACAATATGCTCTTACGGTTCCTTATACTGAATTGGGGAAGCATACCCGCAGTTACGCGCTTGCGTGGAAGTATCTGCGCCTCGCCAAAGAAGGAGGATTTTCTCACGTATATTGCCGTGAAGAGAGACTGCTCTTTTTTATGATGTTCTTCAACCAGGTATTCTTTCGGTTGCCGCTCCAGTTTTGCTATGAGATACACCACCTTGTTTCCCTCCACGCCTGGTGGCACTGCTATGTAATGAACCACGCCGCACGCCTCATTTCTATCACACGGGCCATGAAGGATGCATTAGTTTCCTTGGGGTATCCGGAGCAGAGCATTCTTGTCGCTCCAGATGCGGTGGATATCGCGATGTTTGACACTGTGGTAAGCAAGAGCGAAGCGCGTGGGAAACTAGCACTGCCGAGAGACAAGTATATTATTGTTTACACGGGCACCATCGACGAACTTTGGAAAGGAGTTGATGTGCTGTATCAATCCGCCAAACGGCTTGGTGAGGATTATCTCTGCGTAATCGTGGGCGGCAAGCCGCACTACGTGGTGGATTTCAACACGCGCCACACCCCGATACCGAACTTCCTACTTATCGGGTACCGCCCGCACGATGAAATTCCCCTCTATTTGAAAGCCGCCGACGTGCTGGTTTTACCCAATTCTGCACAGGCAGAGATCTCGCGTATCGGGACTTCGCCAATGAAGCTGTTTGAATACATGGCTGCAAGCCGACCGATCGTCGGATCTGATCTACCTTCGCTACGCGAGATCTTACATGAGCAGAATGCATTTCTGGTGCCGCCAGACGATGCCGATGCTCTTGCACAAGGCATCCAAGCGATCGTCACAGACCCGCAACGCGGTACCGCGCTCGCTGCACAAGCACGCCGCGATGCATCGGCGCACACGTGGGGCAATAGGGCCAGGCGCATACTAACCTTTTTACGCGAACCGCGGTTCTCATCTCTATGAAGGCCGCCTGTATTAATGCAGCGCTTTGCGTTGCTTGTTTTCTGTATATGCCGATACGAGGGACTGCTCACCGTGCCCCTCGCGCCCCAAAACGCGTCGTTATCGTGCAAATGGCAAAACTTGGCGATATGGTGTGCACCACACCCCTATTCAGGGCTTTGAAGGCCGCGTATCCAGCCGTGCACCTCACCGTCATCGGCAACACCCTCAACAGAGACCTGCTCGAAGGGAATCAGGATATTGATACGTATCTGGCGTTTCGCGGTATTAAAGAAACGGTTCGCGAATTGCGGAAGGGGACATACGACTTCGGTTGTGTGGTCACACCAGATTTGACCGCGCTCGCAGTCCTCTATATGGCTGGGGTACATAGCATTGCCGTTCCGAAAGTGGTAAATGGATATTCGCCTTACGAGACATTCTCCTACAAACTTGCGCGACTTTTGATGACACAGGTGCCACACCGAATGGGTTCGTATGCGCCGCGCGAATACTTGCGGCTCTTGGAACCGCTCGGCATCACGGCCGAGGATACAACCAAGCACCTAGCGTTTGCTGAGGAGGACGCACACACTGCGGGGCGCACGCTCGAAGACTTATCCATCGGGGAAGGACAGCTCATCATCGGGATGTCGCCCTCCTCCGGCAACAAGATAAAACACTGGCCATCAGAACGATTTGCGGCCGTCGCTGATCATTTGATTGAAACGTACGGGGCAAAGATTTTACTCATAGGTACGACGCGCGACGCAGAGGAAATTGCCGCTATGATGCATGCAGTAAAAAATCGTCTGGCGGTCCACAATGCGCAAGGAATGTTTCCAATCGGCGCCCTCAAAGCACTTATGAAGCATCTCGCCCTCTTTGTGGCAGTTGACACGGGGCCGATATATATCGCCGAAGCCTTTGGTACGCCGACGGTTGATATCGTCGGCCCTATGGATGAATGGGAACAGCCGCCGCAAGGGGAGAAAAATCTCGTTGTCACCCCTCCCCTTCCTCGCACGCCACAGCTCCATATCCTGAATACACGAACGTATGACACACAAGAGGCGCGACGACAAAGTGATGCCATCTCTGTTCGTATGGTGTGCATCGCGTGCGACACACTCTTGCAAAGAACGACACTGAAAGATGCTAGCGATTGATTTTATGTTCACGTAAGATATCATGCACGCATCACCTATGTCTCGTAAAGCTCCTCCCATTATCTCCTCGATACAATTGTTGTATCGAGGATTCCGTAATTATAAAACGAGCATCATAGCGCTTACCGTGCTGGGATTTCTCATCGGTTTTTTTGAAGCAATCGGCATCACTGTCTTTATCCCGGCGTTCGCTTTTTTAACAGGAGCTCCTGATGCGACGGACCCGATCTCTTCTCATCTTCGAATGCTCTTTGATTTTTTTCATATCGCTTTCAGTTTCCGCTTCCTGATTGCCTTTATCATTTTCCTGTTTCTCCTCCGCACCATTGCCTTGTTGGTAACAAACTACATCCGTATCCGGATCATCACCGACTACGAAGTACAGACCAAGAATTTCCTTTTCGCGAGGACGTTACAAGCGTCATGGCCCTATCTTCTCACCCAAAAGGTAGGGCACTTGCAGACAGTATTGGTGACGCATATTACCTATTGCCAGCGTCTCCTCAACACGTTAAGTAGCACCATCACCATATGTACAGGCGTTTTCGTGTATCTTCTCGCGGCATTTGTCGTTTCTCCTATAATGTCGGCGATTACGTTGGTGGCCGCCGCACTACTCAGCGCTTTTGTCCGCCCGATTGCAGGATACACACGCCACTTAGCCAATGATCTGGAGGTGGTAAGTAGGAATATTGCGCACACTATTAACGAGAGTGTTCTCGGGATGAAGATCATTAAAGCAATGCGTGTTGAACAAGAAATGGCCACTCGTTTACACCAGTCGTTTACTACGTACCGTGACCTCTATCGAAAAATCTCCTTCCTCGCAGTCGTCCCCGGTGCGCTGATGCAACCACTCAGTCTCTTGTTCATTGTGGCTCTTTTCTACCTTTTCTACATCGGGGGCAATTTCAACCTCGCGACATTTGCGGCCGCGGTGTATCTTATCCAGAAGATTTTTCTCTATGCTCAGCAGGCGCAAGTGCAAATACTCGCGATGAGCGAAGCCCTACCATTTCTTAAGAAGACCCTTGAGTACGAAGCGGAGATTGTTGAACATGAGGAAAAAAATGAAGGGGAAAAGACTTTTCTACTACAGAAGAAGCTCGCATTTGAGAATGTGCATTTTTCATATCCCGGGCGCCCGCCGGTTCTTGACGGGGTCTCTTTCTCTATCAAGCGCGGCGAGGTGGTCGGACTTGTCGGATCTTCTGGAGCAGGGAAGACGACGGTCAGCGACCTCATGCTGCGTCTCTTTAACCCAACCGGCGGCTCCATAGCAGTAGATGAGGTGCCTATCAATACAGTGGCTCTCACTGAATGGCGGGAAAATATTGGATATGTACCACAAGACATTTTTATTCTCAACGACAGCATTGCCAACAATATCCGTTTTTACAACGCCTCTATAACAAATGAGGAAATCGTTCGCGCCGCCCACATGGCATACGTCTATGAGTTTGCCAACGCGCTGCCAGAGGGCCTTGATACGATTGTGGGAGAGAAAGGAGTATTACTTTCGGTTGGCCAACGTCAGCGTATCGTTATCGCCCGCGCACTTGCTCGCAGACCGCAACTCCTTATCCTCGACGAGGCGACAAGTGCCCTCGACAACGTGTCTGAGGCTGTCATCCAAAAGATCATCGAGGGGTTGAAGGGTGCGGTCACGACTTTTATCATTGCCCACAGATTAACCACGGTCTCAAAAGCCGATCGCATCCTTGTTCTGGTGAAGGGGGTGATCGTTGAAGAGGGGAAACCGGACGAATTGCTTACAGATCCTTCCTCGCATTTTTATAAAATGCATACTGCCTCAACATGAAAAAGAGTCGAAAGAAAATATTTCTCGGTTGGAGCGGGAATCAGCGGTATCCTGCCAAAGCAATAGAGCTTTTCCGCGAGCGCGGATATGACACCATCTATTGGATTTGCACTGATGATGAGGGGATACGGACCCCCGGCGCACTCTTCCACGATAAACCGGATTCTGAGCTTGGACTGCCAGCAGAAGGCGTCGATCCCTCCTTATTCCCACCGCTCGAGGCGGGATTTATTCGGTCGTTCTATAAAGAGGAGTCCCTCCTTCTCACCAGATTCAACAAATACTCCACGTCAGTCGACGAAAAGAAGCGCTTGTACCATGAGATGCTCCGCTATTGGAAAGGCGTGCTCGAACAGTATCGACCTGACGGTATCGTACTTTCTTGCTATCCGCATCCCCCGAGTATGTACATCATGTGTTCTGTCGCTGAGCGCATGGGCATCCCGACCCTATTTGTGCACGAAACATTCATAGGGCACCGCTTGTTATATAACTACAACTACGAAACGGGTGCTCCCCTCCTTGCATCGCGCCTAAAAGAAAATCTTGGGAAAGACTGGAATCTACAGGATCTTTCGGATGAAATACGGGTGTACTATGAAAAGCATCGTACCGAAAGAGACACCTCCCCGATCTACATGAAAGTGCTTACGGGAATTTTCAGCCGCAAAGAACTTCTTCGCTGGGACGCCGACATCGCCTGGCGAGCTTTAACCGACGGTTCATTCTTTCGCAGGGTGTATAACGCAATTGGACGGCCATTCAAATACTCTATGCAAAAGGAGTTCGACTCTCTCACAACCGAGCCCGACCTCACCGTACCCTTTGTGTACGTTCCGCTTCACTTACAGCCAGAAGCACAGGTAAGCTTGGAAGATGTCTTTGCAGATCAAACCCTTATGCTTGAAATACTTTCACACGAATTGCCGAAGGGGTGGTTCCTGTATGTGAAGGAAAACCCTTTCCAATTCCAAGGCAATAGGCGCACACAGTGGAGTCCTACACGGTATCCCGGTTATTACAAAAAGATGGTAGCACTCGGGAACGTACGCCTCGTCCCTCTCACTACGGATACCTTTACACTCATTAAACATTCAAGGGCTGTGGCAACGGTAGTAGGTACAGCTTCGCTTGAGGCACTCTTCCGAGGCAAGCCCGGTATAACATTCGGTTATCCATGGTTTATGGATGCACCAGGTCTTCTGCGCGTCAGCGGACCTCGATCGGTACGAGAGGCCTTTACACTCATACAAGAGGGATACCGGCCCGACCAACAGAAGATGCTCGCATTCCTGAAGTCGCTCGGGGAATCCTCCATCCGTGGCACTATTGACCGCTCAACTCCAGACGAGGAGGGTGTCTCACATGAGGAGACGATTCCACGCCTGGTCACCTTTCTTTCCGACGAAATGGACAAGTTGCTTAGCAAACCACAGCCATGAGAGATGCCCGGAAAAAGATATTTCTCGGCTGGAACGGACCTCAATCATATGCAGTAAGCGCTATTCGATTCTTGCGTGAGCGAGGGTACGATACCGTGTATTGGGTTGCTACCGACGAAAACGGTACGAGGATCCCCGGTACTATCTTCCACGATAAAACTCGGGCTGACCGCGGGTTTCCGGCAGAAGAAGTGGATCCGTCTGCGTTTCCACCCCCTGAAGCGGAGATGGTCCACGCACTCTACAAGACAGAATCACTCGCATTCACAATGATGAATCGTTTTTCCACCTCAGTTGATGAGAAGAAACGTCTCTATCACGAAATGTTGCGGTATTGGAATGGGGTGCTCGAGACCTATCGGCCCAACTGTGTCGTTCTATCATGCTTCCCGCACCCTTTTAGTATGTTCATTTTATATTCGGTCGCCCGTCTTGAGGGCATCCCCGTGATTTTCATGCACGAAACGTATGCATCCTACCGACTACTCTTTAATTACGATTATGAAAAAGGCCCACCGTTACTCTCGGCGCGTCTCTACACCAACACAAACAGCCCCTGTAGCATAAGCGATCTCCCGGACGATCTCCAGGAGTTCTATGCGAGGCATCGTACCGGCAAGGATACGTCGCCGACCTACGTTAAAGACCTTGCTCGAATGTATGCGTTTGGTGAACGAACACGCTCTGCTCTACGCATCGTCATGCGCTCCGTTGTTGACGGCTCATTTCTCGCACGGGCATATAGAGTGGTAGGGAGAACGTTCGACTATTCTCTCCGAAAAGAATTCAAACTCGCTGTGACCAAACCCGACCTCACCGTGCCCTTTGTATACGTTCCGCTCCATCTGCAACCGGAAGCAGCGACGAGTCCTTTGGGCGATGTCTTCGCCGACCAGACGCTGATGTTAGAGATACTTTCGCAGGCACTGCCGAAGGGATGGTTCCTGTATGTAAAAGAAAATCCCTACCAGTTCCAATGGGGCAAGGGTACGACGTGGAGTCCTGCACGCTATCCGGGGTATTATAAAAAAATAGCGGCACTGGGGAATGTCCGTATCGTCCCTCTCGCTACCGACACTTTCGAGCTCATTGCACATTCAAAAGCCGTGGCGGCTGTCACCGGGACGGCACTCGCTGAAGCGATGTTCCGAGACAAACCCGCTCTTATGTTTGGTTACCAGTGGTATATGGATATGCCCGGGCTTATGCATATCGATGGACCTGACAGTGCTCGTGCTGCGCTCACGCGTGTAGCACAAGGATATCGCCCCGACCAGGGCCAGATCCTCGCATTTTTGAAATCATTCGGAGAGGCCTCTATTCGCGGCGTTATTGACCGCTTACTACCTGACGAAGAGCGTGGCGTCACGCATGAGGACACGGTACCGCGTGTCACCAGCTTTCTCGCAGACGAGATGGACCGCGTACTACGATGAAACGTATCCTTAAACGAGCATTTTTCCTCTTTGAAGAACTGGTTGGTATAAGCATCGGTTCCCTTGTGCGCCCCTTCCGTCTGCTTTCCATAAAGCTTTTTACGACAGTAGTTGCTCTCGCACATCGGCTTGGAGACAAGACGACGGTTTTACTCACCCCTTTTCTTATGGAATTCGGACGCGCTGCCCTCGACGACAGAACCCCCGTGTGGGTATTTCGCACACTTGTCGGCGGTTCCATTATACGGCTGGATCTGGCCGAGAAGACACAGCGAAATATCTTTTTGGCTTATCGGTACGAAGCAGGTCTCACCAACTTCGTTATTTCAGTACTCAAGCCAGGCGACGTGTTTGTCGACGTGGGAGCCAACGTCGGCTATTATACACTCATGGCTGCCGCGAAAGTCGGCGAGAAAGGTAGAGTGATCGCCTGCGAACCGGAAGAACGGAATTTCCAACTCTTGCGCACAAATGTGGATGCGAATCACTACACGCACATACAACTCTTACAGACTGCCGTTGGGGAGGAGAGTGGTACTGCAACACTACACATCAATCCTCTTAATCGGGGAGGGAATAGCATTCTTCCTTTTGATAGATACAAGACAGGTACTCACACCTACGACCGGGTGTTCATAGAAAGGAAATACGGAAGAGATACGCTCGAACAAAAGGTAAGCGTGCGAACGCTTGACGATGTATTGGACGCCGAGCACGTCTTGCCGATACGGGTGTTGAAGATAGATGTTGAAGGTTTCGAGGCGTCTGTCTTCAGAGGGATGAAGAAAGTGCTTGAGAAAAAGAGTATTGACTACATTCTCTGCGAGATAAGCAGTGATTCAGCCCGTCATACGATATTGGAGATTATAAAGAATGCCGGGTATGCCCCCTATCGAATCGACCCACGAGGTTCCCTGATTCCTGTTGTGGGGAAGTATCCGCGAGACGTGCTGTTCTCAAAGGGGCTCTTCTGAAACCTTTCCCCAGAGGGGATCGTTCTATCTAGGTGAATGCTTGCTACCAGTAGGAAAAACAGATAGGATACAACGATATGTCCACGGAACACCTCCATGGGAAGTCTATTCTTGTTACCGGCGGTACGGGGACGTTCGGTCGTGCCATTATCCGCCGGCTTTTGGCGATCCCGCAAATCAGAAAGTTAGCGGTTCTCTCTCGAGACGAATACAAGCAGGGCGAGATGATGCACGAACTAGAATACCAAGATCCGCGAATCACCTTCTTTATCGGCGACGTTCGCGACAAAGCACGGCTTCACCGCGCATTCAATAACGTAGACATCGTCGTACACGCCGCTGCACTCAAGCAGGTACCAGCCCTTGAATACAACCCCGCGGAGGCGCTCGAGACCAATGTAACTGGCACACGCAACGTCATTGAAGCGGCGCTTGACCGCAACGTTCCTCGGGTGCTCCTCATTTCGACAGATAAGGCAGTCCAGCCCATCAATCTCTATGGCGCAACCAAGATGTGCGCCGAGCGTCTCGCCATCGCCGCAAATTCGTATCGTGGGGCACACGGCCAGACTCGCATTAGCGCAATTCGTTACGGTAATGTGCTCGGGAGCCGTGGTTCCATCGTTGAAATTATTGAGAAGCAACGACCCTCGGGCGTCATCACGCTTACCGATGATCGGATGACACGTTTTTGGATACATATAGATGCAGTGATTGATCGCGTGTTTCAAGCACTCGCTGTCATGGATGGTGGGGAAGTATTCGTGCCCAAGATGTTTTCTACCCGTGTTGCTGACCTGCTCAAGTCACTCGCGCCCGAGTGTTCCTTCAAGATCATTGGCATACGTCCGGGAGAGAAGCTCCACGAAACGATCATTACCGAGTATGAGGCAAAGCGTACGCGCGATCTCGGCGAGCTCTTCGTTATCGAACCAGAGTTCGAAAATTGGGGCAGACAGGATCCACTCGCCCAGTACCCGCTCCTTCCCGAGGGCGTCGTCTATTCCAGCGATAACGTGGAGTATATGCTCGGACTCGACCGTATTGGTGAAATCACGAAGAAGCCGATCTCTCCTCACAAGTAACTTTAGTCATTATTAATGGCGCGCGTATGAAAAACGACGCATTGAGGTATCTGCAAGTAAAGACGATCGTCAAGTGCCCGTTGTGCAGCGCGTCGGGGCGTCGTGTCTTTGAATTGAATATGGCTTCGCCGGAGGAGCCGCAGCGCGCGGTCGAGTGTACCACCTGCGGCCTTATTTACATGAATTCCGTCGTCGCAGACGAGGATATCGCGCGGCTGTACGAGGGGTATGAGGTGCAGCGCGTAGCCGAGGACACAGCGCTTCGAGAAAAGCGCACGCGCATGTACGCACTTGACTACGCATTCGTGAAGAGGTTCCTTCCCATCTCCTGCACAGAGGTGCTTGACGTAGGGTGCGGGGAAGGCGATTTTCTTGGTCATCTCGAAGATTCCGTTCGTTTATACGGCATAGAGGTAGATTCGCGCGCACGTACGAGGGCCGCCGCCGCACACCCCAGTGCCCTTTTCTACGACTCTTTTGTTAGCGTCCCTCCCGGGCAGCTCTTCGATGCCATTGTGTTTCGAGGTACACTACAATACATGCCCAACTTGGAAGCCACGCGCGATTTCTGTCTCTCGCACCTAAAACCGGGGGGCGTCCTGTTTATACTCGCCTTACCGAATGCCGACTCGCTCTTAGCCCGGCTACAGCGCGAGCACTGGGCACTCTTCAATCGGATAGAGCACCGTTACTACTTCGGATTCAAGCAATTGGAACGATTGTTTGGTCCACACCTTAGTATGGTCGCATATGATCTGCCGTACCTTGGCACACCATATGAAAATTATCGCGAGGATTACCAGCGGGTCGTGAGCATGTGCACCGAGCCAGAGGCGCGCAAAAAGAAGGTGCCATTTTTTGGGTCCATAGTAAATGCGGTATTTACAAAACAGTAGTCCATGACACCGGCACAGATAAAGAGGGAGATCCGCTCGGAATTCAAGCAATGGAAAAACCAACCGAAGCCTCAAAAAGAGTGGGAGTTGATTTGGGTTATAACTGGCCCCGAGGTCACACTCGATGGGTCCATAGCGCATAATGAAACAAGACGACGACTCGAAGAGGGCATACGATTGGCGAAGAAAGTCGAGAAGTTGAGAAAGTCTGCCACTCTAGGGGGAAGGGCCCCAAAGGTATACATCAGCGGATACGATCCGCATAACACATATCTCAGAGAATATCGCTCCCTTGGGTTTTTTGAAAAGATATATACCTTCCCCGCAGAAAAGATTCTCATCGGTCCGCAAGAGGGCATTCTGCACACCAAACATCAATTCGAGAAGTTCCCACGGGAATTTTTCGTGCAGTTCAAAAAAATTGTTGTCGTCAGTGATGCCTATCACATCCCTAGAATCACGCGCTATGCGAGTACGTTTCCTAAAGAGGAACAAGATAAGTTTGTGTTCTACCCCTCAAAACCAATCATACTAAGTGGACGTCGAGTGAGGGGAGAAGTGGATCGGATACTTACCTACGCACAGAAAGGGGACTTACCGTTGTTTGCGAAGCAAAACAATATCACGAAAGTGGTGATTACGGGAGCGACCGGATTTCTCGGTTCTCACCTTACGTCTGCACTCTTGAAAATGCAAAACGTCTCTGTCGAAACGTTCGACAGGAAGAAACATAGTTTTACCGACAAGGAATCTTTACAGAAACTTCTGACAGGAGCCGATGTCATATTCCATCTTGCTGGGATAAAAAGAGTGGAACGGAAAAAAGATTCCCAATTCAATATCAGCTCGACCAAGGCACTTCTTGATGCAATGTGCCTTGCCGCCCCCGACGCGACTCTCGTCTTCACTTCGTCATTTGCCGTCTATCGCGCACCTCGTAAAGGAAAGACGATCCAAGAAACGTCAGTACTCCTACCGAGAGGCGAGTATGGCAGGTCAAAGTTGGCGTGCGAGCGGATGATACGGGATTACACAAAACGATACGGTATACGGGCGGTCATATTTCGAATCTCGAATCTCTACGGACCGACTCATCGGCCCTCGGATTTCATCGTTGAGTCTATACTTTCTGCGCTCCAGACAGGTACTTCCGTACACATACGAGGGAGTCTCGACGAAACCCGCGATTTTATCTACGTGAGCGACGTTGTGAACGCTTTCCAGAAGGTATTGACGCGAACGTATAAAAAAGGAAGTTTTGACGTGTTTAATATCTGTACGGGAGAAGAAACCAGTACAAAATCGCTTCTTCAGATGATTGAACGTCTCACCGGTCGACGTATCCCACTTACCATGCACTCAAGTGTGGATCACGTTCCCAGCTTTTGGAAGGGAAGTTTACAAAAGGCAAAAGAAGGGCTACAGTGGCATCCTCTTATCCGGATACAACGTGGGCTACGGTCCGTCTTCGGATAGATCACACTTCATGGACTACAAACGACTTTTTTCTCGCAAACAAATACTCGTCCTCGGCGGTACCGGCTCGATAGGATCCGTCATTGTTAAAGAACTGTTGCGCTACAACCCGAAGCAGGTGCGGGTCTATTCTCGTGATGAATCAAAACATCAAGACCTGCTCCACTCCCTCAAGGATTCTTCGAAGGTACGGTCTCTCGTCGGCGATATTCGTGACTATGGACGACTGAATTTCGCAATGGATGGTATCGATATTGTGTTCAACGCCGCCGCGATGAAGCATGTGCCATTATGCGAGTACAATCCTTTTGAAGCAATAAAGACCAATGTGCTCGGGACACAGAACGTCTTAGACATAGCACTGAAGCATAACGTCGAGAAAGTGATTACGATCTCAACCGATAAGGCGGCTGAACCGAACAGCACGTTGGGTGCAACAAAGCTGCTCGCAGAGAGGCTCACCGCCGTCACTCACGCCTATAAGGGTAATAGGCGGACGGTATTCTCTGCTGTCCGTTTTGGAAACGTGCTGGGGAGTAGTAATTCGCTCCTCCCGACCATCCGGCGCCAAGTCCTTACGGGTCAGCCGGTCACCATTACCGACGCTCGGATGACCAGGTTCATCATGCCGGTTGAATCGGCGGTTCAACTTGTCTTTAAAGCGGTTGCAAATATGAAAGGCGGTGAGATCTTCGTGCTCAAGATGCCGTCGGTGCGTATCGAAGACCTTATTAAAGAGTATGTAGGATTATTACGGGAGAAAAATAATATACGCCGGAAGATAAGCTACACATACATCGGCAAGCAACCCGGGGAAAAGATGCATGAAAAGCTGGTAAGCCAGCACGAGACGGAAGAAGTCCTCGAGAAGGGAGCACTCTTTGCCATCCCCGGTGCCAGATTTGCAAAAAATGTAAAGGCAGCCGATTATAAAGGGTACCGTAAACCGCGTGGTGCCTCTGGATATGATTCTTCTCTCGCCACCAAACTCACTAAAAAGGAAATACGGCAGATGCTGCAGCAATCTGATGTAGGAATATGAGAACGATCACTATCGGCAAGAGAAAGATAGGTAACGGACACCCTGTGTTCGTAGTCGCCGAGGCAGGGGTGAACCATAATGGCGACTTGAAACGTGCATTTGCACACATCAAAGCGGCCAAGGAGGCCGGTGCCGACGCTATCAAATTCCAGACCTATACGGCAGATACACTCGTTACAAAAAAGGCCCCAAAATATTGGACCGTCGGAGCTGACGACGGGAAGACCCAACACGAGACATTCTCAATGTTTGATGCATTTCCAGTAACACATTACAAAAAGATGCTTGCGTACGCCAAGAAACTCGGCATCATCCTCTTCTCTACCCCATTTGATCTGCATTCAGTGGATATTTTAGAGAAAGCGGGCATGCCCGCATACAAAATTTCATCGTCCGACATCACGTTCTTTCCACTTTTAAAAAAGATCGCGAAGACAAAGAAGCCCATCGTTCTTTCTCTCGGGGCGTCGACCATCGCCGAAGTAAAGGAGACGGTCAAATACATCAAATCCTTTGGAAACAGCAAGATCATACTTCTGCACTGCATCTTAAGTTACCCAACAAAACAGAGCGATATTAATTTATTAATGATTGATGGTCTGCACAAGGTGTTTCCCGACTTACCGATCGGCCTCTCCGATCATACCTTCAGCCCCCTTACCCCCGCATTCGCAGTCATGAGGGGGGCGACGGTCATTGAAAAGCATTTCACCATAGATAAATCGCTTCCGGACAGCCCGGATCATAAACTCGGTGTAGATCCGAGCGAGTTGAGGACCCTCGTGAATGCCGTGAGACTCGCGGAAGTGAGTTTGGGCCAAATGGAGAGAAAGGTGCTCACATCCGAACTCGCCGCAAAGAAATTCGCACGTAAATCGATTACCTCATTGATGGATATTAAGAAGGGAACAGTCATTACGTCTCGCATGCTCATCGGCAAAAGGCCTGGAACGGGTATACCGACAAAGCACCTTGATACCGTCATCGGCCGTCGTGCGAAAGTGAATATTCTCGAGGATACGACCATCACATGGCAGATGGTCTCCTAGTATGAGACAACAAAAATCTGTTGGAGATGAGATGCATGCGCTGGCCACACGGCTGTTCCCCATCTGTCGTAGCATTACCGGGGAGGGAGTAAGGGAGACACTTCGTATTATTAAAGAATATATCCCTCTCACCATCCATGAGGTGCCAACTGGAACGTCAGCGTTTGACTGGATGGTTCCGCAAGAATGGAACATACGCGCCGCCTATATTGCCGACCGCAAAGGTGATAAAATCGTCGATTTCAGGAAAAACAATCTCCACGTCGTGGGCTACTCTATTCCTGTTAATAAAACTATTTCCCGCGCCGAACTCGAGGAACATCTCTACTCGCTCCCCGATCAACCAGATGCAATTCCCTATATCACGTCATACTACGCACCGCGCTGGGGCTTTTGTATGACGCATCGCGAACGAGAGGAATTGTCTGACGATACATATCATGTATATATAGACAGTGACTTAAAGGACGGTTCGCTCACGTATGGCGAATACGTCATCCCTGGGAAGTCAGAGAAAGAAATATTTATATCAACCTACGTGTGTCACCCCTCACTCGCCAATAACGAATTGTCAGGCCCCGTCGTTGCCACATATTTGGCGCAATGGATCGCGTCGGCCCCGCGAAAATACACGTGCCGAATCATTTTCATACCTGAGACAATCGGATCACTGACGTACATGAGCAAGAATCTGGAAGCGATGAAAAAGAACGTTATCGCAGGATTCAATCTTACCTGCGTTGGCGACGATCGAATCTATTCCTTCTTGCCCTCGCGCAATGGTGGCACGCTCGCTGATCGAGTCGCGCGCTCGGTGCTTGCATCAAAGAAGATCTCTTTTGATGAATACTCTTTTCTCGACCGCGGCAGCGATGAACGGCAATACTGTGCTCCCGGCGTTGACCTCCCAGTCGTTTCTCTCATGCGCAGTAAATACCACACCAAAGGGTATCCCGAGTATCACACCTCGCTCGATGATCTCACGGTCATTACTCCCCAAGGGCTCCAGGGCTCATATGAGCTCCATAAGGCGTGCCTCGAGAAATTAGAGGGGAGCGAATACTATCGCGTGACCTCCCTCGGCGAACCACAGCTCGGCCGACGCGGCCTCTACCCGACCGTAAGCACGAAGAAATCAAAAGAACTCGTGCGCGACATGGTGAATGTCTTAGCATATGCTGATGGGTTACACGACGTGTCAGAACTTAGTTCCCGCACGGGAATCTCTCTTGAGAACATTCGTCCGATCATTAATACACTGCTTAGTCATGGCCTCGTAGAAGCAATATAAGCAGTCCGCAGTTGCACTTGATAGATATATTATTTCGTGTAATTTATGTGTTAGGGAGTAGTTCCGATCAATCACTGCGGGAGGATTCCACATGGACTCCAGCTTCTCGATGAGTCCGGAGATGGCTATCCTTCTCCGGGTTATCTTCGCGTACGGCTTCACACAGTATGCAATAAAGAAAATCGTCGGCGAGAATCGCCGGACGGAACGGTTCCTCTGGCAATTCGTCTTCACCTTCGCCATTGCGGGGATGTTGGCGTCCATTTTCGGCGGCGTCGTTATTAACGGAACTTTCTGGAGCGTGGCGCTTATCGGTCTTATCGCCGGAAGCGGCACGTTCTTTTCCTGGAAAGCGATTAACCTGTCGCAGTCGCGAAATGCGCTGTTCACCTTCTGGGACGACATCATCGCGATGTCTCTTTCTTTCTACATCCTGCATGAAGGGCAGTTCATCACCACACGTGGCGGCGCCGGAATAGTTACCAGCTTCGTCGCCCTGTTCGGCTTCATCTGGTACGGACGTCGTCAGAAGGTCGAGGAAGGGAAGCCGAGCCCGGTGCCGCCTGTCTTCTACGGCTATGTCGCTGTATATAGCATCGCTTGGGGGCTGGCGGTGTTCGGCCAGAGGTACTGGTCGTTCCACGAAATGTCCGTGCCAACCTTTCTCTTCGGTTGGTACACCGGTATGCTCATTGCGGCGGTACTGGTTTTCCTCATCTACAAGGATGATTCAGAAGGCCAGAAGAGCACTGCACCGCCTGGACCGAAGGGTATTGCTGCGACATTTGCCCTAGCCGTGCTTATCCTGGTCTCGCTTGCGCTTGCGAGCGTCTCCTATCGGCTACTCCAAACGGCTGTCCAGCCAATCTACTTCGTCTCCGAGATGATATTGCCGGCACTCATGGGGCTCTTTATCTTCCACGAGCGTAAGCAACTTACTCGGTCCGAATGGTTCTTCTTCGGTCTCGGTGCCATCGGCGCGCTTATGGTAGGTCTTAATCTCCACTAGACGCCTGAAGGTGCACACGGTTAACTGGCTCCTCTCGCAAGAGGGAGACAGTTTCTTTTTTGTAAAAAGAATTGTATAGTTAGGCACAACTCTATGGCACAAAAGAACGTCCACATCGTTATTCAGGCCCGGGTGGGCTCGATGCGTCTGCCGGGGAAGGTCCTTTTACCATTTGTAGGCCAGTACACCTTTCTTGAGTGGGTGGTGAAGCGATGTTTAATTTCAACGCAAGCCACGAAAGTTATCGTTGCTACCACCACGTCACCAAAAGACGATGCGATTGAAGCGCTCTGCAAAGAAAAGGGGTTTGCCTATATGCGCGGGAGTGAAGACGATGTACTCGCACGCTACTTCGCCGCGGCACAGCAATTCGGGAGCGAGATTATCATTCGCGTGAACTCTGATTGCCCGCTTATTGACGTCACCGAGATGGATCGCGCCATTGAGATATTGCAAGCCGAACAGCTTGAATATGCGAACACTCATCCAGGCGGATTACCGGTAGGGATGGGAGCAGAAGTCTTTACTCGTGTCGCACTTGAAAAGGTGGCCAAACAAGCAAAGGACCCATACGAACATGAGCATGTCACTCCATACTTCTACCGACACCCAGAACTCTTTAAGCAAAAAGAAGTTGCCGCGCTCAACGTGCATACATACGATCCTTCGACTCGATTCGCGCTTGACACCCCGCAGGACCTAGAATTCCTCACGCAGTTGGCAAAAGAACTTAACTTCTCTAATCCTAAGGCGCAACCGAGCACGAATGACATCCTCGCATACCTCGAGTTGCACCCAGAGCTCATAGAGATTAATAAGGCGATCGTACAAAAAACATTTCCAAAGGCCTAACCTCACATATATGACCGCAAAAACACAGCAGCAGAAATTCTGGGAGGGCTCCTTCGCCAAAGGGTATATTCGAAGGAATTTCTATGATCCAAAAGGGCTCGACACACTCTATATGAAGGATCATGGCACCACTCGTAAGGCCATGAACACGGCTTTTCTAAAAGGCATTCCGCGTGACGCCCGTATTCTTGAGGTTGGTACCAACGTCGGTAATCAACTCCTTTATTTGGAGAGCATGGGATTCAAGAACCTCTATGGCATAGAATTCAATCCTAAAGTCATACCACTCGCGCGACGGCGTGTACCGCAGGCGCATATCATACTCGGGAGCGCTCTCGACATCCCATTCAAGAACAGCTATTTCGATCTCGTGTTCACCTCTGAAGTACTTATTCACATCGCTCCGAAGGATACTAAGAGAGCGCTTCGCGAGATCTGCCGTGTTTCTAAGAAATATATCTGGGGATTCGAGTATTTTGAGAAAACCTACACACCTATCGTCTACCACGGCAATACAAACGTCCTCTGGAAAGCGAACTTCCCAAAACTATTTCTACAAACCTGTAAGGGGCTCACACTGGTCAAGGAGAAAATGTATCCCTTCCTGTATGCTCCGCACAACAGAGACGTGATGTTCTTGTTTAAGAAAGGCCGCGCATGAAGATTCTTGTTACCGGCCCACACGGATTCCTCGGTTCCACCCTTCTTTTACATTTGCGCGAGCAGGGATACGATACGGTTCCGTTTGAAGGAGATGTTCGTGATCAAGACGCATTAGAGCGTGCCTGCGGTGCCTGCGAGCCAGCCTGGGTGATACATACTGCTGCTAAAATAGACATTGCTCAGTGCGAGAAAAATCCTGAGGAGGCGCATGCGGTAAACGTAGAAGGGACGAGGAATGTCACGGATGCCGCCAAACGTGCAGGCGCAGGGGTTGTCTTTATCTCAACCACGAGTGTCTTCTTTGGGATGGAGGGGAATTACAGAGAGGAGGATACGCCAGAGCCGCCCAACCTCTACAGTAAAACAAAATATGAGGGGGAGCAGATCGTGGGTGCATATGAGAAGGGAACAATAGTGCGGCTCACTCTTTTTGGAGCGCACCCGGGAGGTTCTCGAGGAAAAAATTTCCTAGAATGGGTCGCCGACTCAGCGAAGCAGAATAAGGACCTGAACTTATTTAATGATCAGTACGTGAACCAACTCTCGAATTGGACGACCGCTGTGTGTATACAAAAGATCATCGAACTGAAACAGCACGAACCTATTCTCCACATCGGCACCAGTGACGTGCTCTCAAAAGCTGACGTGGGTACGATGATCCTCAAAAGATTCCCGGAGTATTCCGGCACTTTGAATATAAAGAGTATCGACAGTCTTGCCGACGGTATCGTTCGAGCAAAGCAAATGTGGCTCAACACAGACAAAGCCAGCAGGCTTCTTATGCCTATGCCGAGCTATGCGCAGGAACTGGAAACAATCTTTGGACACCCGCCGTTTTGACGGGCCACATTTATTGTAGTACTTTAAATCTCTATGGCATTTGCAAAAGAGATACGCATCGGTAAGCGTCTGGTTGGTCCAAAACACCCGACGTATGTCATCGCCGAGATCGGTTCAAATTTTGACGGCAGTCTCGCGCGGGCAAAAAAGCTCGCGAAGCGCTGCAAAGATGCCGGTGCGGACGCCTATAAGATACAGAATTTCCTCGCACCCAAGATTGTCTCCGACGAAGGATTCAAAAACCTCAAGATCGGCTACCAGGCGAAGTGGAAGGAGTCCGTCGTTGACGTGTATCGAAAGGCCGAATTCCCGCGGGTATGGGTCAGGGAGCTCGCGCGATATTGTAGGAAAATAGGCATAGATTTTTTCTCCAGCCCCTATGACACGGGTGCAGTGGATTTATTAGAGAGTGTGGGCGTCGTAGCGCACAAACTCGGTTCGGGAGAACTCGACAATTTAGAGTTTATTCGCTATGTAGCCAAAACCGGTAAGCCAGTGATACTTAGCGTTGGCACTGCCACCATGCCTGAGATTGAGGCTGCGGTAAAAGAAGTACGTAAGGTTGGAAATCGAGAACTCATCTTGCTCCAGTGTGTGACCAACTACCCTTCGGCCATCGCCGAGAGCAACCTGAAGGCCATGGTAACGCTCCGGGAAAAGTTCAAAACAGTGGTAGGCTACTCGGACCACACTATCGGTAAGACAGGCGGTTCCGACGATCCCTTGAACGGCATCACCGTGCCCCTTGGGACGGTTGCGCTTGGCGGCTGTGTTATCGAGAAACACATTACCGATGACCGCACACGTAAGGGTCCGGACCATCCATTTGCGCTCACGATAGGGGAGCTCACACTCATGGTGAAAGGCGTCCGCGCGATGGAGGCCGCGCTTGGCGATGGGAAGAAGCGTATTATGCCGTCAGAGAGAGAAACCTCAATCATTATGCGGCGCGGAATGTTCGCTACGCGTGACATCACTCAAGGGAAGAGATTTACGCGAGGTATGATCACTTTACTACGTCCGGCAGTAGGCCTTCGGCCACCGCTACTGAAGAAAGTAATCGGCAAAAAAGCAAAGCGAACAATTAAGGCAGGGCAACCTATCAAGGCGAAGGATGTCTTCTGAATCATATGAATAATGGAAGCGAGAAATACAAGTTTGTTCAAAAACAGGAAAAAGAGATCCGGCCGATTGCCGACGACCAGCAGGCGCTCGAAGATATCGCTCATGAGATTCCGGTCCCCGCCGAGCGAATACAGGCGCTCATTGAGCAATACGAAACAAAGATTTTCATCTCTACGTATGCAGGTGCCCACCCTCATGCAGGGCGTCTTCTACTTGAAGCGGCGCAACCAGCTAATTATAAAATCTTGCATCCACTCATCGAGTCACTGAAAAGCGATGTACAGTGCGCTGGTGTCACACTTCTCACTGATAATGTTGCCGGCAAAATGTTTCTCGCAGATAAGGATCCCGCCTTTCAGGCAGCCCCAAGTAATGACCGGCCGGTCATTGCGGATATTCCCAAAGGGCCCTACCGCGCAGCGCTGATTCTCCCTGAAGGGGGAGAGAATGTGCCAACCTCGGTTCTTCTCTATGGCGCCAAAAGTGTGTTTGGTGCAGAGAAACTCTGTTTTCTTTCTCTCGGGCTTTTTGATCCTGGCGAGAAGAAGTTATTCAGCCAGCCAGTACCTGAACACAGGGAGGACATCGACATTATCTTTTCAGCCGATGCATTTTCAAAACAGTTGTTCTGTGGCGCGCTCGATGTACCAGAAGAAAAAGTAATTGTTACGGGCACGCCTCTTTTGGAAGGCCTCCGGGTTGAAGAAGAGGATACCTTGCGTGCGCAGGGCAGAGCGGCGCTTGGCATTGCAGAAGATACCATGACCGCCCTGTACTCCGGATTCCCCTCAGCTGATTTTAGGAGTTTCGGTGGCGACCCCCATCTCAATCTACTGACTTTTGAACAAACGCTCACAGGGGTAGTGGCCGCAGCTGTTGCGGAACCGGCGAAGAAATTCTCTTTGATCGTCCGCATACATCCGCGCGCTCGAAATGTTGAACCCCCACTCATTTCGACGCAGCAGTTGCCGCGGAATCTCACGGTCGTTGACGGTAATGGAATTACATACGAAGAGGCGGTGTATGCCACCGACATTATCTGTTGTTGTGCGTCCTCGACCGAGTCTCT
Source organism: uncultured Candidatus Saccharibacteria bacterium (assembly GCA_964349555.1). Lineage (GTDB taxonomy): Bacteria > Patescibacteriota > Minisyncoccia > Phycocordibacterales > Phycocordibacteraceae > C7867-001. The sequence continues at coordinate 26,452 of CAYGGK010000004.1, forward strand.
CTTGGCCGCATATCGCGGCCGCGAAGCCGCGGTGTTCGCGTTCCCCGGCAAGGGACAGCTTGGAGAGCTTCTCACAGAGAACTATGGTGAGAAGGGAGAGGCCATTATGAGGGCAAGTGACCGAATGGTGGTGGTCGACTCGCCGCAGAAAATGTCTGAAATGTTATTGCACCACACGCCACGTGAGGCGTTGCCGGTAAAGCCAGGGTCTCTTGAGCGAATGAAAGAAATAATGCTTTCCCCATAGCTGTGCTATAACTGTACGCATCATGCAGAGTAACAGTACCGCAAAACAGATTGCGCGATGGGTGGCGCTCGGAGCGCTCTTTCTCATTCCGTTTGCGCCGCTGGTGGTGGCGGACAGCTACTTCTTCCCCTTCATTACCGGTAAGGCATTCTATCTGCGCGTCCTGATAGAGATAGCGGTTGCCGGGTGGATAGTGCTCGCGCTCCTCGATAAAGAATATCGGCCGCGATTTTCTTGGATTGGCGCGGCGGTCGTTGGCTTCGTCGTGTGGATGTTCATCGCAGACGCCTTTGCACTGAACGCGACTAAGGCCTTCTGGAGCAACTTTGAGCGCATGGAGGGTTGGGTGCTCCTCATTCATCTCCTCGGCTTCTTCTTCGCCGCGAGTGCGGTACTGCGGGCGGAAAAAAAATGGCGTGCGTGGTTTCTTACCTCTCTTTGCGTTGCGGTTATTATTTCAGGATATGCGCTTTTCCAGATTGCAGGGTCGCTCCAGATTCATCAGGGCTCTACGCGCATCGACGCAACGCTCGGCAATTCTGCCTATCTTGCCATCTATCTACTCTTCAGCGTTTTCGTCGCACTCTGGCTCGCCCTTACCCCTCCCAAGCCCGGTTCGGGGCAGGCCGAGAAACACGCGTGGCTCAAGTGGTCGCTCGTCGCCCTCGCGGCCATCGAGTCAGTTCTCATTTTCTTCACCGAGACGCGCGGGACTGTCATAGGCCTCGTTCTAGGCCTAACGCTCGCGACGGTCCTGACTGCGTTCACGGCCGGGAAGCGTGCGCGTGGCTGGGCGGTGGGCGCATTCGTTCTCATCCTTGTTCTCGTGGGAAGTTTTTATCTCGCGCGCGATTCGGCATTCGTCCGCGACAATCATACGCTTCAGCGCATCGCTTCTATCTCGCTTGCCGACGGCCAGACGCGCTTCACGATTTGGGGTATGGCATGGCAGGGGGTGAAAGAGCGGCCCATGATTGGCTATGGTCAAGAAGGGTTTAATTACGTCTTTAACAAATACTATGAGCCGTCGCTCTATGAACAGGAACAATGGTTTGATCGCGCGCATAACGCCTTCATTGACTGGCTCACTGCCGGCGGCATACCAGCCTTCCTGTTGTATCTCTCTCTCTTCGGCTCGGCACTCGTACTGCTCTGGAAGAGTCCGGAACTCTCGCGTCCTGAGCGTATTGCCTTGACCGCGGCGCTCGTCGGCTATGCCGTCCATAATATCTTTGTCTTTGATAATCTGTATTCCTACATATACTTCTTCGCGGTACTTGCGCTCATTGACTCTCAAGTCTCCCGGCCTCTTGAGCGACTTGAAAAAGCCGAGGAACTCTCCAATGAGGACGGTATGGCGTACGCGCTCCCGATTGTCGCTATCGTTTTGTTTGTGTGCATATGGCTCGTGAATGTTACCGGTATGCAAGCGTCGTCAAGGCTCATCACGGCGATGTCTCCCTCCTCCGATGTAGCAAATAACTTCGCGGCGTTTGACTATTTTGCCACCCACCCACCCTTCGCCATGCAGGAGGTGCGCGAACAGATGGTTGCTTTCGCGAGCGCAGTTGTGCAGAGCCCTTCCGCATCAAACGAACAAAAACAGCGGGCGGTCACGCTCGCCGTAGGCGAGATGCAAAAACAAGTCGCTTCGTATCCGCTTGACGCGCGCGGACACTTCCAGCTTTCATACGCGTATCGTATCGCGGGAGACACGGCGAACGCGCTTAATGAAATGGAGAGCGCACTACAGCTCTCTCCGAAGAAGATCGGGTTTCTTATTGAAAGAGGCATCCTTGAGTGGGACCTAGGCGAGGTGAAGGCGATGCAAGAAGATTTCAGTACGGCGTACGCGCTCGCCCCGCAATTTTCAAATCTCGCGCTCTATGCCGCCGCCGGCCATATTGCCGTCGGTGACAAACAGACGGCTCAGGAAATTCTCCGCAAGGTATTTGGTACGAGCAACGTGGACAGCGATATTCTCGCGGTTGCGTACTACCGCACAGGGGATTGGCCGAGTCTCATCGAGATGTTGAAGGCGCGTACCGAGAGACCTGACGCGGGAGCTTCAGCGTGGTTCTCCCTCGCGGCGGCATACTATACCGCCGGCGACGTACAAAACGCCATCAAAACGATTAACGCTACAATCGCACGCTACCCCGACAGCGCCGCCGCCGGCGCCGAAGCTCTTAAGCAGATAGAAGAAAGAAAATGAAATCCGGCTTCCCGCTCGCCCCTCTCACGACTCTCGAAGTGGGAGGGGAAGCGCGTTTCTTCGCAGAAGCGCATACGGAAGAAGACGTTAAAGATGCGATAGCATTTGCGCGCGAACACTCGCTTCCACTGTTCCCGCTCGGCGGCGGCTCAAATGTTTTAATAGCCGATACCGGCTTCGACGGAGTGGTGCTCGCCGTGCGAGTGTTGGGGATTGACTCAAAAAAGCGCCACGACAGAGAATTAGTCACGGTCGGCGCCGGCGTCGTATGGGACGATTTTGTCGTGTGGAGCATCGCGCATTCTCTCACCGGTCTTGAATGTCTCTCCGGCATACCGGGCACAGTCGGCGGCGCGGTGGTCGCGAATCTTGGTGCGTATGGGGCGCAGTGTTCTGACACATTCGTGCATGCAGAAGTATTGGATACGCAGAATGCTGATGGTAAGTTGAAAATTATAAAAAAAGAAGAATGTGATTTTTCGTATCATGACAGTATGTTTGGTCGCCACAAAGGACGGTACATCGTTGTGCGCGCAACCTTCGCGCTCTCGACTGATACAAAAGCAACCCCTTCGTATCGGGACAATCGTTTTGATCTGGAAGCACTTACCGTTAAGCTCGGTCGCGCGCCGACTCAAGAGGACATCCGCGCGACGGTGCTCGCCATACGCGAGCGGAAGGGGTACCTCATCATGAAAGGGAGAGTGTCATATAAATGTGCTGGCTCGTTTTTCCACATGCCGTTCGTCTCAAAGAGGAAATATGAAGAAGTAGTTAAGCGCGCGAGAGAGCTTGATGCGAAAAAAGAAGAACACTTACGTCCGTGGGCGTGGGAACAGCCGGACGGCTCCTACAAACTGGCTCCGGGGTTTTTACTGGAGTACACCGAGTTTCAAAAAGGATATGTGCGCGGGTCCGTCGGCATCTCGCCGAAACATACACTGTCAATTATCAACATTTCACATGCGCGCGCGCGTGAGGTCGCAGATCTCGCGCGTGACATGCAAGACGCGGTTGAGAATGTATTCGGCGTTCGTCTTGAGAGGGAAGTTGAATATGTTGGCGAAGTAGAGCGTTCATAATTTTTATGACTTATCCACATGTGTCGAATAAATGCGTACACAAGAATCTTTTTATACGTGATAATGATACATAGAAACGTTTGTATTGAGGAAATCGAAATACAAACGGGTCGACATATCAGCCGTTACTTTTAATTTGCAACCACCATGGCAAAGGCAAAAAAGAAAAAGGCAGCCGCAAAAAAGCGTCCAGCCGCAAAAAAGCGTAAGTAGTTCGTAAAAGAAAGCGCCCTCCGGAAGGAGGGCGTTTTCTTTTACGAATTTTGCTATACTGGTGCGAATGCTCGGGCTTTCCAGTTTCTTTTCAAAAAATCAATCCGCTGCCTTTTTAAAGGGCGCGGCGCCTATCGTTGCGTCAACAAACAAGTTTTCGAGTGGATTTGCCGGAGTATCCGATGAGGTCATCCGGGCCCGCCTCTCTGAGGTACGTACGCGCGCGCAAGAGGCGGGGAGGGCGTCCGAGGCCGATATTCCGCTCGTGTTCGCGCTTGTGCGTGAAGCGGCGTACCGTACCCGCCGCGAGCGCCACTTTGACGTACAGCTCATCGGCGGTCTTGCCCTTCTTCGCGGCAAAATAGCAGAGATGCGTACAGGCGAGGGAAAGACTCTCGTGGCAACTCTGCCAGCCGTTTTTCATGCGCTCTCAGGCAAGGGCGTACAGATCGTTACGGTGAACGACTACCTCGCGCGTCGCGATACCACGTGGATGGGGCAGGTTTATGATTACCTCGGCCTTACGGTTGGTGTGGTGACGTCAACCGGTTCGTACCGTTACGACTCGTCGCACATCAAGAAAGAGGAAGAAAAAGAATTGGATAACGAGCGTGATGCCGAGGGTTCTTTCAAGGTGTTCTACGACTATCTTCACCCCACGACGAAGAAAGAGGCGTATGCGGCCGACATTACCTATGTGACTAACAACGAACTCGGTTTTGATTATTTGCGCGACAACACCGCGTATGACGCATCGCAAATCGTACAGCGCGCATTCCACTACGCGATTATAGACGAAGTAGATTCCATTCTCATCGATGAGGCACGTACGCCGCTTATTATCTCTGGTCCTTCAGGCGACTCTCACGCGCTTTATGAACGCTTTGCGCATATCGTTCGAGGCATGCGAGCAGGAGAGGACTATTCCGTGGATGAGAAACAGAAGGCGATTCAGATTACCGAAGAGGGGATGCGTAAGGCGGAGAGCGCGCTCGGCTTGGAGAATCTCTATACCGAAGGAGGAGTGAAATACGCGCACCATCTCGAGACGGCCGTGCGCGCTCAGGCCCTCTTTCAAAAGGATAAAGAGTATGTCGTGAAGGATAATGAGGTGATTATTGTGGACGAATTTACCGGCAGACTCCAGAGCGGCCGTCGTTGGTCTGAAGGCCTGCATCAGGCGATTGAGGCAAAGGAGGGAGTTAGCATTAAAGAAGAAACGCGCACCTACGCGACGGTCACCTTTCAGAATCTTTTTCGTATGTACGAGCGGCTCGCCGGGATGACGGGTACCGCCCTCTCCTCGGAGGAAGAATTCTATACCGTATACGGACTTGAGGTCGTCGCGGTGCCGACCAACAAGCCGACCGTGCGTAAAGATTATGACGACCTCATCTTTCAGACGAGCGCAGGGAAATATCGCGCCGTCGCGCGCGCGGTGAAGGAGCGGCATACGAAGGGACAACCGGTTCTCGTCGGCACTGTCTCTATTGAGGACAACGAAATGGTGAGCTCGTATCTTACTCAAGCGGGCGTTTCGCACGAAGTGTTGAATGCGAAGAATCATGAGCGCGAAGGAGAGATTATCGCCGAAGCGGGCAAGGAAGGGCGTGTGACCGTCGCGACAAACCTCGCGGGGCGCGGGGTTGATATTAAGCTCGGCGGCGCGCTCGCCACCGACGAGATGCGCGCCTCGGTTCTCTCAAAAGGTGGACTTATGGTCGTCGGCACCGAGCGACACGACGCGCGGCGCATTGATAATCAGTTGCGCGGTCGTTCCGGCCGACAGGGTGACCCAGGCGAGACGCGCTTCTATGTCTCTCTAGAGGATAAGCTCATGCGCGTCTTCGCCTCCGATACTTTAAAGAAAGTGATGGGGCGCTTCGGCATTCCAGAGGATGAGCCGATAGAGAGTGCGATGATTACACGCTCTCTGGAGACCGCACAAGAACGTATTGAGGGCTTCAACTTTGACTCGCGCAAACAAGTGCTTGCCTACGACGACGTGATGAATACTCAGCGTCTCGCCATGTATGCGCGCCGCCGCGCCGCGCTCGGCGGAGCTGGCGAAGAGGTGGAGAGGCTTGTTGTGACGCTTCTCGGGGACTCTAGAGAAAGCCTCGCCGCCTTTGAGGCGAAAAAGAGCGAGTTTGGCGATGATTTCGTTCCCTACTTGCGCCGCCTGCTCTTACAGGTTATTGATACGTTTTGGCTTGAACACCTGGAGACGATGGATTATCTTCGCCGTTCGGTATCACTGCGGGCTTACGGCCAGCGGGACCCGTTAATTGAGTACCGGCGTGAAGGACTCATACGATTCCGGCAATTAGAAGAAAGTATCAGAGCGTCCGTTGCCGAAGCGCTCCCGCGTTTGGCACGGGGGGCGGACGCGGCGCGTCCGGCCGCGCCAGTTGAAAAGATAACCGGCTACGGCCGCAACGATTTCGTTACCATTAAGAAGGGCACTGAGACGCAGACGATTAAATTTAAAAAAGCCGAACCATTGCTCAACGACGGATGGACTATCGTTGAGTCATAAGCACGAAGCTCGAAATCCGAAATTCGAACAGAAATGCCACCTGTGCTAAGGTGGCGGTATGGCGTTTGTTGATGAGGTAAAGATATATGCGGAGTCGGGGAAGGGAGGCGATGGCGTCGTCCGTTGGCTGCGTACCAAGGAGACTGCGCGCGGCGGCCCCTCAGGCGGCGACGGCGGTAGGGGAGGAGATATCGTCCTTCTCGCCGTTCGCGACATATCCGCACTCGCGCACTACCGCTACGAGAAAAAGTTCCATGCTGAAAACGGCGGAGCCGGACAAGGCTCGCTGAAGCACGGAGCAAACGGCGCGGACACGATTCTCAGAGTGCCGGTTGGCACCGTTGCGCGCCTTACTCGCACTGGCGACGAATACGAAGTGACAAAGGAGGGAGAGAGTATCGTTCTTTTCCGCGGGGGGAAGGGAGGATTGGGCAATGCGCGATTTAAGAGCTCTACGCACCAGAACCCGTTTGAGCGAACGATTGGGAAAGAGAGCAGGGGTGGGGATATTGAACTTACTCTTAAGATTATTGCCGACGCCGGGCTCATCGGCCTGCCGAATGCGGGCAAATCCTCGCTCCTAAACGCTCTTACGCGGGCAAAATCTAAGGTCGGCGACTATCCGTTTACGACCTTGGCACCGAATCTCGGTGATTTTTATGGGTACATTCTTGCCGACATCCCAGGACTTATAGAGGGGGCCTCGTCCGGACGAGGTCTCGGAATAAAATTTCTCAAGCACGTTGAAAGAACAGGAATCTTGCTACATCTCGTCTCTGCCACCCAAGATGACCCACTCGCGGCATATAGGGAAGTGCGCAAAGAGATAGAATCGTTCGGGCGCGGACTACCCCAAAAGCGCGAGATTGTCGTCCTGTCTAAAATAGACCTTGTTTCTTCGCACGAGTGCGAAACAAAGAAACAATTACTTATACAGGGGACCGGTAGGGAAGTGCTTATAGTGTCAACCAAAGACCTTGTGGCGCTCAAGACATTCTCAGACCAGCTCTCAATGGTTTTTAAAACGTAGTCCCGGTTGGTGCTTTTTAAGGTTTGCGGTACTCTTCTATATATAGTATGTATCACCCCACGATTGGACTTGAGATACACGCAGAGCTCTCAACGAAAACCAAGATGTTCTGCGACTCTGCGAACGACCCGGACGAAACACGGCCGAATGTGAACGTTTGCCCTGTCTGCGTGGCGCATCCGGGCACTCTCCCCGTCATTAATCGTGAAGCAGTTCGGCATATTTTGCGCATCGGCACGGCGGTTGGCGGGAAGATTGCCGACTTCAGCGAGTTTGACCGTAAGAGCTATTTCTATCCGGACATTCCGAAGGGATACCAGATCAGCCAGTATATCCACCCGCTCGTAGTCGGAGGCTCTCTCGCAGGTATTGCCCTCACGCGCATACATCTTGAAGAAGACACGGCGCGCTCGACCCATTCGGGCGGGAAGAGTCTCGTTGATTTTAACCGCGCCGGCATTCCGCTTATGGAGATGGTGACCGAGCCGGTTATTACCGATGCGGAGACTGCGGTGAAGTTCGCGCGTGAACTGCAATTACTGCTGCGCACTCTTGGTGCCAGTGAGGCGAATCTAGAGAAGGGAGAGATGCGTATAGAGGCAAACATATCGGTATCAAGCGATGATACTTTCGGTACAAAAGTAGAGGTGAAAAACTTGAATTCGTTCCGCTCCGTTGAGCGCGCCATCGCATTTGAAATACAACGTCAAACAGCTCTGATTGAAAAAGGAGGAAGGGTCGCGCAGGTCGTGCAAGAAACGAGGGGATGGGACGAGACGAAGCAGGAGACCTTCCATCAGCGCTTCAAGGAGGGGAGTGCTGACTATCGTTACTTCCCAGAGCCTGATTTGCCGAAACTTTTCATTTCTGAAGTTCCGGAGTTTTCGCGCGATGCTCTGCGTGCGTCCCTACCAGAGCTTCCGTGGGAGCGCCGCGAGCGATATGCGCGGGTGTACGCACTAAAGGATAGCGACGCCACGTATCTCTGCGCGACTCTAGAACGCGCGTCATTTTTTGACGCGGTTGCCACGGCACTCTCGGGCGACACGAAACTTCTCACTGTCGCCGCAAATTATATTATTTCAGATCTCGCTGGTATCTATGCGAAGAAGGAGAGCCGCGAATCATACTCAACACTCAATCCGGAAGCGTTCGCAAAACTCATTCGTCTTGTCGGCAGTCAAGACCTCTCTTCGCGCGGCGCCAAAGACACACTGCTCGTACTCGTTGAGCAAGGTGGAGATCCTGAAATGATTGCGAAAGAGCGTGGGCTCATCCAGATACACGATACCGTCGCGCTTCTAGGTGCGGTCAAGGAAGTTCTTGAAGAAGAGGCGAGAGCGGTTGAGGAGTACCTGGCAGGGAAGGAAGAGGCCCTGCAGTACTTAATAGGCAAGAGCATGAAGGCCTCTAAAGGCGCCGGTAATCCCTCTGTGCTCAAGGGTCTCATTGTTTCTGAGCTAGGGAAGTAACTTTTATATCTTATACACAGCCCTCTCCCGTACCAGCCGAGATATGCTTATACTTAAAGGCATGGATGAACTAATTATAGAAGAAAAGAAATACATATCGTCGAAGCGAGCCGCTAAGATAACTGGGTATGCGAAAGACTACATAGGTCAACTTTGTAGGGAGGGGAGAGTGCCGGCGCGGCTCGTTGGGCGCAGTTGGTATGTACTGGAAACGGCACTACAAGACCATCGTTTTGGCACCACTGTTCAGCCGGGAGAGGCCGTGCACGATGATGTGGTGGTTTCGGAGATGGCAGCACCGCATGCGGCGGAATATCCGCGCTATGAGGCGTTTCCACCAGATGAATCTCTACCATCCATAAACCGCCTTAAGGATGCGAACACGACATCTGCGGTGGAGGTAGAGGAACTTAAAGTTGCTGAACACCTGCAAGATTCTTGGAAGGAGTGGTTTGATCATGTGGCAGACACCGTAACAGAAGTCCCAATTACTAAGAAGATAGAGCCAATGGAGGAGGAACCGGCGATGGAAGTGGAGGAAAAAGAGGAAGAAGGGGAGAGTGTAAATATACCTATTCACACTGTATACGAGCTACCACAACCCCACCAAAATCCCACTCCGCAGATTCGTCCAGGAGCCCAACTTCCAAGTGTGGCGTCAAGTAAGGTCGTAGTAAGGATAGTCCGGACAGGAAGCATTCTTCTTGCGGCAATCATGGCAACGATTGCAGTCATGGGGAGCGGATATTTTGATAAATATTTAGTATCGGTTAAACAAGTTCAGATAATTACAGGGGCAGTGCTCTATAATAAATAGCGTATATATAGACTTTCTTGTCTCGGCTACCCATGATTATCCATAACGATAGAAAAATAGAATAATGGTGCGAAATTTGGTCCCAGACGTTATAGAACGTCTTGAATGTGGAAACATAGATGATAAGGAGCTTTTATATGATAGATCGAAGCAAGGTTATTATGTTCGCACAATGTTGATAATATTTTACGACACGAGAAATTAGAAATTACCTACCCATCGCGAGTAGTGGTTGTGACAAAGTATTTCTTCGACCGTATACACGACATATCTAATAAATACAACATATATTAAGGGTGCGGCGACTAGTTTCCATTTGTAATTTTTGCTAAATTAATAACGGAAAGTGTTGAGGGAGTGGCCTCAAATCGATAAAACGAATTCTTACAAGTTAATTTCCGGATATTTCTAACTCTAGTGGTTGTCAGACTCAGAAAATGGTCCTGCTAGTCCCGTTATTTGTCCCATTGGGGCCATTCGTAAGCATATTCTCCATAGTCTCCAAATAACTCCGATAGTAAATAGCGAGCATGCCGCTCGCCTCCTTGGGTGATGAATTTAAAATTTTTAATCCGGCTTTACATCAACCTAAAACAACTTGATGTTATCCACAGATTTTCTACGGATTGATGTAGGAGACGCCGAAATAACAAGTTATTATTTAGGTAATTCGGCTATCCGACATGGATCAACTCTTTGAAAAAAATTTCGTATCGACAAAGGAAGCTGGAAAATTATCCGGCTACACTTCAGACTATCTCGCACGGCTTGCTCGTTCAGGAAAAATCTCTGCTCGCCGAGTCGGACATACTTGGTTTGTTGAAGAGGAGTCCCTTAAGCATTTCTTAAGCCAACAAGGTGATCGTAAGATTGATTATACGCGCGCGCTCGCGCGCGCGCGTGAGGCAGAATATCGCGCGCGACATTCCACCCTAAGTCAAGTCAAGGGCACGTTGACAAAGTCGTTCCCAGTGCCAGAAAGATTCAGTCGTGTTGTGGACTCTTTCCACTCCCACGCACTCGCGGTCTCACTGTCGCTTTTGGTCGTCGTCTCCGGAGCGATAGTCGCGCGCGCGGAAGCGATACCATTCATCGCGCGCCACATCGCGGAGATTTCGAGTGACGTTACTTTTGGATTCAACGAAACGTTCGGAGATATTCCTTCACTCATCGCGGCGAGAATTGAAACGGCGAACAGTCCGCGAATTCCCGCGAAGCTTGTATCCGTTCCCGCGAACTTCACAGTGCCGATTTCTGCCGGTTTTAATTTTTCTTCACTGCAGATGGTGATTGGCGACGAGCGCGCGCCGCGTGCGATGCTCGCTCAGAGTTCCGCATCTCCATCAGTCAAGGCAATCACGATTGGAGATGCGCAATCGTTCATCGTTGACGCATACGCGTTCGTTACCCATCCGTCGCGCATTGTAGATTCGCTCGCGAATACATATCACGCGATCGGTGTCGGTGCGTACTCGTCAATCGTGGCGTCGTTCTCTGCGTACAACTCGCTCATTGAAGAATCCGGAAAACAATCACTCGCGCTCGCCGCTTCCGCGCGCGATATACTCGCAACCGCTCCGCAATTCGTCACCAGATTTAATCTCGCGTTTGGCAATGCGGTTATCGCCTTCTCGCATGGAGCGATACGTGCCGATACGATGCTCGCCTATGGTCTCGCTGATGCGGCACCAAAGAGTGCTCGCGTAGCCGCCGGGTTTATTGGGGGAATTGGCAATACGGTTGCCGTTTTGACCTCTCGTGCACCAGCGCTCGCCACGACGCTCTCCCTGCGCGCCACTGAAGCGCCTGCTCGTATTGCTCCAGCGGTAGCCAGCGCTGTCTTTAATGCGGAATATGCCGTAGCTACTCGTTTTGTTAAGGACATCCACACCGCCTCGCTTGCGCTACGCGACTTTGGAGAAACGGCGCCCTCGGCGGCTCGTGATTCGTACCTCGCAGTTTTGGGCAAGGGAGTACTCGTCCTCCGCAGTCTTGGTGATACGGGACCAATTTCAAACTCGCTTGCCGCAGTCGCGCGCGCCCTCACTCCTGGCGAGCAAGTCGCGCTTGCCGTCTACAAAACGATCCATAACTTCTTCGGCACGACACGCAATACGTTCGTGTCTCTTTTCAACTCCTCGCCGAACATTGTCGTCGTGCCGGCTCCCGCGACTTCAACCACAACTACGCGCGCCGTTACTGTGAACACGTATCCAACGTACACGACTGCCGTGCAGGGCGTCTCCGAGTATTTCGTATATCAATCGCTCTCCTCTCTTCGCATAGAAATGCTCGGAAAAATCGCCGCTCTGCCGCCTTCAGAACGATTCATTTCTCGCGGAGGCGACAGTCAGTGGACTACCAATGACTCCGATATTTATTACACTCTCGGCTCTGTCGGCATCGGGACCGACTCTCCTACGGTTGCGTTTGAAGTGAGTGGCACGGCGTCCACCTCTGAGCTCACCACTGGCGCTCTCACTATCTCAAGTCTGACCGGCTCCACCCGCTGTCTTCATGTGGATGCAAGCGGCGCGGTTACGGCCACCGCAGGCGACTGCGGGGCAGGAGGAGGCTCCGGCTCAATCGCCACCTCTACCAACGAGACGGCGGGCAACCTCGCATACTGGACAAGCACTAACGGGACACCCGCAACGCTCGGCAAGGTCTCCACCACAACCTTCGCCTTCAGCGGAGCGCCCTTCACTGTCACAGGCTCGTTCGGTTCTCTCGTGGGAGGAACGAACTCCGCCATCTCATACTGGGGCCTCGCCACCACGAGCAACATCGCCGCCAACCAAGTCCTCGTCGGCTCCTCTGCCTCAGGAGTCGCAAGCATCTCCTCCAATCTCACCAACGGCTTCGTCCTCGCCCTCTCTGGCGGCGTCCCCACCTGGGTCGCCACAACCACACTCGCGGATATTTCTGGAACCCTTGCGGTATCAAAAGGAGGCACCGGCACCACCACCGCTCCTTCAAGTCAGCTCCTCTATGGAGGCGGGGCAGGGGTGTATCAGAGTGTGGCGACCTCATCGCTCGCCCTTGGAACCGGCCTCAACCTCTTGAGCGGCACGCTCGGTTTCCAGATTGGAGGAACGGACGCGACGATCAAGCTTGCAGACACTATCGTCACCCCGGGCTCATACACCAATGCGAACATCACCGTGGACCAACAGGGCCGCATTACATCAGCCTCCAACGGACCCATGGGCGGCGGCGGCGGGGGTTCCTTTGCAACAAGCACCGCCTACGGTTCCGTACTGAACAACTATTCCCTCAACGCAACTGATGTCGTTGAGTTCGGCGGCACCTCGGGGACCACCAGCGCCAAGTATTGGTTTGACCCAAACGCCAACGCCTCACTGGGCATCGCGTACCTCTCTGGCAAGGTCGGCATCGGCACCACTTCACCAACGACTAACCTCTCGGTCCAAGGCAACAGCCTCTTCTCCGGCGACCTATCGCTTGCGAATCTCACCGCTACTGGCACCATCTCTGCCAATTCCGCCAGCTTCACCACAGCACTCCCTGCCTCCTCCGGAGGCACCGGCGTCTCCTCCTTCACCCCAAACACGCTTCTCTATTCAAACAGTG
>CAYGGK010000005.1:0-33709 GCA_964349555.1 uncultured Candidatus Saccharibacteria bacterium
ACTCGCTATACGAGTAAAATCGTATCGAGGGTTCGAATCCCTCCCCATCCGCAAAATAAGGAATCAGGCGCGTGAGCGCTTGATGATTATATTTTGCGAGAAGGGGGAGGGATTCGAAGACCTTGTGAGTATTTTATCGAGCGCGAAGCGCGAAGAGAGAATCCACAAGGTGTACGCCGAGATTTTAAACGAGCGAAGCGACTATTAAAATCCAAGTGCCGTTCCAAAGGAAGCGGCCTGAAACTGTATGAATACATAAATCTTCTTCGTTCGGCGTTGAAGAATAATTGGCTCACGATTCTTCAATCCTCACTCATCGTTGTAAGTTTCGAAAAGCGTACTCGCGGTCCCTCCCCATCCGCACGAAGTTTTAGTATCGGATGACTCCGAGACGTTGTGTTGATATCATCAAAGCATGGCAATCAATCCAAAATGTGACAAATGCGGTAAGGAGCTCGTTGAGTTTGGAGCAATTCTGCTTAGTCCACCTGATACAGAGAGCAAGGTGATTAAATCTCACTTGTGCAAGTTGTGTTATACAGACTTGAAGATGCCTGACCCGAAGGCCTCAAAGGCTAACTAGGCCTTGCCTAGTCAAAACGGCGCGACAGAGTGGGGGGCTTCAGAAAAATTAAGTCGGGAAAGACTAGAGTCCCAACAACTTGCTACAATATAAACTGTGGATATGGAAATATCGTCCAAGCGCTCGGCGTTTCGGTTGATGAGCTTTTGAAATAAAATTACTTGCCGTCTGTTTTTGATTTAGGAAGTCTGAATGCCTTGTCAAATCTATGGACATAATTGGCTTCCCATGCTTCAAGTCCATATATACCCTTATCATAAGGATTGTATGTTGATACAAATGTGTATTTTTTATCTGTATCATAACTAGTGTCAATATCGTCGTATGAACGTCCAATTCTAGTTAACAAATCAAATCCTTTTGTAACAAACATCAAGTCTTCTTGGTCATCTTTTGAATGAACAATTCGGTAGTACAAAGCTGCGTCATCTGGACAAGTCTCAAGTCCTAGCGCTTCGGCTTTTTCCAACATTTCTTCCAACGATCCTTCACCGCTTCCGTATCGCTTCTCGAGGCCAAGAATATTGCTGTCGAATGTTCCAACCAACCTTACCAATACAATCTCTTCAGGATTCTCAGTTATTGCAAAATCTTTTTTATTGATAATCTTTTTTACTTTTCCATTAGCAGTACCAAAGTCATCAATATCCACTCCTTTATTTTTTAACTCATTAAGTAATTCTTCTTTTGATTTACCACCAACGGAAATTTTTTCAAACGAAACTTCCCCTCCTCCTTCAAATAGTTTTACTGGATGCCCAACATCAGCAAATCTTTCAAAAATACCTTTTTCTAGTGGACCTCCGTATAATTTTGTACTGTCATTAATTTCATCAGGAGACAAAGCAACTTCTTCTTCTTTGTAACCGTAAATCACGGACAAATCCTCCTTTCGTTTATTTTCTCGCAAAGCTCTAAATTCATTTGCTTTTTCCCGATCTCCCTTAGGAGGTTTATACGAGCCACCATGCTGGTCATAATCGTATCTATTTCCCAGGCCATAGATATACCTCAGCTCTCTCTCAGACAGTGGCTGATCCTTATCATCTTCTAATTTGATTTCCAAATCATCAACTCCCTGCTCCAAAAAAAGAAGTTTGGCTGCTTTTTCATCTTCATTAAGGGCAAATTTTGCGTAAGCTTCCGGCCCCTCCTTATCTAACACCTCGTTGTGCTCCAGCGCTTCGGCATGCGCTTGCTCCATAAAATCATCCCTTTCTTTTTTTTGCCTTTCTTCCAGCTTTTCATGGCTGGTTCTTGATATAGGCTGTTTTTCCATATAAGTGTTGTTTAATGTTTATAGTCTAAAGTATACTACTTTTTCAAAGTCAATCCAAATAACTCTAAAAGTATTGTTTAATGTTCATGATTTGAAGTATATCACTTTATGGAAGTCAATCCAAACAAGCTCTGCGCATGGGAGCAATTCCAGCCGTTTTATAATGTTCTGCCAAAACGGCGGGGTTGTTGTGCGCGCACGGGATGAAGGAGCAAACACATATACAGTTTGTGCCCGCCATTCCTTAAAGAACTTTGCGTGGCGAGCATGAGAGACGAAGGAGAACAAAATCGCCGGCGGAGCCGGCGATTCTTTGTCACGCGCGGAGCGCGTAGGGTTACATCCCCGACGAGTTGCAGGCGCGGCAATCTTTCTTGTGTCCGACGAGAAGGACGACAGCCGAGACGCCGACGAGCAGGTAGACGAGGCTCTCAACGCCCGACCATGAGCCGAGGAGGAGATTCACGACATTCCAATTATTGCCCATGTAACTGCCAAGCGCGATGAGACCCCAGTTGAGGGCGCCAATGATGACGAGGGCGAACGTGATACCGTGCAGTGATTTCATGCAGATAAATAGAGATGGTTAAAGCGGGGGTGGTGGTCCGCTCTTTGTAGTATGACTCACTTTCAAGCGGTGCTGGGGGCCCCTGTGTAAAACTCGTCAGGTATACCCAGCACTAATTGTTAGTGCTCGGGTATACTGAAGGGACAATGTCTCCCCTTTCAGTCGGTCTCGCCATTCTCGTAGTTATCGGCGTGATGTTCTTGATGCGGACGCGACGCTTTTATTTCGTCCGACACGGCGAGACTATTTTAAACGAACAGCATATTCGCCAAGGCGAGGAGGGGGGATTGTCTGAAAACGGCAAACGCCAGGCGGAGCGGGTGGGAGAGGCGCTCAAACACCTCTCTATCGGGCGCATTATCGCGAGCCCGTACCCGCGAGCGCGCGAAACGGCAACAATACTCAATACATATCTGAACGTCTCTATTACCTATTCTCCACTGCTTGAGGAGAGAAGAAACCCTTCGGAGATTATCGGCAAATCAACCCACGATCCCGACGTGATGCGCATCGTTGACCAGATGGACCTCAGCTATCACAACGACGAGTACCGCTACTCCGACGAAGAAAACTTCACTGACTTAAAAGAGCGCGCTTCGAGGTGCCTGAGGGCCCTCGCCCTGCGAGGAGCGAGGGAGACCGCCGTCGTCACACACCACCATTTTCTCAAAATGCTTGTTGCCTATATGCTCCACCGCGAACGGCTCCATTCTAACGATTTTATTAAACTCTCCTTCTTCAACGTCTCCGACAACGCGGGTATTACCGTCTGTGAGTTCCATCCGTGGCAACTCTTTTCCCCGACGCGCGGCTGGCGCGTCATCTCCTACAACGAACAGCCCTAATACCCCATGTCGCCCATGCCTCCGCCTCCTGCGAGAGGAGTCTTCGGCTCGGGGATTTCTGCGATGGCCGCCTCGGTGGTGAGGAGCATCGCCGCGGCGGAGACAGCATTCTCAAGCGCCATGCGTGGCATCTTCACCGGGTCTACGATGCCCGCGGCGAGCATATCGTCAACGATCTCGTCTGTGAGCGCGTTATAGCCGGCATGTGTCTTGCCCGACTGTACCTTAGACACGATGACCGCCGCGTCGTCCTTGCCAGCGTTGATGGCTATCTGCGCGAGCGGAGTCTCAAGTGCGCGTACGACGATGTCGAAGCCAGCCCGTTCATCCGCGCTCATTTTCCCGTCGTGCGAGGCTATTTTCTTCGCTACTTTTGCCAGAGCCGTACCGCCGCCCGCAACGATACCTTCTTCAATAGAGGCCTTCGTTGCTTTCACCGCGTCGTCAATCTTGTCTTTCAAATATTTCATCTCTGTCTCGGTCGCCGCGCCGACGGAAATAACCGCAACTCCCCCCGAGAGCTTCGCGATGCGCTCTTCAAACTTCTCTTTGTCAAACTTTGAGTCGCTGTGTTCCATTTGCGCCTTCAGCTGGGCAACGCGCGCAGAGATGTCCGCCTTCTTCCCCTTTCCGCCGACGATAGTTGTGGAGTCTTTTGTCGCAACGACGCGCGTCGCCTTGCCGAGCATAGACAGCGTCGTGTTTTCAAAAGTCATGCCAATTTCGTTTGAAATGACTTGTCCGCCAACCACGGTCGCGATGTCGGCGAGCATCTCCTTCTTTCGCTCCCCGTAGCCCGGCGCCTTCACGGCGAGTACCGAGAACGCTCCGCGCAATTTATTCACGATAAAGGTGGAGAGAGCGTCGCCTTCTACGTCTTCGGCGATGATAACGAGCTCCTTCTTCCCCGACTGCACGACCTTTTCCAATAGCGGCAAAATCTCTTGTACGTTCCCTATCTTTTTATCCGTGAGGAGGATGAGTGCGTCCTTCATCTCGGCCTCCATGCGCTCTGGGTTCGTCACCATGTAGGCCGATACATATCCTTTATCAATCTGGAGCCCTTCAACGATGTCGTAGGAGAGTTCCATCCCTTGTGACTCTTCAACCGTCACGACACCACTGCTCCCGACCTTCTCAACCGCCTCAGCGATAATAGTGCCCAACACCTCAGACTCAGCAGAAATAGAGGCGACTTGTTTAATCTCCGCCTTCCCCTGTACCGGTTTCCCCATCTTCTTCAACTCTGCGAGCGCGAGAGTCTTCGCCTTCTCCATGCCGCTCCGGACAGCCATCGCGTTCGCGCCCTTCATGACGCGGGAGAGGCCTTCTTCAACAAGCGCTTCAAAGAGCACCACCGAGGTCGTGGTGCCGTCGCCGGCGGTGTCGTTGGTTTTATTCGCAACCTCCTTCACGATTTCTGCGCCCATGTTCTCAAACCGATCCTTCAATGAAATCTCCTTCGCGATAGAGACGCCGTCGTTGGTGATGCGCGGGCCACCATAGCTCTTCTCAATGATGACGTTGCGCCCCTTGGGGCCAAGCGTCCCCTTCACCGCACGGGCGGCCTGCGCGATACCCTTCGCAATAGCTTTACGCGCGTCTTCTGAAAAAAGAATTTGTTTTGCCATGTTTATTTTTAATTATTACTTGATGATGCCCAAAATATTTGACTCCGAGATGATGTAGTACTCTTGCCCCTCAATCTTCACCTCGTCGTAACCGTACTTGCTAAAAAGCACCGTGTCGCCCACCTTGACCTGCATCGGCACGCGCTTGCCGTCGTCATATTTGCCCTGGCCAACCGCGACGACCTCTCCCTTTGACGGCTTCTCCTTGTCAACGGTCTCGGGAATGATGATCCCCGACGCGAGTTTCTTCTCGCCGTCTTTCTCGGACGGCACTACCACTACACGGTCGCCCAAAGGCACGAGTAAAAGCTTCTTAGTTAGTTTTGCCATGTCGTTCTATATAAATGAATAATCGCTTTCCTCTTCTTTGACTGTCCCCGTTACAAACGTGTGTCGTGAGTATAGAGAAATTCTCGCTCTATCGCAATACTTGACAAATATCAAGCCGTCTGCTACGCTGTTTCCCAGACGTCGGCCCTTTGATGTCAACTCAATCAACCTGTGCGGCATCCGCCGCCTCACTGAAATGGAGGATTATCCTATGCCTACTACGCTTGCTTTTTCACTTACCACTACGCTTTTCGTTGTCGGTTTCGGAATCCTGGCAATAGTCCTGTTCAAGGCCGATAAGATGTACAAGAACCGCGAGTGGGACTCCGGAGTACTAACGGCTTATCTCGCGATTGCGGCGATAGCGTTTTTCGTCGCTTCCTTCACTACCGCTCCGTACATGGGGTATGGGCGCGTTCCGGACGAGGCTGAAGCGCTCGTGGCACGTCTTGAGAAAGGGGTCGTCCACGAACTCATCTTCGCCGGCACTGAAGGTCCCGACGGCACGGTGGTTGTAGTTCGGGAAATGTCGGACGGCGGGAAAGTTTTTGCCCTCCGCGTTGAGGAAGTCCCGCCCCTACACTTCGCCCTACTCGCGAACGGCGGGCTGGCTGGCCTTTACTCATGGCCCACCGCAGCTGCCAACACCGACCCGGGCGCGAAAGGGGGTCCTGACGACCCTGTTGTCCAAAAGATGTTTGAGGACCTCAACGCTGATCCTGAGGAACCAACGGCCGAGGAGGTGTTTGACGCCAAGAAGATGTTGGGGCCAGAAACGTCGCCGAAATAAAATACGGCACAGCTAACAAAAACAACGCCGCGGGGAACCTCGCGGCGTTTTTGTTTACCCTGAGCCTGCCTGCAGTGAGTCCCTCGAATCTGTCGAAGGGTTTTATTTTCATTAGCACCTGACAAATACCAAACCATCTGCTACGCTATTTTCAGACATCGGTCCTTTGATGTTACGTCACGTTCAACCATTGCGGCATCTGTCGCACTACGGGAGGGGGTACCATGACTGACGCATTCATTGTCCTATTCGGAATCTGTTGCATACTCATCGCGTTGGCCGCACTTGTGGCCTACCAAAGAAAAGTTCTCGCGGCGTGCGTGTTATTAGCAATCGTCATCGTGGTCTCGTTCGGCTCCACGGCCTACTCAGCCGATATCCTGAGCTACGGGCGAGATTCCCCTAACGACGCATTGGAATCAGAAACTCCTTACTCGGGAACGTCCGAGCTAAACATCTCGTTTATCGCTAACGACGGCGGTATTGGCTTTTTTCTCATAGTGAGAGAAGTACGAGGAGGCGAGGCACGTATCTATATTTCTCTCGTTAAAGAGATCCCGAAGGAACTCTTCTCGCTCATTGATGGCAGGGAGCCTAGCGCCGTTACTCCTTTTCCGCCGGGCAACTCCACCAATCCGGATCCGGGTCCAGATCCGGGAATAATAATCCAAGCCGACTAACGTTAGAGTCGGAATGGCCACAGAAACAGCGCCGCGGGGAACCTCGCGGCGTTTTTGTTTACCCTGAGCCTGCGTGCGGTGAACCTGTCGAAGGGTTTTATTCCCTCCTCGCGGGGACAGGCACCTTGCGTAGACTACGTGGCTCGTGCTAGTGTTCTAGGCACAGATGGAGACACTCGTATCGGCACTGCCATACGCGATAATCATCCTCTCAATACTCCTCATCCTTGGCATCGTGCTTCAACAGCGCGGAGCAAGTCTGGGCGGAGCCTTTGGAGGCGACAACTTCGCGTCAACGTTCTATAAGCGCAGAGGCGCCGAAAAGTTCCTATTTAATGCGACAATCGTTATCGCGATTCTTCTCGTACTCGCGGCAATAACGAATTTCCTTCTGGCGGGATCATGAACGCCGAGACGCGCGAAAAACTGATGCGCGTGCGGCATCTGCCGATCTTTGAGCGCGTGAACGAACACGTCCGCACCCTCTCGCCCGGCGATCGAGTGCTCTTCTATCTGTTCGCCATTCTTGTCGGAGCCGCTTCCCTCTCCGGCATCTCAGCTCTCCAGAGGTCGCTTCTGGTAGAAGTGCCCGCGTACGGCGGCACACTTACCGAGGGTGTCATCGGGAGCCCGCGATTCATACATCCGCTCCTTGCCATCAGTGACGCCGATCGCGATCTCTCAACACTCGCCTATGCCGGTCTCATGGGCATCTCGGGAACGGGAGAGCTCGTGCCGGTACTCGCCGAAAGCTACACATTGTCTGATGATGGTAAGACGTACACCTTCACCTTACGCAAGGATGCGCTGTTCTCGGACGGCACTCCCGTCACCGCCGATGATGTGGTATTTACGGTGCAAAAGGCCCAGAACCCTGCTCTAAAAAGCCCCCTATACGCTGATTGGTCCGGCGTAGGCGTCTCCGCCATTGACCAGCAAACGGTGCGTTTCGCGCTTGGGAAGCCATACGCGCCATTCCTTGGACTCACAACGCTTGGAATCTTGCCGGCGCGCCTCTGGGAAAATGTCTCTGACGAAGAATTTCCGTTTTCCATTCTCCAAACGAATCCAGTTGGGGCCGGGCCGTTCAAAGTCGCCTCCGTGAAGCGCGGGACGTCAGGACTTATTGAAAGCGTATCGCTGGTTGAGAATACGCACTACGCGCTCGGTCGGCCGTACTTGGACGGCATTCGCGTTAACTTCTACTCTCGCGCTGAAGATCTCGTAGATGCCATAAAAAACGGCTCTGTTGAGAGCGCGTATGACCTGTCCGCTCTGCCTACACAGACAAGCGACACTCAAGCGTCCAACAGAATGACCGCTTCGTATGCCCGAGTCTTCGGAGTATTTTGGAACCCGAGCGAAAGCCAGGTCTATGCGCGGCTAGAGGTGCGGAAGGCGCTGTCACTTGCTATTGACCGACAACACATCATTGACTCCGCTCTTGGCGGATACGCGACCGCGATTATGGGACCAGTCCCGCCCGGAGGAATGATACGGCAAGTGCCCGTCCCACGATTTGAAAATCCGACGGAAGCGGCGGCAGAAGTGCTTACGTCGGCGGGGTGGGCGTACGACAGCTCCGCGCGCACTTGGACCTTGAAGACGCCCGCCGGAGGCGGGTCCGCCTCCGGCGGAAAGCAGACACTTGACGGCATTACGCTCCGTACCTCAAACGTGCCGGAGCTGAAGGGCGTCGCGAGCGCCGTAAAAGCCGCCTGGGAGAAACTCGGCATCCCCGTCGACATTGAGCTCTACGAGCTCGGCGACCTCTCGCAGAACGTTATCCGTCCGCGCAAGTATGAGGCACTTCTCTATGGGATGGTCATAGGCCGCGACCAAGACCTCTACGCGTTCTGGGATTCTAAAGAGCGCAACGATCCGGGTCTCAACATAGCGCTGTATGTAAATAAGACCGTTGACGATCTGTTAGAGAAGGTGCGCAGTTCCACCGATCAGAAAACGCGCGTGACTACTCTTCAGAAAATTGAGGACATTATCGCCGCGGACTATCCGGCCGCGTTCTTGTACGCGCCAGACTTCGTCTACACGCTCCCCATTGATCTGCGCGGTGTTACTCTTCCACAGATCATAGTTCCCGCAGACCGTTTCGCGACCGTAGCCTCGTGGTATCGCTCTACCGATGCGGTCTGGCCGTTCTTTGTGAATTGAGAGTCGCTATCTTTACGTACGGGTTTCAATTTATTTTATTAGTTTTGCAAGCCCCTTAACCAATCAACCATTATGAATCAAGCTCCAGCGCCCGCACCAAGCCCATCTGCGCCGCGTCCTGCACCGGGAAGAGAAGAGCGCCCACAACCGGGACGGCATGAGCGCGGAAGTCGTCCGCCGAGCCGTAGCGTGGCACGCCCTGGCGGCGCTTCGCGCCGCATACAGCGAATACTTCGCCGTCCGTCGTCCAATCCGACTCGTGTTAACCGCGCGTTAGATTACTTCCCGGAACCGGCCGGACCAACAACGGTCCGCATCATCCCTCTCGGCGGCGTCGAAGAGGTCGGTCGCAACATGACCGCCGTAGAGGTCGGCGCGACCGGAGATATCCTCGTCTTTGACGCCGGTTTCCAATTTGTCTCCGAGGACACATCTCCAGGCGTCGACTACATTCTCCCCAACACCAAATATTTGGAGAAGAACGCGTCTCGGGTGAAGGGCGTTATCATCACGCACGGACACCTTGACCACATCGGCGGCATTCCGTTTACCCTGCCGCGTTTCGGCACCCCGCCGATTTACACGCAGAATCTGACGAGCATTATGATTCAGCGTCGTCAGGAAGAGTATCCAGACGTGCCGAAGTCTGAAATCGTTACCGTTGAGGTCGGACAGTCGGTAACCATCGGTTCAACTAAGGTGAAGTTCTTCCCGGTGACGCACTCCATACCCGACTCCATGGGCGTCTCGGTGGAGACGCCGCAGGGGAACGTCGTTATCACGGGCGACCTGAAGCTTGATCATGATGACGGCGTCCCAACCGAACGCGAGGTGAAGACGTGGGGCGATATCGGCAAGGACAAAAATATTTTCTTTATCGCGGACTCCACCAACGCCGAAAAGGACGGTTTCTCCATTCCGGAGAAACGCGTTATTCAAACGATTGAGGACATTATCAAGACGGTTTCCGGCCGCCTCATCATCGGCACCTTCGCCTCACAATTCGAGCGAATGGTCCATATCATAGAAACTGCGGAGAAGCTTGGGAAGAAGATTGTCACCGAGGGTCGCTCTATTCGGAACAACCTTGAAATAGCCGAGAAGACCGGGCTTCTAAAAATCAATAAAGACACGCTTATCTCAGCGCAGGACATCGGCAATTACCCGCCGGATAAGATTGTCATCCTCTCGACCGGCGCGCAGGGCGAAGAATTCGCCGCGCTGATGCGCATCGCGACCCGCCAGCACAAGAACATTACACTCACCGAGCGCGACACTATCGTGCTTTCTTCCTCCGTCATTCCGGGCAATGAGATGGCGGTACAAAAATTGAAAGATAACCTCTATCGCCACGGTGTCACGCTTATCCACTACCGATCAAGCGACGTTCACTCAACGGGCCACGGCAACACGGGCGAGCTCGTGTGGATTAACAAGCAGGTCGGTGCCAAGTTCTTTATGCCCGCCTACGGGTACCACTCGATGCTTCGCTGTCATGCAAAGGCCGTGGAACAATCCGGCTTCCCGCGCGAGAACATTGTTGTCCCGGACAACGGCACGGTTATTGATATTGAGAATGGCGAGACGATGACCGTGCACAAACAGAAGGTGCCATCCGCACAGATGGTCGTTGACGGATTCACCATCGGCGACATACAAGAAGTGGTCATTCGCGACCGCCAGTCGCTCGCCAAGGACGGAATGTTTGTCATCATCGCGAGCGTGAACCTGAAGACCGGCAAACTGCGTAAGTCGCCCGACATCATTAGTCGCGGTTTCATCTATCTGCGGGAGTCGCAGAATCTGCTCAACGAAGCTCGGATTCTCATCAAGAAAACCGTTGAAGATTCAACGCGCAACATGAACCCCATTGACCTGGATTATGTAAAGAACACTCTCACCGACACGGTTGCCGGGTTCCTCTTCGCCCGCACCAACAAAGCCCCGATGGTCATCCCGGTGCTGATTGGGATGTGAGCTAGCGTGCAAGTGTGTAACCCTCGCCTTTCTTCTCCACTAACCTTTCTTTCCTTAGTGCGCTACACAATCACTGTAGCGTGTTTATGCCGTTTGCTTGTAAGTAATCCCCTAGCCGCTCTAAATTTTGCGGACGTCATTTTCCTATTTCGCTTTTGGCCAACGAAGGGCGGAGGGCGGCCATAGTTTGGTTAATGGATGAGAGGCGCAGTCATGCGGACGAGCCGGACACACATAGCGGCCGTAGAGCACGAGACCGTTGTTCACGTACTTCCACTCTTTTTTCGGAATAAGCGCTTCCAAATCTTTTGATATCTTTTTCAAATCGTTACTGTCGGTGAGGTCAAAACGTTTCGCGAAACGCTTTACATGCGTGTCGGTCGCGATGCCTTCCCACACGCCGTGAAGCTCGCCGAGGATAACATGTGCGGTCTTATAGCCGATACCCGGAAGAGCGACGAGCTCGGCTTCGGTACGAGGGACGACTCCCGCATGTCGCGTTTCTATCTCTTTGGCCGCGCCGATAATCGCCTTTGCTTTATTTCTGAAAAAAGTGACTGAAGAAATTTCTTTAGTAAACGTCGCGAGATTCGCCCGCGCGAAATCTTTTGGGGCCTTGTATTTCTTCCAAAGCGTCGCGGTCACTTTGTTGACGGTTTTATCAGTACATTGCGCCGAGAGAATAACCGAGGCGACGAATTGCATCGGCGTCTCTGCAACCAGCTCGCTTTTGGGCGCCGGATACGTCTTCTTGAGATAGCTGAGTATCTTCTTCGCCCGTGCCCTTCGTAGCTTTAGCGAAGTAGGGCGTGCCTTACGTTCTCTGTGCTTCGCGGGAGTCATCAAACAAGCGCTTTGAGGTCTGCGACGACTTGCGCGGCGTGCGTCAAGGGCTTTACTTTTTCGTATACTTTCGCGATTGCGCCCGAGGGATCAATGAGAAATGACATACGACTCGTGCCCATATAGGTGCGGCCCAAAAACTTTTTCTCACCGAACACGCCGTAGCGTCCGACCACTTCCTTATCAACGTCGGCAAGAAGTGTGAAGGGGAGTTTGTATGCGGTTGCAAACTTCTTATGGCTCGCGACACTGTCGGTCGAGACGCCGAGCACCACGGCACCAATGCGCTCAAAATCTTTAAATTGGTCACGAATGGTGCAAGCCTCGATCGTGCATCCTGGAGTATCGTCCTTCGGATAAAAGTAAAGAAGTACCCATTTCCCTGCATAGTCGGCGAGGGAATGTTTCTTCCCTTCCTGGTCGGGGAGTGTGAAAGAGGGCGCCGGTGAACCTGTCTTTGGAGTCTTCATGGGGGCCACTATATCATTTCAGGCGTCTGCTCCTCGTGTGAGAAGGCGAAATTAAAGAAAACGATAAGAAGCGCGCCCGCCGAAAAGGCGGTGAGTAGGAGCGCCAGGAGAGGGCCGATGTAGGGAACGAGGACGATGAGGGATAGGACAAGCATACCGAGCACTCCGTCGTGCCACACCACCGTCTCCCTCTTCAAGTACCGACGCGAGAAGAGGCGACCGAGAAGAATGCCTGCGTACGCGAGCGAGAGGATCATCATAAGGAAATACGCGACCAAGAGAAGCAAGGCAAGCCCAATACCGACAAACGTTAATGCGAGAATAAGGAACAGCACCGGTGTCACGACGAACACCGCGAAGCCCAGTAGCGCCGTTAGCAGAATTCTGCTCGGGCGCGACGTGTATGCGTAGTGGGTTACCGTCTCTGCGAGTTTCGGAAAAAGGCCGGCAAGAAGGCCGGCAAGAATGAGGGCACCAAGAATACGTACCAGGAGAAAAAACCCGATACTGATAAAAGAGAGAGCGCGTGAAGTACCAGCGTCCGGCAGGTATGAGGCGCTTTCATATTCAACACCTCCCCGTATTACCGCAGACTCCGGGATGAGCGCCGATTCCGGCGCTTGGTACGAGAGCGTACCGGCGATCATGGTGTCCTCGGCGAGCATCACCCGCCCAAGCGCGACGACGCGCACATCATCGGTGAAGTTGCCGGTAAGCGAGACGTCATTGCCATATATCGTGACCGAGCCGACAGCGCCGCCTGCTATCGTCGTGTTCGCGGCAATAATAAAAACACTGCCTCCGACACGCCCGGTGTTGTTTACAGAAAAACCAAGTGCGACAAGATCGCCCACAATCGGGCCCTCAACCGCAACACTTCCCCCAATCGCTCTAAAGTCGCCCCCGACCGAGGAGCGTGAGCGTATTGACCCGGCAAAAAGAAGCTCGTCACCTGATACCGGCCCGGTGACGATAACGGATCCTCCGAATGCCGACAGGTCGCCAAACACTCTCGCCGTGTGCACGACCGAGAGACCGGCGACGTACGCATTCCCGGGCGAAGAGCTGGCGATGATGAGCGAGCGCGCTACGGAGAAAGACGCCTCTTCCTCAGCGGCCAACGAGTACGTCGGCAGAAGTAGGGCGAAAAGAAGTGAGAGAAGAATGTAGCGCATACCGGTATCAAGAAACGAGCGGCAGGCGAACATCCTCCTTTTTCCGCGCTTCTCGTATTGGCTCAATGAAGCTCGCGCAGACGAATATGAGAAGTGCGAGCACGGCAGAAGCGAGGCAGTAGATACAGAACGCACCTATAAGGGAAGCTTGAACGAAGGTGAAGTAAAATGAGAAAAGGATGCCGATGAGTGAGACGACTTGCAGGACGCGGCGCAATGATCTGTTGAACATGACGAGCTCAAGAGCGGCGAGAACAAACAGTATTCCATAGAAGACAACGCCGTACTGCGCGAGAGGGATACCGAAGAGTTGCGAGTATTCACTCGCGGCGACCACATTGCAGTCCGAGAAGTTTTGTATATTGCAGAGGAGCGGCACGCCGCTCGCCGCGTGTTGAGCGAGATATGCCGAATCTGCAATCCCAAAAAAAGAAAAAATCAGTATACAAACAACGCCGATTCGCTTCATACCGCCTAGCGTACGCGCTTTGCTAACTGCACGCAAGCAAGAGCTAAGGGGGCCCTTGACAGGTGCACATTGAATGTAGTAGTCTAAACAGGGATTCGTTCCATATCAACATTAACCAGCCACAACCCCGAGGAGGAACCAATGGTAGTAGCAATCCGTGAAAAGGAATTCCCGCACATGCTCAGCATCAGCGGCGAGGACCTGAAGTACAGAGACGGCCTGAGAGCTATCCCGGAGAACAGCTTCGAAGTCCTGTTCAAGTTCGTCCTCTCCGAACAGGACGCCGACGAGGCGCGCCATTTCACCGGCGAGGCGAATTTGTGGGACATTGACGCGTTCGATGACATGCCCACGCCGGAGCATCTCCCCAATGTTCTCGACGGCGGAGTGTTTCCGGAGAACGTCCTGCGGAGCTGGAAGTTTTCGACCCCGCTCGTCGACCTCTTCTGTAGCTACATCGGCGTGTCCGGCACCTTGACCATCGAGGAGATTCTGTGCGAGGAACTTCTCAAGTTCTTTTTCAAGGAGCACAAGGCCAGGGCCGACATTGAGACCAGCAACGGCTACGACCTCAGTAGCGGCGCTCGCATCATGGTGTACTTCGAGCGCAATGGTCTCGACATGTTCACCTTCGGCTTCGACATCGAGCCAGGGATGGCTGTCCAGCTCTTCAGACTCCCCGAGTCGAAGGTGGCATAACGTTTCATTCCGAGCTGTGCAATGCTCGCATGATCTCGACGAAGAGGTGTTGAAAGCCTTCTGATTCCTTCCCACGTGTGTGAACCCCCGGACTTCGTGAGCCGGGGGTTTTATTTTTGGAGAACAGATGGAAGGGGTTTCTCGTCGACGAGGGACGTCAACAATAAGAAGCAGGCGTATCCCGAAGAGATTTGCTACACTGAGACGACTCGTATGTTCACTTTTATATTCAATACCGCCAACGGCGCGACCGATACTATGATCCTTATCTACCTCGCGATTGTTCTCTGTGCTTTTTTTTTCGAAGACTTAGTCATTGTCGTCGTCGGGTTACTCGCGGCCGATGGTATCGTCCCCGTGCCCTCTGCGCTCCTTTCTCTGTATATCGGCATTACTATGGGGGATATCTCACTTTATTCCATCGGCGCGTTCGCCCGCACTCACCCAAGGCTCGCGCACTATATCGAGCACGACTTCACGGCTTCGTTTCGCTCATGGTTTGGAGATCACTATGCGTTTAAGATTTTTTCAGGACATTTTATACCCGGTATGCGGTTCACCACCTATCTCGCGAGCGGGTTCTTTCGCCGCCCACTCTCCGTCTTCATACCCACGGCAATGATAAGTGGCGCGACAGTATTGATGGTTCTTTTCTCCGTCTCGTACTGGTTCGGCAGTCTTACCACAGAGTGGATCGGGGAGGCACGGTGGGGCGTCGCGGGAATATTTCTCTTGGTGCTTTTCTTCTTGGCCCGTCACAATCTCTTGGCATACCGAGCAAAAAGGAGTCAGTTGGAGTAATCCTATCACTGTGTTATTGTACCTGTACTTCCAGTGGCTACCGACCGACTTCGCATAAATAACGAGATCCGCGCGCAAGAATTGCGCGTTATTGGCGCGCTCGGCGAAAACCTTGGCGTCCTCTCGCTTGAGGCGGCGCTTGAGGCGGCAAAAGCCGCCGGACTGGATATTATTGAAATCTCGCCCTCGGCACAGCCGCCCGTTGCGAAGATTATGGATTATGGTAAATTTGAATACGAGCGAAGTAAAAAGGAAAAGGTAGCGAAGTCAAAGGTAAAGGTGTCTGAGACCAAGGAGGTCCAGATTAAAGTGGGTACCGGCGACCATGACATGCTTCTCAAGGCGAAAAAGGCAGCCGAATGGCTCTCTGATGGGCACCGGGTGCGCGCCGAACTCTTCCTTAAGGGTCGCTATAAGAGCATGGACGAGAAATTCCTCAAAGAGCGTCTGGAAAGATTTCTTCTGCGCATCCCTTACAGCTACAAAATTGCCGAGCCGATCACGCGAAGCCCAAAGGGGTTCGCCGGCGTTATAGAGCGCGATCTGATAGCCCAAGCGAAACGGGAAAAAGAACAAAAACAAAATGAAAACCAATAAATCATACTCGAAAAGAATTCGCGTGACCCGCACGGGCAAGCTCATGGTGCGTGCGAAAGGTCAGAATCATTTCAATGCGAAGCAGAGCGGGTCCGCGCGCAGTGCAAAGCGTCGTTCCGTCTCTCTCAACTTGAGCATGCGAGTCCGGCGCCGCTTCCTCCCCGCTACGGGCGCAAAGTAGCATTTCCTAATAACCTACTAATTCATTTCATATGACAAGAATCAAAGGAGGAGTGATGGCGCAAAAACGCCGTAAGAACGTTCTGGAGAGAGCGAAGGGGTACCGCGGTGTCCGGTCTAAAAAAGAGCGCTACGCCCACGAAGCGCTTATGCGTGCTGGTAGGTATGCTTTTGCTCACCGTCGCGATAAAAAAACTGACTTCCGCCAGCTCTGGATAGTACGTCTCAACGCGGCGCTCCGAGAGAATGGTCACAAATCTTACTCTACGTTCATCAACAAGCTGAAGAAGTCCGGTATAAAACTGGACCGCAAGGTCCTCGCCCAGTTCGCCTCCGAACACCCACAGATCTTTGCCCGTATTGCTAAACAAGTAGTATAAAGTCTTTTAAAAAAATCGCCCGCGTATTAAATATTCTTATTATTGACCGACCGGACGTAGATAAGAATATTGTTATCTTGTTGCAAGTTAAACTCTCTTGACTGAATCTCTTGTTATTCCCCACGTTTGGTCTAGTTCGGGGACGATGGCACGGACGCCGAGGTAGTCGTGTATGCGTTGGGCGAGGAAGCGCTCAGCAGACGGCTCGCCGATAGCGGTGAAGATTGTCTTTGCTCGCGGGAGCGCGGCTTCTGCAAATTTCAGAAGTCCATCGCGGTCGGCATGCGCCGACCATCCGTGAAGGTTTTCAACGGTCGCTTTTATTTTTACTTCAGTGCCGCTCAAACGGACGCTCCGCGCGCCCTCGACTATTCGCCGCCCCGGCGAGCCTGGCGCCTGATAACCGACGATAATGAGCGTCGTGGACGGGTCGGGGAGGTATCTTGCCTCCCACTTCCCTATCCGGCCGCCATGACTCATCCCAGCGCCCGCGATGATAATCTTGGGGCCTGGCACCTTCCCTATCGCCTCCGACTCTTCACGCGAAAGGGTGTGCTTGAGGAATGGAAATTCAAAGATACTTTTCTCGCGCTTAATCTCATCTTCCATCTCCTTCTTAAAATACGTTGGTCCCCATTTCTCATACGCCGCTGTCACGCGTATTGCAAGGGGCGAATCAAGAAAGACGGGAATCTTGGGTAGGTCGCCAGCCGCGAAGAAATTTGAGAGCTCATAGAGCATAAGCTGGGTTCGCTCGAGCGAAAAGGCGGGGATGAGAATCGTACCGCCCCGTTCTATCGCGCGCTTTAGTACTTCGGCCAAGACCTCAGTACGCCTCTGCTGAGGCGGATGCAGTCGGTCGCCGTAGACACTCTCCATCACGAGCGCGTCGGCGTCGGTAACGGGCTCCCAATCGGGCAGGAGCGGCGAGGGCGAATTGCCGATGTCGCCCGTGAGCGCGACGGCCACCCCTTCTTCATCTCTGATTCTCACACTCGCCGAGCCGAGGATGTGACCGGCGTTTCGCAGATAGGCGGAAAGACCTGGGGCAACCTCTTTTTCAGTGTGATAATTGAGCGTCTCTATAAGTGAAAGAGTTTTTTCTACATCACTCTCCTCATAGAGCGTGGCTTTATTTCTGCGGCGCGCTTCTTCACCAAGGATGCGGACCGAGTCGCGCAGAATAAGCTCGGCAAGGTCTCGTGTCGGCGGCGTCATATATATTTTCCCGCGAAACCCGTCTCTCACCAGCTTAGGAATGCGACCGACGTGGTCGAGATGTGCGTGAGTGAGAATAAGCGCGTCGACAGTTTCCACCTCATAGGGAAACGGCCCGTAGACACACTCTTCACAGAAGTCAGCCCCCTGCTCAACACCGCAATCAACAAGAACTTTCCCTCCAGCGCCTGATATTAAAAAATTAGATCCGGTCACCTTCCCTGCCCCGCCGTAGAATCCGAGCTTCATTGTCATATCAGCAGTATACCGCCCAGCCCCACGTTACCGAAGTAATGTGGGGCTGGGCGGAGCCGTTCCCGACTGCAACTTTTTTACGTAAAGTGGGTGCTCGAACGATCGCTTTCGGATTTCCTTTCGGACTTCACCAAGCAAATCTTAATCTGTAGCTCCCGAGTTGTAGTCAAGTTGCGTTACAAAGAACAGCTCCAGCCTTTATTCTACCACTAGAGAAATATGCTACCTGTTAATAACGGTAGGACTGCTTTTCCCCGAACCAGTGCTCTATTTCATGCAGGGCCTCTTCAGGCGTCTCAGAAGCGTGGAGAATATTGGCTACGGCGCGCTTCTCGGCGTTAGCGAGGGCTGGAGAGTCGTTTGAAAAGTCCCCTCGAATGGTACCCATATCGGCCTGATACGGCATCGTGGGACCCGCGATCTTGCGTACCATATCCACCGCATGCACGCCCTCGACCACCATCTTCACCAGAGGCGCCGAAAGCATATAGTCTATGAGCCATTTCCGGATCTCCGGACCAATCTCTTCAGGTGCCGTCGTGCCGAAATCTTCCATCGCATCAAACTGATACTTCTCGTAGGTCGCGAGTGTCTTCTCGCCGAGGCGTTTGATCCACGTGGCGTCACTCGGGTAATGGCTGTTCATCTCTTCAAAGGTCGGCTGGAACATCTCAAGCGCGACAATTTTAAGATCGCGCCGTTCAAAGCGTTTAATAATCTCGCCGATGAGCCCCTTCTTCACTCCGTCGGGCTTCACCATCACGTACGTTCTCTCCTCTTTTGGATTTTTATTAGCCATGATTTAAAAATAAAAACGCCGGTGGCGATTATTGAGTAATAATACACGCTCCGCCCTTTTCTATCAAGATCGTATGCTCAAAGTGCGCGCTCCGGGAGCCGTCCTTGGTGCGATAGGTATACCCGTCGGGAGAGAGGATCACTGAGGCCTTGCCGGCAGTCGCTATGGGCTCGAGCGCAAGCACCATTCCTTCAAAAAGCTCTGGGCCTTCTCCTCTGCGGCCGAAGTTGGGAACGAACGGCTCCTCGTGTACGAGGTCGCCTACGCCGTGGCCACCGAGCTCCTTCACCACCGAAAATCCGGCGTCTTCAATCTCTTTCTGAATTGCCTGTGAGATATCGCCTATATGATTCCCCGGCGTCGCCTGCGCGATACCCTTTACGAGAGCGCGTTCGGTCGCGCTGAGAAGTTTCTTTGTTTTTTCGTCCACCTGACCTACAGGCACCGTGATAGCCGCATCAACGATAGTGCCATTGTGGGTAAGGCCGAGGTCTAATCCGACTACGTCGCCTTCTTTTAATATCTTCACCGATTCGTTTGGGATCCCGTGCACGACTTCGTCATTTATAGAGACGCAGAGCGTCGCCGGATACGGTCGGCGCGCGCCTTCGGGCGTATAGCCGAGAAAAGAGGGTTCGTCGTTCCCGTCGCGAATCATTTGCTCCGCCAGGTCATCAAGTTCTTCAGCCGTTACGCCCGGGGCAATCTTGGCACGAAGCGCACTGAGCACGGCGGCGAGACGCTTGCCCCCCTCAATCAGATTCGCTCTCTCTGTGTCATTTTTAATCGTCATTTAATGTCTCTTTAGTCTTTCAGTGGAATGCCAAGCGCCTCGCAGATATCTGCCGCGATCTTCTCAGGCGGCCGCTCTCCGTTTATTTCAACGAGCATGCCAGTGTCACGGAACTTTTCTATCGCCGGCCCGGTGTATTCGTAGTATTCTTTCAAACGCTCGTCAATAACCGTATCATCCGCACGTCCCTCGATCTCCTTACGTCTCGCGAGACGCTTTTGTACTTCTTCATCGGAAATCTTGATATCAAAAACCGTGAACACTCTGCCCAGCCACGCGTGAGAATCTCGCACAATCTCTACCTCAGGCACCTTGCGACTGAATCCGTCAAAAATAACACTCTCGCCGTCCGAGAGGGAAAAGAGGGCGCGTATATACAAATAGATGACGAGCCAGTGCGGCACCAGGTGCCCCGCGCTCATTTCAGACTTCACCTTTTGTCCGAATAGAGTATCCTCCTCAGCTATCGCGCGGAACTGCTCGCCGGCGGAAATAACGCGCCAACCGGTCGTCTCCGACAATATTTTCGCCTGCGTCCCCTTCCCGCTCCCCGGCTTCCCTACAAAAAATATGGTTCGACATTGCTCACCATGAATCGTCCGTGTATTCATTTTGCTACTCTAACATCCTTAATACTCTCGAAGTGAAACTTGGGCGTCGATTTTACGCGCGAGGTCGAGAGCGACCTGGACGGCGATAAGAAGGGCGGTACCGCCGAGGATAAGCGTCGTGACGCCCGTGAGTCCTTGGATGATAGAGGGGGAAACGGCGATAAGACCGAGGAAGACGGCGCCGGGGAGCGTAACGCGATTCACCACATTCCCGATGTAGCTTTCTGTCTCGCGACCGGGACGCACGCCTGGAACGAAGGCGCCAGACTTTTGGAGATTTTCTGCGACTCGGTGTGGTTCAAAGGTGACGGCGGTGTAGAAGTAGGTAAAGAGCACGACAAGAAAGAAGTAGAGTGCGCCGTACTTCCACGGATCAGCGAGAAACGCTGCGTATCCGAGCGCCGCAGAAGAAGCGAAGGAGAGATTAAACGCTCCGAGCATAGAGAGCACCATTTGCGGTACCAGGAGAAGCGAGAGCGCGAAGATAATCGGGATGACTCCTGCCTGCAACAAGCGAATAGGGAGGTAGGTCGCCGCGTTCTGCGCGAGCGCTGCACCGCGCACCGCCCGCGCATACGCGATAGGTATCGAGCGCTCGGCGTCTGAGACGACGACCACCACGTATATCATTGCCAGCGCAAGAACGATGAATCCAAGATATGCGGGAATGTTCGCCACGGTCGCCGCGAAGAGGGCCTGCGAAATACTGGTCGGCAAACCGGCGAGAATGCCCGCAAGAATGATAAGCGACACGCCGTTGCCGATGCCGAACTCGGTCACAAGCTCGCCGAGCCACATAAGAAGAAGGGATCCAGCCGTGATGAGTGCAATATTCGCAACGAGCGCTAGCGGATCAAGTTGCGCGATAACGCCCTGGCTCTGGAGCAGGAACAAGAAACCGACGCCCTGCAGTACTGCCATCGGGATAGTAAGGATACGGCTCCATCCGATAAACTTCGCTCGGCCGGCCTCCCCTTCCTCATGATATGCCTGCTTTATCTGCGGGAAAATAATGGTACCAAGCTGCATGATGATAGAAGCGGTGATATAAGGACCGACGCCGAGCATCACCACTGAGAGTTGTTCCAGTCCACCGCCGGAAAAAATGTTCAAAAGACTAAAGAATTGATTGCCTGCGAAGAAGGACGCGAGCGCGTCTTTGTTAACGCCAGGAATGGGAATGGCCGCAAGAAAGCGGAAGAGGGCGAGTGCTCCGATGATAAAGAATATACGAAAACGAATCTCCGGATCGCTAAATGCGAGCTTCAATTTACGAATAAAAGTATTAAGCATGGGTTGTTTCGGCACGAATGGTGCCTCCCTTCGCAAGAATCGCGGCGCGCGCGGAGACGGAGAGCGCACACCCTCTCACGACGAGAGCTTTTGAAAGCTCTCCAGTGCCAAGTATTTTTACGACCGGCGCGCGCCCCTTCGCCCTGCGCACGAGCCCTCTGGAGAGGAGAGAGGCTGGCGAGACGGTCTCGCCGGCCTTGTACGCTAAGTCAAGCGCGGCGAGATTCACTGCGGAGGTGCTGATGCGATTCGTCTTCACAGTGCGAGCGCGGTTCTTCCCGTGTCCTCGGAGCTTCGGGAGCTTTTTAATAAGGTCGCGAACTTCCGGACGGATCTTGTGTCCGGCACGCGCCGTCTGCCCCTTGCCCCCTCGTCCGGAGGTCTTGCCGCGCTTACCGCCGCGCCCAACTGGCGCATTTTTTATATTCTTGGTACGTGGAGAAAATGAATGAAGTTGCATGAGAGAGATATTATGCCGAACGACTTGTCGTGAGCGAACCTGTCCCGAGCGTAGTTGAGGGAGTCGAACGACTTGTCATGAGCGACGTCGAATGAAGCTTCGCGAGCGCCGCGACAGTCGCACGCGCGATAGTGAGTTTGTTCTTGGAACGCGTGTGTATCTTTGCAACGACGTCGGTCACTCCGGCGAGATCAAGCACCGTGCGCATTGCCGAGCCGGCGACGAGTCCGCGCCCCTCTGACGGAATAATCTCAACCATAGAGGATGCATATTTTGTTGAAACATGGTGGGGAATCGAGCCGGATTTTGTGCGCGGGACGATAATGAGATGCTTCTTCGCGTCGCGTGTCGCCTTATCTATAGCGAGCGCGGTATCAACACCCTTCCCGAGACCGACACCGACGCGACCCTTCTTATCGCCAATAACGACAACGAGACTGAAGTTAAAACGGCGACCGCCGGCCATGACGCGCGCCACCCGCCTGGCGTCAATCGTCACTTGTTCAAATTCGCCGCGTTCGCGCGGAGGGCGGCTACGGGTCCCACCTCGAGGAGAGCGCCCACGAATCGCCCCGCGACCGTCTCCCCGTGTAGCAGTCTGCGCTTGCGCGGCTGGTGCAACTTCTACGACCTCTTCTGAGACCTCTTCTGAGACTTCTTCTGGCGTTTCATCTGCCGGAATAATCACCTCGGCGAGGTCTGCATCTTGTACTCCTTCTTTTTCAATTGGTGTCGTCATATTTTGTATTTAAAAAGTTAACCCCGCCCCGCGAGCCGCGTCGGCGAGAGACTTCACTTGACCACCGTAGCGGTACCCACCGCGGTCAAAGACGACTTCCTTAATGCCGATGGCCTTTGCCCTCTCGGCGATTGCCGCGCCAACAGAGGTGGCCTGCGCCGACTGCGGCCCCTTGAACTCACGCCCGTGGGCGGCGGCAACCGTCTTTCCGAGCGTGTCATCAATGAGCTGGGCCGAGACGAAGCGATTACTGCGGAATACGGCGAGGCGCGGACGAGTCGCCGTACCCTTAATCGTCGCGCGCACGCGTATGTGTCTGCGCTTTCGTAATTCTCGATTTGTTGTTGGTTTACGGTTCATACTATATTAAACGGCCTTCTTTCCTTGCTTGCGACGCACAACTTCGCCGTCATAGCGAATACCCTTCCCGAGGTACGGCTCCGGCGGCTTCACACGGCGAATGTTCGCGGCGAACTGCCCGACCGACTCTTTGTTCGGACTCGTAAGTATGATGCTGTTTTTCTCAACGGTCGCCGTCACGTCCTCGGGTATGGCAATCGGAACAGTGTGTGAGAATCCGACCGTAAGGACGAGATTGTTGCCTTTCGCCTCTACCTTGTAGCCGACACCTTCGAGAACAAGCTTCCTCAGGTATGGGGTCTCTACCCCTTGCACCATATTCTTCACGTGCGAGGCGAACGTGCCGGTAAGCGCCTTCGCCAAGCGCGAACGATCCTTCGGTGTAACGAGCACTCCGACTTCTGAAACGGCGATATCCACCGACGGGTGTACGCGCTTCGTGAGCGTCCCTTTCGTGCCCTTCACAGAAAGAACCCCGCCCGCCACTGACACGGCAGTCTTCCCTACTTCTATTGGTTTTTTTGCGAGGCGTGACATAAGTGTATATATAGGGAAGCGTAGTTGAACTACCAAATTTCAAACAACTCTTCGCCGCCGATACGGCTTTTACGAGCCTCCGCGTCGGAGACAATGCCGGAGGGAGTCGATAGAATACGCGCGCCCGTACCGCCTTTCACTTTATGAACAGACGTGTGCGGCGCGTAGAGCCGGCGGCCTGGCTTGCTGATACGCTTCACTCCGCGTAATTTCGCCTGTCCGCGCTCGTCGTATGCGAGAGTGACAAGAAGATTCTTTTTGACGCTACCCGCATCCTTTGCGTCCGTTGCAACAGACGTGAGAAACCCGAGCTCCTTTAATTTATTGGAGATGGCGAGCAGGTGTGAGGAGTACGGCGCTGACACGCCGCGCGCGCCAATCATCGCGGCGTTCTGGAGACGAATAATGAAATCCCCCACACGGTCCGTAATCATAAACTATTTATAGTGAGCGATAGTCGAACTACCATGATGCTTTCTTAACGCCCGGGATCTTTCCCTCGCGCGCGAGCTCTCTGAACTGTATGCGTGAGAGGCCGAACGTGCGCATGTAGCCGCGCGAGCGGCCGGTAATCGCGCAACGGTTCTTGAGGCGCACGGGCGAAGAGTTCCTCGGGAGCTTCTGGAGTCCTTCTGAGTCCCCCTCCAACTTCAAGGCCGCACGCTTTACTGCGTACTTCTTGACGAGTTTGACCTTTTTGGCATATCGCGCCAGTTGAGACTTCTTTGCCATGAGTAAAAAATAAAGCTCCGAGGAGCGTGCCTCTAGAATATCAGCGTTTTGCGCTAGAGTCAACGATAAGCGGCAGGCCGAGATGGCGGAAGAAAGCCTCAGCTTCGGACTTTGAAGGCGCGGTGGTGACAATCGTGATGGCAAAACCGAACACGTCTTTGAGATCTTCGTCGGAGGTCTCTGGAAATATGCTGTTCTCCTTGATGCCTATTGTGATATTACCCATGTCGTCAATGGCTTTAGGCGAGAGGCCGCGGAAATCGCGCGTACGCGGCAAAGCGATGTGAATAAGTTT
Organism: uncultured Candidatus Saccharibacteria bacterium; assembly: GCA_964349555.1. Lineage (GTDB taxonomy): Bacteria > Patescibacteriota > Minisyncoccia > Phycocordibacterales > Phycocordibacteraceae > C7867-001. The sequence continues at coordinate 24,562 of CAYGGK010000005.1, forward strand.
GTCCAGAAAATCGTACATGCGCTCTCCGCGTAGCGTCACTTGGAGACCAACCGTATCGCCTTCCCGCACCTTGAAGGATGCGATGGAGGTTCGCGCGGCGCGCGCGGAAGATTTTTGTCCCGTAATCTTCGCAAGGCGGTCCTCGATAACCTCAAGTTGTTTCTTATCGCGCTTCTTGCCAACACCGGAGGAGACGATGACCTTCATAATACGCGGACCCTGCATCGGGCTCGTGTAACTGAAAGTTTCTTTGAGCGCGAGGTAGGCCGACTGCTGTCTTTGTTTAGTGATGGACATAATTATTTTTCTACTCGCTTCACATTGGACACATGAATCGGACGAGACTTCTCTATGATTCTGCCGACTTTGCCCGCCGTGCCCTTCAGGTGACGTTTATACAAAGCGGTGCCTTCAACAATGACCGTATCCTCGCGCGGAAACGCACGCAAGATAACGCCGGACTTGCCCTTGTCCTTCCCCGTAATCACCCTTACCTTGTCTCCTTTTTTTACGTGCATAACAAAAAAGTTAAACGACCTCTGGCGCGAGCGACACGATAGAGTGCCACCCCATCAAAGAGAGCTCGCGCGGCACCGGGCCGAAGATACGGTTCCCTTTCGGCCCCATCTCCTTACCCTGCTTTTCTATGAGTACGACCGCGTTCTCGTCAAAGCGAATGTAAGAACCATCCTTGCGCGCGAACGGTTTTGTCTGGCGCACGATAACAGCGCGAAACACGTCCTTCTTCTTTACTGCCTTTCGCGGAGCCGCCGTCTGTATGGAGACAATAACAACGTCGCCTATCTCCGCGTAGCGGCGCTTGGAGCCGCCAAGCACCTTGAAGACGCGGGCGATTTTCCCGCCGGAGTTGTCTGCCACTGCTACGATTGATCGGTCTTGCAACATATTAGTTTCCGCCGGAGGCGGACCCGCCTTCGGCGGGCGCTTCCTCCGCCGACACGGTCTTCGTAGGGTCAATCGCAAAATGTTTCAGTTTTGATATCGGACGTGAGGCGATAATGGTGACCGTATCGCCGACCTTTACAGAGTTGCCTGGGTCGTGCGCAAGATATTTCTTTGAGCGTACGAAGTATTTCTTATACTTCGCGTTCTTAACGTACCTATCTACACGGACCGTGGCCGTGTCCTTCATCGCCGCCTTCACGACGACGCCGACGAATGATTGGGGGCGAGTAGTTTTTTGTTCCATGTTACTTTGACGCGTGACGTGCCGACTGCTCGGTGTGTACGCGTGCAATTACTTTACGGAAATTTCGCAACGAGTTCGGGTTCTTCGCTCGCGCACCGGCGGCAGAAAAACGCTCGGTGCGGAGCGTGGCGCGCGTGTCAGTCAGGAGCATCTCTAGCTCCTGATCAGTCTTCGTCTTCATAGTATCTTTTTTTGTCATATAAATAGGGAAAAAGCAAATTTATCGCGCGATTATTGATGTTTTAAGCGGTAGCTTCATACCCGCCTGTCGCAGGTGCGCACGCGCGACAGACTCAGGAACTCCGTCAATCTCGAAGAGCACTCTGCCGGGACGCACCTCAAAAACGTAGTGTTTTGGGTCCCCCTTACCGCTACCCATGCCCACTTCGGCCGGCTTAGCCGTTACCGGACGGTCGGGGAAAATACGTATCCAGAATTTCCCCGTCTTCGCCGTTGCCCTTGTGATTACTTTGCGAGCCGCTTCAATCTGATTGCTTGTCACCCGAGCGCTCGTGAGCGCCTTAAGTGCGAAGGCTCCGAAGGCGATTGTGGTACCACGCGTCTCAGGGCGGCTCAGGCGCTTCAAGCTCTTGCGCTGAGTTTGCCATTTGCGGTGTTTAACTTTTTTTGGGAAAAGCATACGAAAAAATTAACTCGTTACTTTCGTCTTCTTCTCGATGTATTTGTTGCCGCGATAAATCCACACCTTGATGCCAATGACACCGTAGGGCAGGTATGCCTGCTCAAGAGCGAAGTCGATGTCCGCGCGAAAGGTCTGGAGAGGGATACGTCCCTTTTTAAGCTCTTCTTTGCGACTCATCTCGGCACCACCGAGGCGCCCCGAGAGCGCGATACGCACTCCCTCAACCTCACGCGCGGCGATAACCTTCTCCACCGTCTGCTTCAGCACTCTGCGAAACTGCATACGCTTCTCAAGCCCTTCGGCAATCATATACGCAACGACGGCGGCATCGGTCTCTGGCTGACGCACTTCATTGACATCAAGCTTCAGTACGTGCCGGTCGGTTGGGGCGATGCGCCGTACCATGTCTGAGAGCTCTTTGCGCAACTTGACCGCGTTCTCGCCCGAGCGCCCGATGACGAGGCCAGGGCGGGCGGTGGAGAGAATAACGCGCAACTCGCTTGCCGAACGCTCTATCTCTATGCCACTCGTGAAGGAGCCGCGCAGGCGCTTGGTGAGGAAGCGGCGGATATATTCGTCAACTTTTATATTTTCGCGATAACTCTTTTTATCGGCGGCAAACCAACGACTCCGCCAGTCTCGGATGATGCCGAGACGATGTGCGTAAGGATGTACGATGTGTGTCATAAAAATTACGTGCCCTTCGTAGCTCCAGCGGAGAAGGGTTTCATAGGAGCCAGCACAACGGTCATTTGGCTCTTTCGGCGACGAATGAGAGAAGCGCGGCCGAAGGCGCGCGGCATATACTTCTTCAACATTCCGGCGCTGTCAACGATAACGGACTTGACTATCAGGTCGTCTGGGTTGTTCCCCTTCTCTTTCGCAGAGGCCGCGGCGCTCTTGATAAGCTTCGCGATAGGTTCTGCCGCGCGTTTCGGCAGAAATTGGAGAGAGGCCAGCGCCGCCGAAATCGACTTCCCTTTCACGAGCTCGGTGACGAGGCGTACCTTGCGGGGCGGTTGATTGTGACTTTTGAGTGTTGCTTTCATGTTTTATTTTTTAGAGGGAGACGCGGCGGCAGGAGCCTTCGCGGCTTTCGCTGAAGCGATTTCCGCCTCCTGCTTTTTCTGTTCCATCTCTTTCTGCATCTTGCCTCCGTGACGAACGAACTTTTTCGTCGGCGAGAATTCTCCGAGGCGGTGCCCTACCATCTCCTCGGAGACGAGGACATCGAGATGTTGTTTGCCATTATGCACGCCGAAGGTAAAGCCGACCATATCAGGACTTATCTGGCTCCGACGCGCCCACGTCTTAATCACCCCCGCCGTTGCGGGCTTCAGATCTTTGACCTTCTTCAGGAGCTTGGCGTCCACGAAGGGCCCTTTCTTTAGTGAACGTGACATGAAAGTAATGAAAAGCCCGCACAGCGGGATAGGTAAAAGATACAGGAAGTCATCGCGAGAGTCAAATGTACCCCTCCAAAACAGCCTAGTAAATCCTAGGCAATTCCAGAACCTTGACAAGTCGGTACTTGGCTGTGTGATTAATATCCTTCTCCTTGCATAAATGAAAACCGCCCGACCGAAGCCGTGTGGCTTTCGGTGAGCGGTTAGGCAGTCCCTAATCGGGAACCTTTTCACGTTTCCCCGGGCTCATAGACTTGGGCGGAGGGCCGCCAACGGGCTCGGGGCTAAGGTCGGGGCCGGATGAATCTCCCGGCTCTTCCCAAATCGAAACCGACCTGATATCGGAGAGCATGGTGGACAATCCGTGCCCACTCTCCTTATCGTCGCCGGTGACGACTCTATCTTCCACGAGATCATTCACGTAGCCCTCCATGCGGAATTCACTCCCATCAAGGGTGACCGCGTGCATTTTTATCCAAGCACCGGAAGCTAGAGCCGCTTCAAGCGCCTTGCGGACGTCGGTCCGCGCCTTACCGAACGGCATCTTCGATCTCCTTAACTGACGTTGACGAATTGTTCCGGGTTGCGGACGATTTTACCCTGCGCGCCTGCCTGGCCACCTCCACTTCCAAAGTTACTCTACAGGAGAGGATTTCTTTAGTCTATAGCTCTAAATAAAAACCCCGCCTTTTGAGGCGGGGCCGCTGTGGCATGCACAGGGTGTTAGGGGTTGGTTTCGTCTTCGCGGCGATAGATCATCTCGCCTGATCAGCGCCGGCGCGGCCGAACGTCGAGGTCGGCGAGGCCAAATCCAATGTTCTCAGAATCTGCTTCCAGTGACAAGGGTCCATACTTCTCTCCATTTTGTTTGTTGGCTGTTTTGGCGATTCCTGCACACCTTTTTACGTTTTTACGAGTGGCAGGCGAATATGGCCTAAAATAAAGCCACAATCGTATGCCACCCGCTAACCTCTTCAAAGAGCTTCTACTGTTAAATAGTCTATCATACCCCTACGTATTTTGTCAATAGCTACGCCTTGCGGTTCTTGCCGACTTTGCGACGGGAGATGATAAAGACATTTGAATACTTCTTCGGCGTGCGGGTCTTCTGACCCTTGCCGGTTGGCTTGCCCCACGCGCTCTTCGCTCTGCGGAGCCCGCGACCCTGTCGGCCCTCGCCGCCGCCGTGCGACAAAGAGAACTCCGCTCCTTTAGCGGAGTTCTTTCTTTTTATAGGTTTACGTGTAGAGTACATTTGGACTGTAACTGCACACTGAAAAGGAACGCGAGCCATGATTATTTACGGTAACGTTGTTGCCGAGGGTAAAACCAAGATCCTTCGGGAATCTTCGGATCCTTCTCTGGTGTATGTTACCCAGAAGGACGATATCACCGCCGCCGACGGCGCGATGCATGATGTTATTGATGGTAAAGCCATTCTGGCCACAACAACAACCTGCAACGTCTTTCGATTACTGGAGGCCAATGGCGTCCCTACTGCCTTCAAAGGGCGGATTGACGACAAAACTTTCTTGGCGCAATTGTGCACCATGTATCCTCTTGAAGTTGTTGTTCGACGCGAAGGAGCACACGGCTCGTACCTTGACCGCAATCCACACCTGGAGAAAGATCATGTCTTTCCAGAGCTCCTCGTTGAATTCTTCTTGAAGACGAAGGGAAAAGTATGGCACGAAGTAAAGAGTGGCAGAGTTCACACCCTTATCAAGGACGACCCGTTAATTGAGTTTAATTTCTCTAGCAAGGAGATTAAGCTTTTCTATCCTGGACATAACTCGAGGGAGCGTCTCACCGTCCCAAAGGATGTCTTGGATGCCTTGGTTAAAAAGGACCCGTTCTTGATCTTGCCCTGTGACGAAGTCTTTGAGAATCCAGACAATTTCTGGGAACTCGTTGAGATGACCACCATAGCGTTCAAAGCTTTTTCTATTCTTGAGGAAGCCTGGCGCTCTTTGGGCATCAAACTTGTTGACTTCAAGGTCGAGTTTGGGGTTGGCCCTGACGGCAGGCTCTTGCTTGCTGACGTAATCGACAACGACTCGTGGCGTCTCGTCGGCAGTGACGGGCGCTACATGGACAAGCAGAGATACCGGGACGGTGGCAATCTGAACACGGTAACTCAACTGTATAGAGAGGTTGCTAAACTAACGGGGCAGTTTGTTCTTCCGTCCTGAAATACAAACTTTTCGTCATCATGACGATACCCCGGATTTATTCCGGGGTTTTTATTTGGACAGCATAAGAGTGGTGGAAAGGCCGCTTCTTGGGGAAGCGGCCTTATCGTTTTCGCTTGTAATTCAGATACGCTAGTTGCGCACTAAGCGTACGATCTCTTCGGCAGTCAATACTCGTTGAGGGTCAGTTCTCCAGATCTTCCCGAGCACTTCCATTCCCTCAAGGAATCGTTGCATCTTTTGAGGGGTCTTGCCATTGAGGTAAAGATCCCCTATGAGCTGGTTGAGTGCTGTTGCGACGGCCGTTCGCTGACCATCGGCGTTGCCAGTTCTGACAGCGTTTTCCAGAGCATCTTTTATGGCGGACACTTTCTTTAGCAGCTCTTCGACTTCGTCGAAAACCGCACTCGATCCAATTATCTCAGTCATGGACAACTCCTTTTCTAAGTTTGGTTACACGAGAGAATTCTGATCGGAACACTATCACCTGGCCGGTTCGTGGTCAACGTACTAAATAAAAACCCCCTCCTTTTGATGGGAGGGGGCCGTCGTAGCATTCTACGAGGTGTTAGAGGTTGGTTCGCGCCCTTGCGGCTAGGTCGCCTGGTTAGTGCTGGCGTTGCCGGTGCGGCCGAACGTCGAGGTCGGCGAGGCCAAATCCAATGTTCTCAGAATCTGCTTCCAGTGACAAGGGTCCATACTTCTCTCCATTTTGTTTGTTGGCTGTTTTGGCGATTCCTGCACACCTTTTTACGTTTTTACGAGTGGCAGGCGAATATGGCCTAAAATAAAGCCACAATCGTATGCCACCCGCTAACCTCTTCAAAGAGCTTCTACTGTTAAATAGTCTATCATACCCCTACGTATTTTGTCAATAGCTACGCCTTGCGGTTCTTGCCGACTTTGCGACGGGAGATGATAAAGACATTTGAATACTTCTTCGGCGTGCGGGTCTTCTGACCCTTGCCGGTTGGCTTGCCCCACGCGCTCTTCGCTCTGCGGAGCCCGCGACCCTGTCGGCCCTCGCCGCCGCCGTGCGGGTGGTCAACCGGGTTCATAGCGGTACCGCGCACGGTTGGGCGAATACCCATCCAGCGAGAACGCCCTGCTTTGCCGAGGACGACGAGATTGTGTTCTTCATTACCAACCGCCCCGATGGAGGCATAGCAGAGATCGGAGATCTTGCGAATTTCAGTGGAAGGAAGTTTTATCTGCGCGTAGCCGGCGTCATGCGCGACGATCTTGGCGAAGGTGCCTGCCGAGCGCACGAGACGCGCGCCCGCACCGAGAGAAAGTTCAATATTGTAAACAAACGTTCCGACGGGAATGTTCCCGAGCGGGAGGCGGTTGCCAACCGTGAGCGGAGCATTCTCTCCCACGAGAAACGTTGACCCTACCTTCATCTCCTTCGGCAGGATGACGTAGCGACGCGCGCCGTCGCGATAGAGCGCGAGGCCGATAAAGGATGAGCGGAACGGGTCGTACTCAATGGTCTCTATCTTCGCGGGAATATTTTTCTTATCGTAAGAGAAATCAATATCGCGAAGACGCTTCTTGTGTCCGCCTCCCTGGTGGCGCGTGGTGATGCGCCCAAAGGCGTTTCGTCCGCCCTGGCTACTCTTCTTCTTTAAGAGTGGCTTGTGCGGAGCATCGCCCGAGAGAAGCTCCCGATACGGAAGCGTGGTCATGGCCCGGCGGCTCTTGGTGGTTGGTTTGTAGGTTTTCATAAATTTTTCTTAAAATTTACCCTGAGCGAAGTCGAAGGGTTGTTAGGCGAATTGAATCGTGTCGCCCTTGTTGAGGTACACATACGCCTTGCGTCGCTTCGAGCGAACGCCGACGCCGCGCTTTGTACGCATCGCCTTGCGTTTTGCGGGCAAATTCACGATGCGAACCTTACGAGGTTCAACCTTGTAAATCTCTTTGACGGCTCCGGCAATGTCAGCCTTCGTCGCGCGCGCCGGTACTGCAAAGGTGTAGACGCCCTTCTCGGTAACGATGAGAGCTTTTTCAGAGAACCACGGCGCCAGAATGATCTCGTGTGCTACACCATTACTTGATGCACGAGCGCGCGCATGGCGTTTTTTCTTTTCTTCTTGTCCCGAGTTTTTTCGAGGGATCTTTTTTTTGTCGAAGAGTGCCATAGTAATTTATTTCGTAAGCCGAGAGGCTGAAGATGCCGAGGTAGCAATCGAGGCCTTGTCCCTCGTATCCACTCGGGACGAAAGAATCTTAAACGATTCTTTCGGATTCTCAATGATGAGGTACTTGTGTGTGAGGACATCGACCGGGTTCAAGTTGCGTATCTCTTCGGTCATCACGTTCCCGAAATTGTGAAAGCTTTTTGAGACATTTGTATTGTATGCGGTGAGTGCGAGAAGTGCCGTGTTTTTTTTCTTCGTAACGAGTTCCGCGGCTTCGGCACCCTTCGCGAGCTTGGCGAGGACCATCTTCGCCGTCGCCGTCTTCGGCGCGCTGAAGGCGAATTGGTCGACAAAAATGATCTCGCCGTCCTTTGCCTTCCGCGAGAGGACAGAAAGTAAGGCGCCCACGCGCATCTTCTTGTTAATCTTCTCGCTGTAGTTACGCTCCGAGCGCGGGCCGAACGTTACTCCGCCGTGGCGCCAAATAGGCGAGCGGCTGGAGCCATGACGCGCCTGACCCGTCCCCTTCTGCTTCCACGGCTTTTTGCCGCCTCCGGAGACCTCTGCGCGGTCCTTCGTATGCGCGCGGTTCTGGCGAAGATTGGCCTGCATCGCGGTAGTGACTTGGTGAACCAAGTCACTGCGCCACTGCACGCCAAAGAGCGCTTCGGGAAGCGCGATGCTACCAACCTTCTTTCCGTCCATGGAGAAAATTGGTAGCTCGGCAGAGGAGCCGGCATGAGAAAAATCGGTAGTAAGACTTGGCCTAGCGGCCCGGAGCGCGACCGGTTTTGCTCGTGCCGGCGATACTGCCTTTTTCGCAATTTTTTTAGCTGCCGAAGGTCCTGAGCTCTTTTTGTTTTTGTGAAGGATAGCCATATTTATTTGCTTACGACCTCAAGGAGCGTGCCGCGTCGGCCAGGGACCGCGCCAGAGACGATAATCTTGCCTGCCGCTTTGTCAACAACGAGCACTTTAAGATTCGTCACCGTTACGCGATCGGTACCCAGGCGACCGGCCATCTTCATTCCTTTGGCGACACGACCGCCCGCGCGCCCACCGCCACCGATAGAGCCCGGAGAGCGCTCCGTATGCTTTTGGCCGTGCGTGCGCGAGCCTCCGTGGAAACCGTGGCGCTTCACCACGCCAGCAAAGCCCTTACCCTTCGTAATGCCGGAAACCTGCACGACATCGCCTACCGAAAAGACAGATGCGTCAATCGTGTCGCCCACCGCGGCGCCTTCGGCGCCGCGCATTTCGCGAAGGTGCGTGTACCCCTTACCTTTTGTGTGGCCCAAAACCGATTTGCTGATGTTCTTTGTCTTGCGAACACCAGTACCGACTTGAATAGCAGAATACGCGTCTTTGCCTTCTTTCGTTTTCACTTGCGTGACCGTCACCGGGTCGGCAGTGAGAATAGTCCCCGCGCGGGCGCGGCCATCCTCCCCGAACACGCGGGTCATTCCTTCTTTTTTTGCGAGAATGAATTTCATTGTTTGTTTTTTGGAAAGCAAAACGCGCGATGCAGAGACGCATCGCGCGTTCTGCCATAG
>CAYGGK010000006.1:0-16260 GCA_964349555.1 uncultured Candidatus Saccharibacteria bacterium
CTTCAAGTCAGCTCCTCTATGGAGGCGGGGCAGGGGTGTATCAGAGTGTGGCGACTTCTTCTCTCGCTCTCACCACTAACCTCGGCCTCGCATACTCCGGCACCCTCGGCTCTCTTGTTGGCGGAACAGGCGGCACCCTCTCCATCGCTACCTCTTCTCTCTACTCCGGTACCACCGGACAGTTCCCCTACTTCAGCGGCACCAACACCCTCACCGCCACCTCCTCTCTCTTCCTTGCCACCTCGGGCAACATCGGCATCGGCACCGAGAACCCCGGTGCGCTCCTCACAGTGAACGGTACCGCATCTACCACTAATCTCATCGTTTCAAGCGCAGGAGGTTCTGGTACCCGATGTGCACAATTTGGCGCTGACGGTACGCTCTCTGCGAATGCCTCTGCTTGTGGCTCCGGCTCTGGCGGCTCCGACTTCACCTTTGAAACCAACTACGGCGTCCTCACCGCCGCCACCACTTCCGCGCTCTGGGCAAAGGCCGGCCTCTTTGCCTCCTCCACCTCCGCCTATCCGACGCTCGCCGTACAACAGCTCGGCGCCGGAGCGGCCGCCACCTTCCTCGGGGGCAACGTCGGCATCGGCACGACGAGTCCGTGGGGTAAGCTCTCGCTTGAGATGGACACTGCGAGCCCGAGCTTTGTCGTCGGTAATCAAGGCTCCACCACCCCATCGCTCTATGTCGGCGGAGTTAATCAAAACGGTTTCATAGGCATCGGCACCACCACGCCGACGGCCTTCCTTACCATGGATAACGGTGGCAAGAACGCTTCAAGCTCATGGCAGACGGTGGGCGGTATCAATCAGTATGTGATGTTCGACCCGAACACGGCGAAGACACAATTCGGCAATCAGCTCTTCGTTGATTACGCGCCGACTTCCACCGCCTCCACCATGGTAGGCTCTATTATCCGTATCCGTGACAACACCCAATCCACGAGCACCGTGCGCGGTCTTGAAGTGCAGGCCAATCGCGGGACCAACACGCTCGGCGAGAACACCGCGATTAGCGCTTTCGGCAGAACCTTCGGTATTCGTGCCGTGACGGAGGGCGACGCGGGGAGTGTCTTCGCCCCCGCCGCCCTTTATGCCGAGACGCGCGGCACCACTCAAGGGAACGCCGCCCGCTTCTACTCCTCGTCGATTACCACAGCCGACCTCTTGAATCTCTATACCGACACGTCTTCCTTCAGCGGCACCGGCCTCTCCATGAATCTCGGCGCCACCGGCTCCTTCACGGGTAACTTCCTTAATTTGAAGAAGGCGGGGACTTCGCAGGTGATTATCACCCAGAACGGCGAGATAGGCATTGGCACCACCTCGCCCCGCGCATTTCTCGCCATCAACCCGAGCGGCACCGCCACCTCCTCGTTCCTCGTCGGCTCCTCTACCGCCACCCACTTCGTCATCACTTCAACCGGCAGTGTCGGCATCGGCACCACCTCTCCGGGCACTCTCCTCTCTCTCGGCAACACCGGAGCCAACACCATCAACCTCTCCGCCACCGCCACCTCCACCTTCGGTAGTGGACTCAACATACTGACGGGCTGTTTTGCAGTGAACAACACGTGTGTTGGAGGAGGCGGTATCACCGCCCTCGGCTCAGGCTACGCCTCCACCACAGGCACAACGATAACCTTCTCCACCTCCACCCTCGCCTTCAACGGATTCACCTTCGGGACTACCATCGTCCCCTCAGCCGGCGCTCTCCTCTTCACCCCGACCGTTTCAGGAACGCTCTCGATTGCTGGAGGCGGCACCGGCACCACCACCGCTCCGGTCTCACAACTGCTCTATGGAGGAAGCGGGGGAGTATACCAATCGGTCGCCACCACCTCAGTTACCTGTACCGGCAGTGCTACCTGTTCCACCTTCAATGTCCTCGGCTCCTCTCCAATTACCATCAACGCCGGCTCCGACTTCACCTTTGAAACCAACTACGCTGTCCTCACCGCCGCCAGCACTTCCGCGCTCTGGGCAAAGGCCGGCCTCTTTGCCTCCTCCACCTCCGCCTATCCGACGCTCGCCGTACAACAGCTCGGCGCCGGAGCGGCCGCCACCTTCCTCGGGGGCAACGTCGGCATCGGCACCACCTCCCCCTATGCCAAGCTCTCGGTCACTGATACGGTTTCTGCCGCGCAATTTGTGCTGGCGTATGACGATATCCGCTACGGGAAGTTTCAAGTAGATTCTGCCGGCGACTTATTTATTGACGCGCAAGGGGCCAACATCCGTTTGAATGAAGACAACTTGTTTGTCTGCGCCGGCGGCTCGTGCCCGACGGGGTCGCCGACGGGTAACGGAAATCTCGTTGTTGAAACAGCGCTCGGCGTCGGCTCCTCCACACCGTGGGGCAAAATCTCTATTGGCTCCGGTGGCGCGCTTGTGGTGGGGGAGAACAACCTTGCGACGTCCACTTCCATTACGGTCAACTGGAAGAACGGCAACCAGCAGTTAGTGCGCATTGGTACCGCCGCTACGACCATCTCCTTCTCAAACTACATTGGAGGGCAAAAACTGGTATTGATTGTTTGCAACCCGCCAAGCTTGACAGCCGGCGCGATTACCTGGGGCAGTCAGGTTCTTTGGGCCGCAGGAAGCGCCCCAACACAAACCACTACCGCAGGAAAATGCGATGTCTGGAGCTTTCTTGCCACCATCGCAAGCTCGACGCTTAAGGTATTTGGCACTCAAACCGCAAATTTCTAGACAGGCGGAAAATGCTATACTAAAACAAAACAACGCATGAGTAAGAAAGACAAACAGCCCTCTGTCCTACGCGACCTCGCCGTTACCGGGGCTCTCGCGATTATTGCTCTTGCAGTTACTGTTAGCGCCGGCTGGACAGTATTCAATGTTCCGCAACCTGGCGAAAGAGAAGGGGCTATAAGCGAAGCCCAAATCGCCCTCATAAAGAGCCGCGATGTTATTGACTCCCTTGCTTTTACGAAAGACGGTTTTGAGCTCATTCAATATGCTTACATAGGCGAGGAGTTGCCTGAAAAACTAGACCCGGAGGAAATCGTGGAGCTACGGAAGGGAGACTCGTGGACAAAGCGAGTCGGGACCGAGCCCGACGGCAGGCCCATCCTCGTGATGAATATATTTCCCCAAGCCCAATATATAGAGCGCGGGGGAAAGTGGTATCTGATTGAGTACGACATTGTCAGGGAAAAAGATTTTAGGGAGGCGGTTGGGGGCGGTGTGTCGTGGCTCTTTGTTCGGGTGGCGCATGCGATTGTTTCAACCCTCTATTCCGGGGCAGGAGATGGGAGCGTTCTTATTGACGAGCTTAACACCAGTTGGGCTTCGGTGCATGATTCTATAGGCGGGACTTCTGTAACTGTGACTACTGCTAGCACGGAGGTTAGATCTTCTCATGTTACCGTTAAAGATGCCTTCTGGAATATTACTCGCGCGTTTTTCCCTTTTGACACATCCACCATACCCGTTGCATCTACTATAAACAGTGTAACACTCAATCTGTACGCGACGAGCACGGTAACAAACACGGATAACGATGGCACGGACTATCTGACTGTTGTCCAAACATCACAGCCGTCTTCGGCCACACTTGCTGTTGAGGACTATGACCTGTGCGGGGCGGTCTCAAACCCCACCGAAGGCATTGACACGGGAGAGCGCAAGGATATAACAAGCATTTCAACGAACGCGTATGTTGTATTCACTCTGAACCAAACGGGGCGTGACTGGATAAAGAAAAAAGGACAGACGAGTAACTGCGGCTCCACCGCCGGCGTTACCTGCATTGGTGTTCGCGAAGGGCATGACACCACCAACGCAAGTATTGCTCTCGAAACAACTAATTCTGTATATTTCTCTACTTCCGAGTCAACAGGAACCGTGCAAGACCCGTATCTTTCCGTGAACTACACTCCGACCATTGCCTTTTGGCAGTTCCAAGATTATTAAGGTGTAAAAACAGTAAGGGCCTCTCTAAGTTTCTGCAGAGCGGCTTGGTCGGTAACGGAGAGGGAGAACTCTTTATAAATAAGGTTGCTCTTTTCTTGTGGGTCATCATAGACATTGTATAGCTCAAGTTTTTTTCCTCGGGTGGTGAGCAGGTGCCAAGGGCCGAGCAGAGCCGAAGCAATATATGAGTCTGAGTCAGCTTGCAGTTTTTTTGTTAGGATGGCCGGGCGGTTAGTGGTTTGGTTCGTGTTTTCGTGCACACTCTTGATAGTCACAAAATTGCCTTTATCATAAAGGGCGCGTGTGAGCGCCATTCTATCTTTTTTCTCCTTCCCGGTAAGGAGAGGAATAAGGGAGGCGCCCATTTTTCCTGTTTCAATATTGATTCCCAGGACTTCTAGAATGGTTGCGGGGATACTCCTCGTCTCAACGCTTTGGGAGAGACGCTGTGGTTTCTGGTTGGGGATGACGACAATGAAGGGTACGTGGATTACTTCCAGGTACGCCGTATTGAAATTAAGACCGGCTATTCCGTGTTCTCCAAACTCTATTCCGTTACTTCCGACAATAACCACCATAGTGTTTGCCGACAACTCCATCTCATCAAGCTTCTTGAAAAAATCTCGCAGAGCGTCGTCAGCGGCGCGCAGCTCTTTTCGGTACGCTTCACGGAAGACGGTCGCGTCTTCGAGCGTTGCTCCTCCGGGTTTCATATTCGCTGTAACAATGCCGTCAATGTTGAGAGCATCCGCGGTTTCCGGAGCGCTATATGGGTCATGCAGGGCAAAGGGTCGCAAAAAAAGAAAAAACGGTTTTATATCATTTCTTTGTTCTTGTATCCAGGCGCTTGCGTCGTCAAAAATTTTTGGAATGTCATCCCAATCTTTTTTCAGAGGAAGGCTTTGAAATTCATCAAATCCCTGGTTAAATTGCCATTTTGGTCCTATAAACGGACCGGTTGAAAAGGCGCCTGTACGGTAGCCCGCAAAGTGGAGCTTCTCGGCGATACTGCTTGCCTCAATCGGCAGAGCATCGGAGAAATTCCACATATTTAAATCCCAAGGGTACTGTCCGGTCAGGATGGCCGCTTGAGAAGGCGAGGCCCAGAGAGCTTGGGTGTAGGCGTTCTCAAACACGATGCCGCGAGCCTCCGCCAGCTCCTTAAGAAAAGGAGTAGTGTCGAGGGTGGGGTCATAGACGCTTGAGTGTTTAGCGCCAAAGCTTGAGAACGATATAAGAATAATATTGCACTGCCCGCACAGAGCTTTGGAAGGGAAGAATATTGTTTTTGCAAAAATTCCCAGAATGACAAGGACGCTAAATAATATAATCAGTACAAGAAGGCGTTTGACCATTACATCATAATATATAATATATAGTACTATATGCACAGCATTGAAGCTTCGCTCAAACAGGCGTCTTTATTTTTTCCAATACCTAATCCTGCGCGGAATTTGTTTTTTCCGATCGCGGTGTTTGTTAGCGCCGCACTGCTTCCCCTAGGGTGGATTACGGCAGCATTTATTGTTGCCGGGCAGGCACATTTTGCGATGACATATCTATACCAGTACCGTGGGAAGCGTATGAATTACAGGTATTTTTCCTTGGCGCTTTTTCTTTTCGGTGCGATGCTTCTCTACCTCACTTACGCCGGCGAAGAAGTACTTCCTATTTTTTTTGTTGTAGCCGCGTCTCTTTTCTCCGCTCACTTCGCCTTTGATGAGATTCATCTTCACGGAAGCAATCTCTCTCGGATGGAGGGAGCGACGGCGCTTGGGTTTGTCGCTCTGTTCACGAGCTTCATGCTCTATGTGGCCTTTCCATTTTCACCGTTTTTGGAGTTGCCGTTTTTGATTGCCCTCATTTTTGGGTCCTGGGTCCTAACCCGCCTCGTATTTTCAAAGGCGTCAATTTCAAGGGGAGAGTACTATCTCTGGTTCGTCGAAATCATTTTAGTTACACTGTTCTTTTGGCTCGGACTCACGCTGCAAACCCTTGCGGTCATTATTTTATTACATGGTTTTAACTGGGCTGTGGGGTACGGGGAGCGGGTGAATTGGTACCCCGAACGCAAAAAGAAATACTGGAGCGAAACCGCCCTCACTCTGGGCGGCTCAATTATTCTCTACGTTTTTTTTCTCACACTTAACATAGAGTTTCTCAAGTACTTTTTCCTACTCGTCTATTATGACGCGTGGGCGATTGCGCATATTGTTTTGTCATTTAACCCTTCGCGCAGTGTTTAGGGATTTTTAATGTAATAAAAAACGACGAACCCCATGGCGTCAATAATGGGTTCATCGTTTGGGTTTGAGTATTCCGCTGACAACTCAAGAGTGTCACCCTTCTTCACCAAAAGTTCTAAAGGCGCCCCATAGGTAGACCAGAGACGAGAACCTCCGGTTACCTTTTTTGAAGAATAGGATTGAAGCAGTTCTCCATTTAAGAACAGATTTACGGTCTTACCCCCGTCCCATGGATGCAGGTGTGTTCCCGCCCTGATTATGTATGTGTCGTACGGAAAAACGAAGCGGCCTCTATCAGGGTTGCTTGTGCTCGGCACCTTGACGAACTGTTCAGCGCGCGGTGGGACGACAAAGGTTTCGTTACCGGCACCCTTGCAGTAGGGAGCATCCTGGAGCACGATTTTTTGAAATGAAAGCGCTTTGGTGCGACCGCGGCCGTTTGGTACGGTGGTAAGGAGGAGTTCCCCTTGAACATCGCGATAAGTCTCGCCGGTTCCTTGTGGCGGAAATGTGTTATGGAGCATAACAGAGAGAGTTATCTCGGTACCTTTGGGGAGGAAAACGCCGTATGGCTTAGGGAAGGTGGCCTTTTCTTTAGTGTCTTGTCCCATGCGGAAGTAGTCTTCCACGAGGGGCTTCCCAGGACAGAGGGGGTCTTCTCCGGTCTCTGAATAGAGCAGAAGATGGTGCAGTATTGTATAGGGCGCGTTATGGAGAAGAAATTCAATGTCTGTTACCCAGGCGTCCTCTTCTATCAGCAGTTTTTGGGTTAGGTATCTTGCGTGGTCGGCATCGTAAATTGAATCACCGTTCTCGTGGGGGTGCGGTTCTATAATATCAATCGCCGGCAACACCATTGATATTATTTGCTTTGATTGCCTATCGTATTTTTGGTAGGTCAAAAATCCATATATGCCAATGCCAAGAAGAATGTATACAGCAAGCGCTTGGCGTACTCTTTTTTGTTTTATCCAGGTATTCATTCGGCTGAAGGGACGGGGATATCAATGTATATAACAGAGTCGGTTCCCCACTCTGTAGTATTCAGTACCTCGCCCTTCGGATTAATTATAAAGGAAGGGGAATCATTCACCGAGTTAATGAAATAAGCGCGGTTGCGGACCGCGTGCACCTTTGCAAACTGGAGTGTTTTTTCGGATAGCATTTCAGAGCGATGGAACCATGATAGGTTTGACAGTCCGATAAGAACTTGAGCGCCATCATCTCCCAAGGTGCCGTAGAGGCGCGGGGATATAATGTCGGAACACAGTAGGGCGCCAAAAGTGAGACCTTTATAGGAAAATGGCACCAGGCCTTCTCCGCGCTCAAGTATTTTTCCAACTTGAGCCATATATCTGTCTAGGCTTGCATCTTGTGCGACTGAAAATAGTGATGTTACGGAGTATGGCGCATACTCACCAATTGGCATCAAGAATAATTTATCGTATGTTCCAATTATGCCGCGCGTCGTGCTTTCGTAAAAAAGTTTGGCCTTGATTCCGTGAAGAATAAGCACTTCTTTTTCATCTCCAAATAATTTTTGAAGTTCCGAGCGCGTCTGGTTTTCATTCAGATCTTTGTATACGCCGCGGAGTCCGTGTCCTTCGGGGAGAATAATCATATCGGGAGCGAGATTTTCCTCAGCAATACGAGTCAAAAGAGAAAAAATGTTTGCGGGGTCATACTTCTCCCTTTCTTGATTAGTTGAAATGACCGCAATACGAACGCTCGAGGTGGAGTGTATTTCTGGTGTCCGAAGGAATAGAGGGAGAACAAGGAGCATCGCCAACAGGATTCCTGATATGATTGCCGCTTTTCCCCTCAAACGAGCGTGAATGAGATATGCTAAAAAACCGGCTCCGAGCGCAACCGTAAAGTTGAGAATGGCAAGGCCTCCGAGCGACGCGAGTTGAAGAAGGTAAGAGTTTTCCGCAAGCGCATATCCCGCAGATGCTGTAGAGAAGTGCGGCCCCATGAGAGACTGTTCCCCCCAATTTGCAATAGCAAAACCCCACATCCTCGCTTCTTCTGCAATGGTCCACACTAGAGCTCCGGCAATGGGGCCAAATATGTTTATGCGCAGAAACCAGAGAGCGCTACTGACGAGCGCGGCGGGGAGAGCAAGCGAGAAAGCCACATATATCCACATAATGTATACCGCGTAGGCTTGGGTATACGGGTCATGAATACCCAGCCAGTCGATGGGGAGCGCGTCCAGAAACCACCAGATACTGGAAGCGGCAGTGAAGAAACTGTAGACAAAAGAGTACCCGAGGGCGTCTCTCCACGAGTCAGTCTTAAACCACAAGAGGTAAAAAAAACCGCTAAGCCCAAAAAGTCCGAGAAAAAAAAGGGAAGGGAAGGCAAGGCCAAGGGCACTCATTCCACTTGAGAGGAGGAGAAGCGGGCGTGGGCGAGTGAGGAAAGGAATGGCTGTATCCATGTTACTAAGGCCGTTTTGTTACGAGCGTTTGCAGTTCTTGTATAAGGTTTCGATCGTATGCCGAAAACTGTTTTGCCTCAACCCCCAAATTTTTTTGCTCGTTTGGATCAGTATAGATTTCATATACTTCAATTGAGCCGTTTGCGTTTTGTATCACATGCCACGGACCAATAAGGGCCGAACGGACTTCGTAGCCGGTGTACATTTTTTCAGCTTCTGTCGGAACTAACGCGCCACTCCCGATATCTTTCAAAGTTTTCTTATATATCCGCTCAATGATGTTGAGAGTTTGATTTCGTTCGCTGGTGGCGCGCGCGAGAACAAGACGGTCTTTGTGCTCAACACCATTTATAATAGGAAGAAGAGATTTACCGATACTTGGCGACGCAATGATACCGACAATCTCAAGAAGGGAAGCGGGAATGCTCCTCACCTCAACACTAGATGAAATTCGTTGAGGTTTTGCTCCCGGAACAATGACTACGAGCGGTACATGAATGAGCTCGGTGTAGGTAGTGATTGAATGGAAACCGGCAGTGCCGTGTTCTCCAAATTCTTCACCGTGGTCCGAGGTGATGAGAACGATGGTGTTTTGGGAGAGACCAGATTCGTCGAGTGCTTTGAAAAACTCGCGAAGTGCTGTGTCCGCGATCTTTACTTCTTCGTGGTACGCTGTCTCAAATTGTTTTGACTGCGCCTCCGTGGGCCCGCCTTCCTGCAGGTTTGCGTCTACAATGTCTTCAATAGTGACCGCTCCGGGGTTCCCTGGCGTGCCGTATGGGTCATGAAGTTCAAAGGGGCGTACAAAAACAAAGAATGGTTTTTTAGATTCTCGATGAGAAAGTATCCAGTCTTGGGCGTTATTGAGAAGCATCGGAAGGTCGTTCCAGTATTCTTCAGTAAGCTCTCCCTGAAACTCATCAAACCCCTGGTCAAACTGCCACTCGGGTTGCACGAACGCGCCGGTTGAAAATGCCGCAGTCGCGTATCCATTTTCAGCAAGAAGCTCGGAAAGTGTTTCTACTGCTTTTGGGAGTGCGTCAAACGGTCCCCATACTCCTATATCCCAGGGGTAAAGACCAGTCAGCATGGCGGTGTGCGAAGGAAGGGTCCACGGCGCTTGGGCGTAAGCATACTCAAAGACAACACCGCGTTCGTCAGCAAGTTTTTTCAAAAATGGCGTCGTGTTGAGCGTAGGATTATAGACAGTTGAATGCTTTGCGCCAAAAGTATCGATGGAAATGAGAATGATATTGCAGTTTGTGCAGTCTGGGGTTGATTGTGCTTGCGGGTTTTCTGCAAGCCATACAACCCCTCCGACGAGCACGAGAATACCCACAGTCAACAGTAGTATGTTCCGGTTGCCATCGTGCATGGTATCATAATAGTAACGCATAGTGACACACAGTCTACCGCAAGAATGAAATAAAACGTACTGAACATATGAAATCCCTTCTTCAATTTATCCAATACAACAACGCCATACCCATTGCGTTCGGCATCCTTTTCCTTGGCGCAGGCGGCGTGCTTGCGGCAAGCCCCGCCGCGCAGGACGCGATCTTTACCGCGAGCGAGGTAGTTAGGTCAGTCGACAACGCGCGGATCACGAGCGCGGACATTGGCGCGCTTCCGTTTACCCTCCAGGTGGTCGGTGTCACTGAGGATGATGCAACGTACCACCTCACGTATACGCTTGAAACCATCGCTCTTGTTGACGGTGTGTGGCGGGACGTTACAGAGTCAAAATCTCTCACCGTTGCCAAGAACGCTCTCTCGGGAGAGGACTTTGGAGTGTACGCGATGCGGCAGCTCTCTGAAGTGCGTGACGCGGAACGTAGCCGACTGGCGAAGACGCAAGAGATAGAGAGGAATAATGGAACTACTGCCAAGGTCGTCTCGACCGAATACGGCGGGTTGGTAGGCAGATTTTTTGATCCAACAACCGAAACCTTTCCTGGCTACACGCCGGTCGTCGTCTCACCTTCTCCGGCCCCGGAGATTACGAGCGCTTTATTGGACGCGTTAGATCCTGCAGTGTTGGACGCATCTGCCGATAGCTGGATTGGTACGGCGAATGATACTGAACCGCCCCAGATTACTATTCTTGGGGACAGCCCTGTTCCAAGTGAGCCGCCGCCTTCTTCCGACACGACCAGCTCAACAGATACGGGCACCTCAACCGCGCCCGATACATCAGCGGTCGTGGAGTTGGGCGATACGGTGGCCCCGGTCGTTACCCTTAATGGCGATGCGGCGATAGAGATAGCGGTAGGGGATACTTTCACCGATCCGGGCGCGACCGCCTCAGACCCTTCGACTGATGGCTCAGGGCAGGCGACTGATCTTACTGCACATATAAATGTATCGGGCGCGGTAAACACGGTGACCGAAGGGCTCTACACGCTCACCTACACGGTTACCGATGCGGCAGGGAATACCGGCTCCGTTTCCCGCGTCGTCAGCGTTACCGCTCCCGAACCAACTCCGACTCCAGGGCCTCCGCCATCCGACACAACCACCATATGATCGTTGCACAAAGTGCAGTGGATGGGAGGAAGGTAAAGGGAAGAGAATTTCTAGTGTAAATAGTCACAGCCGAGATAGTGAGTGAATAGTTTAGTTTTTAATCTCGACAAGACGAGATATGGCTTAAAATCATGAAGGCGCGGACTACACGCGAACTACATGTGAGTGGCCATATTTTTTAAACATCACAGATTGTTCAAGTCTGACTTGAACAATCCCCGGGCGGCGCTCCGCGCCGTCCGGGATCGGTTGACCCCACCATTGGCAAAAGTAAATCCTCAATTTCAATTCTATCCCCAGTTTGAAGCATTTTTCTGCCCTTCTGACGACACTTTTGCATTACAATAGCAAGGTATAGTCTTCTCGGCTCGTCGCGAGCGGACCTATTTAGCAATGCACTTTCACCTCTTTACGCCCATCCTCTCTATTTTCAGGAAATTTGTCGTATCTATATTAACCATAGCGTTGGCCTTTGGAAGTTTTCCATTCGGCGTTTTTAAAGCGCCACCAGCTCGCGCGGCGACGATGTCTATTCGCCAAGAAATAAATATTCTTGACCAGTATGACTACGCGCCCTCGGACGCATACGCCACCTCGTCTGAGATCGTTCTCTTTGACCCCGATAAATACGCCAGTGAGTCGCTCTACTTTGAAGTCGTGGCGTCAACCACTGGAGCGACAAACGCCAATGTGCATCTCGTGAACGCTTCTACCGGCGCTATTGTTGACACGCTTCTCATCGACGGGGGGAATACCTACGCGCGTTATCGCTCCGCCTCTCCTATTACGCTCCCGGGCGCGGCAACCGAATACACGGTGAAGCTCGGCAACGAGTCTATCGGTAAAGGCGTCATCGCCGCGCGACTCATCGTGCTCCAGAGCGGAGATATCACCGCTACCGAGACACAAATAGAAATAGGCAATAGCGAGACAGCAAAAAGTAATACCTCCACCGACGCGCTCACCAGTCCGAAGTACTGGTACTACGACAACACGAAGTGGGATGGAATTACCAATGCCTACGCGGAGGTGACCTACAAAATAGGTCCCCAAGCCGCTTCAACAACTGTGTATAACGGGGCCACCACGACACACAGTACGTACACCTACATAGAATCACCAGGAGTGACTTATATAACCGTTGAAGCGTGGGGCGCGGGAGGAGGAGGAAGGAACACGACGAGCAACGCCGGCGGTGCCGGCGGTGGCGGCGGTGCGTATGCGCGTTCGACAACGACACCTACCGGCTTGAGCCACACACTCTCCATTCCGCCCGGAGGAGCAGCTGGCTCTACTACAGTTCCTGCCAGGACGAGATTTGATTCAACGGTCGTTGTCGCCGCCTCCGGTTTGGGTAACAGTGGAGCTACATCTGTTTCGGGAGGTACGACTGGTGATTCAACGGGGCAGGTGACATATGCAGGTGGCGCAAGTGGTGCCGCCGATGGCGGCAACGACACGGGCGGCGGCGGTGGTGGCGCGGCAGGTCCAAATGCGATAGGAACCGTCGGTGCAACTCCAGCAGCAAGTGCGACGCTTGGTGCCACAGGAGGTTCGGGAGTTAGTGGCGCCGGTGGCGCCGGTGGCGCCGGTGGCAATAATGCAACATGTAACCCAAGTGGTAATGGGCAAAGCGGAAAAGCGGATACGGCTGGTGGTGGTGGTGGTGGTGGGAGTGACACGACCTGCCAAGGCGGTCCGGGTGGCCGCCCGGGCGGCGGCGGCGGTGGTGGTGACACAACGGGTACAAATGCGACTGGAGCACCCGGCCAAGTGAGAATAAAAGAAACACACGGAGAAGTCGGCATCGCGCTTGAAGAGGACAACGGCTCGTTTGGCGGGTGGACATTTGTAAATCAGATCGTCAACGGCGGTTCGTCAACCTCAACTCCTGTCCGCGTCCGCTCTGTCTCTTTCGCTCCGACCAACGGACACAACTATCGCATCGTCGCCTCCACCACGGACGCGAGCGTCACCTACAACATCTACAACGCCAAGATTATCGTCCAGCAGACGAACCCAACCTTGCTCGAGTCGCAGTATCTCCTCGCCAACACGCTCGTGAACGGCACCGGACTCAAGAACTACGATACCCTGTACAACTCTGCCGAATGGTCGGGTGTGACCAACACCTACATCCACGAAATAGACTCCTCAACAGATTCGGCCGATAGTGCAAGCCTGCAAAGCGACCCAAACGGCACACCCTCGACGATGAGCAATTCTACCGCCACAGGAGCCAACAGAGCGCGAGGCACGGCGATGACAATGCCCTCTGGCACAGTGGCACAGAGGACGATAGATGTGAATGTCCTTGATGTTCCTATCTACGCCTCGCGCATTCTCGTGCAGGTGGGACCGCCGCAACTCTCCTTCTCAGGCACGCTCTATGGGATTGATGAGACGACGGCAGTGACGACCGGAAAGACGATTAAGCTCGCCATCGGCACCAGCACTCCCGGCGTCTTCACCACTACTTCTGACGTGAGCGGAAATTGGTCGATTGGCAATATCGGCCTCACGAGCGCCTTTCTCGGCGAACGATTCCTCGCATGGACCCCTGGAGAGGGCACCTCCACCGCCATTACCTTCACCAAGGCGTCTTCCACCGCAAACAGCATTCCCAAAATAGACTTGTATCAAAACAGAGTAACGATTAAGCATGAAGGATTCACGGGCACGAGCACCACCAACGCCGACCTTGACTTCTACGACGCCGACCAAGACACGGACATCCCCCTTAGGGTGACCTCAGGAGCGCTCGCGGTCAACAAGAGCAAAGAGCTCCATATATCTCCAGGCACCGAGTTCGCCCCCGGAGGCGCCGTTACCCTCCACGGCAACGCCTCCACCACCAACCCCGATGGCGATATTCACCTCGCCACCGGACTCCGCCAAGATGGCACCGCCACCTCGTCTATTTTGACGATGGGAGCCAACGCCCTCACGCTCGTCGGCAACTGGTTTGCGAGTTCTACAGCAATCTTTACCCATACCGGCACAGTGACCTTCAATTCAACATCAACAGGCCAACAAAAAAACATCATCGCCACTTCAACGCCATTCAGCACCCTCACCTTCAACGGTTCCGGCGGTTCCTGGACCTTCGGCGCGAACGCCGCAACTTCAACCGGAAATCTGACCATCACCGCCGGCGCAGTCACCGCCCCCTCCACCTACCTCTACCTCGGTGGCGACTTCTCACGAAGCGGCACCTTCACCCACAATTCCGGCACCACCACCTTCTACAAAACGAGCGGGGCGCAATCCATCTCGAGTGCCATGACCAACGGGAACGGCTTCAACAACGTGGAGTTCACCGGCTCCGGCACCAAATCTTTCGGCGCCAACTCTGCTTCCACCACCAATTTCATCATCGATTCTGCCTCCGGTGCGGTGACCGCGCCGTCGACACTCCTCACCATCTCCGGCAACTACACCAACAACGGAGACTTCACCGACAACGGAGGTACCGTCTACTTCTCGGGCTCCGGCATCACGCTCTCCGGCACGATGAACACGAGCGCCACCGACTTCAGCCACGTGGAGTTCACCGGCTCCGGCACCAAGACCTTCTCCTCTAACGCCTCCACCACCAATTTTATTATAAACAATAATCAAACAGTATATACAACATATACAACCGCTGGTTCTGACACTTTTGTTGTTCCTTCAGGAATTACCTCGGTCGTCGTCAAAGCCTGGGGCGCTGGTGGTGGTGGTGGTTCCCGTACTGTTGGCGGCGCCGGCGGAGGTGGTGGTTTTGGCCAGGCAACTATTTCTGTTACTCCCGGCGAAACCCTTGATGTTCTCGTTGGAGCTCCAGGTATCTTCGGAGATGGTGGCAGTGGTAGCCCTGGTAGTCCAGGAGGTAGCCCAGGCGGTGGTACAGGTGGCTCCGCCGATGGGGGAGGCTCTGGCGGCGGCGGCGGCGGGTATAGCGCGGTTAAGCGTTCTTCCACTTTTCTTGTACAGGCTGGCGGTGGTGGTGGCGGCGGCGGCGCTGACGCCGGCACCGCTGGCTCCGGTGGAGCCGGAGGTGGTACTACTAGTGCCGCCGGGGGCGCTGGTGGTACTGGTTTTGCCGGTGCCGCTACTACCACTAGCATCGGCGGCGGTGCCGGCGGCAACGGTGCCAATAATGGAGCCGGTGGTGGTGGTGGCGGTGGCGGCGGCGGTGCCGGCGGAGGTGGTGGCACTGGAGCCGGTGGTGGTGGAGGAGGAGGTGGCTTAGTCACTGGGACTGATACAGTTGCAACTACTGGTTCGGGTACGACGCCAGGAGGAAACACTGATCCCGATTATTCCCCCGATGCCGGTGTTGGCGGCGCTGGTAGCAATTTCAACGGCAACCCAGGCCGTGTCGTAATTATGTATGGTGGTAACAATAATGTTACCGCCCCCACTCTTCTCACCATCTCGGGTAACTACTCAAACGGCGCCACTTTCACTCATAACTCGGGCACCATCTACTTCTCAGGCGCCTCTCCCCAGACCATCGCCGGAACGATGAACACCGCCTCAACCGACTTCGCCTCCACCACCTTCCTCGGTGCCGGAACAAAAACCTTCTCCAACAACGCCTCCACCACCAACCTCACCATTGACTCCACCTCCGGCGCCGTCGCGGCGCCGGCCCTCCTCTCCGTCTCCGGCAACTACACCAACAACGGCGACTTCACCGACGGGGGAGGCACCCTCTACTTCTCCGGCGCCTCTCCCCAGACCATCGCCGGAACGATGAACACCGCCTCAACCGACTTCGCCTCCACCACCTTCCTCGGTGCCGGAACAAAAACCTTCTCCAACAACGCCTCCACCACCAACCTCACCATTGACTCCACCTCCGGCGCCGTCGCGGCGCCGGCCCTCCTCTCCGTCTCCGGCAACTACACCAACAACGGCGACTTCACCGACGGGGGAGGTTCCAACACGGTTTATTTCTCCGGCGCCTCTCCTCAAACAATAGCCGGCACCCTTACCGGTTCCGCCGACGACTTTAATCACCTCATCTTCCTCGGAGCGGGCACCAAGTCGTTCTCCTCTAACGCCTCCACCACCAACCTCACCATTGACTCCACCTCCGGCGCCGTCGCGGCGC
>CAYGGK010000006.1:16360-28390 GCA_964349555.1 uncultured Candidatus Saccharibacteria bacterium
CGCCGTCGCGGCGCCGGCCCTCCTCTCCGTCTCCGGCAACTACACCAACAACGGCACTTTTCTCGCGGGTACGGGCACCACCACCCTTAACGGCACCGCACAACAAACCCTCTCCGGCACGATGACCGGTACAAGCGCGTTCAATAGCTTGGAGGTCATCAACAACTCCGCGACCACCACTTTCACCGCCTCCGCCTCCACCACGGGCAACTTCTTTGCCTCCACCAACAATGTCCACCTCGCCTTCGCTCCCGCCTCGACGCTCTCGGTCGATGGCGCTTTCGTCGTGCATGGCACCTCGGGGAACTTGGTCAATCTATTCTCAAGCACCCCTAACAGCACCTGGAATATCGCCGCGAGAGGGACCACGGCTGTTACCTATGCGAGAGTGCAAGATTCAAGCGCTTGCGGATACTCTATCGACGCCTCTACCGGCGGGACCAATGTTGATGCGGGGCTCAACTCCTGCTGGCTCTTCACCGCCGCGCCGCTTCTCTCCGCCGCGACGAATCAGTCCTTCACCTTCGGCGACGCCTCAACCCCGATGGCGCAATTGACCGTTACCGACTTCACAACCCCGACCATCACGGCGGCCAACGACTTACGCATCCCCATAGCCACCTCCACGACCTTTATGCTCTGGGACGTTACTGATACGACCGCGACTCTCGGGGGAACGGCTCTGTCAAAGGTGTGCGGAGGACTCTCCAACTGCACAAGCATCACCTATGAGGGCGGCGGGAGCGTGATGGTGGTGCCAGTCGATACTAACTTCGCCGCCTCTGACACGCTTACCATCAGCGACCTCTCCGTCAAAGACTTCACCGCCGCGAGCGCCCCCTTGCCGGGCTTTAAAATCTTCAAGGATGGCTCCACCGACCAGGTCTTTGACGCGAACAACAGCAGGACAGTCGCCATCAAGGGAACACTCGCCGGCGCCGAGCACGCCGCCGCCCAGGTGACGAACGCGATTGATTCGTCCGGCAACAGCTTCGCGAACGCTCTTCTGTACGGCTTCAATCTCGCTCTCGAGGGAGGCGAGCAGATGAGCGTTACCAGTCTTCCGCTCTCGGTGAGTGCGGCGCAGGGGATTTCTTCGGGGGACATTACGAATGCCGCGCTCTTCGTTGATTACAACGGCGACAAGGTTATAGACGCCGGAGACCTACAGGTGGTGGGAGACGGCTCCGCGAGTATCTCGGGAGAGACCGGGGCGATAACCTTCTCCTCGGCGTTTATGGCGACCACAACGCGCGACTACTTGTTACGCGCCGACGTGAACGAAGTGGAGTTCGGCGATAGCATGACGCTCGCGCTTACGCCGAACACTGTCGTCGCGAGCGGACTCATCTCGCTCCTTATCACAACGCCCGCATCTTCCGTGGCGCTCACGACCGCCCAGCATGTAAAGATTCCGCGTGGTGGCTCCGAGGCAGGAGGTGGTGCGCCGAGCGGGCAGGGTATTCGTAGTGGCGGTAGCGCGGGCGGAGGAGCGTTAATTGGAAGTGACCCGAACTTCTTTCCCCCTACAACGAGCGGCGGCACCTTTAATGAGTGGAGCGCGCCGAGCGATGCGTTCGCGTCCGACGAGGCGTGGGCGACCGCCGGGACCTCATGGTTCCGCGAGGATTACGGCGGCTTCGGCTTTAACGTTCCTCCTACGAACACCATCAACGGTATTGAGGTGAAGCTTGAGCTCTCGGGCACGACTGCCGCGGGCACCATCTCCGTCGCGCTCTCCTGGGACGGCGGCACCTCCACGACGACGGTCGTCAAGACGTCCCCGACGCTTACCACCGCGGACGCCGTGATAACGCTCGGAGGCCCCTCCGACACCTGGGACCGTACGTGGTCGTCCGCGGAGCTTTCGGACGCCAACTTCAAGGTCCGTCTCGTTGCGGAACCTTCTTCAAATACCGTGCGAGTGGATGCTATCCAAGTGAATGTGCATGACATTGCCGGCGGCGG
Source organism: uncultured Candidatus Saccharibacteria bacterium (assembly GCA_964349555.1). Taxonomy (GTDB): domain Bacteria; phylum Patescibacteriota; class Minisyncoccia; order Phycocordibacterales; family Phycocordibacteraceae; genus C7867-001. Next base: position 18,329 of record CAYGGK010000006.1, read on the forward strand.
GGCCCCTGGCGGCGGCGGGGAAGTGCTCGGCCCGTCAGCGCGCCACTTTGCAAACGCCTACCAAGTCTTACAGTCACTTGGCGGTCGCGCTGGCAATACGACCGACCAGAGCTTCCTTACTCGCCTCATCGAAAAACTTCCCCTTGTCTTCTTCTTCTTCTAGCTCACTGCTATACTACAATTATACATGGCCATTCGCGTTGCGATTAACGGATTCGGGAGGATAGGTAGAGCGTTCGCGCGACTCTCACACGAACGCGGTGGTATTGAGCTCGTCGCCGTGAACGATCTCGGCTCACTCGAAAATCTGAGCTATTTACTCAAGTACGACACAGTGTATGGGAGGGCTCCTTTCGAGGTTTCAGCGGAGAAGGGAGCCCTTCTGATTGGAGGCACGGGTTCGACAGGCTCACCGTCAAAGGAAGTTAAGTTTTTTTCCGAAAAGGATCCGGCGAAGTTGCCGTGGAAGGATTTACACATTGATGTGGTCGTTGAGTCCACCGGATTTTTTACCGAGTATGAAAAAGCGATGGCGCATATTGTCGCTGGCGCGCGTCGCGTCGTCATTACCGCGCCGGCACAGGGCGAGGCCGGAGCAACCGTGTTGATGGGAGTGAATGAGGAGAAACTTACGACCTGCCAGGTATCTTCAAATGCGTCATGTACCACGAACGCCGCGAGCCCGATTATCGCCATTCTTGACGAGGCCATCGGGATTGAAAAGGCCGTGCTCTCCACGACGCACGCATACACGGCAAGCCAATCTATTGTGGACGGTCCTTCTAAGAAAGACGCGCGAGAAGGGAGGGCGGCGGCGATGAATATCGTGCCGACCGCGACCGGCGCGGCGACGGCGGTTGCGGCTGCATACGCGCCGCTTAAGGGGAAGTTCGACGGTATTAGCTTACGCGTGCCGGTGGCGGCCGGGTCAATCGCCGACATCACCTTTATCGCGAAGAGAGCGACGACCAAGGAGGAGGTGAATGACCTCTTGCGTACCGCCGCTCATGCGCCGCGCTGGGCTGGCATCTTCGCGGCGACCGATGACAAACTCGTCTCGAGCGATATCGTTGGGGAACCTTGCGCCTCCATCGCGGACCTATCTATGACGCGCGTTGTCGACGGGAATCTAGTAAAAGTACTCGCCTGGTATGATAACGAAATGGGATACACGGAGTCACTCGTTCGGCATGTGATTGCCGCCGCCGCAGTTTGATATGACGGATTCGACAGGCTCACCGTTAAAGGTATACGTCGCGGCTGACCATGCGGGACTCGCGCTTAAGAACTCGCTTGTTGAGCATATCCGCACGCTCGGGCATGAAGTGGAGGATATGGGAGCTTTCACACAAGAACCGGACGACGATTATCCGGACTTTGTCATGCCGCTCTCGGAAATAGTTGCACAGGAGAACGCGCGCGGCGGCGGCTCCAACGCGCGCGGCATTGTTATCGGCGGTAGCGGGCAAGGCGAAGCGATGTCCGCCAATCGTACGCGCGGCATCCGATGCGCCGTGTATTACGGAGGCTCTCCCGACATCGTGCGCCTGTCCCGCGAGCACAATGATGCAAATGTGTTATCTCTCGGCGCGCGATTTGTTACCGAAGAGGAGTCCATAGCGGCCGTGAACATATTTCTAGACACATCTTTCCCAGGCGACACGCGTCACGTGCGGCGTCTCGCCAAATTTTAATACCATTTATCGTGACCCTCGTTGTCCCGGCCGTTCTCCCCACCTCACGCGAGGATCTCGAGAAGAAGCTCGCCTCGTTCGCTCAAATCAAAGCGGTCAGTAGGGTGCAGATTGATGTGGTGGATGGACGGTTCGCAAGTCCGCCGTCGTGGCCCTACTCCGTCAAGGCTTCGCAGGACACGCCCTACTTCGCTAAAGCTACGCAGTCCGAGCTTGAGGTGATGGTGAAAAACGGCGAGATGCTCCCGTATCTTGATCGGATTACCTATGAGATTGATCTCATGTGCACCGATGCCGAACACGCGACGGAAGCATGGCTTGCCCTTGGCGCCACGCGCCTCACCTTCCACGCCGAGAGCACAACCGACCTCGGACGTCTTCTCTCCTTTGCCAGCAAAAGATACGGCGATCTTGCTCACCTCGGCATTGCGCTCAATCTCGCGAGCGATCTCGCGCTCACAGAACCTTATCTCGGTACGGTATCCTATGTGCAGTTCATGGGTATTGCTCGGATAGGACGGCAGGGCCAACCGCTCGACGAGCGCGTTTTTGAAAAAATACGCGTATTCCGTGAACGGCACCCGGACATACCGGTGCAGGTTGACGGCGGCGTCTCGCTCTTGAACGCAAAAAAACTTATTGCCCTCGGCGTCTCGAATCTTGTCGTCGGTTCTGCGCTCTCTAGGGCGCGTGATACCGCCGCAGTTCTCGCGCGATTTGAAGAACTCCAGAGCCCGTACGGTGTATAATTGTAAAGATGATGATTACGGAAGAACAGGTTCGCGCCCTTGAAAAACAGGCAGAAGTTATTCGCGAAACAATCATCGCCATGCTCGTTAGTGCGGGAAGCGGGCACACGGCGGGACCTCTCGGTATGGCGGACATCTTCGCCGCATTTTACTTTCATATTCTTGCGCACGATCCGAAGAATCCGGAGTGGGAGGGACGTGACCGCCTCGTACTCTCTAACGGGCACATAGTCCCAGTGCGGTACGCCGCCATGGCACACGCCGGCTACTTCCCGGTAGAGGAATGTCTTACCCTTCGGAAATTCGGGAGCCGACTCCAGGGGCACCCCGAACGTCTGCGCTTGCCGGGGCTTGAAACAACCTCGGGACCTCTCGGAGAAGGCCTCTCGCAGGCCGCGGGCATCGCGTACGCCCTTCGCAGCCCCTCGGCTTCGCTCGGGACAGGGGACACCAGAAAACAACGCGTCTATTGCGTGATGAGCGACGGCGAACAAGAGGAGGGGAGCACGTGGGAAGCCGCGATGTTCGCCGGGAAATACAAGCTCTCCAATCTGGTAGCCGTCATGGACCGCAACAATATTCAAATAGATGGAATGACGGAAGACGTGATGCCGCTTGAACCACTCGCTGACAAGTATCGCGCCTTCAACTGGAATGTGCTGGAGGTAGACGGGCATAACATCGCGGAGTTCATACAGGCGGTTGACGAAGCGAAGACCGTCTCTGAGAAGCCGACGATTATTATCGCGCACACGATTCCCGGCAAGGGCGTTCCGGAAATAGAATATGATTACCACTGGCACGGCAAACCGCCATCAAAGGAAGAGGGGGAACGATTCTTGAAAGAGATTCGCACGCTCGGCGGAAAGATTTCTCACGACTATGCTTAACCAGGACGCAAAACTCTCCGGAGAAGTTTTTTCTTCCGCTTTGAAGACGGCCGCGACGCGCGACGGTTTCGGGAGGGGGGTGGTGGAGGCGGGGAAGATTGACGCGCGCGTCGTCGTGCTCTGCGCCGACTTGAAAGAATCAACCCGAGCTGAAGAATTTGAAAAAGAATTTCCGGAGCGTTTTATTGAAATGGGCGTCGCCGAACAAAACATGGCGGCGGTTGCCGCCGGCATGGCGCTCACCGGGAAGGTGCCGTTCATCGCGAGCTACGCGGCATTTAGCCCGGGACGCAATTATGAACATATTCGCACGACTATCGCGCTCAATCAGGTGCCAGTCAAGATATGCGGCATGCATGCCGGCGTTTCGGTGGGGCCCGACGGGGCGACTCATCAGATGCTGGAGGATATCGGTATGATGCGCATGCTTCCTGGGATGACGGTTATCGTCCCGGGCGATTCAGAGGAGGCGCGCAAGGCCGTCGTCGCCGCGGCGCGTACGAGCGGGCCCGTTTATTTGCGCTTCGGTCGCTCCGCGACACCGGTCTTCACGACGAGCGAGACGCCGTTTACAATAGGGAAGTCACTCACACTTTGGGACTCCGAACACCCAAAAGTTGCGCTTCTCTCAACCGGCTCGCTCAGTTATGCGGCCCTCACCGCGGCCCGCGCGCTCTCCGAGAGCGGCATTGAATCCATCGTGCTCCACGTGCCCACGGTGAAGCCGCTCGACACTGAAGCGGTAGAGGCCGCGGCGCGCCGCGCCGGTCGCGTCATGACGATAGAAGAACATCAGATAGCCGGCGGCTTTGGGAGCGCCGTCGCTGAATTTCTCGCTGAACACGCCCCGGTGCCGATACGACGACTTGGTGTACAGGACCAGTTCGGACAATCTGGCTCTCCTGAGGAGCTCCTCAAACACTATGGAATGGATGCTCTCCACATAGAGGAGGCGGCGCGAGCGTTTGTTCTTATATAATGAAAAGATGAAGGACAGAGTCAATACTTATTTTGCCACGCTGCTCATCACTGTCGTCGGCGCTGGAGCGGCTATGATAATTATTAGCGTCGCGGATAGGAACGCATCCGCTATCGCAATCGGCAGTAGTGGAGCTTACTCCTCGCTCCAGCAGTCAATAGAGGAATTAGATCGGTAATTTAGAGGGCGGTTACTGCGTACGCCGCAGGTGCGCTCACGAGATAGTCCTCAATTTTTTCGCGCGTCAGCAATCCTGTCTGCGCGCCGATATGTTGGACGACCGACATTGAGTTTACCGGCCCCCACAGAAGCGCCTCACGAATAGATTTTCCGAGCGCGAGGGCGGCGACGAATGTTGAGGTCGTCGCGTCGCCTGCGCCGGTGCGGTCAACTGGAGTGCTCGGGTCGTTGTACATCGGCACTTTGAGCATTTCTGCGCCATCGTACGCGTATGCGCCGTTCGGACCGTCGGTGATAAGCGCAATTTTCGGCCCCAGCGCGCGCATGTTCTCCAGGAGTTCCCGTATATCCGTTTCGCCGCATTCAAGAATACGCTCGGCCTCCGCCTTATTTACCGCGACGACTTCCGTTACGGCGTAGAGTTCGGATAGTTTTTCTTTGCCCATCTTCATTTGGAAGGTGCCCGGTTGGAAGGCGAGCTTCGTTTGTGGATGTTCGCGAAGCCAGTTACCGATGTCGGTATGAAACGATTCGGAGTGTTCGCCGACGGAGGAGAGATAGATCCACTTTGGCGGCGCCAGCTCCTCGGGAAGGAGGTACGGATATGCCTCGTGCTTTATTAAGATAGTGCGCTCGGCTTCATAGGAGAGCACGTAGTGATGATTTGTCGCTATGCCGTCGTTGACCTTAATGTATGCGGTACTAACGCCTTCGCGCGCAAGGGTAGAGAGAATTTCTTCGCCGAAGCGGTCTTTCCCCACATTTGAAATGAACCCTACGGAGAGACCTAGGCGTGCGGCCGCCACCGCCGCGTTCGCCGCGTTCCCTACACCGGCAACCAGAACAGAAGAATCGTAGGGAATTTTGTCGCCCCATCGCATGGTAATGGTGCAGTTCTCGCGGTTTATATCACACGCAATGCGTGCCTCTTTTAGATTGATAAACTCGTCAACGACCGTGTCGCCTATCGCTATGAAGTCCATATGGGAAAAGTGTAGCATGCGCGGTATGTGAATTTTCCGCGAGTGGCTGCAGTGCCTCGAGCGAGTGGAAAATTCACATACCGCGCATGCTAAAATTGAGAGTATGACTGATCTTGTTGCGACTGCGCGCTCTCTTTTTATGAGAGGCAAAGGCATTCTCGCCGCGGACGAGAGTGTGCACACTGCGACCGCGCGCCTTGCCAGCTACGGTATCGGGGCTGGCGCAGAAACACGTCGGCAGTATCGCGATCTATTCATCGGTACGGAGGGTATTGAGCAGTTCCTCTCCGGCGTTATTTTTTTTCCTGAGTCGCTTCTTGAAAAAGGAAATGACAAAAAGTTATTTTCAACATCGCTTGCGGAGCGCGGTATCGCTTCGGGCGTGAAGGTGGACCTCGGAACCGAGCCGTTTGGCGCGAGCCCGAACGAATTCATCACCAACGGCCTTATTGACCTCCCCGATCGTCTTGAGGCATATAAAAAACAGGGGGCCACTTTCACCAAGTGGCGCGCGGTTATTCGCATAGACGGCGACATACTCCCGGGAGCGCAGGCGATATATGAGAACGCGAAACGCCTTGCACAGTATGCGAAGGAGGCACAGACATTCGGTTTCGTACCGATTATTGAACCGGAAGTATTGATGGAAGGGAAGCACAGTCGCGCTCGCGCCCGCGCGGTTATCGCGGATGTATTGAAGACGGTCTTTTCGGCGCTCGCCGAACATTCGGTAGATCGCGCGAGTGTTATTTTGAAAACGTCTATGGCGCTTTCGGGGAGCGAGAGTGCGAAGAAGGACACGCCGGAAGAAGTCGCCAATGACACGCTCGCGGCGCTCGTAGAGAATGTGCCGTCGCAAATTGCCGGCATCGTATTCCTCTCCGGAGGACAGACGCCGGATCAGGCAACCGAAAATCTCGCGGCGATACTTAAACGAGCGAAAGAAGTGAACGCACCGTGGCCAATCACCTTTTCGTACGCGCGGGCGCTCCAAGAAGAGGCACTCGCCAGATGGAGGGGGGAGAAAGAGAATGTTCCTGCCGCCCGCGCCGCCTTCCTCGCTCGTCTGAGTAAAGTGTCAAATGCGTTAGGGTAGTTGCAGAAAGGAGTGAGATGAGGCATACTCGTGGAATATGTTGACGCTTACGGTAGAAAAAAGAGCGAAGAATAGCGCGGCGGCTTTGCGCCGCGCGGGCATTCTGCCGGGTGTCGTGTATGGCGCGCACCACGAGGCAGTGCCGCTCTCAATTTCAGCGGTTACCTTCGGCAAAGTGTTGCGCGAGGCCGGAGAGGCGACTATCGTCTCGCTCATCGGGCTCGGCGAGCCACTCCCCACCCTTATTCATGACGTTGACCTTGATCCGATTACCAACGTCCCGCGTCACGTTGATTTCTACGCGGTGACGAAGGGCGAGAAGGTTGAGGTGGCCATTCCGCTCGTGTTCGTCGGTGTCTCTCCGGCGGTGGAGAATGGCGCGAATTTGGTCAAGGTTATGCACGAACTGGAAGTGGAGGCCGATCCGATGAATCTCCCGCACGACATCTCCGTTGATATTTCCGTACTCTTGGCTCCTGGTGATAAGATTCATGCGAGCGACCTCGTTCTTCCTGCCGGGATTACGCTCGTCGCTCCGCCGGAGGAAGTCGTCGCTCTTGTGCAAGAGGTGGTAGAAGAGAAGGAAGAGGAGGTTGCCGCCGCCGATATTTCGTCAATTGAAGTTGAAAAGAAGGGCAAGGAGGAGGAAGAGGTAACCGCAACACCATGAAAAAGAACATTCATCCAGAGAGTTACCGTCCTGTCGTTTTTGAAGATCTCGCCTCGGGCGCGGCTTTTCTTATCGGGTCAACCGTCGCAACAACTGAGACGACGAAGTTTGAAGGCAAAGAATATCCAAAGGTGACGGTGGAAATTTCCAGCAAGTCTCATCCATTTTATACCGGCGAGGATCGTACGCTTGATAAGGCGGGTCGTGTCGAACGCTTCAAACAGAGAGTCGCCAAGAAGTCCGCCGGAGGCGGATCCTCCTCCGGAGGAAAGTAATTCATGGATTACGCGGACTACCTACGCGGAGCAAAAGAAAAAAAAGAGAACACGAGCGCGACGTTGACTTCCGTGGTGATGGAGTTTCGCGCTGGTGCCGGCGGCAACGAAGCGACTATCTTCGCACGCGACTTGAAAGAAATGTATCAGAAATATGCGGAAAGACGAGGATGGAAAACGCGCATCATTGACGACCTCACGCTAGAAATAATCAGCACGGATGCCTACGATGCTCTGCGCTACGAGACTGGCGTGCACAGGGTTCAACGCGTTCCGTTGACAGAGAAGTCAGGCCGTATCCATACGTCAACCGCCTCAATCGCCGTTCTGCCTCTTCGTGATAAGTCACAGATGGACATACGTCCCGCAGATATAACGGTGGAGTTTTCAAGAAGCGGCGGGGCAGGCGGGCAGAACGTAAACAAGGTTGAGACGGCTGTGAGGCTCGTCCATACGCCGACCGGCATTGACGTGCGGTCGTCTTCAGAACGTAGTCAGCTCGCGAACCGTGAGAAGGCCATGCAAATCCTCTGCGCAAAGCTGGAGCAATTACACGAAGAAGAAGAGGCGAAGAAACACGCCGCTGTCCGCAAGGCACAGATAGGCACCGGCGACCGTTCCGAAAAAATCCGCACGTATAATTATCTCCAGGACCGTGTGACCGACCATCGCCTCAAAGAATCGTGGCACAATCTACCGAAGCTCCTCGCCGGCAATATCGACGACATTATTGAGGCTCTTCGCTTGCGCAGCAACGAGGATTCGGGTACAGTAGCGGCATAATGACTGATGGGAAGGATACGGTAGAACTAAAGCGCCTCTTTGATACGGGGGCGCATTTCGCGCAGGTGAAGAGCCGTCGGCACCCCTCGATGAAGCCCTATTTGGTGGGTACCAGGGGGCGACAAGAGATTATTGATTTAGTAAAAACGACCGAACAGCTTGAAGCGGCGCAGGCCGTCATGTCCGCTCTTGCGAGGGAGGGCAAGACCATTCTCTTTGTCGGCGGGAAGGTGGAGGTAGCCGCGCTCGTGAAGAAGGCGGCACGGGACATCGGTGCACCCTACGTCGCTACGCGCTGGCTCGGAGGCACTATCTCTAATTGGAGCGAGATCAAGAAGCGCATAGATCGGCTCGCGGAAATCTTGGAGAAGACAAGTACGGGCACGCTCGCTAAACAGCATACGAAGCTTGAGCTCGTGAAGATAGAGCGCGAAAAAGTTCGTCTGACTGAGCGCCTTGACGGCATCACCATGCTCACTAAGAAGCCCGATGCACTTCTCGTCGTGGACACTAAGCACGAGAAGCACGCGGTAAAAGAGGCTAATGACGCGGGAATCCCCGTCCTTGCAATCATGAGTTCAGACTGCGACATTAGCGACGCGGCGTATCCCATCGTCGCGAATGACACGTCGAGAAAGACCGTGGAACTAATACTCTCCAAACTGGTCGAGGCGTTCATGAAGGGACAGGCGGCGTAGGGCGAAGGGCGTGGTAATTCGTTTTTTTTGTTCGCTCGAGGCACTGCAGCCACTCACAAAAAAACGAATTACCACGCCCGTGCGTATGCTATTATTTTTAAATTAGTATGGAAATTACAACCGACAGCATTAAAGAACTACGAGAAATGACCGGCGTATCGGTCATGCAATGCAAGAAGGCGCTTGAAGAAGCCGATGGCGACCTCAGCGCCGCGACGGCCATTCTTAAAAAATACTCCGGCGCATCGGTGCGGAAGTCGGCGGATAGAGAACTCAAGGCGGGCGTTATAGGAAACTATACGCACGACGGCACAATCGGCGCGATGGTGCATCTAGCCTGCGAGACCGACTTCGTCGCTAAAAATCCCGAGTTCTCGGCGCTTGCGCGCGAACTCGCGATGCAGGTGGCCGCCATGGACCCAGAGAGCACCGAGGACCTACTCGCGCAGTCGTCCATCAAAGACGCCGGCGCAACGGTTCGTCATCTTCTTGACGAAGCGACGCAGAAGTTCGGCGAGCGCACCGAAGTCGTACACTTCGTGAGGATTTCCTCAAAGTAAGCCGTGGCGTACCTTATCTTCGTTCTTGTCTCTCTTGGGCTTCTTGCTGGCTTCTTCGCGCTCACGAGTTATGAGGCGCGACGCGACGCGCGCTTCTACGCTTCACAGCGTGATCGTCTTGACCATACCGTGGAGCGCGCCATCTTCGTCAGCGAGCACGTCAATTTCGGCGAGTTCTTGCGCGACGAAGTGCGCCACCTTACCAGCCGTATCGGACACAGTGTAGCGCACGTCTCACTGATAGTGGTACGTGTCGTTGAACGCCTCCTCACGCGCCTGGTGAGGCGCATGCGCGCAAATCCCGAGATTGATACGGCGCCGCGCGAGACCGCCCGTGAATTCGTGAAGACATTGTCCGATTTTAAGGGTAATCTGAAAGCGGAACATCCAAAGATATCAGAGGAGTAATAAGGCTGTTCCTTAAATAATTCGCCGGGGTAGCTCAGTTGGTAGAGCACCTGTTTTGTAAACAGGATGTCGTCGGTTCAATCCCGACCCCCGGCTC
>CAYGGK010000007.1:0-21620 GCA_964349555.1 uncultured Candidatus Saccharibacteria bacterium
TTCATGTGCGGCTTCGCACGGTTAAATTCTGCTGCCATAGTGGTATCGGATAATTTACTAATAAATCACGAATAAAGTCCGACGCGTGGCCTGCGTAGCTTTATGCGAAGCAGGGCGAGTCGGAACAAACTCCGAGGCTCGCCAACAGAAATCAGCCGACGAGCCAAAGAGCGACGCCAAGATGCGTTACTTATGAATGTACCCGACCTCGCCCAAAAACGCAAGGATGTACAGCACATCCGTCCATACCGAGGGCCGCCCTCGGTATGTCCACTCATCTAAAACACAAGGTTTAACCTTGTTCCAAACGGTGGCGTATTTGCTTACTTGCGCGATGCGATGATGTCGGTGGCTATGTTGTTTGGGACAGTATCGTAGTGGTCGAATTCCATCGTCATTGAGCCGCGGCCTTCGGTCATGGAGCGGAGTGTGGTGGTGTAGCCGAACATTTCGGAGAGAGGTACCTTGGCGCGCACCACTTTGTTTAACCCGCGTTCGTCCATGCCCTCTATCTGGCCGCGCTTGCCGGAGAGATTGCCCGTGATATCGCCCATGAACTGCTCGGGAACGATGACTTCAATACGCATGATTGGCTCGAGAATAACGGCCTTTGCCTTGCCCGCCGCCTCTTGGAACGCCATTGATGCGGCAATTTTGAAAGCGATTTCCGAGGAGTCCACGTCGTGGTAGGAGCCGTCGTAGAGGTCTACTGAAATATCCACCATCGGGAAGCCGGCGAGGAATCCTCTCGCCATCGCCTCGCGCACACCCTTCTCCACCGCTGGAATATATTCCTGCGGGACGACGCCGCCCTTGATGTTGTTAATGAATTCAAAATGATCTTCACGTGTGAGATTCTTCGCGATTTTCTTGCCATCTTCAAGTGGTTCCATCTTCTTCATTTTGATTTTCACATGCCCATACTGGCCGCGGCCACCGGTCTGCTTGATGTACTTCCCCTCGGCTTCTGCCGACCCGAGAATCGTCTCGCGATACGCTACCTGCGGTTTTCCAACATCAGCGGAGACATTGAACTCGCGCTTCATGCGATCAACGAGAATTTCCAAATGCAACTCTCCCATGCCGGAGATAATGGTCTCGCCGGTCTCGTCGTCAGTCTTAATACGGAAGGTCGGGTCCTCGTCGGAGAGTTTGCGAAGCGCGATGCCCATCTTCTCTTGATCGGCTTTTGTTTTCGGTTCGATGCGAAGCGATACCACTGGCTCGGGAAACTTAATCTCTTCAAGCATAATCGGGTTCTCTTCGTCGCAGAGCGTGTGCGAAGTCTTCGTATCTTTGAGCCCAACGGCGGCGGCGATTTCTCCCGTAAACACTTTCTCCACCTCTTCGCGCTTGTCAGCCTGGAGACGAACGATGCGCCCGACGCGTTCTTTGGATCCTGTTGTTGAATTGTACACATAGGAACCGGAGGCGAGTGTTCCCGAGTAGACGCGGAAGAAGGTCAATGCGCCAACAAACGGATCGGTCTGGAGCTTGAAGGCGAGCGCGCAGAACGGCTCGTCGTCGGAAGCATGGCGCTCTATCGGCTCTCCCGTCTTCGGATTGGTGCCGGTAGCGGGTGGGAGGTCGAGCGGAGACGGCAGATAATCAACAACCGCGTCGAGTACAAGCTGAACTCCTTTATTCTTCAGTGCACTCCCGCAGTACACAGGAAAAATTTCATTATGAATGACTGCTTTACGCAAAATTGCTTTCAACTCGGCAAGGCTCGGCTCCTTGCCCTCAAGGTAGGCGCCCATGGCGACATCATCTTGCTCCACGATGCGTTCAATGAGCGCGGCGCGATACTTCTTCGCATCCTCAACAAGATTCGCCGGTATGTCGCCCTCCGTCACCTCAGCGCCCATGTTCCCCGAGAACGTATACGCCTTCATGGTGAGTAGATCAACGACGCCCTCGTGCGCCGCTTCCTCCCCGATAGGAATCTGCATGCGAATAGCCTTCAGCGAGAGGCGGTCGAGAATGCTCGCGTAGGAATTCTCAAACGATGCGCCAGTGCGATCAAGTTTGTTGATGAAACAGACGCGTGGCACCGCCGCTTCGTCGGCATAACGCCAATTGGTCTCACTCTGCGGCTCAACGCCGGCGACGCCGTCAAAGACGACGATGGCGCCGTCCAAGACGCGCATGGAGCGCTTCACCTCCGCGGTGAAGTCGATGTGCCCGGGCGTGTCAATAACATTGAAGCGATACTTTTTAGAAACGTCCTTTTTATCTTTCTCCTCGGTCTTCGTCCAGAAGCAGGTGATGGCCGCGGCGGTGATAGTGATGCCGCGCTCGCGTTCCTGCTCCATCCAGTCGGTCGTCGTCTCGCCCTCGTGTACCTCGCCGATCTTGTGCTGAGAGCCCGTATAAAAAAGAACGCGCTCGGACGTCGTCGTCTTCCCCGCATCAATATGTGCAATAATGCCGAAATTTCGCACCTTCTCTAGAGGGTAGTCTCTGTTCATAAATTTTTAAAGCAATCCTTCGACAAGCTCAGGATAATTTTACTCCGTAAAATTACCACGCGAAATGGGCAAACGCTTTGTTGGCTTCGGCCATGCGGTGCATCTCGTCCTTCTTCTTGATGGCGTCGCCCTCATTCTTGGCGGCGAGGATGAGTTCGGCGGCGAGCTTCTCCTTCATAGGCTTCCCCTTCTTCGCGCGCGCGGCATTAATAAGCCAACGGAAGGAGAGAGCCAGGCGACGAGTCTGCGGGACCTCGCGCGGGACCTGGTAGTTCGCTCCCCCGACTCTACGCGAGCGCACCTCCATAAGCGGCGAGACGTTGCGAAGCGCCGATTCAAATGTTTCAAGCGGGTTCGCTCCTCCCTTCTCGATTTCGGCGAGGGCATCGTAAACAACGGCACGCGCCGTATCCTTCTTCCCATCCCACATAACGGCGTTGATGAAACGGGTCAGCGTCTCCGAATTGTATTTCAAATCGGGTCGCCATGTGCGCTTCTTCTTAAGGGGCCTGCGCATACTTATTTTGCAGACGGACGCTTCGCGCCGTAGCGCGAGCGGGCGCTTCGACGCTTCTCGAGACCGGCGGTATCCAGCTTGCCGCGTACAATAGTATATTGAACGCCGATGTCCTTCACTCTGCCGCCGCGAAGCATCACGACCGAGTGTTCCTGCAAGTTGTGCCCTTCGCCCGGAATGTAGGCCGTGACTTCCATGCCGTTAGTCAACCGCACGCGGGCGATTTTACGAATAGCTGAGTTCGGCTTCCTCGGAGTCTTGGTTGTCACCTTGGTGCAGACGCCGCGCTTGAAGGACGACGGATAGAAAGTCGGGCGATTCTTAAGCGCGTTAAAACCGCGCGCCAAAGCGGGCACGCTCGTCTTGCGCGACTTATCCTTGCGTCCTCTCTTTGAAAGTTGGTTGATAGTTGCCATTTATTTAGAAAGCCCGCGTCTGCGGGATGTGGACACTATATATAAAGATGAGAGAGAACGCAACTTACCTTCCCCCCGCTAACTACTCTATGGGCTCACGGTATGGATCTGACGAATACGGCTTTGCGGGAGCTGGCGACGCTGGCACACGCGGCGGCAATGATGGCGGAGCTTCTACCTTGGGTATGAGAGCAGGATGATGTATCGCACCAGGTAGATTCGGCGGGGGTGGTGGTGGCACTTTTTTAAATTCAATATGGGGCTCTTCATGGTCTTCAAGTAACTTATTACTCTCCATCGGCTTCATTGGAGCTGGGCCCTGCGCCGCGCCCTGCGAAGTCTCTGACGAAGCACGGGTGGCCTTTGACGAAGTGGGTGGTGGAACTTTATTCTGCAAATTTACATACTTTTGAGGAGGAACGTACTTTGGAGTCAAAATTGGTATTTGCGCCGGACGAGCGGGCATCTGCGGATTCGCGGGAATAATCGTCGTGCGCGGTGGTAGCGAAGTCTGACTTCCATAGTGCGGGGGAGGTGGCGCCGAAGGTGGCGTCACCACGGGCTTCGCTGTTTCTTCAACCTTTCCTCCACTCTTTCTCATCTCCTCGCGTAAAGGGACAAAAATTAATTCATTCACATCCTGCGTGATGTTATTAATAGTTTGCTGATCTAATTTTGCTTCTTCTACGAGCGTTTGTGTGAACTCTGTAGGGTCTTTAAGCCCAAGCAGAAGCAGAATAATCTCACGTTCAACAATTGCACCCGTATCAATATGGAGCTGATATTTTTGCATCAAACTTTTCGCAACAATTTCTACTTTACCGCTCGCAAAAAATGCGCGGACCGGTGGCGGTACCTCGGCAAGTATTTGCTTAATGTCGTCTTCTAGTGCTGAATCAAAAAGTGTGTCCATGAGTTAGATATTATGGGCCCGGCGTGCCTCCGCCCGCTGGTGGCGGGGTGCCGCCCTTTTGTGTTGAGGAGATATTTTGCTGTATAAGATTCATCAGCGTTCTGACGTCCTTTTCTCCTGTAGAGAGTCCGGCTGTTTTTCTGATATTTCCTGCCGCCTTTGAGTTCGTATATAACTTCCCCCAAGGCATTATCTCAAGATTCTTTGCATACCCTTCTTGTGGAGCTCGTTTAAGCACTTCGATTCTCTTCTTATGCACTTCCAATTCTTCCTTCTGCAAGTTAAGTGTCTCATCGTGAATTCTCTTTAGCTCCTCACGCTCTTTATTTTGTTCCTCTCGCTTTTTCTGGTTATCAAGTAGTGCATTATTAAGTGAGAGCTGTGCGGCATCTATTGTCGCCTTGTTCCCAGTGGCTTGAGCCGCGAGAAGTTTCTTGCGCTCGTCATCAACTCGTTGATTAAAACTTTGTATGTCTACTTTTTGTTTGTTGAGAAGATATTGCATTTCACTATTATTCTGCCCTTCTATTTTCTTCACCGCGTCCTCCATTCTACTCTTTCTGTCTTCCTCGGTCTCTTGCTCTTTTCTTTCCCCGCTCGTTTGGGTGAGCTTCCTTGCGTGTTCTTCGCGCGCCTTGATTGCTTCTTCCTCTAGCTTGCGAATCCCTCCCTCTTTGACTTTCCCGGCGTCGATCTCTAACGACTTAAACCCAACATCCCCAACCGCGGCATTGCGAACATCGAAAGTAGACTTTGCCCCACGATCGAGTACTTTGAGAACACCACTCCCAAGAAGTGGGACGCGGGCAAGTTTGTTTGAACGAACCACGCGCGCGAGAGCATTTGATGCGCGTCCGGCCGTGTGGCGACCAGCGAACGCAACAGCGCCGAAGGAGAGTTTGCCGGCGAGTTTTGTCGCTCCGGCGCCGCCGAAGGCGGACATTTTTTTAGAGGCGACGACGACGGCAAGCAGGAGCCCCATCGCGACGAGGAAAGAGAGCATCATACTCGCAAAACCAGCCATATCATTTCCTTCTACGAACCCAGCCCAGTTTTTTGAACAAGTCCCACTGCCGCAAATGCCACTAAGAAATTGCACGTCGGTAATGACGGCGAGGGCTATGTAGAGCAAGAGGAGAAGGACTGGTGCCGTGATGGTCTGTTCAAAGAGCTTGCTCCACCACTGGTCCGCTAAGCCCTTGAGCTTGGGCACGGCGAGGCCGGCGAATCCGATTGGCGCGACAATAATAAGTAAGAGGAGTATGACGAATCGCGCGATGAGTATGAAAGCGAGTGAGAACATCACGAACGCGGTTATAAGGAAAAGAATGATGCCCATAAAACCAACGATCCACGAATTCCCGGCTTTGACTAAGGCTGTATTCGTCCTGATGTCGTAGATGGTCTGAAGTCCGAGCTGTGCCATTATTTTATTGGAGATGCCTTCACTCTCGGTGGTCATTCTAGACATGTCGGCACTCGTTGGGAGCGTGCCGCCGACAATCTGTGTATAAAACTGCGTCGCGAATAAGTTCCCCGTATCTATCACTGCCATAGATATGAAGAGCGAAAAATTGAGGAAGACAGCGGCAATAAGGAGCATCGGCAACATCTTCTTCCCATAACCGAACTTCTCGGTGCTCAAGATGATGGAAATACCGATAGCGAGAAAGCCGAAGATGAGTATGATATTGCCGATATCGCGCATGATATTCCACGTGACGCCGACGGCGGAGAGATTCTCTACATATGTCCCCATCGTAACAACCGTGTAGAACACGGCGTAGTTGAGTGTAATTGCCGCTACGCCGACAAGCCACGCGAAGAGGCTCATGATCCAAGTCATGGTTTCGCCGAACGCTTCGCCGCTCTCCCCAAGATCCGGATTCTTTATCGTATTGGCCGCGGATTTGTCGATTGGGTCTGGTGCATTGTAAATGACTTCACCAGCCGTCGAGGGAAGCGAGGAAGCGGATGTATTGACATAGGTCCCATTGCCCGCGGTAGTGGTCTCGCCGATTGTAGACGGAAGCGAGGAAGCAGACGTATCGACAAACTGCGCATGCGCGGCGGGCGCAACGCCCGCCGCGCATATGATGAGAGCGAGTGCGACGAGTGATTTCAAGAAGAGGTTTTTCATGATTAGTTCGTCTGTCTGCAAACTGAGGTCTCAAGTGCTCTCGCGTTCGTAGTGAGAAGGTTCATTCTGTCTACAATCGTCCCTCCCGAGACGATGAGCGAGCCTTCGGGAATCGCGGTCGCCGTACCCATGGTCTGCGCTTCTTGTTCGGCGTTGGCGACATCAAGAGGCGTCGGCGGCGTGTTCTTAAGTGTCTCCAAGTCGGCAGGGGTGTTGTCGGCCGTGTCTGTGCCGGAGTTCAGCCTATCCTGGAGCGCCTGCACCGTCGCGCGCGCGGCCGCTATGACTCTAAAGGCGGCATCCGCTTGAGCGAGCACCGGAGCTACTTGGGAGGTGGCTGCGGAGCGCGCGGCGGCCGCTTGAGAGGCGACCCCTACCGCGTCGCAGGCGTTCGCGAGGATAGTGAGACCTCTGTTCGCCGCCGTTGCCGCTGAATATATAACATTCCAGTCTGATTCATATTGAGCCACGCGCGCGAGTATGTCAGAACCAGTCGAGGAGCGCTCGGCGGCGTTCCTGTATACGTCTGAAGTGGTAACGCCCAAATATCCAGGCGACTGGTATTCAAGGAGCCGTGAAGAATTGCCCCCGTAAGATTGACCAACCCCCGCGAGACCACCGGAGTCAGAGCCGCCGAGGAGATGTGTCGCGAATTGCACCGTGCTCATAACGGTCCCGATATCACCAAGAATATTGCCTACCTCTGAGGCCAGCTGGCCCATTCCGGCGAGTTTGTCTTGGGTGCTCCCAAGCGCTTTGTCGAGCGCCGCTTTAATGGTTGAGCCGGGTGTTTTAACGGTGCCATACGTGCCGTCTTTCTTTTTACACGCGTCTCCTGGAGCAGTACCGACCTCTCCGGTCACCGAGTCGCTCTCCACGGTCCCGCCACACCACGATAGGAATCCTTGGCCCCAATTAAGCTCTGCGAGACGCGCGGCAGTTGCCCCGCCGACAAGCGAGTAGAGGTGTGTCTGCGAAAACGCATAGAAAGTGTAGGGGTTATTTTGAGTCTGTGTCGTGAGAGCAAACCATGCTCTCGTGCCTCCCTGCGACCAGTCGCCGGCGAGAAATGCGTTCGGGTTTGGTGACGAGTTCACGAATGTGTTCCTGTTGGCGGCGAAGAATCCAGCCGAGCTTGTATTCTGGAGATAGTGGGTGCGCAGAGAAGAGGCGATGGCCGAAGCGAAGGGTGAGTTTGAATTCCTGCCGAACTGCACAAAAAAGGCGGATGCCTGGTTGTCGCCGACCATCTGCATGTGCCCCTGTAGGTTTTGTACGAACTGCGGAGCGCCAGTGCCGTTGGTCTCCCCCACAACAAAAGAGATGACGTAGGCGGTTATCATTTTCAACAAATTTCCGGAGAGAATAAAGGCGAGCGGCTGGAGCACGTACATATTGATTTCTTGCGCGACATTGGCGGCAGTATTTGTATAGGTTGATATCAGGTTAAGGGTTTCTTTGATGGCAATAAAAGTGCTCTTTTCAGAGGTTATTATGCTGTTGATAGAGGTTGTTATTGCGGGCTCGGAAACGTCTCCGACGATTTCAACCGTAAGGGCGTATGTTTTTTGCGGTAAGGCAAGAAATACAGAAGGAGCGAGGAGTACGGCTATAACAAGTGCCGAGAGCGTCTTCATGGCGTCAAATTGGTGTCACGAGCAAGATTTATGAAGCCGGAGCCAGGCGTGTCGACGGGGAGAGACACACCTACGGTCTTATATATGTTGCCGATGTGTACAAAGGCTGCGCTGAGCGCGATTATCGTCTGCGGGTATTGTTGGAGCGCGAGCATCGTCGCGAGAGGGTCGTCATTCACTCTGGCAAAGTCGCTCGCGATCTGGCCCATACGCATAACCGTATTGATAAGCAAGAGGTGATCAGCGGCGAGTTCCTTGGGCACCGGGATCATGGCGAGCCCCGCCGCTGAGTCTCGGTACGCCTTCGCTATTGAGACGATGTGCGGGAGCGCGGTGGCGTCGTCGTTCTCAAGGGCGCTCTTTAAATAATTAATCTCGCTCGTGGTCGCGTTTGACGTGTTCTTCATAAGCACCGCCTCGGCCTGCGCGGCGAATGTCTTAAACGCGTCGGGGCCGGAACCAGAAATTTTCAGATCTTTCGCAGATTTAAAGTCCGGCGCGACGGTTATTATTGAGGAGAGCGAATTCAGCGCCTCCTTCGTTATGGCTGCCATCTCACCCTCGGAAAGGTTCGCGCCACCGTTTGTCTGCTTCGACGAGAGGTAGAGCGCGAATAAATTTCTTGCAAACGCATCGGTGAGCGTCCCTTCAGCGGCCGGCGGAGGGAGGCCCTCTGAATCAAGTGACGCGGGTAAAGACGTAGTTACAGAAATATCGGCAATTGCCTTCGGCACGATGAGCCCTCTCGCGACCGCCTCACCGTCGGTCATGCCGAGATTAAAGGTGTCGGTCATGCGCGGATTGGCTCCGTAGAGCGCCTCCTCCCAATCGGGGAGGCCGTCGCCGTCCGAATCTTTCGTCGCGATGGCCTGAAGAAGCCCCGACTCCTCAGAAGCTGATACCGAGCGAGGCGACTCGGCGTCGCGCGCAAGGAGACTAGCGCCGACAATAAGCACAACGGAGAAAATTGCCGCGAGAGTAATGCGCCAAGCTTTGAGAATTCCTCCCATAGTATTCATAAGGAAGTATAACAGTCGCACAAGCCAAAAGAACAGTTATCTACAGAGATCAAGCCTTTCGACTTTGCTCAAGGCAAGCCACACGGAGAGCGGCAGATCCTCGGCGCGCGCTTTTTCGTGGATGTCCCCTGCCGGAAACCCGGCCTCGGAGAGGTTTTTCCGCACGAACTTACGCTTATGGGCGAAACCGGCGCGCAGAAGTTCGAAAAATCTTTCTTCCTCGGCTTTCGTCGCGAAGTTTTTCCGCGAGATGTCGCGAATGGTAAGCACGGCTGAGTCAACCGTTGGCGCTGGCCTGAACGCTCCGCGCGGCACGCGGAACTCATAGGTCGGCGTGCCGTACGCCTGAACTGAAAGCGACAGGATGCTTTCTTTACCCCGAGCGGACTTGTGGTGAGCCCTGTCGAACCGGTCAAGGGGCTTTTTTTTACGAGCCACGACGCGCTCGGCGACCTCTTTCTGCACCAAGAGTGTCATCGATCTCGGCTGATTGTCCGACTCAAGAAACATCCTGAATATCTCGCCAGTAAGATAGTACGGAATATTCGCCACCACCGAGTATCCCCTTTTTAACGCTATAGCGTCATTTATGGGATAGTCGCGAATGTCGCCATAGATGAGCTCAAGCTGTCCATTTGCAATCTCTTCCGCAAATTTACTTTGTAGTTCTTCAAAAAGATTTTTATCTGCTTCAACCGCGATCACTTTCCCAGACAACTTCAGGAGCTCTTTCGTAAGCATGCCCGTCCCGGGCCCGATTTCAAGCACGACTGCGTCAGGAGGGAGCTTCGCGGTAAGAGCAATCCTCTCCGCGATGCGCGCATGCATCAAGAAGTTTTGCCCGAGCGATTTCTTGGCTTGCATAGTGCTACACTACCAGTATGAACGAATTCCATCCATCAAAGTTGGACATGGGTAATAAGTTCCGAGACTCTCTGCATTTTGGACAAAAAGTGTCTACCGAGCATCTTAACCGAGCACAGGCAATCCTGGCTACGGCGCTCGAAAAACGCGGACACGAAAGCTTGACCGACAAAAATTTCCACGAAGTGATGGAACACGCGCGTAAAGACCCTCGCTGGCACGGACTCTATTCGTCTGGGTCAAAGCTCGAGGATGCTCTGAGAGCGCACTTGAAGATACCGTCCCCGGAGAGAGTCACACCTCAATAATTGTTTCGCCATTGGTTTCATCATAGACAATCAGTGACGAATGTATGTCGGCAAGAAATGAAGACGGCTCGGTAACAAAGTCACTGCCGTAAATCTTGCGGATGCGTGCGAGCGTCAGAATGAGCCGCTCTTTCGCGCGCGTCATCGCGACATAAAAAAGCCGCCGCTCTTCTTCATCGTCGCGGTTGTTCTCGTTATTCATATGCTCGTGCGGAAAAAGTCCTTCTTCCATTCCGCTCACGAAAACCGTATTAAATTCCAACCCCTTCGCCGCGTGAACGGTCATGAGCGTCACGCCTCTTTTCTCTCCCCCTTGTCCAGGGGCAGTCGAGGGACGATCTAGCTCATCTTGATCGCTCGCGAGAGCGGCTTCGGCGATAAAGAGCGCGATGCCTTCTTTCCCCGGCAGAGCATCGTGCCGCGCGGCGACCGACGCCAATTCTTCAATATTTTCAAATCGCTCACGATCTTCTTCACTCCCCTCTTCAAAAAGAGCCTTGCGCATACCGCTCTTCTCTACTACCAGCCTCACGAATTCCGACGGTATGAGTGAGAGTGCGGCGTTCGCGAGCTCCGCGACGGTGCGCTCAAAGGCCTCTATTTTTGCGAGCTCGCCGGCACGCAATTGCGCACGCCCTCCTGCGGCGAGTTTGCCGAGCGTTACTCGACCTACGCCGCGCGGAGGCGAGGTGACCGCGCGAATTTTATCAACATCGCGCGAGGGGTCCATCGCGAGCCGCATCCACGCGAGCGCGTCTTTAACCTCCTTGCGGAGGAAGAATCGCGTACCGAGAACCTTGTACGGCACACCAGCACGGAGCATTCCTTCTTCCAAAGCACGCGACTGGAAGTTTGTGCGAAAGAGCACGGCTATTTCTTCGGGCTTCCGTCCTTCCGACAGCATCTTTTTTATTTTTGACGCAATCCAGCGCGCCTCGTCTTCGGCGTCGAGCGCTACGCAGACAAGGATTGGATCCCCGGGGGCTTTTTCAGTCGTAGAATACTTCTCTTTGCGATTCTTGTTTTTCTCAATGACCGCATTTGCTGCATCTACCAAGTTCTTGGTAGAACGGTAATTCCTTTCCAGCACAATAGTCTGCGCTTCCGGATATCTCTTCTCAAAATTCAAAATGTTCTCCATCTTCGCTCCGCGCCATCCATAGATTGCCTGATCTCCGTCGCCAACCACAAAAAGATTCTTGTGCTTTTCGGCGAGAAGGCCGGCAAGCCTCTCTTGCAGGTCGTTCGTGTCCTGGTACTCGTCAACGTGAAGATACTGCCAGCGGTCTTGTGCGAGCGCGCGAATATCGTCATGTTCTTCAAGCAGTCGTACCGGCAGAGCGATGAGGTCATCAAAGTCGAGCGCTTTCTCCGCCCGGAGCGTCTTCTCGTACCTCTGCCACGCCTCCGCGACAATTCTATTGCCGAAGCTCGACCGGCCATGTTTCTCGATAAATTCTTGTGCGCGCATGCCCTCTCCTTTGTGGCGCGAGATTCTGCCGAGCACGGCGCGCGGAGAATGTTCCTTCGCCTCTACGTCGAGCGCTTTAAGGGCGGCGGCCACCGCCTTCTCCGAGTCATCGCGGTCATAGACGCTGAAGAAACGCTGGATGCCGATGGCGGCGCCGTAACTCTGTAGAAGTTCCCGGCCGAGCCCGTGGAAGGTAGCTATGAAAGGCTCAGGGGCGGCCGCCGAGTCGGCTCCGAGCATCGAACGGACTCTTTCTCTCATTTCGCGTGCGGCTTTGTTAGTAAAGGTGACCGCGAGAATCTTATCGGCCGGGACACCCTCGCGAATAAGGTGATAGATACGTGTCGTAAGCACGCGGGTTTTACCGCTCCCTGCTCCCGCGAGAACCGAGACCGGCCCATCGGTCGCGAGCACTGCGCGCCTTTGGGCTTCGTTTAGTCCCTCAAGATACTTCATTTGTGGCACTGTACCATTTTGCCACTCTCCACAGAGGGTGGCGGGGCCGATTGACTACGCCGGTATTTCGGCTATACTCCTTACACAGCTGATACGGTAGCATTCAAGGAATGGCTTATATACGCGGTATGTAAGCCATTCTTGTATTCTCGGACACACCCCTTTTCCCCCGTTTCTTATTACATTCAACAAAAAAATTCTTATATCAGGATTCGTGGGCCTTGCGTTTACCATAATCCCGCCAAATGACGCGAATGCGTTTTGGCCTTTTTCTTCAAATGCAGACGCGGCGATACCTATATCCGTACCGGATTCAGAAACACCGGTTCTGATTGCCGCCACAAACGTAGACCCGAACCCATACAAGGGCCTCGGCGACAGCATCCAGACGAGTGGCGGCAAGGCCCTCCTCGCCTCTGCCGGCTCGTCCGGCACCATAGTTGACATCCAGAATGCGACACCGTCTGGAAGCATCTCTGTCTATGTGGTACGCGCTGGTGACACTCTTTCGGAAATCGCCGACATGTTTGACGTCTCAGTGAACACTATTCTGTGGGCGAACAATCTCAAGAGCGCGCGAGACATGCGTACCGGCGACACACTTATCATTCTGCCCGTTTCGGGCGTTGAGCGCACAATCGTCAAGGGCGATACGCTCAAATCCCTCGCAAAGAAATACGGCGCCGACGCAGACGACATCGCACAATTTAATAATCTTGACCCAGACGAACCGCTTGTTATCGGCTCCTCCCTCATCATTCCAGATGGCGAAATACCGGCGTCGACTCCGTCACGACCGTCTTCATCCCCGACGCTCCTCGGTGGTGGCGGTTCCTTTATGGCCGGATACTTTAACAATCCGGTGCCCGGCGGACGCGTGACTCAAGGCATTCACGGATGGAATGGCGTCGATATCGGTGCGGCGCGCGGTACCCCGGTCCACGCGGCCGCCGCCGGCACCGTTATCGTCGCGCGCGGCGGCGGCTGGAACGGTGGGTACGGCAACTATGTCGTCGTCTCGCACAGTAACGGCACGCAGACACTCTATGCACACATGAAGAGCGTGAACGTCTCACCAGGACAATCGGTCGCGTCTGGCCAAGTCGTCGGCGCTGTCGGCAACACGGGCCGATCAACCGGCGTGCATCTCCACTTCGAAGTCCGCGGCGCAACGAACCCTTTCCGCAACTGCCGCGTTGGCACTATCTGCTCTCCGCAGTAAATAATAATAAATAATTTGGTTTTGCTTCGCCGTTTTGAAGAAATATTATAAAACGGCAGGGATGGCTTCCTTATCGCTCAATCATTTCTCTGTAGAAATCTCTGCTGTGCTTGCCTCCACAGTTCCTTTTTCTTTAATCATACTTACTTGAGCGTCTGTCTTTTTGAGAGAAAGATATAGTAAAACAGCGAGACAAATCAGTAATGCCCAACTAATCAAGAAATACTCAAGATCGCCGCGCGTGTTTAAATAACCGATAATTGGTGCAAGTGCTACATAAGGCAATGTCCGTAAAAATGAAGCGACGGATAAAACTGTGGCACGCTGATTTTCTTCGGCTCGATTATTGAGCACTTCGCTCATGAAAGGATATAGAACATGCTCTCCTGCATAGAGAGCAAATATAATAAAGAAGCCCCATACACCAATGTCTGCGAGTGATAGCAATAAGCTCGCGGCTGCACCAAGCGAAATTAGAGCAAGCACACGCTTCTCGCTCATGTTTTCTGCATACTTATGCATAATGGCTAGAATCCCTACGGTGATGAGACTACTCGTTGCTATCACAACAGAACCCCAAAATGGATCAAAATGAAAACGGTCAAGCAAAACCAGCCGCAACAATCCCCAACCAGCAGTATAAAAAAGTCCTTGTACGGTAATTATTATCGGTATGTACAACAATAATTTCGGTGCTCGAAATTGTGCAAAGCCCGATTTGATACTGGCTAGATGCTCTCGAAGCTCCACTGAAAACTTTTTTGCTCGCCTTTCAATTCTAGTGTCTCTGATTGACCAAATAAACAGTACAGAACTAATGAACGATAGCCCCGTTAAAATCCAAGGAATACGGGGATTGATTGTGTATAGCCAGCCTCCAGCTAGAACGGCAAACAGTGAACCCGTAAGAGCAATTTGAGAACCGCGCGTTACTAATTTTCGCCAACTTACAGATTCGCGATCAAAGTTAAGCTTTCCAAAAAATAGTGCTTCATCAGCACCAGACACGAAAGAAACACCAATCATCATTATTGCTTGTCCTACAAAAAACGGTACGAAGCTACTGCCAAATGCTTGTATCAACAAACCGCCTCCGGCGAGCACTTGTCCTAATTTGACCATTTTGTCGCGCCCGAACCTATCAGCCAAGGCTCCGGACGGAACTTCCGCGATGAGACCGATTGCGAATGCAAGACCATCGAGAATACCAACTTGTTGATCGGTTATAAATATGCGGTAAAAATAAAGCCAAATTGCACCTACAAACCAAAGATTTGTGAGCAGTTTATAAGCAAGATATTTTCTCGAAAGCCACCTTTGATTGTCAGTTAATATTTGGCTCATAACTATTTTAAAAGCTGGTCACTACTAACGCCTAAAGCCATAGATCCGTAGCATATAATTTGACGGTCGCATGGTCATTGTATACGCAATAATGCGGCTATTCGAATCCGAAGAGGCCGCGGGGACGGTACTGGAGCGCTTCGTGGACGAAGGCGGGCGTGACGGAGTCTGCGCCGGCGAGGTCGGCAATCGTGCGCGCGACACGCATGGTGCGATGGAAACTGCGCGGCGAGAGATGCAGGCGCGCGGCGGCGGTCATAAGCGTCTCTTTCGCGGCGGAGCTGAAACCGCTCTTCTCATCTAGCTCACGACTGGTAAGTGCGGCATTCGTCGCGCCACTCTTCCCTGTTCTCTTATGAGAGCGTGCGCGGGCTCCGATTACACGTTCGCGTACGATCGCGGAAGATTCTCCGCTACTTAGTTTCGCGAGCGTGTCATGTGGAACGAGTGGTACTTCTATCCAAAGATCAAGACGGTCCACGATGGGGCGGGAGATGCGGCGCGCCTGTTTCGCCGCCGCGCGGAGCGCAACGCGGGAGTCGTTCGCGAGTGTGTCGGCTGGATTCATCGCGGCGACAATCATGCAGTCGGCGGGAAAGGTGATAGTCGCGCGAGCCCGCGAGACCGTCACGATACGGTCTTCAAGCGGCTGTCGGAGCGCCTCAAGCGCCCGCGACTCAAACTCTGGGAACTCGTCCAGAAACAAAACTCCCTTGTGGGCGAGCGTCACCTCGCCGGCTTTCGGGAAAGTTCCCCCTCCCACCATCGCAACATGAGAAAGCGAGTGGTGTGGTGCGCGAAACGGCGGCCAATATACTGCCTCGCCGCCGGAGAGTAGGCCGGCGGTTGAATGTATAGCCGTCACTTCAAGCATATCGTCATCTGAGAGAGGTGGGAGAATACCGGCGAGCGCTCTGGCGAGCATGGTCTTCCCTGTCCCAGGTGGCCCATAAAAAACAATATTGTGTCGTCCTGCGGCTGCTATTTCAAGAGCGCGCTTGGCGCTCTCCTGCCCCTTAATGTCAGCGAGGTCTATTGCGGGAGGCGGCGGGCTGACTCTACGGTCGCGCACGAGGCGCGGAAGGAGTTTCCCTCCCTTTCCGCCAGAGGCGGATCCGCCTCTGGCGGACAAATGCTGTAGTAGCTCTCCGAGCGACGCGGGCGCATACACGGCAACGCCTTCTGCGAGGAGCGCCTCTCGCGCATTTTCGGGTGGTATGAAAATTGTTTTGACACCGTGCCGTTTCGCGGCGAGTACTTGTGGCAGAACACCTTTCACGGCTCGCAAGGTTCCGTCTAGCGCGAGTTCTCCAACAAGAAGCATCTTTTCGCCGAGCGGTTCCACGTCTCCGGCGGCAATAAGGTATGCGAGCGCGAGCGCAAGATCGTAGTGCGAACCCTCCTTTTTCAAGTCCGCGGGTGAGAGCGAGAGGACGATGCGCTTGTTCTGTTGTTTGGGCGGCTTATAACCGGAGTGGCGTATCGCGGCGCTCACCCGGTCGCGCGCCTCCTCTACCGCCTTGTCGGCAAGACCAACAACCGAGAAGTTATGCAGCCCGCGCGTGAGGTCAGCCTCGACACTGACCAACTCCGCCCCAGATCCGACCGGTTGTGCGGCGAGCGTCTTCGCGTATCCGTGCTTGTTAAGCGGGACCTTGGCGGAGGCTGACTTCGTCGGCACTGCACCGTGGGTACGCTTCGAATCCACCTGTGGTGAGCGTGGCGAATCCATTACAAGTGTTCTATGCAGGTCGTGGCGGCAGAATCGGCTTCGAGGCGCGCTTCTTCTATTTTCTTCTCACACACTTCACACGTACCGTAGGTGTTCTTTTCAATTCTTTTCAAAGCGGAGAGAATGGTGTCGTAGCGTGCTTCCAAATCTGCAAGGATGGCCGCGTTATTCCCCTGGCTCGTAAGGGCGTCTGCCTGGTCAATCAGATCCGACTCCGCACCCGTCAAGGGCGGCAGAGATTCCCAGTCGTCGGGAACGCCCGGATTCCTACGGCCGACGCTTCCCATCTCCGACTCAAGTTTCTCCTTTTCGGCCTCAAGCTTTTTCTTGAAATGCATAGTTTTCATTTCGGAATGATAGCAGAAAATCAGCGCACCGTGCGAGAGGTCGCAAGTCGCCCGACTATCTCGGTGAACGCCGCCTGATCGCGAGCGATAACAAGTGTTGTTTTGTTCCAATAGCCATAAATAAGAATGCTCCGTCCTTCGTCATCGCGATAGAGGCGCACGTCATGATTGCTGACGACCTCGTCACGAAAGACAGGTTGAACGGGAGGTGTAGAGGTCGCCACGCTTGTGGTTGAAACGGTCTGGACGGGGTACTGAGGGAAGAGTGACTTCATATCGCGTACCATCGTCGGCTCCCACTGCAACATACCGGCAAAAGTGTCGCCGTAAGAGGAGACCGAAAGTATGAAGAACGCGCTCTGCGTGTCGCCGACCGATACGATACCCGCCATACTAGAGGCGGCGTTTATATTGCGAAGCAAGACATCAGGAGCAGAGAGCTGCAAGACAGAGAAGACGCTGGTACTACTCGCTGTTTCAGATTCTGCATAGAGAAGTCTGACGGTATTTGGGGCGAGAGAACGAGAAAGCGATTCGTTAATCGCGAGTAGCAACGCGGCGGACGTTTCGCCCGTTATTTTCTCTCTCTCATCAACAAATATCGGTGTCGAGAGTGTCGGCGCGAGAGTGACCGGCTGAGTGTTCGCCTCGTAACGCGTATACGTGAGGTATACGCCAACCCCACCAAGAATGAGGAGCGCTACGCCGGCAATACTGTAAAAAATATTTTCGCGGGACGGTTTGTGCGGGGTCTCTTGTGGAGCCTCTTTTGCCGCGTCCTGTTCGGCCGCGAGGATGGTCGCGGTTGAGGCGCCCGTCTCCTTCACTCGGTCAGAGAAGTCGCCTTCGTAGGTCTTGAGCGACTCAGGTTTTTTGAATGGTGTAAGGTCCGGTGTGCCGCCATCCTTGATGGTTTGCATGTCGCCCTCGAGCGTGCGTATGTACTTCTTCGGCGGCTCCGCGCCGTCAGGAGTAGTTTTGGGTAGAGGCATCGTATCCATTCACTACCTATTGTAGCGTACTCAACTTCATATTGAACAGGTTAGGATCTGGAAGAGATGGTGAACTTGTGCGGATCGTCGCACATATCAGTGAAGGCGTGCGCCGCTTCTTTGAGTTTGCTTGAGGAGGACTTACCAAATGAGATAACCTCAACTTGGCATCCTTCGTTCATATCCAGATACTGGATAAGCGGAACGAAGTCGCCGTCGCCGGTAACGAGGACGACGGTGTCGAGCTTCGGGGCCATCTTCACGGCGTCAATCGCCATACCGAGATCCCAGTCGGCCTTCTTCGCGCCATCGGCGAAGATTTGGAGGTCCTTCACCTTCGTTTCAATGCCCATCTTGGTGAGTGCCTCGAAGAAGTTACTTTCTTCGCCGCTCTCCGTCTTGATAACGTACGCGATGGCACGCACGAGAATACGGCCACCAACGGCTTCTTCCAGGATATTGCCGAAGTTGACGCGTGCTTTGTAGAGATGTTTGGCGCTGTGATAGAGATTCTGCGTGTCAATGAATACGCCCACACGCTGGGCTGGATGTTTGATAACTGCCATAAAAATAATTGCTTATACAAATAAAATAATAAAACGCTAACCCTTACATACTACCACCACTCTCTACAGCCTATTTCTTAAGTCCGAGCTTTTTGACGAGCGCGTTGTAGCGGCGCTTGTTAGAAGTCTCCAAATAACGCAGGTGTGAACGGCGATCGGCGACCATCTGCAAGAGTCCGCGACGAGAGTGTGAATCCTTAGGATTTTTCTTCAGATGCTTGGCGAGCTCGTCAATCTGCTTTGAAAGAAGCGCAACCTGAACATCCGGCGAGCCGGTGTCCGTGTCGTGCAGGGCGGTACTTTTCATAACCGCCATCTTCTTCTTGGTAGTAAGCATGGTTATTGCTACATTACCACTCCTTGCAGAATTACGCAAGTCTCGTGTAATCACGCCGTACGATATACAATGCCTAGATGAAGATCGTTTCGTGGAATGTAAACGGACTCCGTTCGCTCGCGAAGAACGAGTATTGGGAGACATTCTTAAAAACTGCGAAGCCGGATGTGTTCTGCCTGCAGGAGACGAAGGCGTCTCCTGAACAACTCCCGGAGAACATGCTCGCGCCCGCCAGTTACTCAGCCTTCTTTTCTTCATGCCAAATCAAAAAAGGCTACAGCGGCGTCGCGCTTTATTCTAAGATAGAACCGCTCAAGGTTATTTATGGTATGGGAATTAAAGAGTTTGACCAGGAGGGCCGTTTTATCGCGGCAGAGTATGAAGATTTTTGGCTACTCAACGCTTACTTCCCCAACGCCGGCCAAGGCCCCGAGCGGCTTGAGTACAAGCTCCGCTTCTACGACGCCTTCTTAATGTTCGCGGAAAAGCTACGCAAGCAAAAACCCGTTATTTTCTGCGGTGATGTGAATACCGCCCACGAAGAGATAGATCTCGCCAGGCCGAAAGAAAACGAGGAAAATACTGGTTTCCTGCCAGAAGAGCGCGCGTGGCTAGACGAGGTCATTGACGCAGGCTATATAGATTCGTTTAGGCATTTCCACCCAAACACAAAAGACGTATATACTTATTGGGACCTATTCACTCACGCGCGCGACCGCAACGTCGGCTGGCGACTTGATTATTTCTTCGTCGCGAGCGAATTTATAAAGCGCATAAAGAAAGCCGAAATCCACTCCGACATCTACGGCTCCGACCACTGTCCTGTTTCTATAACTCTCTCCTAGTTGTCCACAGTTATGTCCTTTACAATGTCCTTTATAGGAATATGATTATTAAAGGACAGAGAGTTCTTTCTTGGCTCTTTCAATCAGTGCGCGACACAAGGCGTCTGCCAACGCCAAGCGACGATTCGCTATACAAGCCCAACGGCAGGACGTTCCACGTGAAAGCGCCCACAAAAACAAACCACCCTCACACTCAGGCCGGAGGCATCATCTACGCCCCTGCTCCTTTTAAGCCACCGGCCACCATTGGGTGGTTTTGTTGTTTTAGACAGAGCCAGCAGAGTGAAAAAAGGATGTTGAATTGGCCTAGCGGCCTGAGCGCTTTCTTTTTACGCTCTGCTGGCGAGGTGCCAATAACTAGCACACGTGGTGTTTGTCCATTATTTGCTTTATTTCCTCATCTTCTGCGGCTTCACGACGCTCCTTCCCTGCCTCACCAAGTTTTTTTAACTCGTTTTCCGGCATCTTGAGCAACTCTCCAGAGCGTTTATCCAAATATTCTTCGGTGTTCTTACCGGGGTCGTCTAATACCTCCTCAAGGAGGGCGTGGAGCGTATATCCGATCACAGGCCCCGCTTTCACGTGGAACTTCTCCATAATCCGCACCCCATCGGTTTTAAGCATCGTTACTGAAATTGGGTCGCGAAGTGCTTGGTCCACCATCGCTTTGTACTTACGGAAGCGAAACGGTTGTTCTTTGGGCCTACCAGTGCCTATGCGGTCGCATATACGCAGATTGAGCAAGTCCTCTATACTTTCTTCTCCGACGTTCTTAATCATACGGCGTACCGCAGAGAGGGTAATCTGCTCCGGATCAGAGAAGAACATGTGCCAGCGTACTAGTTTGACAACTTTTTCTATTGTTTCACGTGAAAAATGAAATTCCTCTAGTGCTTTCTTCGTTACACGTGAACCAACAACATCATGGCCGTGGAAGGTCCAGTCCTTCTTTTCTTCTGACCAGCGACGGGTCTCTGGTTTAGAAATATCGTGGTAGAGGCCAGCAAGGCGAATATCAAAGTTCCAGCCCTTGTCAGCGGCATGCTGCATCGTACGGAGGTTATGTTCAAAGACGTCATATGAATGCGCCTGATTCTGATCGACGCCAATACCACGAATAAGGTCTGGCACGATGTATTCAAGAATGCTTAGTCGTTGCGCGAGAACAAGAGCGCTCATCGGCTGGGTTGAATTAAGTATGCGCACAAGCTCATCACGAACCCTTTCACGTGAAATATGGCTTAAATGCTTGCTGTTTTCGCTGATTGCCGCGGCGGTGTCGCCGTCTATTCCGAATCCAAGCTCGGCCACGAAGCGCACGGCGCGCAACATGCGTAGAGCGTCTTCGTTGAACCTCTCAGAGGCGTTGCCGACGGCGCGCACCAATTTGTCCTTTATGTCCTTTTGGCCATCGTATGGGTCAATTAAATGTCCTTGAGACTCGTCTAAGGCAACGGCGTTGATGGTAAAGTCGCGGCGCGCGAGATCTTGTAGGAGGGAAGTGCCGAACTCCACCTTATCCGGCCTGCGCTTGTCTGAATACTCAGATTCGAGACGATAGGGAGTCACTTCAACAATGGCGAGACGACTATTTTCTGATCCAGTCTTCACTCCGACCGTGCCGTACTCATTTTCATAAAAAGAATCGGGAAATACAGCCTGTATCTGCTCCGGTGCCGCGTTGGTCGTAATGTCCCAATCCTTAGGTTCTAGGCCAATAATGAGATCGCGGACACATCCTCCAACCAGGTAGGCTTCAAAGCCATTATCGCGCAAACTACTTCCGACCTTCGCGACTTCATCCGGAATGCGATAGTGCATTTCCAAATCGTAGCATGGTATGGTGGTTAAGCCCCCGCCCCGATGGTGAAACGGATATCACGCGAAGCTTCGGACTTCGAGTTCTGGGTTCGATTCCTGGTCGGGGCACTGGAAACAGAAATAGGCGACATGGTATTATGTCGCGATGCGGGTATGGTTCAATGGTAGAACATCTGGTTGCCAATCAGATGATGGGAGTTCG
>CAYGGK010000008.1:0-2474 GCA_964349555.1 uncultured Candidatus Saccharibacteria bacterium
AAAGAAGAGTCGCTTGTTGCAATTAATGCGTTCGAACCAACGCAAAAGGGCTCCATTGCAGCGCAAATGGAACCCTCATACGTGCTTAGTCCAAACTTGCTGCGGGTCAGGGACTCGAACCCCAATACCATCCTCCAGAGGGATGTGTCCTACCATTAGACGAACCCGCAATGCGCTTATCCTACTACATTCACGCTCCTGCGCTAGAGAAAAAAATCGCCCCGCTTGAAGCGGGGCGATTTTTCATCTTACGAAACACGCGCGAGGTCAGAAGGCCTGAATGGCGGCCGCGGCCGCGGCCGCATCCTGCTCAAGTGCGCCGGAGTCGTCCGGTATCTGATCGAGCTCAGCCGAAATGTCGGCCGTAGCGCTATCGTTCAAGATCTCAGTATCGCTCGGTGACATCTGCGTCGAGTAATACCAGAACCCGAGGGCGGCTATGATGACAACCGCGCCGATGATATACCATACTGTGGTTGGAGAATTTTGGTCCATAGATTAACGATTTACGGTTTTTAACTAATGATTGTTAATTTGAGTCCGTGGTTGAAGCTGAAGAAGAATTGTTAGTTCCCGGAACTTTACCGAGCGTCTGAACGGCGTTCTGTACCGCGCGGCGCGCGTCCTTCATCACCCCATCGCGCAGGGCGAAGAGGTCTTTGAAGAGCGTCGTGTGAATGTTTTTAAACGCGGTTCGAAAGCCGTTGATAAGATCGCTCTGACCCCTCGAGGTTGAAGTTGCCGTCGTAGGGAGAGTTGAAGTCGCAACCATGTAGGTCTTAGCCGCCTGTGCGATTACCGCCACCCGAGCAGTCTCAACCGCCGTTGTGGCTGACTGGATAGCCGCGTTCGTAGCGGTTACGTCTTTCCCCTTCCCCGCAGCGACATCCGCTCTCGCCTTAATCTTCTCAAGGAGAGTTTGATAGCGGTCAAGTACATTCATAAAGTGGTCGGTCCACGTCTCGTTCAGACCGTCGAACTGTTTCGTGAGACGCTCCGCCATCTGTTGCTTCATCTTGTCCTGAATGTCCAGGAGGCGTTGTTCCACCTTCACACGCTGTCCCTCTGAACGAACCTTGACTTCGTCGCGCACAGACTGCATGCGCGTATTCGTCGACGAACTCATCATTGTCGCTCGGTAGTCGTCACCACGCCTCTCTCCAAAAGAGCCCATTGAACGGCCCTCTTCGGCAAACACAACGGTCCCCGTGAGAAAGATCGCGGTAGCGACGGCGATAACACCTATGATTCTTCTTTTACGCATATCTAGTATCTGTTAGTTAATAACATCCGTATTCAGTCAAACGCTATTATACCACCCCTATCTCTTCCGCTTGCGGTCAATAGCGGCATGGAGGAATTCGGTGAATAGAGGGTGCGGAGAGAGCGGTCGCGCCTGGAACTCGGGGTGGAACTGCGTCCCGAGCATGAAGGGGTGTATAGCGCGAGGAAGCTCGGCTATTTCCATCAACACGCCATCGGGCGAGGTGCCCGAGAAGACGAGTCCGGCCTTCTCAAGCCTCTTTATGTATGCCGGATTAATCTCATAACGATGACGGTGGCGCTCTTCTACCAGCTCTTTCTTGTACGCGGCGCGAGCGAGCGTACCCTTCTTCAAGTAACAGGGATAGGAACCGAGACGCATCGTGCCGCCATATTTATTATCGGCGAGGTGCTTCTTCTGCTCCAACATAACGTCAACCACCGGGTCCTCTGAATTTTTTTGTATCTCGGTCGTATGAGCGCGCTTCAACTTCAACACATTCCTCGCGTATTCAATCACCATCAACTGCATGCCGTAACAGAGGCCGAAGTAGGGAATCTTCTTCTCTCGCGCGAATTGTATCGCCCGTATCTTCCCCTCTATGCCGCTCTCGCCAAAACCGCCGGGGACGATAACGCCATGATACTTCGCGAGCGTGGCGGCGCCCTTGGCGCCGCCACGCTCTATATCCTTTGAATTCACCCACGTGATATTCGCTCGACGCTTTAACTTCGCCGCAGAGAACTTAATGGCCTCGATGACTGAGAGGTACGCATCAGCGAGAACGAAATCGCCCGTATCAAAATATTTCCCGACGATGGCGATGCGTATTTCCGGCGCCTTCGTATCGACTGTAGCAAGCGCGAACTTCTTCCACGCCGCGAGCGAGGCCTTGTGCTTCTCTCTCAGGTGAAGCGCATCAAGGAGAGCATCGCCGAGCTTGTCTTTCTCAAAGTTAAGCGGGGCCTCATAGATGCTACTGATGTCCGGCGCGCTGATGATGCGGTCCTTGCGCACGTTGCACCACACCGCGAGCTTCTCCTTACGCTTCTCGTCAAGTGCGTGCGTAGAGCGCGCGATGAGGAAGTCTGGCTGTACCCCGTAACTGTTAAGATCTCGCACGGCCGTCTGCGTCGGCTTCGTCTTCATCTCACCAATAGTTCCCGGGACCGGCAAGTACGAGACCATCACGAAGAGCACGTCCTCCGGA
>CAYGGK010000008.1:2484-18872 GCA_964349555.1 uncultured Candidatus Saccharibacteria bacterium
ACAATCGCCCGGATTCAAGAGGTTCATCACGCGCGCCGCTTCGATGAAAAGCGCGTTCTGGAAATCGCCGATCGTTCCGCCTATCTCGATAACCGAGATGCGACTGCCGTTGTACTCCGCCGCGGACTCCATGCGTTTGATAATTTCGTCGCGCACGTGCGGTATCGCTTCAACAAACTTACCTCCATAGCCGAGCGCCCTCTCTCGCGCGATAACCGACTGGTACACCATCCCGCTCGTCATGTAGTCTTCGTTGGTAAGGTCGCGGCCAAGGAATCGTTCATAATTTCCCATGTCCTGGTCGGTCTCGAGGCCGCTCCGCAGCACGAACACCTCTCCGTGCTCGGTTGGGTTCATCGTGCCGGCATCGACATTCAAATAGGGGTCAACCTTCACCAGATTTACCGGGTACCCTTTCTGCTGGAGCAGGAGACCGATTGAGCTTGTCACGACGCCCTTCCCGACGCCGCTCATGACACCGCCGAGGACGAATATGTACTTGTGACCTTCTTTTGCCATACGCTCGTTAAACCTTCAAATATCTACGGATAGCGAATATCGAGGCGATTGCGCCCAGGAGAACTCCCGAGCCCATGATAAGGACAAAAATGAGCAGAAAGTTGTCGGCGTAGTAGCTCGCGAGATTAAATCCGCCGAACCATCCTGTTGTTTTAGCGCCGACGTACAGTGTCACTGGCCAAAGGAGGAGGAGTACCAGAAAAGCGGCGCCGACACCGGTGATAATGCCGGTAACGATAAATGGTCCTTGGACGTACGCGTTGCTTGCGCCGACGAGCCGCATCACGGCTATTTCATCCTTCGCGGTATAAATCGCCAAACGAACTGTTGCAAAAGCGATAAGAATTGACGCGAGCGCGAAGACGATGACAATCGCGAGGCCTATCTCGCGCGTCGCGCGTATCGCGAGCGAGAGGCGGTCGATAACCTCTTTGTTCTGAGCGTAATTAATATGGTCAACGATGGAGGCGCCGTCGACAGAGAGGGCGGGCGACGCCTCAAGAAAACGCACGATGCCCTCATACTCCGAAGGATCTGTCGCTCGCACGGAGAGGAGGGCGTCAAGCGGGTTGCCGCTCAGCTCGTCAAGCGCCTGGAGAGTGAGTTGGTCGTTCTCGTGTCTCGCGCGGAAGGCGCTGAGAGCCTCGGCGGCAGAGGTGTAAGAGACGTTTGTCACTTGCGGCAGACTTTCTAGCCGCTCCTTCACCGCCAAAATATCCTCCTCGTTTGCGGTGGTGACGAAGTAAACCGATACGTCAACTTTGTCTTTGATAGCGTTGAGAGTAAACGAGAGAAGCGCGGAGAGGAAGATAAGCAAACCGATGATGGAGAGCGTGACGGTCATAATCAGCACGGTGGCCGCCGAGACCGCGCCGCCGCGCGCGAAATTCTTCCACCCGCCTTCAAGCATCCTTCTTACCAGCATCCATTCCATGTGTTTCATTATACTCTTCTAATCCTCATAAGATATACTTGCCGCCCGCGTCGTCGCGTACCACCTTCCCCCGGTCCATAGTGATGACGCGCCTGCCGATGGCGTCCACTACGCCCTTGTTGTGAGTAGTGATTATGATGGTCGTGCCGAGCTCGTTTATTTTCTTCAATATCTCCACCACCTCGTAGGTGTTGATGGGGTCGAGGTTCCCGGTCGGCTCGTCGGCGATGATGAGGTCCGGCTGATTGATAATCGCTCTCCCGATACCGATACGCTGTTTTTCGCCGCCCGAGAGCTGGCTCGGGAAGTGGAGCGCCTTGTCGGCGAGATTCACCAATTCAAGGATATACGGTACATCGCTCTTGATCTCGTCGTCGGAGCGGCCGACGGCCTCCATCGCAAACGCGATGTTCTCATAGGCGGTCTTGTTTGGGATAAGGCGAAAATCTTGGAAGACCATGCCGATTTTCCGGCGGTAGTGGTGAAGCGCCGAACTCGGCAGATCGTTGACGTTAATTGATTCAAAAAAGACAGTCCCTTGGGTGGGACGTTCCTCTGCCAAGAGAAGCTTGAGAAGCGTCGTCTTGCCGGCTCCCGAGTGGCCGACAATGGAAACGAACTCTTTCGGCGCGATAGAGAGCGTAACGTCTTCGAGCGCCGGCCCGTTCCCGTTATATCGCTTCGTTACTTTATCAAAATAAATCATGCGTCGTTCTTTTCATTGTACCTCACTCGCGGTGGCGGCGTCCACAAAACCGCAAGGGCCGCCGGGGGAGCTCACGATGCGCGGCGCGCGAAAAACGCGAAGTGCATAAGGTATCGCTCGAGGTCGGGTAACGTGCTCTGATATTCTTGCCCGCCCAAGACCGCGTCGGCAAAACTTTCGCGGGCGCGGTCGAGCTCAGGGCGTCGTTGCCTCCAGCGCGGGTCTTCTCGTGTGAGGTCGAAGAGCTCGAGCGCGCGGGCGGTCGCGCCCCAGAAGGAAGCATCGTCTTTCCCCTGCCACTTCGCGGCCCGCCCGACCTCGCTCCCGATATTGCCGAGTTGTTCGGGAAGCGAAAGGGTGAACCACCGTTCTCTGGAGACGAGGGGTTTATACGAGACGAGTTCCATTAGCTCCTCGTGGCGCGTCTTACTCTTTACTATCCGTGTTTCCATCGTTTCCAGTATACCCTTCCGCGGCGTCTATGAACGCATCGAGGTCGCCCTCCAGCACCTTGTCGGGATTCCCCGATTCGTGGGCGGTGCGGTGATCTTTGACCATTTTATAGGGGTGGAGGACGTAGGAGCGAATCTGGCTCCCCCACTCGTTTGCAGTCGTCGCGGCGATAGAGAGACCTTTCGCTCGAGCGACGCGCTCGGCTTCTTGTTTTGCAAAAATTTTCGCCTTTAAGAGTTCTTCTCCCTTCTCGCGGTTGGCGAGTTGGCTTCGTTCGCTTGAAATATGCACTGAGAGGTTGGTCGGTTTGTGGAGAATGCGCACAGCCGTCTCGCGCTTGTTTACGTTCTGCCCCCCTGCCCCGCCGCTTCGTGCGAACTGTATTTCAAGGTCGTCCGCTGGAAGTTGGATGTTTTCTGTTGGAAGCGCTTCAGGGAGCACCTCTACGAGAGCAAACGAAGTGTGGCGTTTCGCGGATGAGTTGAAGGGCGACTGGCGCACGAGTCGGTGCACGCCCGCCTCGTGCTTTAAACGACCGTACACAGAAGGACCTAACACTTCCAGCAATACATTACGAAAGCCGCCGCGGTCGTTCTCATTCACGTGGAGTTCGCGGACACGCCAGCCCTTCTTCGCCGCATACCCCTCATACATCCGGCGGAGCATGCGCGCGAAATCCTCGGCGTCGTCGCCACCGGCGCCCGCGAGTATCGCAAGCGTCGCGTTCCCGGAGTCGTGCGGGTCGCCGCTCCCGCCCTCCTTCAGCATCTGGTACTCTTGCACCAACCTTTGCGCCTGTTCCTTGTCCAACCAAAAATCAGGCGATGCCATCCTCTCCTCCAGCTCTTTTACCCGTTGATTCGTATTGTCGTTCATGCATGAGTGTGAATGAGCTCTAGTATATCAGCGGCGAATAGCTATGCTTCACGCGTAACGTCGTGGTGGAACCACCAGCCGCCGGCAATCATAAGCACCGCCGCGAGCGCCGTGGCCCCTATGAGATATGCGGGGTTGCCCGCGAGGAGCGCATCACCGAAAAAGACGACAAGGAGCACGATGGGGATGTGGGGAATCACTTGAACGGGCAAAAATACAAAAAACGATACTCGCGAGAGGCCAGCTGTGTACGCGAACACTTCCGGGAGCGCGGCGAAGGCGCTACGGGCCTTGATAAACGGCCGCAGACTACTGCCGCGCGTGAGCACGTTCTCAACCGTCGCCAACTGTGCTTTCGGAACGAAAAATTGGACGAGGGAGCGGCCCCATACTCGACTGATATAAAATGCGGCGGTAAACCCAAGCACATCACCGATAAGCGTGAGTAGTAATCCTTTCCAAAAACCGAATACGGCGCCGGCAATCGCATACACGGGTCCGCCGCCGAGAGGCACGACGATAATCGTGGATATCTTGAGAAGCACGATGAGCAATGGGCCAAGAAGGCCGGCCGACGCAACGACCTCACGCACGCGGTCGATACCTATCGTTACCGTCACGACGTACGCCGCACCAACCGCAACAATGATGAAGAGAAGATTATGCAGGACTTCAGCGCGGGCCGGCGCATTTTTTTCTACTTGCGTTACATTTTCTTCTTGCATTTGGAGCCGCCTCTCGGATTTGAACCGAGGACCTACCCCTTACGAAGGGGTTGCTCTACCAACTGAGCTAAGGCGGCAAACGTCCGCATAAGAAAATTACCATAATTTGTTTCCCCGAGCGAACGGCTCATCTTCTCAGCCTAACGGCTCACACACCCATTATATGAGCCGTTCAATGCCCTGTGATCTCTGGCTGTTTGAGCCGTTTCGTTGTCGGGTTTCTGCTCCACTTGCTCGGCGATAAATCCAGCATTCGCGTTTCGTCGAGCGATATACATCCCGAGCGCGATTCCGGTGAGAGCGACGATAATCAAGACGAGGTAGTTCATATTAGCTAACGACGGCGAATAAAGCTTTGAAAGATACTTAATCCTCTATTGGCATAATCCAGTCTTTCTTTGATCTGGGTAAACCCGAGGACAGGAGCTGCGCCAGTTCGAGCATATGTATGCGCACAGGTGTCTCTTTGGCGCTTTAATTCTGTCAGAAATTGTTTGAAGTGTTCAAAGTTAAAGTAAGTATCATCATAGGCCGCAATACACCCCTCGATTCCTTGGGTCCTAATTTCCCCTAAAGCAGAGATCAGTTTTTCCCTAAAATCCGAGTAACGCAAACTGTAATTCATATTTTTAATCGAATCTTTAACGCTATCTCGAAGAATGGGGTCATTCGATTTTCTATCAATGTAGTCAAATATAATTTGATGCATTTTCTCTTCTATCCAGCCGCAACACTCCATCAAGGCAAATTTATGAGCGAGTTCTGTCTTTAATAGATTTTGCATTTCCAAATCCTCGAGACTTTTTATATTCTTCTTAACTTTCCGAACATCCAGATCATGCATAGGAAACTACCTTCCAGAGAAAATCATTCGCGACCTCTTCAATCTTTTAGCCACTTTTGCCTTCTTCATCGTTCCTTCTAGCAAAAATGTTTCTTTAAAGTTATTGTCTTTCTCAAATTTCTGATAGTATTTCTTTAGCTCTTTTTCATCCAATTTATTCAAACTTTGCAAATTATTTGCAACACCAAAAAGTAACGATTCAAAGAAAGCCCTACTCGGTTTCCTCGATAGAACGCCTTTATTAGAAATTTTTTCAAAAATTATACTGACGGTATTCTTGAAAAGAGATTCTTTTTGTTCAAGTTCCTTCTCGCTCTCGTTTCTGTGTTTGCTCATATAATCGTTTAGAAACTTTGTGAGTACACCTTCATACTTCTGACTTTCATCAAAAAAAGCAAAGAATCTAAGAATCAGCTCGACTTTCTGAAACCTAGTGTCCTTAGAAAAATTAAGTAATTTCCGCCAACGCACATCCTCACCGAGCTTCTTTATGAGCGAATTGAATGATCCGCTGTAAATACAATTTCTAATTTCTTGATCGTTTAATTTTTTTCCATAGGTATTTAGTCTATGGAAAATTTCAAACAAATACTCATCGTGTTCCGGTTTGCTATGGTCAACACGCAAAAATGTCACAGGAAGTGAGAGGTTGGCGATATTGTCAAATAGATCTTTCTTCGCATCTTGAATTTGAACATTACTTTTCCCGCTTATCCGCGGATCGATATCTTCGAGTTTGATCAACTTAAATTCATTTTTTGTATCCAGAAATTTTATAATTGTAGACATTCTCTGAAGCCCATCTATCACACGCATTTCGTTTCTAATCTTGTCATAGCTGAAGCACATACTCGGTATGGGCATTTCCTTCAGAAGAGAGTCTATAAAACGGGTTTGGTACGCTGACGGCCAGACCTCGTTCCGTTGAAACTCTGGTTGAATTTCAAGGATTCCTTTTTTATACAGAGCAAATAAATCTGAACAGGATCTTAGTTCGTTATATGCAAAAATATCTTCAGGAGGCATTTGATTGTAGCCCGTCTCATCCTCGCTCTTTCTCTTTTCTATTTTTTTGCTCATAAACTAGGTAATCTTTGTAGTCACCTCGTAAAGCATAGGAAGACAATCCTGTCTCATGCGGAACTTTGTTCCGTGGTTGTGCCCCGTTCGAGCATCAAAGTCCACGAGAACTTTACCTTCCTCAAGTGCTTTTAGAAATCCCTCAAAGTTGAACTTCTGGAGCACCATCACTTTTGTATAGTGATAAAATTCTTTCTTGTTTTTCTTTTTGACTTCAGCTTGAACATAAAAAGCATTCAATAACTTTGTTCCCGCTTTATGTTCGAGATCATCAAAGCCCCAATAGGGTTGTGGGTCTAGCTCTCCAAGTCCTGTACGCTTTTTAACTGTTGCAAGCCATTTTTTATGTCGCATATCCACATCCCCAGCATCAAAAGAAATAAGGATTTTTTGTTCCTTTCGGTCTATGACAACCTTGAATCCTCGGTCGCTCGGCGATTGTCCATGTATCGTCTGCCGGAAACTCATTTCTCCTTTTGGATATTTCTTCCCATCTTCTTGATGAGCCCAGCCATACATCGGTAGAAGCACTTTTGGCACGAAACCAATGGCCCTGGGTGACGGCTCTATGTGGAAGAGAGTAGTAAGTGAAGTTGTATTTGCTCTTTGTGTTTTTAACTCCCATTCTGCGGCATTTGGTATAGGCAAATTGTTTTCCTTGATACCGAGCAGATCTTCCAATGTATTGCCAATGCCTCCCGCATTACCATGGCGAGCATTTGGAATCCATCCCATCGCTGAAATTTCTTTCAACTTTGCAATGAGAGCTGGTTTGGTATAGATAACGGGTTTCTTTTTCATAGTATTACCAAAGTTTGATTTGGGATTTGTGGTCTTTTATTCTCTTTTCTGCCGCTTCGCAGTATTCAGGCGAGATTTCGATACCAACATACTGTCGGCCATGATTTAAAGCTGATATTGCAGTAGTGCCAGAGCCCATGAAAGGATCTAGGACTGTCTTTGCGTTTGTGGAAGAAATAATTCTATCGATCAAATTAACGGGGAAAGCCGCCGGATGATCATTGTTCATTTCCTGTGTGAATTCCCATACATCGCCATGGCCATTTGCTTTTGGAGAAAGTCGAAAATCTTTTTTTGCGATGAGATAGATAACTTCATAGGTGGGCACGAAATATCCGGGATTGAAATTGAAGCCGCCTTTTCTACGCCAGATTATGATTTGGCGCACAGGAAAACCATCCACAATATCTTGACGGTCCTGTAGCAGTCCGTTTTGCACACGCCATTTGTGATTATAAAAAATTGCGCCATCATTCGGGACGATTCTTAGCATTTCAGTCAGACAGTTTCTTTGCCATTCAACATACTCATCATGAGGCATGCAGTCGTGATGGTGTGAATATCCTTTTTGAAGTGCCGCGTTTGCCCATTTACCGCCACGGCCGTCTTTCATTCCGTTGCCAGTAGAGTTTTTGAGATTATAAGGAGGTGATGTAACAACAATATCAATTGATCCGTCAGGAATTCTTTTCATCACTTTTAGGACATCGCCGCAAATGATTTTGTTCAAAAAATCATTTGCGGAATCCTTACTCGGACTTTCCCGAGTTGTATGTTTAGGACTTTTTGTGAGCGTGAGCGTAGCCATAGGGAGTAGATAAATAATACGCCCGAATCCCCATAAATCCTAGGCCTGCAAACCATGCAGGAGACCCTAAAACCCTCGCCCTGCCGCTCCATTCCTTTTTCAAGGAAATCACCCCGCCAAAAACGAAGCATAGAGAGCGACTTTGTTTCGTTAGGAGCGAAGCGAGTTAGGGAACAAGAAGTACCCGTGTGGTGCGGCAAGGATTTTTCTAACTCTCTTCGAGACTAAATAAAA
Source organism: uncultured Candidatus Saccharibacteria bacterium (assembly GCA_964349555.1). GTDB lineage: Bacteria > Patescibacteriota > Minisyncoccia > Phycocordibacterales > Phycocordibacteraceae > C7867-001. The sequence goes on from CAYGGK010000008.1 coordinate 10,465, forward strand.
CGGGAGCCCTACGTCGCTGACTCCTCAGGACTGCGATTTGTAGCTACTCGCTACGCTCGCAGACAAATCGGGAGCCGAGAGTCGGGATTGAACCGACGACCTCGTCCTTCGCTTACACCTTCTCTCCACGCGCCGCAAGGAGAAGGGCTAGACTGTATCTTTGCCCACGCAATGGGCACCCTTGTCAGTCGTTCGGGCCCTCAAAGTGAGTGCCACGGTCTTGGCCAGCGGAGCTGTTAACCGTTATTCGGGATTCACTAATCTGTTACCAAAAAAGTGGGCGGGATTTGCGACCTACCATGGACGTGCTCTACCAACTGAGCTATCTCGGCACTACTACGCTCCGGTTTACACCGGAGCTTCGAAGTGCAAGAAGTGGCGAAAACCTACTGCTTGCCCTGCGAAGCTCTTTTGCAAAATGAGCGAAGAAGGGAGCTATCTCGGCTTTGCGCACCTGCACATAGTAACCGAGTTCGTGCGCACTTTCAATTTTTTTAATACAGCAGTACGCCGGCCGCGATGATGCCGTTGAAGAGCGCCATGAGCATGTTTGCGAAGATAATATGTTTGTCTTTGTGTACGACGCCATAGGTTGCCCAGAAAATGTTAAAGAGGGAGAGGAGGAGCCAGGTAGAGAGCGAGAGGCCCTCCGCGCTCTTCGTCGTATAAATCTGGAGAATCTGTGGGACGAGCGCGACGGGCGCAAAGATACCAACGACATACATGAGACGGTCAAGGGCGCGTTTCATCTTATTTTTTGACGGGAAAGGTTCCAGACCTCTCGTGATTCGCGCGCGCGCCCGTAGGTGATGGAAGCCGGTCATATTGTATACTGTATAGCATGGAAGGCCTCTCGCACCGTGAGAAAGAGGAGCGCCCGTGGGGAAACTTTGAGCGCTTCACGCTTAACGAGAAAACGACGGTAAAGATAATTACCGTCAACGCCGGCGAGGCGATTAGCCTGCAGACGCACGAGCACCGCGACGAATTCTGGCGCGTTATCAGAGGTTCCGGCGTTGTTCGCATCAGGGAGAGTGAACACGCCGCTCGTGAAGGCGACGAGTTCTTTATTCCGCGGCACTGCGAACATCGCGTGTCGGCCGGCCCGGAAGGGCTCGCTTGTCTTGAAATCGCCTTCGGCGACTTTGACGAGAACGACCTTACGCGTCTTGAAGACCGATACGGTCGCATTTGATTTTTATTGCCCCAGTGCGTAGCACATGAGGTTATAGCAAGTCCTTTTTCTTTGATTCGAACTCTTCTTTACTGATCTCGCCCTTCACGTAACGCTCTTTTAAGATCTCAAGTGCCTGCGAGCGCGGTCTAGAATCCCTTCCTCCTATTTCACGTACAAGCCACACAATAAGAGCAATAAGAAGGATCCAGAAAACGATCATTATAATGCCGCCTCCGAACCAGCCCATCATATTTCCCGCGCTCCATCCATAATAGTCGTTATATAGTCCGTACATCATGATGTGAATTGTACAACATAATGCTGAGGGACGGGTGGAGACCCGTACGGCCGTGTATAACTAAATGCGCACCCTACCGGACGCTGTTGGAACTAGTTTAGACGCATTAACCAAATCTGACCCTTTTCGCCATCCGGCGCGACTGCTTCCCCCATTCTCTTGAATTCGGAATTGTCATGGAATCCCCACGAATTCTTGTGTGTATCCCCACTAAAGAACACTGCTTCTTCGTATCTTTCTTTTTTGCTTCATTAATGCGAACATTCCGTAGCGCAGTCCAAATTCCTCGCCCTTTGTATTTCGCTGCTGCCACATAAAATTCGACGACTTTGTCGGTTTTCGCATATTGCATCATGCGTTCAGGCGCTTTCCGAGATGCGGCTACGCCAACCAACTCTCCGTTTTCTTCCGCAACAAACCATTTGAAATCTTGAGGCGGTTGTTTTAAACGGTCCGAGAGGTGGTGACGAAAATCGCCAGACCAATACAAGTCAAAGATTTTCTCTATCTCTCCAATATCTTGAGGTTCTAGTTTTCGGATAATTCCATTAAACATAATCGAATTCTACCAGGTTGGGGCTCAGAAGGGCTGCGCACCGTAGTGGACGCTGTTGGAACTAAGATTCAAGAATACGATGATGGTATTTATATCCCCGACCCATCTTTGATTAAGCGAAATAGATTTAGGAAGAGCTCATCCCCCTCGGTCTGATCTATAAAATTTTCAGGATGGAATTGAAGACCATATATTGGCAGGACTTGGTGTCTGATCATTTCCGGCCCGTCGGCTGACTGTGCGAGAACCTCAAAAGTCGCTGGTGCCCCACGCATTATCCAACCATGATTCTCGTATACTGAAATCTTCTGTTTCCCATCTGAAAGTTCCGGCTGCAATATCTCGATTTCTTTTATGCCCTTATGCGAACGGTCAAGTTTTCGAAGCTCTCCACCAAAAGCAGACACAATAAGTTCGCAACCAAAACAGATTCCAATTAGAGGTTTCCGGGTTGAGTGAATAAAATCAATCTCATTCTTAAAATCAGACTCGTTTCCAATTAACTGTTCTTTACTGCTACCGGAAAGAACCACCAAATCGTACGTATCAGTATCTTTTTCAGAAACTTTTTCTGCTTGTTCAACTGTTTCTATACCTGGAATCAAGTTCTCCAATTTCTGCAGAAGTGTGGTTCCATTGTCTATGAGAAATACTTTCATTTTGTAATTGTAGCAAAATAGCACCTGAAGGCGCTATTTTGAACCAATCTACGGTTATTTTGCTTGCACTGAGCGAAGTCGAGGTGCGCGGGCTCGTAGACGAGATTGGAACTACGATCGAGGGGCGTACGACGGCGTTAAATCTTGAGAGCGAGCTTCGGTTGGGTAGTCGGTGATTGTCTCGGTCCAGACAAACAGAACCATAGAAACGCGGTTCCTGGTGCCATCTTTTCGTACCACGCGATGCCAGGTCTTCTGCGTTTCTCCTCTAGTGAGTTGTTCAAGCCTATATCCATTAAATACGACGGTCTTACCCATATCGATCGGTGCATCTTCCCACTGCATATCCCAATTCAAGAACTGGAGTCCAGACGCGCTCTCATAGAGGTGTAGGGTGTAGAGGCTGCGGTCGAAATGCTGCGCCGCAATAATGTCCGTCTGGTCATTATTGGTGTAGTGGAGGAAGCGGAGAAGTGAATTCACCTTTCCTTCGTTTATAAGGTTCAGTAATTCTGGGTTGCTCTCCCCTAGTTGCTTACCTATGGCAAGCGCGAACTGGTGGGCCGCCGTATGTACATCAACTGCATATTGGAAAAACTTTTTTAGAATGGGGTTCTGGACCAGAATCTCGTCCTTACCGATCTCTTTTGCGAGTTCGAACATGTTGCCATACGCATGGAAATACTCTTTGTCTTCCCTTCCCTCTTTCTTGGAGCGGAGCTGATAGCCGGTATCGGGGTCAAGCGTATGATTAGGGAACACCATTTGTTCTTTAAGTTCTTGCGATAAAGCGCAAAAGGACTTCCACGGCTCGGCCGTCCCTATAAGGGACGTGATTTCCTCCGGATAATCTATATCAACGAAGAGATTGTTTTTGAGGCTTTTGTACAAGCCGCTTTGCATAATATAAGTATAGCAATTGTGAAGACGGTTCTGTTGGAACTAGTGTCAGGAAACGCCCATCTTCTTCAATTCCCACACTCTCCCAAACAGAGTCCACCTCTTTTGCGCAACCACCTTTGGAAGCTTCATAAAATACGTGTCGTCACCTGTAAGTTTGGAATATTCCAAACTAGGGACTTGATGTGTATCACATACATAGAAAACATCTTGATCATACCCGTATACAAAAACTACATGGTCTAGTAAACCTCCATATTTAAGCCCAAGATCAATACCTACAGCTCGTCCCTCATTAACTGCCTGCTCTATCTTTCTAAGTGCTTGTGTGTAAGTAAGTCTTGAAAAAATAATCGCTGAAACAAAGTCTGCAAATGATGTTATCTCTCTTCCATTTATGTAAAGAGTTGTACCAACACTCGTCAAATATTTAGGGAGATTAAGAAACTGCAATTGCGTCCACATCAACCGAGACGGAAGCTGGAGACCAAAAAGCTTCTCCCTGTCTATTTTTACAGGATTCAACTTTTGTGGATTGAATTTGTTTGGGAAGTGATAATGCAATGCGTAATACAGAAAATCCCTTCCACATCTATTAGTTACTGTTTTGCCATCCACTTTCTCTCTCCGAACAAAACCAAAATCCTCTAATTTTATAGGCAACTTTTTCACTAGTCTATTTTACTTCATTTTGAACCGATCTGCGGTTATTTTGCTTGCACTGAGCTAGGTCGAAGTACGCGGGCTCGTAGACGAGATTGGAATTGGATTGGGCTTGACTAAAAGATTACCTTAAGATAAACTTAATTGTATGAACAAAAACATTATCGGTCTAAAGGAACTCCGCGAGAATACAGAGGCCTATATCAAGCGTGTGAATCGAGGAGAGTCTATAACCGTTTTTCGACGTTCTACTCCACTTTTCCGCCTTATGCCTGTAGATACTGAAGAAATGGGTTGGGAACCCGTTGCCGACTTCACTACTATCGACGAGAGGGGGGTTTCGGCTCGCGACATTCTCACTGCGCTACATAAGGTGCATGGATAAAATAACGAAGCTTCTCAAAAAGCTCTCCGCGAAGGAACGGGAACGCTTAGAGGGGGTGCTCACGGCGCTTCTTTCCGGAGACACGTCGTCGCTCGACATCAAGAAGCTTAAAGGTGTAGATGACGTGTATCGCGTTCGAGTTGGGTCGTTAAGAGTTATTTTTCGCAAACAAGCTGATGATATTCGGATTCTAGAAGTAAGCCACCGGGACGAAAATACTTGCGAGAGGTATTAGTTGTTGAGACCAGAATACAAACTCTAAGCAACGACGGCAAGGTTCTTCCAGGTTTGTGCGAACTGCAACAATGCTTCCCGGATTGCCTTTTTATGTTCATCTTGAAGAATGAAAAAATACACCGAATGCCTTACACGGACAGATAGGGGCTTGCCTCCAACCCTCTCTTGAATTTCGGTCTTTTTATTCTTAACGAACATATCCCTGTTGCTTCTAGAAAAATGCTGGTAGACCACAACAGACTTGCCTGAGTTGAACGCTTCGGTAATTTCCTTCCACGTTGCGTATTTATGAATGTTTCTCTTATTTGTCGACGCGACCTCAATGCCATTATCAGGGTCAAAAAAGATAAGGTCTGAAGTATCATTAACCAAGTCTTTTAGTATCCGATCTCGAGTCGTGCCGTCTTCTATATAATCGTTTACGAATTTGATTGAGTCAGAATGGAGATTCTCTTCAATATGTGACAGTGAACGTCTTTCGGAAGCTATTCTAGCCTTAACAAAATCGTACGTTGCCGGATCGAAATATCTCCACACATTTGGTTTTTGTAGATAGGCGATGTGTTTGCCGTCAGCGCTACTATCGTCCTTCGTTTTCATCCAGTATACAAGTGTTCTAATTCCTTGCTTTTGGAGACTTTTGAGAAGTGAGATCTTTTGATAGTCGCCGAAGTCACCAAAATACTGATCCTTCATAATAGTAACCAGTCTATCAGCTCCAACTTCCTCTATGATGCGCGAAATTCAATCAAGCATTTAAGTCGCCTGTCGTTAGTCCTGCATCTTTCATAATGTTAGACAGCGTCCCAGCCTTCAGTTCTTTGTGGAGCGGGACAGTGATTTTCTTGAGTCCAGAAGATTCGGGTGGGTAGAGTCGGGAATGGCTACCTTTTGTTCGCACCTGCTCGTATCCGTGTCGCTCGAGTATGCGTATCAATTCTGCTCCGGACAGTTTCGGGAGCTTGGGCATACCGCTAGACTGTTACTAGGTGGAGACTCACGTCCCTGTTTTGAACAGAAGTCGTCTCGTCTTCAAGACAGAGGAGAGTGGCTTCCTTGATGTTCTTGAGAGCTTCTTCAATGGTTTCACCCTGACTGTAGCAACCTTCGAGCGCAGGATTAGAGACGGAGTATCCGCCTTCTTTCTCCTCCTGGAGGACAACCGGGAAAGTTCCGTGATTCATATGTCCAGTGTAGCATATTCATTATACTTGGCGCGCTTGTGGACGAGGTTGGAACTAGAATACGGGAGGATGGCGAATTTATTCAAATACCTGACCTATCCAAAGAATGCTAATTTCTTGCCGAGGGGTACCCCAAGAAAAGCTGACCACGGATCTACCTCTATCCACTGACCATCGACATCAATACGAAGGTACTGGTGAATGAACAGATTTAATGGGACAGTCCGTATTTGAATCTTTTTTTCCGTAACCCTCCCACTCTTTACTAACATGAGACGCAAAAGATAATTCTGTCCGTTGCATGGCATGAATCCCGGCTTGAGGTCGAGAGGATTCTGAAATGCCTTCCAAAAGTTGGTTATCGTCTTTACCCTGCTTCCCTTGTAGGTCTGAGTTACGAATTCATAAGACTTTTTAAGGAAATCTGAATTATTTGAGGACTCACTATTAAACTGCTTAATGCGCTGATCCAATTCGGCTGGGATACTCGATGGTAACGGCTCTCTGCCAAAACCGAGATGTGGAACAACAAGGCGTGTCCCAATCCACACCACCAAAAAGTATGCGAGTAATAAATACAGGATAACCATCCATAAAGTCTAACAAGAAATCGCCTCGAAAGGCGATTCCTGAACCAATCTGCGGTTATTTTGCTTGCACTGAGCGAAGTCGAGGTGTGCACCCTACTGGACGCTGTTGGAACCAGTATGCGAAAGCGCGAGAGATATATCCATATCCCTGACCTGAGCTAGACGTGTCGTTCGAGGAACCGATCGTAGGCCATTTTCTGAATCGTTTCGCCCTCTGCCGTCAGTTTGTGTCCGCTTGAGGTGGCTATAACCAGCTCGCAGTTACTGATCTTCTCTTTGAGAGCTTGTGCTTTCTCCATGGGGCACAAGATATCGTATCTGCCATGCACGATAACCGTAGGTATATTCGCAATCTTGCCAGCGTTATCGAGGATGTAGTTATCAGGGATAAATTCGTGATTTGCCTCGTAGTGAACAAAGACCTTTGTAGATGCAATATCAGCCTCTGATATCTCTGCAGGATCTTTATACGAGACCGAAGATTGAGACGAAAAGAGGTTCCCTTCCCAGTCCTGTATACCAGCCGAAATTTGCTTCTGTTTTTCGGGGTCGCTCTCCTGAAGCAGCTTGAGCAGATCCTCGTTTTGAGTTTCAACACGAATATTGAAACGCATAAAAAAGTCCATACGCTTAGCCCAAACGTCTGGCATCAGACGTGCAACACCCTTCGTGTCTGCCATTGCCCATGAAATAGAGTCCCGATCGGCAAGAAACACTGCGGCAATCAGGAGGCCACGAACTCGCTCAGGGTTTTGAATGGCGTAAAGCAATGCGAGAGTTGATCCCCAGCTTGCACCAGATACAAACCACTTATCGATACCCAACTGAACTCTTATTCTCTCGACGTCCTTCAGCGTATTTTCTGTCGTGTTGCTCTCAAGCTTGCCGATTGGGGTACTTTTACCGCAACCCCTCTGATCGAAAAGAATGACCCGATTTTTGGCCAAATCATATCGCTCGGCATGCTGGGGCTTGCTCTTGGAACCAGGCCCACCATGGAAGCTTAAAATGGCTGGACCATCAGGGTTACCATGCTCAGTAAAACTCACTATGTGACCATCCTCCTCTGGCAAAAAATACTCTTTCATGAACTTAAGTATAACAAAAACAACTGCCGTTCGGGCAGTCATTTTGAACCGAACTACGGTTATTTTACTTGCACTGAGCGAAGTCGAGGTGCGCGAGAGACGGGCTTGGGGTCAGCTCACTAAGCTCGCAGACTCGCTAAGTGGCTCCTCCCCGGACTCGCCGACAAGCACTCGCTTCACTCGTCTTGTGTACCGGCTCCGTCGTTCAAGTCCCGCTTCGCGGTAAAACACTAAGACCCCATTGCTACGCAACGGGGCCGAAGTGTTTTATGCGCGAGAGACGGGACTTGAACCCGCAACCTCCGCCGTGCACGTTACCCACCGCTTTCGGGGTGGCATGGACTATATCTTCACCGTAGGTTTTCACCCTTAGGGTTCCGGTATCTAGTCTCTACGGCGCCCTCGTACCTATCACGAGGTTCCCTCGGTATTCGCATATTCGCGATGTGCGAATTTAGCCTCCACCGATATCCCAGAAAGTTTCAATCTCAATTTCTCGAGAAAGCTGCACATCTACAGGGCGGCGCTCTAACCAGTTGAGCTACTCCCGCATTTGCTTGCGTACGCAAGCACGTATCATCTTACCAAAATTTTCCAGAAATGTCGTGGTGCCGGCGGGTGGAGTCGCGCCACCGTCTAGGGTTTATGAGTCCCTCGTTCTAACTCTTGAA
>CAYGGK010000009.1:0-18346 GCA_964349555.1 uncultured Candidatus Saccharibacteria bacterium
TAGAGCACCCGACTGATACTCGGGCGGTCGTAGGTTCGACCCCTACCGCTTGCACCGAAACTTATACCCACGGCTCGGCGAGAGAGCGTTTACTGCAGTTATACTAGGGGTAATGAAAGCAACTCTTATACTTCTCGGCCTTCTACTCGTTGTAGTAGCAGGCATGTTTGCTGTGGGCTCCAGTTGGAGCGGTCCGGCGGCCGCCCTTGTCCCGTTTACAATTCTTGCCGAAGGTCCGCATTCGGTAATAGATTCACGTGTGAACTACCTTATTACAACACAAGAAGAGTTTGCCGCACTCTGGGAGCTTTTAAAGGAGCCTCCGCCTGCTCCAACGGTAGACTTCAGCGCGAATGTCGTGGCTGCTGTTTTCGCCGGGGAGGCGCCGACCACCGGCTACGCGATAGCGGTTGCCGAAGTGGAAGATGCTGATAGTCGAATAGTCAAAATAGAGCTTGCGAGGCCTGACGAGAGTTGTGTGCTCGCGCAGTCGCTGACCGCGCCGTACCAGATCATAGAGCTCCCCAAAACGTCTCTTCCGTTTACGCACTCCGACATTTGGACGACAAAAGCCTGCCAGTGAGCTACGATTCGCGTAATGGACTCTTCACACCACTTCCGCGATAAGCGGATTACCGTGATGGGCCTTGGCCTCTTGGGTCGAGGCGTTGGCGATGCGCGGTATCTTGCCGAGTGTGGCGCGGAACTTACCGTGACCGATTTGAAGTCGCGCGAACTGCTCGCCGAGTCTGTGGCCCAGCTTGAATCCTTCCTGAATATCACGTTTGTTCTCGGTGAACATCGTCTCGAAGACTTCAATAATCGTGACTTAATTCTGAAGGCCGCGGGTGTTCCACTTGACTCTCTGTATATCGCTGAAGCGAGAAAGAATGGCATCCCGGTGCGAATGAGCGCCGACTTATTTGCGCAGGTTTCAGGCATCCCAATCGTTGGCGTGACGGGAACGCGAGGGAAGTCAACCGTGGCGCACATGATTCATGCGGTTCTCAAAACAGCGGGGAAACGAGTACTTCTCGGCGGGAATGTGCGCGGCGTTTCCAACTTATCTCTGCTTACCGAAGCGACGAGCGCACACATCGCCGTGCTTGAGCTTGATTCCTGGCAGTTGCAGGGCTGGGGCGAAGCCAAGATGAGCCCGCATATTGCCGTTTTCACGACTTTTTTTCATGACCACCTGAATTATTATGGTTCGACTTCCTTCGACCAAGCTCAGGATAAATCGCTCACCACAGGCGCGAACAGTCTGGACGCGTACCTCGCTGACAAGGCGAATATTTTTTTGAATCAGAACTCAAGAGACACACTAATACTTGGCAAGCAGTGCGCTCCGACTATAATAGAAAAATACGGAGAAAAAATTGCGTCAAAAGTTGTTATTGTAGACGAGTTAAAGTTGCCGGACACCTGGACCCTGCGCATACCTGGTCTGCACAACCGTTATAATGCCGCGCTCGCGCTCGCTACCGCTCGCGCTCTTGAAATCCCCGACGAGATAAGTCGCAAAGCTCTTAAAGAGTTTCCCGGTGTGCCGGGACGACTTGAATTCGTTCGGGAGGTGAGCCTGCCTGCGCGGGCAGGCGGGGTGAAAATATACAACGACACGACGTCAACAACACCCGAGGCGACGCTCGCGGCACTCTCGGCGCTCGATCCTGCCCGCACGGTGTTGATTATGGGCGGTGCGGACAAGGCCCTCGATATGGAAGTATTAATCGCAAAGCTATCCGAAGTGAAGAGAGTGATTCTGCTCGCCGGTAGCGGCACTGACCGCATCAAGGACCAACTTCCATCAGGCACTGTCATATATGATAGTATCTCCAGCGCTGTGGAATCCGCAACGAAAGCCGCGGAGGTTGGCGACAGCATCCTTTTCTCACCCGCATTTGCATCATTCGGGATGTTCAAGAACGAATACGATCGCGGGGATCAGTTTAATGCGATAATCAAGGCGCTATGAAAAATGAGATCGAGGAGCGATTACTGAAAGCGATTGATGAACACACATTTCCTGGGGCGGTAGTAGGAGTTCTTGTTGGTGGCGAACGGCAGTACGTGGCTGTCGGGCATTTTACCTACGATGTTACCAGTCCCGAGGTGATGACCGATACGACCTACGACGTTGCCTCAATAACGAAAGCGGTGCCCGTCGCGCTTATCGCGGGGCATTTCATTGAGCAAGGAAAGCTGGGTCTCGATGACCAGATCATTACTTACCTCCCCGAGATTGATATCGAACATGCAGAGAAAGGTCTCATTCGGCATTTGCTTACGTATACTTACGTTCTGCAAAAGCATCCCGACCCGAATTTCAGCTATGAGGGCTACACCGCTGAAGACGTTCTCGATTTTCTGTTCCATCGGCCCTTCGAGTTCCTGCCCGGCACTAAGCAAAAATACAACAACACGCCGCTTAACCTGCTCGGGCTCATCCTCGAAAGAGTGTCGGGCGAAAAGCTCTACACTCTTGCTCGCAAGACCATTCTTGATCCGGTTGCGATGACGCATTCGACGTTCCATCCGGTAGACAAAACCGCCATTCCGCCGACCGAAATCACGACGTGGCGCGGAGAAATCCAAGGAGAGGTGCACGATGAGACAACGTATATCTGTCAAAAAGAAGGCTACGATCCTGGATGCGCAGGATTATTCTCGAACACTGACGATCTCCTGAATGTAGCAGAAATGATGTTGCAGAAAGGGTCCTTCCGTGGCAAACGTATCCTCAAGGAGGAAACAGTCACGCTCATGACCACGAATGCACTCGCCGACATCGGCGAGTGGGCTTCCATCGGGTGGGAACTTAATCAGCCCTTTTTCATGGGATCGCATGCGCACGAACATATGATTGGCAAAACGGGATTTACAGGAACGTCCATAATTATCGATCCGAAGCAAGGGAAGGCCGTCGTCTTGCTGTCGAATAGAACCTATCCTCATCGGATACAGAACGGCGCAACGAACGCCGTGCGAAGCGACATTGCGGATATTGTTTTTTCTATGCAATGAAAAAAGTCTACTTTATTGGCATTGGGGGAATAGGAATGAGTGCACTCGCTCAGTATTTCAAAGACCAGGGTGCAGAAGTGACCGGCTCGGACAGGGAAGCAAGTCCGGTGATAGAACTTCTTGAGACAAAGGGAATTCAGGTGACTATTGGTCAGAAGACAGAGAATGTCGCCGCAGATGCGGAGACGGTCGTGTATAGCGATGCGGTGCCCGAAGATAACCCAGAGCGAATACGTGCGAGAGAACTTGGTATCCCGCAGAGGTCTTATTTCGCGATGCTGGGGGAGATCTCAAAAAAGAAACATACCATTGCCGTTGCAGGGACTCATGGAAAGACGACGACGACCGGGATGCTCGCGAAGATACTGCAGGATGCGGAGGCGTCTCCGACGGCAATCATAGGCTCTATTGTAAAAGATTTTGGCTCAAATTATTTACACGGAGATTCTGATTTATTTGTCGTTGAGGCGTGCGAATACAAAGATCACTTGCTCGAGCTCTTTCCGCACGTACTCGTTATCACCAATCTCGAATGGGATCACACAGATTATTTTACCTCGCTCGCGGCTCTTCAAGAGACATTTCAGAAAGCCGTTGAGAAGGTTCCTGAAAATGGAGCGATTGTGACAAATCCGAATGACCAAAATATCAAGCCATTTCTCGCGTATGCGAAAGCAGAAGTGGTTGATTATACGAATGAGCCGGCATACGAGCTCAAACTGCCGGGAGAATTTAATCAAAACAATGCGCGCGCTGCCGCGGCGGCCGCGCGCGCCCTGCTACCTTCTATTCTAGATTCCGTAATTGATAAATCACTTTCAGGCTTTCAAGGCACCTGGCGTCGGTTTGAATACAAGGGCAGGACAGAAAAGGGAGCGGACGTCTACGACGATTACGCGCATCATCCAACAGCGGTAAAAAATACTCTCAAGGCGCTTCGCGAAAAAGTGACGGGCTCAGGGCAGGGAAAAATATATATCGCCTTCCACCCACATCTCTATAGCCGTACACGCGACCTGCTTGATGAGTTTGCCGCCGCCTTTAACGACGCCGACCAAGTATTCATCGCGCCCATCTATGCCGCTCGCGAGGCAGACGACGGTACGATATCAAGCGAGATACTCGCCGAGCGCATCAGGGCAACCGGCACTGACGCGACTGCGCTTGATTTTGCCGGCATTGAAAGAGCTCTTGGCGAAGCAGGAGAGGGCGAGACCATTATGACCATGGGCGCCGGCGACATCTATAAAGTCGCCGACGCGCTTGTTACACGGTAGAGTAGCATTATGGGGAAGCTCTCAATCGTCGCGACGCCGATAGGGAACTTGGAGGACATCACGCTCCGTGCTCTGCGGACGCTGAAAGAGTGCGACGTCATCTATGCCGAAGACACACGCGTTACTTCTAAATTGCTCGCGCGCTATAAAATAAAAAAACCGCTTCAGCGGCTCGACGCGGCGACCGAGATTAAAAAAGCAGAAGAGATAATGAGGCGGCTTGAGGCAGGCGAACACGTTGCGTTTGTGAGCGACGCCGGCACCCCCGGTATTTCTGACCCCGGCGCGCGGCTCGTAGCTCTAATTCGCGCGAATGGTGGAATAGTAAAAATAGAAGCGATACCGGGGCCCTCGGCGCTCACGGCCGCGCTCTCTATCGCAGGGGTGGACACGACCGCCTTCACCTTTCTCGGCTTTCTGCCGCACAAGAAGGGTAGGCAGACCGCGCTTAAAAAACTGGCGGATCATGATACCGCAGTTGTCCTCTATGAGTCTCCGCACAGGATTTTAAAACTGCTGAAAGAGCTTGAAGCCCTCGGTATTTCTAGAATTAGCATCGCACGCGAACTCACCAAGATCCACGAAGAAATTATCTCCGGCACGCCCTCCGAACTCCTCGCGCACTTCGCCGCGCACACTTCCACTATCCGCGGCGAGTTTGTGGTGATAGTTGAGTTCTGATATACTTGCCTTATGTCCAAGCCAAGCGCACTTATTCTTCTCGGCGTTTTAATTATTTTAGTGCAATTCTCAGGCCTGCCAATGTCTTTCCGCTCGCTTCTTGCCGTTATCTTCGGTGCATGCGTCCTCGGCATCGGTCTTTCGCTCCGCACGCGAGGCGAGTAAAAATCTAGTATACTGAAACGCGATGGATAATCCGGAACGCGTTACCTACTTCGCGGCGACTGACTCGCGCGGCAAGTACGTCCCTTTTGGTATTAAGACGAAGGACCGCGACCGTCACATGTACGTGATCGGTAAGACCGGCATGGGGAAGTCCACCCTTTTGGAGAACATGGCGATTCAAGACCTGCGTAACGGTGAGGGGTTCGCCTTTATTGACCCGCACGGCGGAACCGTCGAGCACCTTCTTGATTACATCCCCGAGAATCGTATAAAAGACGTCGTCTATTTCGCCCCTTTCGATCTTGAACACCCTATCGCCTTTAACGTAATGGAAGATGTCGGCTACGACCGGCGCCATCTCGTCGTCAGCGGTCTCATGTCAACTTTTAAGAAGATTTGGGAAGACGCGTGGAGCGCGCGCATGGAATACATCCTCACGAATACACTCCTCGCTCTCCTTGAATATCCGGGCGCGACCCTTCTCGGTGTCAACCGCATGTACACTGACAAAGAGTATCGAAAGAAGGTAGTTGAAAATGTGAAGGACCCTGTTGTGAAAGATTTCTGGACGAAGGAGTTTGCCAATTATGGCGACCGCTATACGCAAGAAGCCACGCCTGCCATTCAGAATAAAGTCGGGCAATTCACCGGCAATCCGCTCATCAGAAACATCATCGGCCAGCCGAAGTCATCCTTTGACATCAGAGAGCTGATGGACCAAAAGAAGATACTCATCATCAATCTCTCCAAGGGTCTTGTGGGGGAGACGAACATGCGTCTCCTGGGCTCTATGCTCACTACCCGCATCTTTCTCGCCGCGATGAGCCGCGCAAATCTACAGAAGCCCGAGCTCGCTAAACTACCAAATTTTTATTTCTACGTCGATGAATTCCAAAACTTTGCGAACGAGACGTTCGCCGAGATTCTTTCCGAGGCGCGCAAATATAAACTAAATCTCGTTATCGCGCACCAATACATAGAGCAGATGGAAGAGGAGGTGCGCGACGCAGTCTTCGGCAATGTCGGGACGACGGTCGTCTTCCGCGTCGGGCCCTTTGACGCGGAAGTGTTGGAGACCATCTTTATGCCGAAATTCACAAAGGAGGATGTCGTGAGCCTCGATCGTCGACAGGTGTACCTCACGCTCATGATAGACGGCGTCGGGTCGGCACCGTTCTCGGCAGTGACCATTCCGCCGATAGAGGCGCCGCCGGTGTCCTACCGTGAACAAGTTGTTGCCGCATCGCACGCACAGTTCACCGCGCCTCGCGCAGGCGTGGAGGGCGTCATTATAGAAGAGTTAGCCGCAAGCGCGGCGTCCGAAGCACCATTTGATGCGAGGATGAAGAAGAATCCTGTAGTTCGTCCACCGATACAGAAAGAAAGCGCGCAGTCGCCGAACGTCTCCCGTCCTTCGCTCAGAGCTACGGAGGACGCAGCGCAAAGGTCCCTGCCTGGCCGGCAGGCAGGCTCGGATCTCGACGTTCGCCAGAGCACGAACGTCGCCAGACCATTTGCTCCTCGCCCGCCGACTGCGCGTCCCTCACACGAGCAAATGAAACAACCCATTCCTCCTCGACCACCCATTGTGACCAAGAGCTCTGAAGACCTGAAGTCAATTCTGCGTACGATGACCGCACAGAAGGGAGTGGAAAAAGAAAAGAAACAGGGAGAGCAGCAGCAGTCACTTAAGGGAGCACTCGCGGACGTCATTACGCGTAACCAACCACAATCGAGCCAATCACAACCACCGCCACAACCAAAACAGCCATTTGAGGTCTCGGAGGATCAGTTGCGGAAGGTGCTGAAGGGCGACATATGATACCTCCAGTGCGCATCGGGGTCTTATTCGCACTCGCATGTTTTCTCCCTTCGGGCGCGCAGGCGGCGGAAGCAGTGAACATCAACACGGCCAATGCGGCGCTTCTTGAAACGTTACCGGGAGTGGGGCCGGTGATTGCTGGACGCATCATCGACTATCGCACAGCGAACGGGCCGTTCGTTGAAATAGAAGACATTCAAAACGTGAAGGGCATCGGTTCCGGCAGTACCTACGGAAAGATCGCTTCGCTCATCACAGTCGGGCAACCTTCTCCCGACACGACGAGTTATGAAAGGGTACAGGAGGTCGAACCGCCTGCAGTGAGCAAAGTCGAACCGTCCGCGGTGAGCAAGGTCGAACCGATTATCAGTACGGCACAGAACATTCAAGCGTATGAGAATGCAGTTCGCGCCCCCGCGACGACGACAGAGCTCGCCGCCGCGGGGGCGGCACTGCCTACCGTGAGCACGTCTGAGCCCAGGAGCATCTTCCATTCCCCGTGGTTTCTCAGTTTTCTCGGCGTTATGGCGCTTGCCGGTAGCGCGCTCATGTTTCTCTAATGGCTAATCAAAAAATCATTCTCGTAACTGGCGGCGCGGGCTTCATCGGCTCGCATCTCTGCGAGCGTTTGGTAAAAGACGGCCACCGCGTTATTTCACTTGATAATTATTTCACCGGGAGCCGTGACAATCACGTGCCCGGTGTCGACTATCGCGAAGGCCACACCAAAGATATTGAAAAGCATGTTCCCGAGACGCCGGATATGATCTATCACCTCGGCGAGTATTCGCGCGTCCACACCAGTCTCGACGAACCGGAGCTCGTCTTGGATATGAATATTACCGGAACAGCGGCTGTCCTTGAATTTTGGCGGAAGAAGGGAGTGAAGCTTGTGTACGCGGCGTCCTCTACGAAATCACCGGCCACGCATACTGCTGACGGTACGCCAGGGAAAGATCTTTCGCCGTATACATGGTCAAAAGCGACCAACGCGGGTCTTATTGAGAATTACGGCCGCTGGTATGAACTGCCTTATGCGATTGTCTATTTCTATAATGTCTACGGTCCGCGCGAGCGGGCATGGGGTACGCAAGGCACCCTCATAGAAACGTTCCGCCAGAACTTCCTCGCAGGTTCTCCGCATAAAGTGAACAAGCCGGGCACACAGACTCGTGCGTTCACGCACGTACTTGACACGATTGACGGCATTATTCTGACTGGCGAAAAAGGAGCGGGTGACGGCTTCAATATCAGCTCAAAGGACATACACTCCATTTTAGACGTGGCAGAAATGTTCGGCGGAGAAATAGAGATGTACCCGCAGACGAAGACCTCACGCTCCTCCGGGGCAGATGACACTTCAAAGATAGAATCGCTCGGCTGGAAACAGAAACGGCATCTGAAGGACTATATTGACGAGGCCAAGAAATGGAAAGCATGAAACGAATTCTCATTTTCTCGCTCGCCTACTATCCAAGCTTCGTTTCAGGCGCCGAGGCGGCGATTAAAGAAATAACCGACCGCATTGACCCGTCGGATATCGAATTCCATCTTATTACGCTCCTCTTTGACCCGAAGGCGCCGCGAGAAGAGACGTTCGGCCATACGCGGGTTCATCGGGTCGGGGTCGGCGGCGCGTACCTCTCTAAAGTTTTATTTATTCCGCTTGCGGCGCTTAAGGCGCGGTCGCTTGACCGCAGGCTGCATTTCAATGCAGTGTGGTCAATGATGACGTATATGCTTCTGCCAGCGGTGCTTGCGCGCACGATAGGCGTTCGCGCACCGCGCGTCCTCACGCTCCAGGACGGCGATCCGTATGAAAAGGTCTTCGAACGGGCTTTCATTAAGCCGTTCATTCCAATCCTGAATAAGGGCTTTCGCACCACGGAGGTTATCCAAGTGATTTCGAAGTATCTTGCGACTTGGCCACCGCGTCGTGGCTACCATGGTGAGATCGTGCTTATAAAAAATGGCGCGAACCCGAACGACCTTAAGGAGACATCTTCTCCCGAACAGATCGAGGAAATCAAGCAGAAGCTGGGGAAGAAGGCCGGAGAGGTCTATCTGGTCAACACCTCGCGCCTCGTACACCAGAAGGGTCACGACACGGCTATCCGCGCGCTCGCGCTCCTGCCGCAGCGCCTAAAGCTTGTGTTGGTGGGTGGCGGGCCCGACGAGACTATGCTTAAGGCGCTTGCTAAGGAACTTGGGATCCAGAGTCGGGTGATATTCACCGGCAATGTAGACCGTTCAGTCGTGACATTGTACCGCAAGGCATGCGACATTTTCGTCGCGCCCTCGCGCTCGGAAGGGCTCGGAAACGCGTTTATCTCGGCGCTCGCCTCGAAACTCCCGCTTGTCACCTCAGGGGTCGGTGGTATCGCAGATTATGCGGTCGATGGAGAAACTGCGTGGATTGTCCCGCCGGACGATCCGTTGGCGCTTGCAAGGAGAATCGAAGACGTTATCGCACACCCGGAACAGGCGCGAGAGATTTCTGAACGGGCACGCACGATGGTCGAGCGAGACTACGACTGGGACATAATCGCGAAGCAGATGCGCGAAAAGGTTTTCGGCGCTGTTTTAAAAAGTTCACTATGAAGGAAATTGAAGTAAAAGCCATTCTTAGGGATAAAAAAGCCGTGATTGAGAAACTGGAGTCTATTGGTTGTGTGTTCGAGGCACCAATTACCCAGAGCGATGTGGTGTACACCGAAAAGGTCGGTTCTTTGGAGCAATTTCGTTCAAACAAAGTTTTCTTGCGCATTCGTGTTAAGGACAATTCCAAAGTTTTATTTACCATAAAAAAGAGGATGTCGAATGATCTTGACGCAATTGAACATGAGGTGGAAGTGAGCTCAAAGAAAGAGATGGAAGAAGCAATTTTTCTTATGGGGTACAAAGAGGCACTTAGAGTGAATAAAACTCGGGCCATTACTCATTATGATAATTGTGAAATATGTATTGATGTGGTTGAAAATTTAGGTATCTTTATAGAGATGGAAAAGTTGACAGAAGATGGGGATTCAGAAAAAATTCAAGACGAACTCTTTAAGTTTTTTGAATCAATTGGCATTGCCAGAGAAGATAGAGTTACGTCTGGATATGATGTTTTAACTTTACAAAAGAGTCACAAATAAGTTGATTTAAACGGATGTGGTGCTTATCTAGTGAAGGTCTTTTTGGCGCACTTTTTCTTCCGGACTCCGGAGCGTATCGCGTATCGTACGATATCTCTCAAGAACATCCTGCGGTACCGGCTCGTCGCGAAGCACGGCCTCAAGCACGCGTGCCCAAAATTTCACGCGCTCGGTGTTGAGCGTGTGCAGGTCGCCCGTGCACTTGTCGAGTGTGTTCACGTAGTACCAGATGATCTCGCCGAGCCGGTAGATGCGCATGAGCCTCAGCGAAAGCAGTTCCTCCGGCGTGCGATTGAGCCGCACGTATTCAATGAGTGCGTCTGCAAGCGGGGGATTATAGAGCGTCATGAAGTTAATGAAGCGCATCCATCCCTCATATTTATTGCCAAACCGGAGCGACGAATGATCCAATAAATAAATTTCTCCATCTTTCACGCGGATGTTATGGGGGATGAGGTCCGTGTGGGTAAGGAATCCGCAGTACTGTTCGATGACCTCCTGTCCCTCTGTGAGTCGTTTAGATGCCTCGTCAAGGATGCTTTTTGAAACCATTCCATCGGGAAGCTCGCGGAAGATGTTTCGCTTGAATTTCTCAAACGCATCGAGATAGTTCGTAGCGTTCATGGAGCCAAAAGTCTTGCGTACGAGGTGCTCGTGGCCGTAGGTGGTCGCATGAGCGCCCTCCTGCGCTTTAAAGGCTTTTAGGGCAAGCGCAAACTGCTCTTTGAGCGGTCGCGCGAGGAAAGTGCTCTCTTGTTCAATGAATGACTGAACGGAAAGCGTATAGCCAGCCCGTTTTGTAAAAAGTATTTCTTCGGGGGACAGAAATACGTGGTAAGCAAAATTGATTTTTTGAAGCACGCGGCGGCATTCCCGCTCGTGTTCGAGTTCATGTATGCCGCCGGGGTCGTTCGTCGCCTTGATTACTACGCGTACATTGTCCTTTATGCGCCGCCCGAGCAGTATTAGCTTCCTACCGCTCGTCGTCGTGACCGCTCGCATAATATACCGCTCGCCTGCAATGTGTGGCTGTGAAGATTCAAGTTTAAATCCGAGCTTATCAAGAATCGGCGTAATGACGGCGAGTTCACGCTCTCGGTACGCCTCCCAATCTTTTTCAGGGTTATTTTGCATGGGATAAGGCGTCAGTAACTTGTGTCATATGCGACTGCCAGGAAGCTTCGTAAGCGTCCAAGGCGGGGGGTTTCTCAAATGGAATAATCTCCGGCCGAGGGAGGGGACTTCCCTTGAGCACTGTCCGCGCTCGTGTGCATACGAGTTTTTCCAGCAGATATCGCAGAAGGTTATGTTTTGTACGTCCATGTGCTTTCTTATCTCCAATATGGAAAATGAGGTGACTTGAAATAAAAAACACCGGTAGCTCTACTGACGCTCCGTTTTCTGCATACACCACGTGAGCATCTTTGGCCGCACGACGGAGAGCTGACCAGTAGGCACGGAGTCGGGGGATGATCGGTTGTCGCTTATCGACCGCCACAATAGAAACTCCCGGGATTTTCTCCGGCAGTCGACCGTACGTCACAATAGTCACCTCGTGTAACGTAGAGAGGCGCTTCGCGAGTTCTTTTATATATGGCGCTGGTTCCGCGATATCGGGCGGGTACAGAGGGGTTGCCAGCACGATTTTCATATATTGAAATCTAACATAGAATGACTGCATGAAGTTGCTTATCGCTACCCCCTTATACCCGCCCGAGATAGGCGGTCCGGCGACCTATGCGAAGCTCCTCCAGGAGGGGCTACCCGGGAAGGGTATTGAGGTTGAGATAGTGAAGTTTAGTGATGTCCGTCATCTGCCGAAGCTTATTCGCCACTATGTTTACTATCACCGCGTGCTCAAGGCCGCGCGTCATGCCGACGTCGTTCTCGCCCTTGACCCGGTCTCGGTCGGATTGCCGGCACTGTATGCGGCGAAGAAGGCAGGGAAGCCATTTGTAGTGAAGGTGGTCGGCGACTATGCGTGGGAACAGGGCAGGCAACGGTTTGGCGTTACGCAGGAGCTTGACGACTTCGTGCAGACTCCGCAGAAATCTTTTTTCGTACGCAGATTGCAGGAAATCCAGACCCGCGTGGCGCGAAGCGCCACTCGTGTCGTCGTGCCGAGCGAGTACCTGAAGAATGTTGTTTTAAAATGGGGGATTTCGAGAAACAAAATACAGGTCATTTACAACGCTGTCTCTATAGAAAAAATGACTGAAGATGTTCCAGAATCCGTAAAAGCATTACCGCGTCCGCGAGTCGTCACCATCGGAAGATTGGTCGAGTGGAAAGGTATAGATGGACTCATTCGGGTCTTTGACGGACTATGGGCCGCTCGTAGTCGGGGCTTGAGTGCATCGCTCGTTATTGTCGGCATGGGCCCTGAGGAAAAAAGACTCAAAGAACACGCGGCTTTGTTACGGCTAAATAATGTATGTTTGTTTACAGGGCAACTTTCTCACGAAGAGACCCTTGCGATAATGAATGACGCGGATATTTTTGTGCTGAACTCCACTTATGAAGGCCTCTCCCATACCCTCATAGAAGCACTGATGCTTGGCAAATGCATTATTGCCACAAACGCGGGTGGGAATCCTGAAATTATTTTGAAGGGAGATGGAATCCTCATCAATGTGAAAGACGAGACAGAGCTGGCTTCGTCTCTACGAATACTCATCGAGCATCAAGAAAGACGTTTAAAATTTTCGAAACACGCCAAAGAATCAGCGAAGCGGTTTTCGCTCGAAACGATGCTTTTAAGAACAGCCATGGCTCTGCAAAATTTATGAAAGTTCTCTTCATTTCAAACGACCCGACAATTTTTGACGCAACAAGTGCGGCGCGCGCGCGTATGCATACCTATGCCGCGGCGATAGGCGAACTGCACATTCTTTCTTCTGTATCAGGTACAGCGAGAGAAGAGCAGGAAGGGAGCTTATTTTTACACCCAGTGCACACATGGAAACTCTTTCGAATACCTATGCTCGCTTCGCGAGCGCATGCGCTCATTCTTGGAAAGGGCATCGGGGTTGTTTCGGCGCAGGACCCTTTTGAACACGGACTCTCCGCGCTTCGCGCCGTGCGCGGCACAGACGCGAAACTACACATCCAAGTGCATACCGACTTTCTTTCCCCGTGGTTTATAAAAAGGTCGCTCTTAAACCGCTGGCGTTGCCGTATCGCGGACAGCGTTCTCAGAGAGGCCGCCGGTATCCGCGTTGTTTCAGGGCGTATAAAAACATCGCTTCTTACGCGGTATGGGTCGCATATTGTAGAGCCGACGGTTATTCCAGTTGCGGTTGATGCGTCCGCTCCCGCCCCAACTCCTTTGCCAAAACACTCATTCACCTTCGCGCTTATCGCAGTCGGGCGTCTCGAGAGAGAAAAACGCATTGAAGATATTCTCGCGGCGCTCGCGCTCGTCGCCAAGCAGTACCCGATGGCGGGACTCTTCATCGTCGGCGAGGGTCGCGAACGTAGGCGGTTGGAGAAAATGACGCGCCACCTCCGCCTAGAAAGTAGGGTTATCTTTCTCGGCGAGCGCCCCGACGCGCGTGCGCTCATGGGGGGCGCACAAGCATTTATACAGGCGAGCGCCTATGAGGGCTACGGGCGTACTTTAGTTGAAGCGGCGCTCGCGAGGGTTCCCATCATCACGACCGACGTTGGCATCGTGGGCGAAGTCTTCCAGGGCTCCAAAGACGTTCTTTCTGCGCCGGTTGCCAACCCGACGGCGCTCTCTCTCCATATCGGCAGACTCATCGAGGATACGCGAGAGCGCCTTGAGCTCCCTCGCCGCGCTGAAGAGACAGCGCGCGCGTACCTCGCCGCCGTGGGCGACACCCCAGCCCGCATCGCTGAAGATCTCGCCCAGACGTTACAACACTCATGAAATTGCTTATTGTCACGCAAGTCATCGATCTCGATGATCCCATTCTTGGATTCTTCCACCGTTGGGTCGGAGAATTCGCCAAACACTTTGAACATATCGAAGTCATTTGTTTAAAACTTGGTCGACACTCATTACCTACCAACGTGTCATTGTATTCGCTTGGAAAAGAAAAGAAATCATCTCGAATAAAATATGTGGCCCGCTTCGGATGGCTTATTTGGAAACTTCGGCCGTACTATGACCATGTCTTTGTGCATATGAATCCTGAGTATGTAATTCTCGGCGGTCTCGACTGGCGAATAATGGGCAAGAAAATATTCTTTTGGTACAACCATCCGCGCGACAATTGGCGTCTACGACTAGCGACACATTTGGCGCATCGCATTTTCTATACCTCTCCATATTCAGCAACGGCAAGAGTGTCGCGCGCCGTTCGTATGCCTGCCGGTATTGATACGGATATCTTTAAACCCCAGCCAGTTACTCGTAATCGATACTCTCTTTATATGCAGGGGCGTGTTGCGCCTTCAAAGCACGTAGACATTGCTTTGGCGGCCTTACGAATCATAAGAAAATCTGTGCCCGAAATTACGCTCACGATAGTCGGGCCCGAGGACGAGACCTATGGGAAACAGCTTAGAGAGGAGTTCGCCGATATTCTGGATGCAGTCATGTTTCTCGGCCCCAAGCCAAATAGAGAAACTCCAGCTCTATACAGCGCTCACAGCATCTCGATAAATCTCGCTGCCGATGGGCATTATGACAAATCGGTGTTGGAGTCTGTCGCTTGCGGAACACCTGTAGCATTATCGAGTGAGGCGTTTGGTGAGAAGAGGGAGGTGGAAAGTCAAAATATGTTTCTCCTTAGGGATCGGACTCCGGAAGCTCTTTCGGAGATGGTTCTCTTTATGCTTAAAGATTACGAAAGATGGGAAGAACAAGTGGACAGCGCTCGAAGAACGGTAATCGAGCACCACAGCCTCGAGAAACTCGCTCCTCGGCTTATTCACGAAATGGAATTATGAACATTGGACTTTTCATCCACCCGTGCGAGCCGGAGAAACCGGGCGGTCTTGGACGCGCTAATTTTGCGCTTGCAGAAGCACTACTACGAGAAGATCCAAGGAACACCTATACCGTTTATTTGAAAGGGACGCCGCGCGAAACACTTTTTTCAACCCACCCGAATGTAGAGACCGTCTTTATTGGGAATGGACCTCTCTGGCTCACCGGCGCTCGGACACTCGACCCAACACTCGATGCATATGTCTTTTTCACCCCCATTATTCCACTCTTTTCCCGCCCAAAGAAATCAATTGTCATCACGCATGATTTCGCTTTTCTTGATATTCCTCCTCGTTCCCTTAGGGAGCGTCTCACGAACTGGTTTTTGTATATGCTTCAAGAACGCTCGCTTCGCAGGGCAACTCGTATCGTCGCTATTTCGGACGCGACTCGCACTAACGCTATACGCCACTTCAGTATTGCGCCGGAGAAAATCGAAACTATACATATCGGTTACATGCCCTTACCTGCATCTACTCAAGCGCTTCCCGTACCCGATAAATTTTTTCTCTTTGCTGGCGTGCTGAAGGAAAGGAAGAATGTTGCGGGCGTCATACGCGCGTTCGCGTCCTTTTATCCCACACACCCCGATTTCTCTCTCGTCATTGCAGGGAAGAAAGAGGGGGCATACTACAAATCGCTTGTCTCTCTGGCAAATAAGCTCGGTGTCACCTCACGCGTCCATTTTGTGGGGTACGTCAGCAATGAAGAACTCGCATATTTATATACAAAAGCAACGGCACTCGTGTTCCCAAGCTTCATCGAAGGATTCGGAATGCCCGTGCTTGAGGCGATGCACGCAAATCTGCCGGTTATCACGACAAACACAGGGGCGCTCGCCGAGGTCACAGGCGACGCCGCACTTCTCGTCGACCCGCATGACCCTTCTGACATCGCGCAAGCGCTTTCTACTATTGTTCGTGATAAAGTGCTGCGAGATTCGCTCCGTGCGCGCGGGCATGCGCGTGCGGCCCAGTTCTCTTGGGAAAGAGCCGCCCGCGCACTTCTCGCACGTATGAACTCACTATGAATAAAATCCTCTCGGCACTCCGCTCACTGAAACGATATGTCGCATATTACGGCCACTCCTTTTACTGCCCGCTCTGTGAAAGGTCGGCCCGCATCTTCCTTCCGAGAAACAAGAAAACAATAGGACAGGAAACGATTACCCGATACGACATCGTCGGGATGGGGAATAGGCCGCACGCCACCTGCCCGTGGTGCTCCTCAAGCGACAAGGAACGGCTCGTCTGGTGGTATCTCTCCCCCACACTTACCCCGGGCCAGCGCATCCTCCACATTGCCCCAGAGAGGAATACAAGACGGCGCATACAACAGATGCCCGGCATAGAGTACGTATGCGGCGATAAATTTTACGGCAGTCCGCGTTATAAGGATGGTCGTTATGATGGTGTTGACGAGATTGACATCACCGCGCTTCCATACGCTGACAAGTCGTTTGATAGCATTATTTGCAATCATGTGTTGGAACATATTGAGGATGACTCATGCGCCCTTTCAGAGCTATACCGCGTCTTGAAATCGGGGGGTAAGGCGATTCTCCAAGTGCCCATTTCGTATATAACTAAAACGATTGAGGATCCAAGCGCGCGAACCGAAGAGGAACGGGAGCAGACGTTCGGGCAGATCGACCATGTCCGTATTTACGGCACCGACTATCCCGCACGACTTAAAAAGGCAGGTTTCGTAGTAACGGACATCGCCCCCGAGAATCGTCCGCCGCTTACGCGCTTTGGCGTAAACCCCCGCGAACACATTTATATTGCGAGCAAGAAGTAGAGATTAACGTTTTCGATAGAACCCTTCTCCAAGAACATCGTAGTCCTTTGCTATGGCCTCGCGTATGTCAGACATGTCGGGGTGGGTGTGGTACATCCCATGATGATGGTCCTCAAAGTTCCCGTATAAAAGGCCTCCTTCCTCCATACTGTCGTGGATGTGCCCGTAGGCGAGGAGCGGCTTATGGAGATGTTCAAGCACGTCAGTAGCAATGCAGATGGTGTGAGGAGGAAGCGTCGGGTATTGATTGCCTTCTTTTATCCGCAAGACTTCAAACTTAATGCCGTGTTTCTTGAATCTATACTCGGTGAAATCCAATTTGACCGTATCAAGATCTACAAGGATTATTTTCGATAAAGGACTTTTCTGTGCCATTTCAAAAGAGAGGTGCCCTAAGCCACACCCATAATCAAGTATGGTCGGGCTCTCATACCCATTAAGCAATTTATCCGCAGTTGATATTTTCGGGTCTTGAGTCGTTTTGCGTTTTAAATAAGAAGTAATTTTCGTCAAGTCGCCTTTTTTGAGAGCTCGTATGAAAGTCTTGAAATATCCTTTGCGTGTCGGTATTGCCGGGAAAGAGTACGACAACATGCGCAGAATGTCGGGGTACGCATAATAGCGGTACGACTCAAAAAGATTTTTGTCATTTTGATCGTTGAAGAACATCTGCAAAGTGTAGTAATTCTCGTCTTCGTGACGCGAGTATTCTTTGCTACCAAAATTCATATACTCCTTAGCCGCAAGATATCGCCGGCGCACAGAATCTACTGGCTCACCATTTCTCTGAGCTAGGAACTCTATGAAGTCATTCTCAATTTGGTTCACATTAATTTATAGGAGATTCCCAGACATTTTATGCTTTTCTGATTAAGTTGCAACTTATCCACCGTCGTAAAAAGGTCACATTAAGTTGGGTGTAGAATCACTGGATGAAAACTCACTTCACAATGATACGAAAAGGTTTGGCTTTATTCACTGCACTTTCAGTTCTCCTCCTCCTTACTCCGTTTCATGCGAATGCTGCAACGTCAGTGCGAGCGTTGGTGGTAGGGGGCGGAGGCGGCGGAACCTTTGATCTTAATGGTGGTGGAGGCGGAGCCGGCGGTTTCCAAGATCAATCTGGTCTCGTGATTACCGCACAACCATACACAATTATCGTAGGTGCAGGCGGCGATGGTGCCTCGGGCGGTCAACCCGCTAATAATGGCGGAGTTTCTTCATTCGGCTCACTTCTATCTTCTTACGGCGGAGGCTGTGGTGATGGCGAGGGATGCGTCGGAGGCCCATTTGGCTCTGGCGGGGGAGGAAATTCCAACGGTTCGGTGTTTAATAATGGTGCTGCAGGTACGGTCGGTCAAGGGAATAACGGAGGAAGTCCTGGAAGTGGAACTGGCGGAGGAGGCGGAGGCGGCGGCGCGAGCACAAGCGGGGGCGACAGCGGAGGCACCGGGGTTGGGGGCAACGGCGGGAACGG
>CAYGGK010000010.1:0-16738 GCA_964349555.1 uncultured Candidatus Saccharibacteria bacterium
TTTGCGGATGGGGAGGGATTCGAACCCTCGATACGATTTTACTCGTATAGCGAGTTAGCAACCCGCCGCACTAGGCCTCTATGCGACCCATCCTATATTGCGCACAGTATCAAATTTAGTGGGCGAGGGCTAATGAGCAAGCGCAAGCGGAATGATGTGCTTCGCGCCGGCGCCCTGGAGAGCGTCAATGGCGGCTTGGAGCGTCGCGCCGGTGGTGATAACGTCGTCAATAACGATAAAAGTGTATGAAGGATCGGCAGGATGCGCGGCGCCGAAGGCGCCGCGCATGTTCTCTTCTCGTTCGTGACGAGGGAGCGAAATCTGCGATACCGTCTCCCGCGTACGAAAGAGCAAGTCAGTCTCTACACGCATTCCTAATTCTCGCACCGCGCGCCTCGCCACTTCTTCAGCTTGATTAAACCCACGTTTCCTACGGCGCTCTCTACCGAGCGGTACCGGCACGATGTAGGACGTACCACGTCCTACATCGTCGCAGTCGCGCAAATAGTCGGCGAGTGCACCGCCGAGGAGCGCAAGGGCGCGCTCATTACCATGATACTTCGCCTCGTGGATAGCCGCACGCACTTGTGCATCGTGGAATGGGAAGAGGGCGACGGTATCGGGCCGCGTCTGTGGCACTAGTCTTGGGGCCATAAGCGCGAGAAATTCGTTGTCCGAGACACCGCGCAGAGCCTTTTCGTCCACGCGTGGCGGGAAGAGGAGATCAAGAAAACGCATGGTATTATTCTCTCATGGCGTTCCTGGATTTTCTCATTACAAAAAAGGAGAAGAGCGTTCTCGGCGTTGATATCGGGTCGTCTTCTCTGAAGGTCGTACAGTTGCGCAAAGAGAACGGGAAAGCGGTGCTCGAGACCTACGGCGAGCTCGCACTTGGTCCGTATGCCGGCGGGGAAGTGGGACAAGCGACTAACCTCTCCGCAGAGCAAATAATAGAAACTCTGAAAGATCTCCTGCGCGAAGCGAAAGTTACGACGACGAGCTGTGGCGTTTCAATCCCGTTCGCGCGTTCCCTACTTACGCTGGTTGACTTGCCGTATCGCTCCGACCCGAAGGAGCAAAAAACCGTCATCGAACTTGAGGCGCGCAAGTATATTCCGGCGCCGATGAACGAAGTTCAGTTTGATTGGTTTACCGTGCCGAAGGCGAGTCAAGCGCAGAGCGAAGAAAAAGAAACCGCCATCAACCCAACCGTTGAAGTGCTTTTGGTTGCCGTTCACAACGACGAGCTCTCTCTTCTCCAGAAAGTCATCGCTGGCGCCGGACTGACCGCAAGTTTTTATGAGATTGAAATCTTCAGCACTATTCGTGCGGCGGTTGACGAGCCGGTAAAGCCGGTCATGGTGATCGATGTCGGCGCCGCCTCAACGAAGACCTATGTTGTCGAGAGGGGCGTTGTGGCGCTTTCACACTCTATACATACGGGAAGCCAAGACATAACGCGCGCTATTTCAGTTTCCGGCAATGTATCCATCGCGCGCGCCGAGGCGCTGAAAAAGGAAGAAGGTCTCGGAGGGGCCGGAGCGCTCGGGAGCCCGGAACTTGTTTTTTCGCGCATATTCTCCGAAGTGCGCCGCGTGCTTATACAGTATGAGACGGAACATAAGAAATCGATCACCTCAATTGTGTTCGCGGGAGGCGGGGGAATTACCAAAGAGCTTGGTGTCTATGCGAAAAAGACGTTTTCGATTGACGTACGAATAGCGGACCCGTTTATAAAAACGGAAGCACCAGCCTTCATGCGCCCGGTGCTTGAGGAGATCGGTCCCGAGTTCGCGGTCGCCGTCGGCCTTGCGCTCCGCAAGCTTGAAGAGCTCTAACGGAAACGTTTTGCACAGGCGCCCGCGTGTGCGACTTGCGCACGTGCCGTATACTATATATGAAATGGCCCTTCCTCCTACGATACCCACATCGTTCGTTCCTCACTCGTCGTCAGCGCCGCGTAGATTCCGTTCTGATTTTTCAGGCGCATTCGGTTTCTTTGCCTACGGAGTTCTCGGTATAGTCATCCTCCTTGCGCTCGGAGTCTTTCTCTACGGGCGCATTCTCGCGGCTGACAAAATCTCCAAGGACAAAGCGCTTGCCGTTGCCGAAGCGACCATTGATTCTAAGGCGGTTGAGGATTTCGTGCGGTTGCGCGATCGCCTGTTATCAAACAAGGCACTGCTCAATAATCACGTTGCTTTTTCAGGCTTTTTCGCCACATTGGAGAGAATCCTTCCTTCCACCGTTCGTTTTACCGCGCTACGTCTCTCGCTTGACGCAACCGGCATAGCAAGAGTTAGTGGCGCGGGAGTCGCTAAAAACTTCAATGCGCTCGCGGCCGCTTCCACAGCGTTTGCCTCTGACGGGCGCGTTAAGGATGCCATCTTTTCCAGCATAAGCGTCAATAAAGACAGCTCCGTCACCTTCGCGCTTACCGCAACACTTGATCCGAACCTGATCGCCTTTTCGCCATGACCAATTCAATTACACTCAGGGTCATAGTGAATCATATTGAACTATGAACAGCCGCGTCCTCCCACTTTTTGCACTCCTTTTTGCCGCCGGCATCTTCTTTGGTTATGTGAAGATGGTGTGGTCAGGTCCCATACGAGAGACCAAGGCCGCCATATACGATAACGAACTGGCGCTCGCGGCCGCGGACGAGTATAAGAAAAAGCAGAACACGCTTGCGTCAGCGCGCAATGCTATTGATCCCGAGAAGTTAAAGCGACTCTCGGTCTTCTTGCCCGATTCTGTCGACAATGTCGGGCTTATCTTGGACATCAACGCGCTCGCGGCGCGTTCAGGTCTTTCTCTGGCGAATATTGACGTGTTGGCGAGCGGTGCGAACGACACCGGGAGTAGCGCGGGAACCGGTGCCTTAACGGTTGCACGTACGAACCCGATTGGATCTATTGATCTCTCAATTTCAGCCATCGGCAACTACACCGCGTTACAGGCGTTTCTTGTCGGTATAGAAAAAAGCGCCCGCCTTCTTGATGTTCGAGATATTACCGTGAGAAGTTCCGACACGGGCATCTACAATTATAAGATGGTGGTGCGTCTCTATTGGTTGCGTTAACTATGTACCGTATGAAATCCAACATCATTATTCTTGTCGTTGCAACTCTCGTCATTGCCGCATGGGCGTTTTGGTATTACTCAACTAGAACAGGGAACGAGCCGTCGCTCTCGGTAAGCGCCGAGGGAAACCAGGCACAGACGCGCTTTCAAACACTGGTGAGAGAACTGCAGGCAGTCTCGTTTGACACCTCTATTTTTTCGGACCCTCGCTTTATGGCGCTTATCGATCTCACGACGCCAATCGTGTCTGAAGTGGCGGGGCGCGTTGATCCCTTCGCTCCCGTTCCCGGCGTAAGCGAAAAATGAGTAATGAACTTTCTCGGACTACTTGTTGATAAAGGCAGACTCTCCCCACAAGATCGCGTTACGGTTGAGGCTGAAATTGCAAAAAACAGACCGCTCGCGGATGTGCTCTCCGAACACGGCGTGGCGCTTGAGGAGGCGCTTGCCGAAGCGGGCACCGCATACGGCATTCCTTCTCGGGTACTTGGCGACCCGCCAGCCTCCGAAGAAGTCTTAGGTTACATCCCGGTTGACTCGGCTCGACATTATGGATTCGTGCCGCTACGCATGGCGGACGGCGCACTTGAAGTCGGTGTTATAGACCCTGACAACATAGAGTCGCTTGACGCACTGCAGTTTATTTCGGGGAAAATCGGGATTCCGTATAAGATTTTTTTAATCACGAAACAAGATTTTGATCGCGTTCTCGACGCATATCAGAATCTCTCCGGCGAAATCGGCAGAGCGCTCTCAGAATATGAAGTGTCTTCTTCTGCCCCCGGCGGGAGCACTTCCGGCGAGAAGCCTCGCCAGGGTGTGCAGAACCCCGAATTGCCGGAAGAAGAATATTTGAACCTCACAGGCCCGCACGAAGCGCTGAAGGAAGACGCGCCGGTGACGAAAATCGTTTCAACGATACTGCGATACGCCATAGAGGGACATTCTTCCGATGTGCATATCGAGCCGTCTCCGGCCAAGACACGAGTTCGCTTCCGCATGGACGGCGACTTGTATACCTCGCTTGAATTGCCGAACAAGGTGCATGAAGCAGTCGTTGCGCGCGTTAAGATACTCGCAAAATTGCGTCTTGACGAGAAGCGCAAGCCGCAAGATGGCCGATTCTCCGCAAACGTGGAGAAGAGGCGCATAGACTTCCGCGTCTCCACCTTCCCGACGGAATACGGAGAAAAAGTAGTGATGCGCATCTTGGATCAGTCTGACGTAACGGCGACGATGGAATCGGTCGGGTTCACGGGTGCCCACCTGGCAGAAGTGCGCGAGATGATGAAAGTCCCATACGGCATTATTCTTATCGCGGGGCCGACCGGTTCCGGTAAATCAACGACGCTATTCGCGATGCTCTCCGAGCTTGATCGCGAGAAAGCGAACGTGGTCTCGCTTGAAGACCCTGTTGAATATGAGATTCTCGGTGTTGCGCAGAGTCAAGTGAGGCCGGAAATAGGCTACACATTCGCGAGCGGACTTCGCTCAATCCTGCGCCAAGACCCCGACATCATCATGGTTGGCGAGATTCGCGATAAGGAGACCGCCGTGCTCGCCGTGCAGGCGGCGCTTACCGGGCACCTCGTTTTTTCCACCATCCATACCAACACCGCTGTCGGTGCTATCCCGCGCCTCATAGACATGGGTGTCGACCCGTACCTCATCGCGCCGACGCTCATCGCCGTTATCGGACAACGATTGGTCAGGAAACTCTGTCCAGGCGCGGGCAAGCCATTTCCAATAAAGGACAGCGTTAAACTTTTTCTAGAGAAAGAATTCGCAGATTTGCCGGACGAGTATCGCCGCGCGCTTCCGCCGTTTAAAGAGTTTTATCACGCAAGCCCGACGCCTGAGTGTCCGAACGGCACGCGCGGGCGTACGGCTGTTTTTGAAATACTTCGCATGAATAAAAAATTAGAAGAAGTCGTCCTTAGCGAGCCGGTTGATGAAAAGATTCACGCAGTCGCGCGCGCGGGAGGCATGCTCACCATGCGCGAGGACGCCATTGTAAAAGCGCTTCAGGGAGAGATACCTTTTGAGGAGATTAATACGCTCGGAGGTGAGCTCTTCTTTGAAGAGGACACCGCTTGACGATTAATATACTATACTACTTAGCATATGGCCTACCGCGTGTATCTCGTTGATGATGACAAGTTTCTCCTTGATCTGTATGCCGTCAAATTTAGAGGTGCTGGTCACGAGGTTAGCGCGTTTAGTAGTGGAGAAGAACTCTTAACAGCACTCCGGAAAGAGGATACGGTGCCCCCCGACGCAATTCTGCTTGATATCATCATGCCTAACATTGGAGGTTTTGAGGCGCTGGAAACGATACGCAGAGAACATCTCGCGAAGGGTACGAAGATTATCATTCTCTCAAACCAGGGACAGGATGCCGACATTGAGAAAGCGAAACAGTTCTCCGCAGACGGATACATCATCAAGGCCTCGGCAATTCCTTCGGAAGTGCTCTCCGAGACCCTGCGCACTATTAAAGAGGGCAAACCAAACTAATACGCTATGACTGCCGACAAACGTCTCGGGGAACTCTTGGATCTCGTCGTCAAAGAAGGCGGCTCAGATCTCCACATTTTCCCCGGCGGCTCGCCGACAATCCGCGTTGCTGGCGCGCTCATCCCTCTTGTCAAATATCCGATACTGACAAATGAAGAGACCGAGGCGATGTTAAAAAGTATCGTTCCTGAAGACCGCTGGGACTCATTCAAAAAAAACCAGACCATTGACCTATCGTACTCGCATAAGGTAGAGGAACGTTTTCGCATCAACGGCTACTGCGCCCAGGGGGTAATCTCTCTTGCGCTTCGGCTCGTGCCGCGCGAGGTGCGCACTTTCGCCGAACTGAACCTCCCCTCCATACTTGAGGTTTTCACTCAGCGCGAACAGGGATTCTTTCTCTGTGTAGGGCCGGTGGGGCAGGGGAAGTCAACGACGCTCGCCGCAATGATCGGCCGCATCAACGAATCGCGCGCGGAACACATCCTTACCATTGAAGACCCTGTTGAATATCTCTTCACCCCGAAGAGGTCCCTCATCCACCAGCGCGAGATTCATATTGACACGCCAGACTTTCACACTGCGCTCCAAGCGTCATTCCGCCAAGACGTGGACGTGATCATGGTCGGAGAAATGCGAGATTATGAAACTATTTCCTCGGCGGTAACAGCCGCCGAGACCGGGCACCTTGTTCTCTCAACCCTGCACACCAACAACGCCGCGCAGACCATCGACCGCATCATTGATATGTTCGCCGCCGAACAGCAGAATCAAGTGCGCGTACAGCTCGCCGGTTCGCTTATCGGCATCTTCTCCCAAAGACTCATACCGCGAGTCTCCGGCGGGCTTATCCCGGCTTACGAGCTTCTCATTAACAACAATGCGATAAGTACGCTTATTCGAGATTCGCGCACCCACGAAATAGGCGCCGTTATCCAGACCTCTTCACAGGAGGGAATGATTGACATGGACCGCTGTCTCGCTGATCTCGTACACCGCGGTGAAGTGACGGTAGAACACGCCTACGAACATGCCATCGACCCCAAAACCTTCGAACGATACTTGTGATTTCCTATGCTTTTCACTTACCACGCGATTGATCAAGACGGACACGAGCGAGACGGAACCATAGACGCCATCTCACAGGAGGTTGCCGTATCCGCTCTCCAAAGGCGGAACCTCGTCATCTCAAAGATTGAGTCTGCCGAAAAGACCTCCCTCCTTAACATGGAGTTGCCGTTTTTCGGTCGAATTTCCAACAAAGACATCGTCATCCTTTCGCGCCAAGTAGCGACGCTCTTTGAAGCGCAGGTATCGGCGCTCCGCGTCTTTCGTCTCCTTGCCGCCGAGGTGGATAATAAAAAGCTCGCAGTCGTTCTCTCTACCATCGGTGACGACTTGCAGGGCGGGAGCCCTATCAGCAAGGCGCTTGCGCGTCATCCGAAGGTCTTCACCGTATTTTATGTGAACATGGTTCGTGCCGGGGAAGAGTCAGGCAAGTTACCGGAGACATTCACGTACCTCGCCGACTATCTTGACCGTTCGTACGACATCGTCAGCAAAGCCGAGAACGCACTTATTTATCCGATTTTTGTCATCGCGATTTTCTTCGGCGTGATGGGGCTTATGTTGACGCTCGTTATACCGAAGATTAGCGCGATACTGGCGGACTCCGGCCAGACAGTGCCTATTTACACAAAAATCGTCATCGGCCTCTCCTCCTTTCTTGTGAATTACGGCATTTTCCTCCTCATCGCACTTGTCGCGGGAGGTTTCTATATATGGCAACTAAGCAAG
This sequence comes from uncultured Candidatus Saccharibacteria bacterium, assembly GCA_964349555.1. Taxonomy (GTDB): domain Bacteria; phylum Patescibacteriota; class Minisyncoccia; order Phycocordibacterales; family Phycocordibacteraceae; genus C7867-001. Next base: position 7,402 of record CAYGGK010000010.1, read on the forward strand.
ACCGAGAATGGGGCATTCGTTCTTGACGGCCTGAAGCTCTCAGTCCCGTACGTCGGCGATCTGTATAAAAAACTGTATCTTGGGCGCATCGCAGACAATCTCTCCATTATGCTCCTCTCGGGTATCGCGGTCGTTGAAGCCATTGAAATTACCGGTTCGGTCGTCGACAATACGGTGTACAAAAGGCTTCTTGGGGAGGCGGGCATGGATGTAAAGGGCGGCTCACCAATATCTGACGCTCTTGGGAAACATCCGGAGATACCCGGTCTTATGGTCTCCATGATACGGGTTGGCGAAGAGACCGGGGAATTAAGTTCTCTTCTCTCCACACTCGCGAAGTTTTATAATCGCGAAGTGTCGATTGCCGTCGACACACTCGTGGGCCTCATAGAGCCGATTATGATTGTCCTGCTCGGTCTTGGCGTGGGCACGCTTCTCGCCGCCGTCTTACTCCCCATCTACAACCTCGCCAGCGCTATTTAGCCCAAACCGAGGAAGACGTTCAGGCGAGTTGTCCACAGTCCGGTTTCTTTTATGGCCTGAAAGGCGTACAATATACCTAACTAGTAATAAATACATTATGTACAAAAACCGTTCCAAAGGTCTTATCCTGAGCTCGCCTGCGGTGAGCCTGTCGAACCCGTCGAAGGGCTTCACCCTCATTGAACTCCTCGTCGTCATCGCTATTATTGGCATCCTTTCCGCCGTCGTGCTCGCCTCTCTCAACACGGCTCGCTCCAGAGGTAACGACGCCGCCATTCAATCAAATCTAGCGACCATTCGAACGCAAGCCGAGCTGTATTACGGAGGCGCCGGCAATAATTCTTACGCCGCTGACGGCAATGCCGGGAACACTTGTGCCGTGGACGTGTTCTCTGATTCGGTAATTGCAAAATCCATTACTGCTACTGAAATCACCAACGGTGCCGGTACGGGCGTTATCTGTGGCTCAACCCCGACGGCATATGCAGTTTCATCCGCGTTGGTGGCAGGAGTGGGGGGAAACATGTTTTGGTGCGTTGATAGCGCGGGTAACGCGAGGTCACACGCCTCGGCGATGACCGCCGGCGCTACTGTTTGCCCATAGTTCTCGCTTACTTAAAGACCATGATACGCCAGCGCGGCTTTACCCTTATTGAGCTCCTCGTCGTCATCGCCATTATCGGTATCCTTTCCGCCGTTGTACTCGCCTCGCTCAACACGGCCCGCTCAAAGGGGAGCGATGCGGCAGTCAAGGCTGACCTTTCAGCGATTAAGACGCAGGCGGCGCTCTTCTACGAAGAAACAGCTAACACGTACGGTGCTGATGTAGCAAATAACAGTTGTGCGGCGACCGAAGGGACCCTCTTTGCCGAGCCAACAGTCGCTAGCGCAATTGCTGGCGCGGACAAGGCTAACGGCGAAGGTATGGTTACCTGCAATAGTTCGGCGGCCGCGTACGCGGTGCAAGCCCAGCTGTTGACCGATAACACCAAGTATTGGTGCGTCGACAGCACCGGCCAGGCCAAAGAAGAGGGGGATGCGATGGTTGAGGGCGCCACCTCTTGTTTGTAAAGAGTCGGTAATAAAGAAAGAGGAGCAGAAGCCCGCGGCGAAGCCGCGGGCTTCTGCTATTATGCGCGTATGCTTTCTCTCGTTCCTGTCGCATTGTTCGTCCTTGGGGCGGTTGTCGCAAGTCTCGTCGGCGTGATTTCCGGCCGTCTTCACACGGGCCAAGGTTTTCTCATGGGTCGTTCTCGCTGTGATGCGTGTAATGCGCCACTTTCTCCCTCTTCGCTCATACCAATCGTTTCCTACCTCATCCTGAGAGGGAAGTCGGGCTGTTGCGGTGCGCGTATTTCGCCACTCTCGCCGCTCGCCGAATTACTGCTGGGATCGCTTTTCGTACTTTCGTATCTGCATCTGGGACTGACTCTCGCTCTGCTGTTCTTCCTCATTTCTCTCTCTGTGCTTCTCGCTCTCGTGCTCTATGACCTCTCCCACCAGATACTTCCTCTGTCACTCCTCGCCGTATTCGTTTCAATAAGCGCAGTGGCGGGATTCTATACTGCGCCGTCCACTTCCGCATATTATTCGTCGCTCAGCACGGCTCTTTTTATCGCGATCGGTCTTGCTCTTATTCATTTTCTTTCACGCGGCCGGCTGATGGGGCTCGCCGATGCTCCGCTTACCTTCGGTCTCACTCTCCTGACGGGCCAGAGCGCTCTCTCAGGCTTCGTCTTTTCGTTCTGGATTGGCGCGGCTGTTGGAATACTCATATTGTTGAAGAGACCTTCTGGCTCTAGAATGGGAGTAGAGGTGCCGTTTGCGCCGTTTCTGGCTGCTGGCTTCATCCTCGCTTATTTTACTCAATGGAACCTATTCGCTTTCATCACGGTTTTACCCTAATTGAATTGATGGTTGTTTTTACGATTATCACGATCATCTCCGGAATCGTGCTCACCAGCCAGAGCACGTTCAATAATACGCTCTCACTCTCCAACGCGGCGTATGACATCGCACTTACGCTCCGTTCCGCCCAAACCTACGGAATTAGTAGCCGCGCCACGCTCGATGCGGCTGTGAATGCCGGATACGGCCTCCATTTTGAGAATGCGTTGCCAGGATCTCTTACGTTATTTGCCGATACCTACCCTGCCCCCTCAATCGCATCAGTTTGCCATCCCACGAACGACGCTTCATCTCCGAATGCAAAACCTGGGAATTGCGCGTATGACCCAGACCAAGGAGAGCATGTCATGAGCTATGCGCTCGGAAACGGCATGCTCATTAACGATTTCTGCGCGTTTACAGATGGCTGGTCGTGCGTATCATCCTCTGGATTATCCTCTCTCGATATCGTATTTCTGCGACCAAATCCAAATCCGTTTATAGGCGTGAATGGTCTCTATTCTGCGGCATCTGCCGTCTGTCTGTCGATCACCTCGCCGCAAGGCGCTGAAAAATACGTCTCAGTCTCTGCATCCGGACAAATAAATGCAAATGCCCCATCATGTCCATAATTATGAAAGCACGAAGCACGGAGCACGAAGCACGAAATGAATCCAGTTTCGGATTTTCCGCGCGGCGAAGCGCGGGGTACACGCTCGTCGAGCTCATTGTTGCGGTCGGGCTCTTTGCTTTTATCATGACGCTCGCTTCTGGCGCCTACTTTGTCATGATCGGCATTAACCGACAGGTGCAGGGTATCGCTACCGGCATCAATAACCTATCCTTCGCCCTGGAGACCATGACGCGCACTATTCGCACAGGCACGGACTATGGTTGTCCCTCTCCAGGAACTGATTGTTCGGGCGGCACTGAGTTCTCGGTGGTAAGCCCGAGCGGTGTACCGACGAGCTATACACTTTCCGGCGGCGTCATCACACAAACGCAAAATGGTGTGCCTGTGGCGCTTACCGACCCATCGGTCGTCGTTTCTTCTCTCAGATTCTACGCGTCCGGTACCAAGAAACCGCCGGGCGATTATGTACAGCCCCGCGTGACCATTATTGTTTCCGGCGCGGTGGTGTATGGTCCGAATAAGAGCGAGCAGTTCACCATTGAGACCGGCGCGACGATGCGCGGTAGCGATATATAAATATGAAAGGCTTCACTTTAGTTGAGACATTGGTTGCCGTAACGATTATTACGCTTGCGGTTGCGGGGCCTATGGTTACCGCCGGTCGTGCTATCACTGCCGCACGGATCTCGCGCGACCAGCTCACAGCCTCGTACCTCGCGCAAGAAGGCGTTGAATATGTGCGTGCCATGCGCGATAACGAATATCTCGCCGCGTATGAAGTCGGAGGACCCGACGTCTCAACTGTCGCATGGGATAATTTCCTCAACACAGCTATCAACCAGTGTCGTACAGAAACCTGCACGCTTGATCCTTCAAAGGAGATGGATTCCGGCCCCGACATGGCGCTTGAGCCGTGCTCTGCAGGCTCATGTTCTCGGTTGAACTTAACGCCTCTTTTGGGCGGCGGTGACGGATACACACAACAAGGTGGAACCGCGACCCGATTTACGCGTACTGTGCAGGCAGTTGACGTTGACGTCTCGGCAAACGAAGTGCGTGTCGTCTCGCAAGTATCGTGGAATGATCACGAAGTTCCTTACTTTGTGACGGTAAGCACTCATCTCACACCATGGCAATGAGAAATACCGCTACAAGGTCCCGGGGCTTTGCGCTTCTCATCGCGGTTGTATTTATGTCGGTCATGCTCGCAATCGGGCTGGCGCTCGGCTCGCTCTCCTACAAACAGCAGGTGCTTGCGTCGTCAGCGACACAATCACAGTACGCGTTTTATGCCGCAGACGCAGGGTTAGAGTGCGCGCTTTACGCCGACCAACAGCAAAACTTTTTTGCCTATCCACCGACCGAGCCTGCATCGGCGCCGGCGATAACCTGTAATAACTCCGCACCGGACTCCGCGTCGTTCTCGTATACGCCAGGCCAGCTTATTGTCTTCAACCGTCTCCCGCTTGACCTAGGTAGACGATGCGCGGACATAACAGTCTATAAACCGAAGAATGGCGCCGAGGCGACCTATATCTTCTCGCAGGGCTACGATGTGCCCTGCGACACGGTTTCAAGTCCAGATGGCGCTCGTTTTGTGGCGCGCGGCATCAATATCCGCTACTAAATTTTAGTATTTTAATTATTGCTATAGTAGCGGCATATGCCCGCCCCACGGAACATACAAGAACGCGCCTCAAAACTCCGGGAACTCCTTACATATCACGCTAACCGCTATTACACGCTGGACGCGCCGGAGATTTCCGATAGCGCATATGACTCGCTCTATCGCGAGCTTCGCGAGCTTGAGAACAAGTATCCAGAACTTGAGCGCGCAGATTCTGTTACTCAGCGAGTCGTCGGTGCCGCGCTACCCTTTTTAAAAAAAGTGCGGCACGAGGTGCCGCAGTGGTCCTTTAACGATGCATTTTCACAAGCCGAAGTGCGTGCGTTCGACTCCCGTGTTCGGCGCGCTCTTGGTGGATATCAGATGTCCACAAAACCAACGTACGACCTCGAGCTCAAGATTGACGGGTTGAAGATCGTTTTTACATACAAAAAGGGTCTACTCGTAAGCGCGGCGACACGCGGTGATGGCGAAGTCGGCGAGGATGTAACGCACAATATCCGTACGATACGCGAGGTGCCGTTACAGCTCACTCGCCCGGTTGACCTCATTGCTGAGGGAGAAGTGTACCTAACGCTCTCAGGATTCGAGAGACTTAACGCCCTTCGGCGTGCTCAAGGGGAACCGGAATTCGCGAATCCGCGTAATGCCGCCGCGGGTTCTATCCGCCAGCTCGACCCCTCTGTTGCAAAAGAGCGTCCGCTTGGAGCATTTCTGTATGACGTGGCGCGCACATCGGAAACGCCTCCCGAGACGCAAAGCGAAGAACTCGCGTATCTCGCGGGGCTTGGATTGCCGATAAATCCAGAACATGCGCACGCCAAAAATCTTGAAGACGTTTTTGCTTATTGGAAGAAGTGGCAGGCCGAAGGTGCGCGTGAGAAAGTCGATTACCAAATTGACGGGATCGTGCTGAAGGTTGAGTCTCGCAAAGCACAGGATCTGCTCGGGTATACCGGTAAGGCGCCGCGTTTTGCAATCGCGTATAAATTCCCTCCGGACCAGGCGAAGGCAATAGTTGAGCACATAGCGCTTCAGGTGGGGCGTACGGGGAAGCTTACGCCGGTTGCACACCTCTCCCCGGTAGCGGTCGCTGGCACCGTCGTCGCGCGCGCGACGCTACACAACGAAGACTTTATACGAGAAAAAGATATTCGCGTCGGCGACACGGTTATTCTCCAAAAAGCGGGGGACATTATTCCCGAGATTGTTTCGGTCGTGAAAGAGCTACGGCCGGAGGCGGCAAAAATCTGGACGTTTCCGACACATTCACCCCTGTGCGGCGGCGACGGCAGTATCGAGCGCGTTTCCGGAGAGGCGGCACATCGCTGTAGAGTCGCGGGCTCTTTTGAACAGCAGGCGCGCAAACTCATTCATTTTGCAGGGAGATCGGCCCTCGATATTACCGGTATGGGGAGAGAAACCGTAAAGCTTCTTATGGAACACGACCTTGTTTCAAGTTTTGATGATATTTTTGATCTGACGAAAGACGAATTGCTCGCTCTGGAAGGGTTTGAGGAGACAAAGGCAACGAATCTCGTACAGGCGATTAAGGCCGCGCAGAAAGTCTCGCTGGACCGCCTTGTTATTGGTCTCGGCATCCCGCACGTGGGAGCGGAGACGGCGCACCTTCTCGCGACACGCTTCAACACTCTCTCCGCGCTCGCGGCGGCGACTGAAGAGTCTCTTTCTCGTATAGACGGTATCGGGCCCATCATCGGGGAGTCGGTCGCGCGCTGGTTTAAGGATACGTATAATCGCGCGCTCCTCAAGCGGCTAAGTAAGTACCTGAAGATAACAAAGGTGGCCGCGCCCCTAGGGGGCCTGTTAACCGGGCAGACCGTTGTTGTTACCGGTACCTTATCGACCCTTTCGCGCGAAGAAGCGGAGGCGCTGGTGCGCAATGCGGGCGGCAAGGTCTCTTCATCTGTTTCTGCAAAAACCTCCTTCATCGTCGCGGGCGAGAATCCGGGCTCAAAACTTGCCAAGGCAAAACAGCTCGGCATTTCCTCCGTCTCGGAGGCGGAATTCCTCAAAAAACTTGGGGCGTGATAGAGTTCTAAGAATGACGACGGCAGAAGAAGTACAAAAACTGGCAAAACTTGCGCGCATCAAAGTTTCGGATGTCGACCTGGAGAAATTCACAAGCGAATTTGACGCGATTCTTGCGTATATTGGACAGCTGGAGAAGCTGGAGCTCCCCAAGAGTGGGGGAGAAAAGCCCGCACTGCGCAATGTGATGAGAGAAGATGGCGAGCCGCATGCGGGAGCGGAGTATACAGAAAAGCTCGCTGAGCAATTTAAAGCGCGAGAAGGCGATGCGCTTTCGGTGAAGCAGATCATAACGCATGAATAACTTCGCTTCGCCAGCACACAGGAAAGCAAGCGCTCAGGCCGCTAGGCCAATTCAACATGCTTTCCCATGTGCTGGCTCGCTCGTATGAAGAAACCCAACGAGATGACGATAGTTGAAGCCGCGCGCGCTCTGCGCGCGCGTGAATTCTCGGTGCGCGAACTATGGGACGCGTGCGCGGAGGCCGCGCACGCGAAAAACCCAGAACTCAATGCATTCCTCGAGATCTTTTCCGCCGGAGGCGGATCCGCCTCCGGCGGAGACGCAGACGAGGCGGCGATGGCGACTGCACAGAAGCGCATTAATGCGGAGGGCGAGTCTGCACCAATGCTCTGTGGCATCCCCCTCGCGATAAAAGACAACATTCTGATAGAAGGAAAGATAGCGAGTGCCGCGAGCAAAATGCTCGCGAACTATCGCGCGACGTATGACGCGACGGTGATACAGAAATTAAAAGATGCGGGCGCGCTCTTTCTTGGTCGTACCAACATGGACGAGTTCGCAATGGGCTCCTCAACGGAGCACTCCGCCTTCGGCCCGACAAGGAACCCGCACGACCTCAAGCGCGTGCCCGGCGGCTCCTCCGGCGGCTCCGCCGCCGCGGTCGCCGCGCACATGACGATAGCCGCCCTGGGTTCTGACACGGGGGGCTCCGTTCGCCAGCCAGCCGCGCACACTGGCACCGTTGGGCTTAAGCCGACGTATGGCGCCGTCTCGCGCTCGGGGCTCATCGCCATGGGCTCTTCGCTTGACCAGATCGGTCCGCTGACAAAGACGGTTGAAGACGCCCGTATTTTGTTTGAAGCTATTCGCGGGCTGGATTCTCTTGACGCAACAACTATTCAGGACGGACTGTATGAAACGCGCACTTTTCCAAAAAGTTTTCGCATAGGAGTGCCTCGGCATCTACTCGACGGAGGCATTGAGGGGGATATCGGTGCGGTTTTCAGTACCATGCTTGCTCGTCTCACCGACGCCGGACATACGTTGGTTGACGTAGAATTGCCGATGAGTTCATCCGCGCTCGCGGCCTATTACGTCATCATGCCGGCCGAAGTTTCAACGAATCTCGCGCGTCTTGACGGCATCCGCTATGGGCGCGCCGCGCACGGCGATACGCTTCTTGATGATTATATTCTCTCGCGAACGGAAGGGTTTGGAGAAGAGACGCGCCGCCGAATCCTACTCGGCACCTTCGTCCTCTCTTCGGGCTATATTGACGCCTACTACCGTAAGGCGGATGCCGCACGCGCCGTATTGCGCCAGGAATATAACGACGCCTTCAAAAAAGCCGACGTCATCGCATTCCCTACGACGCCCTCTCCTGCGTTTATGTTCGGCGAGAAAAATGATCCGCTCGCTATGTACCTTGAAGATATTTTCACCGTCACGGCGAACCTCACCGGCATGCCGGCGATCTCCGTCCCGATGGGTTACGTGGATAGAGAAGATCCCTCGACTTCGCTCGGGATAAAGAAACAACTTCCCGTCGGTATCCATTTCACCGCGCCGCATCAAGCAGAAGAAGTGCTTTTCGCGATTGGCGAAGCGGTACAGCGCACGGCGTAGCTTTAGCGAAGCGGCGGAGAAGGTATACCCAGCACTAACTGCGCAAAGAGGTTAGTGCTGGGTATACTAGGTGTATGCAATCCGGTAGTCAGATTAACTTGGGGGGCCTCTTCCGCTCCTTGTACGAATGGATTTATGGTCCGTACGGTGGAGTCAGTTACACGGGATTCCAATCAGCGGCCGCGAATGTCTGGCTCTGGATTATTGTCATTGGTTACGTGTTATCCGTCGTAGGACTTTTCCTTATCGTCTACATGACCGTCCAGCTTTTTGAGTTGCGCAAACGCGAGGAGGAATACTACAACACGCCCCTCCTCTCGCCGGAGACCGTAGACGAGATAAGTCCGCGGTGGCTCCACATACAGTCGCTTATAGACGGAAGAAGCGCGAGTGAGTGGCGTGAGGCGATTATCGAGGCCGATATCATGCTTGACGACATTCTCGCGCAAAGAGGGTATGTCGGGGAGGGCGCAGGAGAGAAATTAAAGGCCGTTGAACCGTCCAGCTTTGATACGCTCCAGAGTGCATGGGAGGCACACAAAGTACGAAATCAAATTGCACACGAGGGCTCCGCCTTCAATCTCTCCGAAGAGCTCGCGCGCCGCACCATCGCTCGCTACGAGAGCGTCTTTCGCGAATTCAACGCAATATAGTTGCAGAGTTTTTTCGCGAGCGTATAGTGATGTATAGCGGGGTAGAGGAGAGGTACCTCGGGAGGCTCATGTGAATAACGTGACCCTATCCGGTAACGGGTAGTGGAAAAACTCTCTAAATTGCTGGAATA
>CAYGGK010000011.1:0-10973 GCA_964349555.1 uncultured Candidatus Saccharibacteria bacterium
TAGAGCACCTGTTTTGTAAACAGGATGTCGTCGGTTCAATCCCGACCCCCGGCTCACGATTTGTCTGCGAGCGTAGAGAGTAGCTACAAATCGCAGTCCTGAGGAGTCAGCGACGTAGGGCTCCACATAAAATATTACGGTTTTGTGCTCGTTGCCGACAGTGTCGGAAGCGCTCCTTTGGGGAATTGTTTCTCCAAATCCGCAAGCGACGTGAATCCGTATGAATGTTTGCCGTTAATGACGAATGCAGGAAGTGTATTTTGCACCTTCGTGACAGCGATGAAAGTCTTTAAGGCGCCAAGATCAAGATTGTAGTCGAACGAGTAGACACGAAGCATCGGATAGGTGTCGCGCAGGTACGATAGCGCGTAGCCTGCTTTATCGCAGTCACTACAATCGCCCGCGTTGCTATAGAAATACAACACCGTTACCGGCTTCGTACCGCAGGCCTCAGCGAGCTTCTTCGTGATGAGATAGTCGCGGATTTCGAGTAGGGAATAGCGTTCTTTCAGGCGTATCACCTGCGCGTCGTCGCTCCCGAGCTGACTTTCGGCATACGAGAGACGACTGCCGAAGTCGGCGAGCTCGCCCATGAGCGCCGTCGAGGACGCGCTACTGTCGCATGGTGCCGCTTCAAGAAGAGAAAATTGGGTCTCGAGAGAAAGGGAGTTAATGGAAAGCTGATCTTCTATCGCTGACAACTCCGTGATGCGTGCATCGTTCAAATAATTGATAGCATAGGCGACGGTACCCGTAAGTACGGCAGTGATAAGAAGTGCTATGACTGCATTTCGAGCGACGAGAGACATATATCAATAACGCCAGTTTCTGCGTTTCCCCATAGCGACATCGCTCGTTGCGCGCAGAAGCCATAGCGGCGCGATAAGTCCGTAGAGGAATGTGTATGAAATGAGGCTAACTGCGATGCTTCCCGGCGTTCTTGAAATACTTTTACCTACCATGATGAGAGATATCGAAGCGATTAACACCAGCGCCCCAAGAAGCAGATAAAAATCCGTTGGGAAATAAAACCAATCGAATGAACCGCGCGGAAAGTAAGCATACGAGAACGGTATTCCGGCACGCACATCAAACAAGGTGATCGCGTTTCGCGCGAACAAGAAAATGGTCAGTATGAACAGCATAATGCCGCTTGCAATCGCAAGGATAGAAGTCGGTAGTACGAGCATACCGAGCGCTCCGCGGCGGCGGTTGAATATAAGGCCGCGGTATTCGCCCAATATGTTGCGCAGAAAGCCGGTCGTCCATCGCGTGCGTTGTTTTATCAGTCCGGCGACCGTATGCGGCGTTTTGGTATACACACGCGCGCGCGTGGCGTTTTCTATCCCGTATCCCGCCTGCTGGATGCGGAGCGCCATCTCCATATCTTCGGTCTGGTGTCCGTAGCGGAATCCGCCGAGTTTTTCAATGACGTCGCGTCGATAAAAGGAAAATGGTCCTGGAGTGACATACAGACCGTTTACCGACGCGATTGCGTGCCGAAGCGCTATGCCGAAAATATATTCCGCGCTCTGCATATGCTGTAGAATATTTTTCGGTTTGTGCACCGACATCGCAACTGTTGAAGCGGCGATATTCTTGTCATTGAAGCACGGAATAATCTCGATAAGCGCACTCGACTCCGCAAACGAGTCAGCATCAAGACAGCCGACAATTTCCGCGCGCGTGACCGCGATGCCGGCGTTGAGCGCGGTATGCTTCCCTCCGTTTTCTTTGTTTATTACGCGTATTTGCGGATGCGAGGCAAAGCGAGAAACCGCATCGGCAGTCGCATCGGTAGACCCGTCGTTGACAACAATGATTTCAAGCTTGTCGCTCGGATAATCGAGAGCAAGAAGAGATTCGCATGTCGCGGCGACAGTCGCCTCTTCGTTGTAGCAGGGAACAATTACGGCGACAGACGGGAAGGCTCCTTCAAATACCCGCTTGCGCGCCGCGCGCGCGGGCTTCGAGAGAAGGGTCACAAGAATAAACGACTCAAAAAATATCGCGATGAAGAGGAACGGGTATGCAAACATCTCCAGGTTCATAGTGATGTTATCGTATCATACCGCCCATCTCTACCGTATCGTTGCACCAAAGCTCTTGACCGTAGCGGCTTCGAGCTCGGCGTGAAGAGCGCCCACCTCTCCGCCGGTAAGCGTTCTATCAATACTGCGATAGGTAATTCGGTACGCATAACTTACCTTGCCCGCGCCCAATTTTTCTTCATTTTCGTAGGTGTCCAAGAGCTCCATCTGCTCGGCCATGTCACCGACGACGTCGCGCACGAGGTCAAAATAATTATTGGGAACGAAGTCTTTGGGTACGATGAATGAGATGTCGCGAACGACCGGCGGATACTTGCTGACCGGCACAAAGGCGTTCCCGAGCACAAGCTGTTTCTTCACTCTCTCATCCGCCGACCATAGAAGGCGGATATCGGGGAGCGCCATGCTTATCATCGCCCAGCGTTCAATGCCCGAACCGAATGCCCAGCCGTTGTAGACGTCGGGGTCGACACCAAGCATCTTCAGCACCGAAGGCTTCACCACTCCACTCCCCAAGATCTCAAGCCAGTCGTCGCCTTTTTTTATTTCAATCTCGGTCGAGGGGTGCGTATAGGGGAACGTTTCCTCCGTGAATCTGAACTCGACATCTCCGAAGATTGCCTTCACGATCTTTGACTCGACGTCCTTGAGCGTATCGAGGTCGATTTTTTCCGTTTCTTTCGGGGCTATGTAGAGAGCGTCGATTTGATGAAAAACATTCATGTGATTTCGGTCAATCTCGTCCTTACGGTAGACTTTGCCGAAACAAAAGACTCCAAGGGGTTCTTGACGGGCGAGCTTTTCCTTAACCGCGTCTTGCTGGAAATAGTAGTACCACATAACCGTGGTCTGGGTGCGTAAAATATGGTCAGCGTCGACATAGTAGGTATCTGACTTGCTTCGAGTCGGATGGTCTGCGGGGAAGTCGAAAAGATCGAAAGCTATCTTGGTCGACATGATTTCGGGCACCTGAATGAGATCAAACGTCTTAAAATCCTCTATGGAGGCAATGCGCTTTACCAGCTCGTTTATAGGACTACCCGGGGTCCGCGAAAGGTCGGGCATCGCCAAATAGCGCTTAATACGCGCCGCCTCAACGTCGGTGCGTTTTTCCAACTCCGACACAAGCCGATCCTCCTCGGCCCTCGAAATATTGATGTCCATAGGTGTTTCAGGATAACATATTTTGTGCTAGAATATAGGTAACAATACTATGGCTAAAATGGCTGAAAAAGACGAGAAAAAGCGTGGCGCCGGAGGCGTCGCGTCCGCCAAAGGCGGATCCGCCTCTGGCGGGAAAGCATACGACGCGTCGTCCATTACCGTTCTTGAGGGGCTCGAGCCGGTGCGAAAGCGTCCGGGGATGTATATCGGGACGACTGGCCCCGACGGACTCCATCATCTTGTGTGGGAGACCTTTGACAACGCACGCGACGAGGCGATGGCGGGTCGATGCGACGACATAGAAGTTGCGCTTCTGCCCGACGGCTACGTGCGCGTTGCCGATAACGGCAACGGCATCCCTGTCGGTATCCACCCGAAGACGAAGGTCTCCGCGCTTGAAACCATCATGACCACGCTCCACGCCGGCGGGAAATTTGATAACGAAGCGTACAAGGTTTCCGGAGGTCTTCACGGTGTCGGGGCTTCGGTTGTCAACGCGCTCTCGGAGCACGCGAAGGTTGTCGTGCACCAGGACGGCGGAATGCATGTGCAAGAGTACAAGATCGGTAAGCCGCTCGCGAAAGTAAAGAAAATCGGCGCATCCAAAGAGCATGGCACCATCGTTCTCTTCAAGCCGGACGTAACAATCTTTAAGGAGGGTATTGAGTGGAATTGGGAAAAAATCGTCACGCATCTGCGCCAGCAGGCCTACCTGGTAAAAGGAGTTCGTATTAGCGTTATTGATGCGCGTCGTAGCGAAGCGAAGATCCTGAGCGAAGTCGAAGGACTATTTCTACGTGATAAAAAACTCGACGTTCCTTCGATGACCTTTTACTTTGAAGGAGGGCTTAAGTCGCTTGTCGCGTTTTATAACAGCCATCAGACCCCGGTTCATAAAAATATCTTTTATATTGACCGAGAACTAGACGGCGTACATGTGGAAGTTGCGCTCCAGTACGTAGACGACATCACCTCCCGTATCACCGCTTTTGCGAACAACACCTACAACAGCGAGGGAGGCACGCATATCACCGGATTCAAGACGGCGCTCACGCGCTCCCTAAACACGTACGGCAGAAGCGCGAATATTCTTAAAGAAAAGGATGAAAACTTTACCGGCGACGACGTGCTTGAAGGCATCACGGCGGTCGTGTCGGTGAAGCTTCCGGAAATTCAGTTTGAGGGACAGACGAAGAGCAAGCTTGGCTCGGTAGAGGCCCAGGGGGCCGTCGCAACGGTCTTTGGCGAAGCTCTCGGCGCGTTCCTCGAAGAAAATCCGGACGACGCACGCTCCATTATCAACAAGGTCCTCCTCGCGCTCAAGGCGAGGAAGGCGGCGAAGGCGGCGAAAGATTCCGTCCTGCGCAAGGGCGCTTTGGAGGGCATGACGCTTCCGGGCAAACTTGCCGACTGCCAGACCAAGAGCGCCGAAGAAGGGGAACTTTTTATCGTGGAGGGCGACTCTGCCGGAGGTTCAAGCAAGCAGGGGAGAGACCGTCGTACGCAGGCGATTCTGCCACTGCGCGGGAAAATTCTTAATGTGGAGCGCGCGCGCATAGATCGCATGCTCGCCTCGGTTGAGATACGCGCTTTGGTCATCGCGATGGGAACCGCCATCGGTGACGTATTTGATATTTCAAAACTGCGATACCACAAGATAATCATCGCGACCGATGCCGACGTTGATGGCGCGCATATCCGCACGCTCCTGCTCACTCTTCTCTATCGGCACTTTCGGCCGATTATTGAAGGCGGGTTCGTGTACATCGCACAGCCGCCTTTGTATAAAATAACGAAAGGGAAGGCGATAGCGTATGCCTACTCTGATAAAGAGAAAGATGGGGTGATGAAAGAAATGGGCGAAGCGAATATACAACGCTACAAAGGCCTCGGAGAAATGAACCCGAGCGAGCTCTGGGAGACAACGATGGACCCTTCGCGACGCGTGTTGAAAAGGGTGCACATTGAAGACGCCGAGGCGGCCGACCGCATCTTTGATATTCTTATGGGTACCGACGTTGCGGCGCGCAAAAGCTTCATTCAAAGCAACGCCAAATTAGCCAACCTGGACGTCTAGTCCAGGGGCGCAATCCTGAGCTTCAGAGCGAAGGGCTCGCGAACCTGGACGTATAAGCACACGGAGGCTAACCCCCCCACTACTTCATGTGCGCCGAGACGAGCTTCGTCATCTCGAACATGGTGACCTCGCCCTTGCCGCCGAAAATAGCCTTCAACTTCTCGTCCGCCAGGATGTTCCGCTTATTTTGTGGATTCTGAAGATTGTTGTTTTTGATGTACACCCAAAGTTGTTTTACTACTTCGGTTCTCGGGAGAGGGCCTTTGCCGACAACCGCTTCAAGTTCGGCTGAAAGGTTAAGAGGCTTTGATAAGGCTGAATTTACCATAATGAATATAATTGTATTAATTCTAAGGGACCGGTTCAGTATACCACCCTATAGGTATTGCAATATTGATGCGGTGGTATACTGAGGGTATGACCTTCGAAGGGAACGGCAATGTCGGCATTCCTCCCGCAAGCGAGATACCTCACTATCACGGCGACGAGGCGCGCATACTATTCGTCATAAACGCGCTCGTGATCATCGTCGCACAGTCTACCGGCGCCCAGTTGCCGTTATCCACGACTGGCGCCGTTGTCTCGGCAACGGTGCTGGTGATAGCGGCGGGTATCACCAATCCGACGATATCTTGGATCCACTGGCTTAACGCGGTCATCGCCATCACCGGGACACTCCTCTTCGGTACGAGCGCCATTGACTACTATCGTGCGGGTGTAAACCTTCTCGCCCCGTCCTTTATCTACCTTGAACTGCTTGCGCTCCTCTCGCTCATCGCTCTGTACTTCACGACGCGGACCATTCGAGGCAGGATTTTGCGGTCAATGAACCGCTAGCCTCTATGTCATTCCAAAGTTTTCTTCTCAATCAATATGCCGCGTGGAAGATGAAGAATGTTCCGAAGGAACAGCGCGAACAGATGACAGCACTCGTTACCAAGGACCCGCAACTCTTCAAGAAAATCGGCGAAGAAATAGAGAAGCGCAAGAAGGGCGGAGAGGGCGAAATGAAAGCGTCGATGGAAGTGATGAAGAAATATCGCGCCGAACTCGCTACGCTCATGCGAAAGTAACTCAATGTATATGATTCCGCTCATTTCGTTTCTTCTGTTCTGCCAAGCGCTTGGCGCTCTCGTCGGAGCCATCGGCGCTCTCTGGAGCGAGTTTTCGTATATTCGCGCCATTCAAGACGGGAAGCTGGATACTGCGGAGCGTACGCACCTCGACATCATCGCAAGGGGACTCCGTTTCGGTATGACGCTCCTTCTTCTCTCTTCTCTCGGGCTCGTTATTACCGCATATATTTCGGGCAGTACGCCACAGCCGGCGCTCACCCCGGCGTATTGGACCCTCATATTGTTTGCACTTTTGATCATCTGGATTACTTCCGCGCTCTCACGAAAGCATATTTCATTCGCGCTGGGCTCCGCGAGTGTTTTCACCGCATGGTGGTTTCTCACATACCTTACGCTCGGGTGGCTCTCTCCGCTCTCTTTCGGTTCGTCCATAGCGCTCTTCGTGGTGGCCGCGTTCATCATCTACGGCATTCTTCACTACCTCCGCCTTCTCGCGAAGTACCTTGCGCGAAACGGAAACTAGCCATAGGGTGCAGAGATGCTCAAGATAGGAATCGTTGGATTGCCGAACGTGGGGAAGTCCACGCTTTTCAACGCGCTCACAAAAGCGTCGGTGCCGGCTGAGAATTACCCATTTTGCACGATTGATCCGTCGGTCGGCATTGTCGGCGTGCCGGACGCGAGACTTGAAAAACTTACGAAACTTTCAGGGTCAGCGAAGACCATACCGGCGGCGATAGAGTTCGTGGACATCGCGGGGTTGGTAAAGGGCGCCGCAGAAGGCGAAGGGCTCGGGAATCAGTTCCTCGCAAACATTCGCGAGACGGACGCGATACTGCAGGTCGTTCGATTTTTTGACGATACGAACATCGTGCATGTTTCCTCCGGAGGCGGATCCGCCCCCGGCGGAGATACGGTCGTGGAGCCCTTTAAAGATATAGAGATTATCAACATGGAACTGGTGCTTGCTGACGCCGAGCAAGTGAGAAAGCGGCGCGATAAAATTGTCGGAGATATACGAAGCAATGATAAGAAGGCGATTGCGGAAGACGCCGCTCTTGTGAAGCTTGAGCGCGCATTCTCAACAGGGACATTCGCCTTGCATGCAGGACTCGCCGATGACGAAAAGAAAAATATCGCGCACCTGAACCTGCTCACGATGAAGCCGATTTTGTACGCGTTGAATAAAAAGAGCGGAGGACATAACTTGGACGAGCTTGCCGACGGGCGCGCAGAGCGCGCGTATGAGCTCATAGCATCGCTCGGCTCGCGCTACGTGGTGGTTGATGCCGCCACGGAGAGGGAGCTGAACGATGTCGCCGATAGCGACAGACAGAGTCTCCGTCAGGAATTCGGCGTCAGCGGAGACGGTCTCGCTGACCTTATTCGCGGGGCATACGATACGCTTGGGCTCATTTCGTTCTTTACGACAGGGAAGGACGAGACGCGCGCCTGGACGATACCGGCGGGGAGTGCGGCGCCCGCAGCGGGCGCCGCTATTCACAACGATTTTTTGGAAAAGTTCATTCGCGCCGAAGTCGTCTCAACCGAAGACCTTCTCGCGGCTGGCTCGTGGGCCGCCGCGCGCGAGAGCGCGAAGGTCGCTACCTGCGGCAAAGAATATATCGTTAAAGACGGCGATGTTATCGTCTTCCTTCACGGCTAAACGAGCACATTGTTCAACACCTGGTGTTGAACAATGGATAAACACTAAGAGCCAAGAACAGTGAGGTTGGCGGAGGCGGTGTTGTTGGCGGAGTTGGACTCGTTAGCGGCGGAGTCGAAATTCACCGTAATCAAAACGGGTTGATTGGAACCGGAGTTCGCGCGATCAAAGCCGAGTGTGTAATCAATACTGTCTCCTGGAGCAAGTGATTGCTGTGGCGCGGACTGGAAAAGGTATGTTGTACGCGTCGGGATGGACGCGCTGAAGCGCCAGGTACCAGTCCAGTTGGTGCCAATATTTTTTATAGTAAATTTAACCGCGGGGCGACTGCCGGCCGGGACGGTGGCACTCGCGACAAACGAATCGGTCGACGCGGTCGCGAGATAGCCCACCGTACTCACGTTCACCACAAGATCGGAGAGACCGTAGACAGCGCTTGTCGCGGGACCTTCTATTTTATACGTGCCGTCTGTTTTTCCACCTACGGTCGGTACTACCGAATTCGGAGTACTCGGTGTTGTGGCGGTATCGGTAGACGTAGCCGCTCCCGCACCAAATGAAATGGTGGTCGATGCGGTCGGAGTAGTTGACGTAGACACAACCAAAAGAGCTGGATCATTAGCGGAACTAAATACCGACCCTAGATAGACGGCCGCCGCGCCAATGCGATCTGCGGCCA
This sequence comes from uncultured Candidatus Saccharibacteria bacterium, assembly GCA_964349555.1. Lineage (GTDB taxonomy): Bacteria > Patescibacteriota > Minisyncoccia > Phycocordibacterales > Phycocordibacteraceae > C7867-001. Next base: position 8,714 of record CAYGGK010000011.1, read on the forward strand.
CCGGGACGAAGCGTGTGGAATACACGGCAAGCCATATGCCACTTACGACAAGAGCAAGAAAGCCAACAGCGGCAAGGCCGTGTATGACGGCTTGGCGGGTTGTGGTCGTAGGTTCGTCCGTGTATATATTTAAATTCATATTGAATACATACCATGAGGCACTTTTTGTGTCAAGCTTGACACCGTTAGCATATTGGTGTATTTCTTAGTAAGACCATATGGAGAGCACGAACAACACCATTATCTGGCTTATCCAAGCCGGTGGAGAGATCTACGCGAGGAAGCGACAGTTTCTCGCACTTTTCGTCGTTGTCTTTTTTGGAAGTGTCTTCGTTCTCGCGCGACTTGATCTTTTACCAGAAATTCAACGAGTGTCGGTTGCCTCTGAAGTTATTCTTGCGGCAGGTCCAACTTTTGCGGAGGGCGCGGACGCTCTAGGGAGAACCGTCGCTGAAGTGCCCCTAAAGATAGAGATAGCGACTGTTGGTCTCGTGGCGAATGTGTTGAATCCGACGGCGACTGATGCCGCGACTCTTGATAATGAGTTGCTTAAAGGCGCCGTACGTTATCCGACTTCGGCCAAGCTTGGCGAAAACGGCAACATTGTCATCTTCGGTCATTCAAGCTACTTGCCGGTGGTGAACAATCGGGCGTACAAAGCATTCAACGGTATACAGAAGCTCTCCGTAGGAGACATTGTCACCGTATACTCGTCGCGTACGGCATACACCTATAGTGTGCGAAGCGTCGCCGAAAAAAAAGCGGATGATGATACCGCGATCCCGCTTTCAGTTACCGGGAAGGTGCTCACGCTCGTTACTTGCGACTCTTTCGGCGCGAAGGAAGATCGTTTTGTTGTGACGGCGGATTTTGTTGAAAGTCATTTGATATCCAGTTAAGGTTGGCATGGATACCAAGTGACTCTCCGCAAGAGGGAGAGAGTTCTTTAAATCATTCAGTGCAACCAACGCCGCACGAGCGGCACAACCAGGGAGAGTACGATGAAATTCATCATCGCTGTGCTGGCGCTCGCAATCGCGGCGCTTGCAGTGCCGATGGTTGCGCAAGCGGCCGTTGGCAAACCGTTCCTCCACGGGGTCACGAGCCCTGCGGACCTCGCCAACAAGATACAGCAGTCGCTGTATCAGAACCCGAAAGGGACGAGCATGCTCAATCCGGCGCGCTGTAAGAAAGACGGTTCGTGCGCAAGCCCGATCCACTACTTGCAGGCGCTCCAGAAGGTGAATCCGGGCGCGCATCTCACCGATGTGTCACAGCTTCCGGATTTTCTGCTGGCACTTAAGGTCGTCGACGCGCCGGCAGGCGAATATTGGATCTCGTGTTTGAAGCCATCGGGCCAAGGCACATACCAAGTGGTACTCCACTGTCTCTCTCGTACGTTCAAGAAAGGCGAGAAGGCGTGGGTCGATCCGAAAACCAACCGGATCGTATTCGCCTCGGACTGCACCAATGTGGTGGAGAAGCCCGTACCGCCGAAGGATGGATGTGTATACATTCCGTTCACCACGAAATCTGTCAACACGGTCGTACGGTTTGCGGCTGTCGGTCCGGCTGATATTTCGAAGGACGATGATTGTCTCGCCGTGAAAGCGGCCGGCGATACAGAGTTCGAACGTTGGTGGGTCGACACGTGTGCGTCGGCAGACTGCGACTTCTCGGAGCCGGCAAGCGTTGTCGGACAGCAGATCCGGGTTATCGGCAGTTACGAACCGAAACCAGGCGAGCACGTGCTGCGTCTTCCAAAGTACTTTGCAGAAATAGGGTCGCTCTTCGTGACTCTGCTCTGCGTCGAAGACCGGGTCGCCGGACATTCCGACACCATCGGCGTTCGCGGGCACTATTATCGTGTACAGTCGGGACGGACAGAGGCCCGGGTGTATTACTCCCGAGCCGACGTTCCTCGAGGGCTCACTTCGTCTCAATCCAATCTGTACTGGCATTGGGGCGATTGGGCGCGCATGCAACAATGACGCGCCCCAGTTCGGGAAAGTAATGCGGCGGCGTTGAACAAACGCCGCCGCACGAACTCCCTTTTTATAAGCCGCGAAAGCGGCGTGGCGAATTTCACAAATGACAAAAACAAAAGAAGCAGTTATATATCTAAATAATCGACCGATTATAACGGGTCTTTTGACCGTGATTTTTATCGTTGTTATCGGCATGTCTATTGCTTTTGCGATTGGTCTTACTGCGCCTTCACAGGTGATGGCTCAGGTATTGCCGCCTTGCTGTGTCGTTC
>CAYGGK010000012.1:0-10410 GCA_964349555.1 uncultured Candidatus Saccharibacteria bacterium
CTCGTTTGCCACTCCCCTTGCGGGGCGTTCGACTTGCATGACTTATCCACGCCGCAAGCATTCACCCTGAGCTAGGATCAAACTCTAATTCAAGAATAGGCGGAACAAAACAATTCACACATCTTTTCACCCGCGCGGCTTCGCCGCGCGGGTCTTTCATTTTCACATTTCACGTATGTGGGTTGTCAAATAACAGCGCGAGACGACAAATGAACTCTTCCGAGTTCATCTTCTCGGGCGCACGACCGCCTTCTCGTATATAGAGTGGCAGTACGGCCATAGTATAGGAGGTGCGAAAGGGCGTCAATAGGCCTGTATGGGGCCTAAAATACGAGAGCCCACGGGGAGCCGGGGCTCTCGTGGGCTTAGTGGCGGAGCGAATCGCGGAGTGACTGGTGACACTGTCGACACGTGTCGTGGTTCTCGTCGGGCGAGACCCACCGTCCCGTACGCCAATTGAACACCTTAATTTCGCGGCCGCATTCACAGTATTTGGCCATTGTGTTTCTCCTTTCCTTTCCGTGTGACATTGTATCGTAGAACTGAAGAAATACAACTCATCATCCAGACGAACCAAAACAAATTTATTCAACAAGCTCAGGCAATAGCTGAACGGCTTGTCCTCGGCGATTTATCCTGAGTTTGCCGAGAATGGCTCGCCTGGCAGGAAATGACCCGTTCAGAAATTTATTTCTTCCAACCACTATCCCAGCCTTGTCGCTATAGCTACATAGTTGGGATATCAGAACAGAAGTGGAAACGCAGAAAAATAAGTTGCCAAGTTGCGCGGTGGTGGGGAGGCGCTATAGTTAGCGGAGCCGTCACCCTTGCCTATATGAACGCGAACGAGCGGGAGAGAGTTGTTGTATCAGTCGGAGGTTCTCTTATCGTTCCTGATGGAATTGATACTGACTTTCTCTCTCGATTCAAGAAATTAATTCTCGAAAAGATTGATACGGGGCTCTCCTTCTCTATTATTGCCGGCGGCGGGAAAGTTTGTCGTCGATACCAAGACGCCGCCAATACGGTCACACCTCTCTCGCATACCGATCTCGACTGGATTGGCATTCACGCAACGCGTCTCAACGCCCAGCTCCTGCGCAACATCTTTGTCGGACACGCGCACCCGGAGGTGATACACAATCCGACTGTCGATATTCACGCTGACGAACCCGTTATCATTGCCGCCGGCTGGCAGCCCGGCTGCTCAACCGACTACGATGCAGTGCTTATCGCTAAAAATCTTGGTGCAACGCGGCTCGTGAACCTCTCCAACATTGATTACGTATACGACAGCGACCCAAAGAAGAATCCAGAGGCGAAGAAGATAGAGAAAATAAGCTGGGCAGACTTCAGGAAGTTAATCCCTGCCGAGTGGGACCCCGGGCTCTCTTCTCCCTTTGATCCTGTCGCTGCGAAGGAGGCGGAGGCGCTCGGGCTCGAAGTCGCCATCATCAATGGAAGTAAGCTCGAAGAATTTTCAAACTACCTCGACAATAAACCCTTCGTCGGAACAGTTATTTCTTAGCGAACCAGTTCGCGAGTGGGATAAGGAGTGGAGCAGAGCGACAGATAGAAGAAAAGGTGCCGACGACAACCCCTACGAGCATAACGAGCGCGAAGTTACGAGTCGCCTCGGCGCCGAAGAATATGAGCGCGACGAGCGCGAGCGCCACGGTGAGTGAGGTATTGATAGAGCGCGTCATCGTTTCGTCGATAGACTTACCTATGGTTACTTCAAAATCCTCGTGTATTCCCTCTCGCTCGTTTCTCGCCAGATGTTCGCGCACGCGGTCGAAGACGACGATGACGTCATTTACGCAGTAGCCCAGGAGCGCAAGGAGTGCAACGATAAAAAGTGAGTCCACTTCAGCCCCGGTAAAGCGCGCGTAAGCGGCGTAGAAGCCGGCGGGTACGATGAGATCTATGGCAAGCATCGCGACGACAGTGAGCCCGTAGCCCCACGAAGGCACCGGTCGCGATACTTTACGGAAAGCAAGGGCTATGTAGAGCACGATGACGAACATCACCGCGAAGATGGCCCAGAGCGCCTTGTTGGTAAACTGGCTCCCGAGAGCCGGGCCGACCGACGTGTACGAAAGCTCGGCCGCCTCCCCCAAAGACGACACGGCGACGAATACGTCATCGCGCTCCTCCGGAGTCAAAGTGCGTGTGCGAATGGAAACTGCTCTTTCGTCAAATGATCGGACGGAAACGGCTCCGGCTACTGCGTGTGTAACTTTCTCTTGGATATCCGCGAGTGCTGGACGTTCGTTCTGGTACTCAACCTTCATTAACGAACCGCCGGTAAAGTCTATGCCGAGCGGGAGACCCCATACTACTATGGCGCCGATAGCGGCCGCCAACAGAAGGCCGGTAAGACAGAAGAAGAATCCTCGATGAATGATGATAAACATAATTAATTTTTACGAAATCCCGAGCCGAGCAAGAACTTCCAGGTACTGCCCGCTTCTCCTGTCTGTGTAGGAGGCAAGTCAGGCACAAAAGCAAGAAGAAAAACGCGTGTAAGCGACACGGCAGAGATAAAAGATGCGAGCACGCCGAGGACGAAAACGAGAGCAAAACCTTGTACGATGCTCGTCCCGAGCCAGAAGAGGATGACACCGGAGATAATCATCGTGAGGTGGCCGTCTCGTATCGCGGTCCAGGCGCGCGCGAAACCGATATGCACCGCCTCGCGTGGAGTCTTACCGCCCCGCAATTCTTCTTTGGTACGTTCAAAGATGAGTACGTTCGCGTCCACGGCCATGCCGAGCGTGATGATGAGGCCCGCGATACCGGAGGCTGTGAGCGTTACTGGAATAATCTTGATAACGGCAAGCATAAAGACGAGATATTCAAATAGAGCGACGACTGCTATGAGACCGGGGAGACGATACCAAACAATCATGAAAAGCGCGACGAGAGCGAATCCAATAATCCCCGCGGTAACTCCGGCGGAGATGGCGGCGGCGCCGAGTGTCGGACCGACCGCAGAACTGTTCTGCAAGGTTATGGGCACGGGAAGCGCGCCAAAATTAAGATTGCGCACCAAGTCGCGCGCCTCAATCGCCGTGAACTGTCCCGTGATGGTCGCTTGCCCGCCGGGAATAGCTTCTTGAATAACGGGCGCTGAAATCGGCTGACCGTCTAAAAAGATGGCGAGCTGTTGGCCGACGTTCTCGCTCGTTATTTTTTCAAAAAGTTCCGCGCCCTCGCTATTGAAATTGAGAATTACTTCGGGCGCAGAGAGGCCAGCCGTCGCGCCCGAGCCGAACCCGAGCGCGGCGTTTGAAAGATAGCGCCCCGTCAAGCCAGTAGGGACGTATGTTTCTAGAGTTGAGGTACCTGCGGGTACGAACGCGACTAACTTGAACTCAAGCGTCGGTGTCTCTCCAAGAGCGGCAACGGCGGCATTAATGTCGGTGACACCGGGGAGTTCAACAATAAGACGATCTTCGGTGATGCCAGAGAGCGCACTGCTTCGTTCAGTCTGGACGAGAGGTTCGGAAACACCGAATAAATTTACCCGGCGCTCAATGACTCCCTGAAGCGCAGAAAGCGCGTCGGAGCGCTCGGCGGGAGGAGTCTCGCCCATATCGGCCTTGTAGACGAGCTCGGTGCCTCCCGCTAGGTCAAGGCCCAGTTTAAAACGATAGGAACTCGTAGGGTCGGTCTGTGTAGACCACACAAAGTAAGTAAGCAAAAGCCCCGTGACAAGGGCAGTAGCGGTAAACACTTTATACCGAGTCATTATGGTGATTATAGCCGAAATTGCTAAAAAGCGAACCCTTGCGCGGTTCAGCTATTCATTGCCCGTTCCGCGAGGGTGACGACGTTTGAGAAGAGGCAGGCGACGGCGAGTGGGCCGATGCCTCCGGGGACGGGAGTAAAGAGAGAACACTTCGCCGCACAAGAGGGATCCGCGTCTCCGACAAGAACTCCTGACGATTCGGAGGTGCCGGCGTCAATCAAGACGACGCCTTCCTTCAGCATGTCTGGTTTGACGAGGTGCGGGGAGCCCGTGCCGGAGATGATGATGTCAGCGTCAGCAAGTGCCTCGGATAGATTGTCGGATTTTGAGGTCAGGACAGAGACATCGGCCCCCTGTTGTTTGAGCCACTTTGCACAAGGGTCTCCGACGAGCCAGCCGCTACCGATAACGACTGCTTTCTTCCCTTTTGAATTCACGTTGTTCTGCAAAAATATTTCCCGTACAGCTCCAACCACCGGCGGTAACAATGAAAGGTTTCGTAAACCTTTCATTTCGAACTCAGCGCGTGCGACGGAGGAAAGAACGTCTGCATCTTTTGAGACAGGTATAGTGTCGCAGATTTCTTTCTGATTCATACCCATTGGCACTGGTAACTGTACTATCACAGCATCTGCATCATCAAAGTTTGCTCTCAATGCGCGAGTTTCAAAAGTACACCCTGCGTCCGTCGCGCGCTTCGCCTTTATCGCGAGATATGAACGCGTTACTGGAGTGTCGGAGGCGACTAGCGCGACCACCAAAGGCGGTCGTGCTAGTTTATCCGCGCGCGTCTTCGCGCGCGCGAGTATCTCTTGTGCAATCGCTCGGCCGTCTACAATCATGTCTTGTGTCGGCGAAGCCTTTCAGGCACGTACGACTCGTATTCGCCATCAGTGTATTGAAATGCGTCGAATCCCGCGTAGCGATATACATACCCAAGCATACGAGTCACCTTTGACCCATCGACTGCAATCGGATACGAGTAGCTTCTCCACGCTCCTCGGCCCGTCGGTATCTTCCCGCGAGTCAAGTGCCAGAAGATAAAAAACGCGACACGAACCATCCATGGATAGACGGGAAGTTGTCGCTTCCCCACTGCCTTTGCCATATCGGTGCCTCGCACGACTGGTCCGGGCGGGCAGATATTGAATATTTCGTACCCTCCAACCGGAGGACCGAATGCGAGACGCTCAGTAATACCTACAACGTCGTCCTCATGAATAAATTGCCGGCACCAGGCGGGTGTCACTGGTACAAATGCGACCATTGCCGAAATGACTCGATACACGAACGAGTCCTTGAGTTGACCGGAGAGCGCCGATTGCAGGCCGAAGCGAATTCGCATAAAGCGCCCGCGCGGACCCGTGATAGCGGCGGGGCGCACAGTTGCGACGGCTTTTTGTGCAACACCTGGTGTTGCACAGTGGACGTCATATTTCTCTTTTAAATGTTCTTCTGCAATTCGCTTTTCTTCAGCGTATAAATAATCTGATTTTCTGAACGGCTCGCCTTCGGTGTAACGATGCTCAATCGTATTTGATGAGAAGGCGCCGTACGAGGCGACGGTTGAAAAGTGAATCAGTCGCTGTACTGATTTCTCAGTAAGAGCGAAATCAAACACCCTATCTCCTCCAACAATGTTCCATTTCCACTCAACGTCCTGCGCGCCATACATCTCGCGAATTTGCCACGCGGTATGAATGGCGATGGTCGGTTGATATGCGCGGACCTGCTCTTCCCATTCGTCGGCGGTATTGAGATTTACGTAGGTGAGCTTGGGCTCGGTGTGGAAATTCTCTGGCATCGGCTCCTTGTCGATACCGATGATGCGTTCAACGTCATCGCGCCGAGCGAACCTCTCCACAAGCATACCCCCAACATATCCTGCGGCCCCGGTAATAAGAATTGTTTGCTTCTTTTCCATGTGCAGACAATACCTTACCAGGAACTGATTCGAAAGAACATCCTTTTGAACGTCCGAAGCGCAATGATGATATCCAGACCGAGCGAGCGGTGCTTAAGATAATAAAAATCGTACGCAAGCCGAACCTTGGTTTCCTCAATTGACTGAGGGCTCGCATTACCCGGCTCATACTGCTGGTTTATCTGTGCCCAACCGGTGATGCCGGGGGTGGCGAGGTAACGCACCTCATAATACGGAAGAGCGTTCGCCAGACGTTCTCCGAGCCCGAGAATGTCGCTTCTTGGCCCTATGAGCGAAAGTTCGCCACGAATGATGTTGATAAACTGCGGAAATTCATCGAGCGATGTTTGCCGCAGAAATGCGCCGACCGTCGTGACGCGGTTTTCTCCCTCGTTTGTCCATTCGCCGGAAGAAGCAAGATTCTTTTGCATACTGCGGAACTTGTGTACCCTTATGCGCGCGCCGTGCTGACCGAAACGCTCTTGTGCGATAAAAAGCGGCCCCGGGCCCTCAAACAGATTGGCAATGTAAATGAAGGGGGCGACGAGGAGCGTCAAAAATCCCATCAAAAGTCCGCCGATAATATCAGCACATCGCTTCAAGAATGTATAGAAAAACGGATCTGTGGACGCGACGTTCTCGCGAAACCACGCACGCCCAAGCTGGGAGAGGGGGACGCGATCAAACACTTCCTCGTACAGATCCTCGAAGAGCACGATCTGTTTCCCTTCACTCACGAGAGCATTAAGGGCCTTTTCATCAACCGTTGATTTATCAACAACAAATATCTTGGCACGGACATCAGTGGGTTCGCGAGAACAAAACTCTATGCCGTAACGGGAATTCCCGTTTACTTCAGCAAAGAGCTCCTCCGCCTCTATACCGCTGGCAATAAGCGCCGCTTGCTCACGGAAACGGCGAGTTGCCATCCGTGGGTACACTACCAATCTCCAGAAAAAAATTAGCGCGAGCGACACGATGAAATAGAGCGCGAGAATCGTCTTTGGCGTGATGCCGAATGTGGGAATGAGAAAGAAAAAAAGAGCCGCAAAGACTATGTTTGCTAGCTGTGTCTTGAGGAGCGCGTCCGGCAAACGGCTTGGGAATAAAACGAGACGTTTACTGTAGAGTCCCGCGCTATAGAAGACTAGCGTCCAAAATATAAAAAGAAAGAAAAACGGAACAATGTACGGCGACAGTACCGATTCACTTGGGACTTCAAGATAGCGGAGCCATAGCGTGAGGTACAGTGCCACGCCAAAAGCGATGAGATCCCCCGCGAATAATAGAAAAGAAATCCGACGAACGCCGATGATCATTATGGTAGGCTTATACAGTATATAACCTAACCGGGCAATTAAAGGTTATCTCCTTAATACTATGACTATCCAGGTACTGTATGTCATCACCAAGGCGTCCTGGGGCGGCGCCCAGCGATATGTCTATGATCTCGCAACGGCCGCACGAGATGCCGGGTATGAAGTCGCAGTCGCGTACGGCGAAGCGGGAGAGTTGGTAAAGAAGCTTTCAGACGCACGCGTGCGCTCATTTATGGTAAGCGGTCTGTCGCGTGATATGGGATTTTTCCGTGAATTCGCCGCGCTCGTGGGGCTCGTACGGCTCTACCGGCGCGATCGACCAGATGTTGTGCACATCAATAGCTCCAAGGCCGGCATTCTTGGCGCACTTGCCGCACGAATAGCTGGCGTACCGCGCATTGTCTTCACCTCGCACGGCTGGGCCTTTAATGAAGTGCGTCCGTGGTGGCAACGTATATTTTTCTTTGCCGTCTCCGGCATTATTGTGTCGCTCTCGCACGAAACACTTTGCAATTCACACGCAACCTATCGCGATATCAGACGCTTCCCTTTTATACATAAAAAACTACGCGTGATCACTCTTGGTATAGAGTGTCCGATGTTTCTTTCGCGCGAGGCCGCCCGTGCGAAACTCGCTCCCCCATCGGTCGGAAAATATTGGATTGGCATGATCTCGGAACTCCATCCGACCAAGCGCGTCAGCGATGCTATCTACGCGATGGATAGTATTGCAAAAAAATACCCGGATACTCTACTTGTCGTGATTGGTTCTGGCCAAGAGCGGGAGGCGCTTGAAAACATCGTGCGCAAGCTCCGCCTTCAACGCCACGTATTTCTCGCCGGATTTCGTGATAATGCCGCGGAGCTTCTGAAAGCTTTTGATCTTTTTATACACACGTCCGTTTCGGAATCGCTCGGTTACGCGATTCTTGAAGCCGGCTATGCCGGGCTCCCCGTCGTTGCAACGCGCGCGGGAGGCATCCCTGAAATCATTCCGAACGACGACTACGGCCTTCTCGTTCCTCCTCTAAGCCCAGAAGCGCTCGCGCAAGCGATCGAGTCGCTTATGCGCGACTCACAGCGCGCGATGGAGCTCGGCGCGCGCCTTCGCGCGCGCGTTCAAAACTCTTTCTCAAAAGAGAGAATGATTACCGAGACGCTTAAACGGTACTTGCCTTAACCACCAGCGTATTCATTCGCGTGTATGTCACGTATCGTCGCGCGACTGTGACGCGCGAACGAGGTGATGATGCCAAGGGCGGCGAACCCGAGCACGAGATGCGAACCGCCGGAACTCATAAAGGGTATCGTGGTGCCGGTGACTGGCAAGAGCCCAAGACTAATGCCCGTATGTATCGTTAGATGCGCGGCAAAGACTATGAGCACTCCCAGCGTAAAAAACGCATCGAAATTGGTTGCCGCCGTCTGCGCGATCTGTGCGAGCCTGGCAAAAAGGAGCGCATACAATGAAAAAAGGAGTACGACGCCAATAAATCCCCACTCTTCCGCAAAGGCGGCAAAGATGAAGTCAGTTTGGTATTCGGGTAAGAAGCGCAATTTGGACTGTGTACCATAGCCGACGCCCTTGCCAAAAAGTTCACCGGAACCAACGGCAATCTTTGCCTGGTAGGCGCTGTAGCCCGAACCGCGAATGTCCGCCGCAGGATTCACGAAAGAAACAATTCGTGCTCTCTGGTAGGGCTTCAACCCTTCAAACCATAAGAAAGACCCGACGACGAGGCCAACAAGCCCCAGGACAGCGAGGTGCTTCTTAGAAATACCGGAGACCAGCATCATACCTAGCCAGATAACGCCGAGAATGATGGCGTTCCCCATATCCGGCTGAACAATAACGAGGAAAATAAGCAGGAGAGCGTAACCACCGGAAACGATGATGTGGCGGAAATCACCAATCTCAACATGTCTGCGCGAGAGATACTTCGCGAGAAGTATAATGAGCGCGAGTTTCGCGAGATCGGCCGGCTGAAAGGAAATCGGCCCGAGAGAAAACCATGCGCGCGCGCCGGAAATCGGCTGAACGAAAAGAATCAGGGATGCCAGAAGCACGAATGAGAGCGCGTACAACGTCATCACGACCGGCGTTCGGCGAACGAAGCGCAGATCGAGCGCTGAGAGTCCTACATATACACAAAGAGCGATCATAAGCAGAAGAAGTTGGCGTATGGCGAGCGACTCTCCTTGTCCGAAGGTGCTCATAGTGAGAATGCCGACAAGGGAGAGGGTGAGCGCAGGGAGAAGGAGCGTCCAGTCCACACCGAAGAGGGGAAAGCCTCGAAACAACTTTCCGAGCATATTCACAACAGACATACCTACCGATTAGGCAGACCTGCCTGCGCAGGCAGGGGAATAATCGGCGTGACCTCTATCGAAGCCGGGATACTCTGAAAAGCCTCGCCCCACGTAAAGGTGGCAATTGCCTGACCTTGTGCTGGGATAGACGGCACGACAGTCGACGACGCGGCAATGACATCTCCCTTGTCGTTACGCACAAGGACAACTACTTTTACATTGGATAGAACGGTGACGCTTGGATTCTTCAAAGTCGCTTCAATGCGCGGGGCGGATGTCGTTCCTCCCTGTCTCGTATTCGACACGACCGGCACTATGTGCGAATCGAGAGACATGGTGAACCATCTCGGCGAGGACGGGTCTATTTCTAGAAACGCTCTCACGACCGCCTGTCTCCCTAATGAGACGCTCGGTATGAATATCGGCACACTCGTACCGGGAGGCAAATCAATACGGCCATGGAGCTCCTGAATGAACACATGATCGTCTCCGTACAACGTAACGTTATAGGGAACGTCTTTTGCCGCCGCATCGGCGTTTTTGTTTTCTACTTTTGCGACAACGTCAACACGGCCCTCATTGTTCTGAATTGCTTTTGTGAATAGGACTGTTGGCGGATGTACTTGTTCGGTGCAAAGATATTGGCACGCGCCTCCGCAATCGATACCCGCTTCGTCCTGATTCTGTACGCTATCGGTACACGTTGGAGCTTCGTAGAAAGTCGCGATAGATAGTATAGCCAGAAACGCGAGCGTCACTGCGCCTACAATAAGCGCAATTATAAATCTTCTCCGCGCGGCCCAGGACATCACTCTAGTATAACAAAGCGCCGCGCAGGAAATCTGCGCGGCAAAGGTGGTCGGGGTGGTTGGATTTGAACCAACGACCTCCTGGTCAGGACCGCTGTAGTTACGGTCGACGTTACAGGATCTAATGAGCTGGACATCGCTGCCCGCTTCATCTCGACACCCTGTCCGGTCAAAGACACCAGGCACGCTACCAAACTGCGCTACACCCCGACGGAAAGATCGGTGAGTATTTCAAGTACTCGGTTCTGGCGGTTAGCTACTCTCCCCATCTGTAACGATGAGTACCATCGCCGC
>CAYGGK010000013.1:0-9921 GCA_964349555.1 uncultured Candidatus Saccharibacteria bacterium
GATGAGAAACGTCTTTAACTCTTGTTGCAAAAGCGTATAATGCAGACATCGAAAGCTTCTATTAACAGCTAGCAAAAGGAATATGAATAAGAATAAAATCATTATAAAGTCAGCAAAAAACAAGGAGGTGTACGTTACCGTCAAAGGTGGTAACAACAAGGTTATAGCGACGACCGAAACATACAAGAGGATGCAGGGAGCACAAAACGCCGCTCAAGCTCTCAAAAAAGTCGTCAAGAATGCAGTCATTTTAGACAAGACGACAAAGAAGAAATAGTGCCCCCGGCAGGAGTCGAACCTGCAACCTTGACGATAGAAGCGTCTCGCTCTGTCCATTGAGCTACGAGGGCAATAGAAAAGCCACCTAAAACAACCGCAAGACGTGCGGCTGTTTACGGGTGGCTATCTAAAGTTCCTTCGTTGCATTATGCCTATACAGTATCAAAGTTCCTCCGCTAATTCAATCGCGTCATCTTCATCGATTCCTTCATCAATAAGTTCCTGCGCCTTCTCTGCAGTATCTTGATCGACCTCGTGGTCTTTCATCAGGCGGCGCGTATCTTCATTTTCGACATCGTCCATACCTATTCTTTCTCGCTAACAATGGCATCTAGAATCCTCCAAATTTCTACCATAACAAGGGTGTCTTGCTTACAGTACTCCGTAATCAGCCGGATCTTCTCTGCGCGGTCAGCGGCATGTTTCGATATGATGTCCTTCCACCACACAAAACCGACGTCTTGCCCTGTGTACGGCAAATGGTCATACGACATGTCAGGGAGCAATACGTTCATGACTGACTCAATGGAAGCACTCCCCTGAAAACCATGGTGCACGTAGTGTTGCTTCGTAAAGATGTCCATCAAATCCTGCATTTGATCGCAGATTCTACGCAACGCGTTTGCATATGCAGGTAGGCGATCCGCCAATTCATTCGTCACACTTCGCTCAAAACCTACATTCCACGCAAGGACCGTACCCCTAGGGTCAATGTCTTCAATAAGTTTCTTCGCAACCGCCTCAGATGGATCTGAATTCTCTAGATGTACATAGTCTGTATGCAGTAATGGTCCTCCTTCTTTCTCGATGTAATGCAGTGAAAACTGGATTGGCATCCTCTTGTATGGTGAATATCCGTCGTATAGAGGAACGGCAGGCGCAAAGGTTTCGTAGTCGAGGAAATAGAGCGGATATGCATAGCCACGAAGAACGTTCGCTATCTCGTCTTTAACAATTATTTTCTCTTTTGTTTTGTGGGTTTCAATTTGATTCTGTTGTCTGTCTGTAAGATCGGACGTGTCTCCTATGTCGTGTAGTTGATAGATATTCTGCTCGATCAACTTTCGCAATTTGTTCGGACTCTTCCCAATATATGAAATATCGTGGACAGAATACTCGGGAACATGAGAATGAGAACGGGCGAATGTAGCGCAATGACTACTACGGCCATAGTAGAGGCAGTCGCAACCATTCTTCGGTTCCGTTTCTTGATTCAAATACTCCTTTGCTTCCTCCATCTCCACGGCAACCGTTACTCTTCGCGCATCCACCTTGGCAGTACTATCATTTTGTACAAATAAGGCCTCAATATCGAGGTCTCCTTGTCGGATATACTCGCCATTCAGGTGCACAATGAACTTTCTGCCGAGCGGAACGCCGTAGCGCTCAAGTACGATAGATTGAAATGCTGCATCCGACAGATGGTCGCGGTCTCCCGAATCATGCCTTTTTGAAGATGATTTTATTTCGTAGAGATCCCACTTCTCGGTTTCTCCATTCCATACCAGCATGTCGCAGCGAATAATGAATCCGTCTGCGATGAATGTGGGCTGAAAAATTGCAGGCACTTTCTTCGCAAGTAATGCGTCAACCTCTTTCTTTATATCAGCCCCTTTCGCTGTGATCTCTACATATCCAGAAAAAATCTTGAGGTGCTTTGCGTAGTCTTCTGCCTCATATCCTTGATTGAAGATATTTTGTAGTGTCTCCGAAACTTTAAACTCCTCGAGATCAGGTTGGTGTATTCGAAACCACGCGTCCTTAGGGCATGTGAGGTAGCTAAGAAATTGTGATTTAGATATTAATCTCATGCGTTGTCTAACAAGCCAGCGACGGTAGAGCTTATCGTTATCTTTTCAGTAGGGACAATCGCGTAGCGCCACGTCTTTGCGATGCCGTATTTTCCGAGATTCTTTGAAACCAACTCGCAATACTTGTCGGCGGTCTTCTTTTTCTCTAGCACGTCGGTATTCTTTATCTCCATTGATGGCTTTACCTCTATCATTACGATTTCATCGCCGAACTCGACCACAAAGTCCGGCTCATAGCGGTGTTGGGAATTACCCACCTCATCGCGCCAATACAGGCCCTCGAACTGATTGGGGGCAGGTCTAAGCCAGTCTTCAACCAAAGCTTCCTTGTCGAGAAGGTAGGCCATTCGCGCTTCGTCAGAAGAGTCGAACTTATACATTGAATGGCAGGCCTTCTTAAATCCTGTGTAGATTTTGTCTCTTGAAAAGCGGTCGAGTTGCGATTCAAGAGTAACCGGCTTCTCCTCTAAGGTGCGAGAGATATTGTACTGCTCCAGATATGGCTTTGCTTCACGGATGCCTGACTCCAAGTAACTTTCGGACTTAAACTCTTTGTGCGTGAGCATTTGATCGTAAATCTCTTTGGCGATAAGCCTGAAGTTATTTTCGACCATCATCTTGAGCGCGTTGTTGTCACTAACAAATGACCGATAGTGGTCTACGGCTTGTTTCGTTAGCTTCAGTAGTAAGCTGGTCTGATTCGCATCGTCATAGTCTACGAGTGGTTCTTCGACGAGGGCTGAGAGAATAGTACTTTCTGGACTCTGCGCACGACCTTCCCCGAGACTTGAGACACGGGTAATTTCCGTCTCTCGCGCTCCCGAGTGCGCTACGCCAAATAGATCCTTTTCCTCTTTCCCTTGCAAGGACTGTTCAAGAATTGAAGCATCGGTAGCATATCTGCTTAATTTCTTTGTATCGAGATCGAAATCAGTAATGAGGAGCTCTCCATAGTGAGGAGTGAGCATTAGTCTCGGGATAGGGATATTCCGGACCTCAATAGTTTGTTTGGAGATACGTCCAATGTTCTCAAGCTCCTTCTTCGCAGGCTCACTCAACATATTGAACAAAGACCCTTCTTCGAAGATTGCGGTACCTGTTTGTCCAACACCTATTTTCTGGGCTTCATTCTTTGCGGCCGTCTCGACAATCTCGTCGACCTTATTTTGTATGGTGAGAGCAACAACATCTTCTGGCGTATCAGTTCCAATTACCGCACTGACAGTTTTAGTTGCTTGAGCATGGATCTCCTGCATTATCACGGGGCTGGCCTTGATCTGTTCTTCGATATTCGTCACGAATACTGACTGTATTTCAATAACCTCCTTTACGATCTTTGTATCACCAGTAGAGATGCTTTCAATGTTTGATGGTTGTATGAGCTTGGAGTGTCGGGCTTCTTCAATGACCTTTGCGTAGTTGTCGTGAGCAACAATCATGACGCGATCGACATTCTTGTTTCCCGTCTTCTCTCCATACGGTAAGCGGAGACCGCGGCCGATTGTTTGTTCTGTGAGAATCTGAGCGGCAGATGATCGAATAGGCGCGATTGTGTAGATATTGGTTACGTCCCAGCCCTCCTTAAGCATGTTTACGTGGATAACGACTTCAACAATGTTATCGGGGTTCTCGAGCGATATTAACTTCTCGATTGTCTCATCGGCTTCCTCACCCCTGGTCTTCGTATGTACCTCAATCACTTTGCCTTTGTACGCACCACCCCTAAATTGCTCACTATCTATCAATGCGCGGAGAGCACTCGCATGCGCAGTGTCTTTGGCCACCACGAGCATCACCGGTTTTACTTCCGGTTTGTCATTCTCAAGCGCATATTCTTTCAACGCCACTTTTGCACGTTCATGGAAGAAAGCAGCGAGCTGTAGCTTGCGAGCGTCCGTCTCGATAGACTCGGCGTCCCACTGGCCGAAATCAACGTCTGCCTCCGTCCCTATCCAAGGATCTTTCACATACCCGTCTCGAATAGCATCGCCTAGGTTATAGGTGTAGAAGATGTTTTTCTTAAGGAGCAGTTCTGCATTTCTTCTTGTGGTCGTCGGTGCAAGATATGGAGTAGCTGTGAACTCTAGCCCAAACATGGGATTTATACGATCAAGAGAGGTCATCGCGGCATCAGCGTGGTAGTGGTGCGATTCATCCATCAGAATAACCAAGTCTCTTTGTTCTTTGAGATAATCAAAATAAGACAGGAGCCTGCCGTCTTCTACACCGAAAACTTCAGAACCTTTGGTGATGCCTTTTTCTTGCTCGATATCTTTTTGGGCGAATTGCTGGATGTTAAAGATATTGATTTCAATCTTGTTCGCAAATAGTGTGGCTGTCTGACTCTGTCCGTAGTTGTCCTTGGTGACAACTTTTACATTTGAAGTAGTGAGCTCCTCAATCCCACGGAAGACGTACTTCGGATTATTTGCCTTGCTGAAATCCTCTACAAGCTTGCGATAAATGGTGTTACCCGGTGCGACGATCATAAAGTGTTGAACTCCATATACGAGATACAGATACGTCACAAAAGCACCCATGAGGCGGGTCTTGCCCACGCCAGTCGCTAAGGCAAAGGTATACGCAGGAAAGGTGCGCTCAAATGCTTGGAAGCGGCTGAGGTCAGCCAGCGCATGTGCATACTCCTGAGTCTCTTTCTCGATATCCTCTACGCTCCCGCGATTCTCTCCCTTCATCCTTGCCAGTACTTTCAATCCAGCCGCGCTTTCTAGGTACTCAGCAAAAAGCACGAGGCTCTTCTCCTGCGGTGTTCGCAGGCTCATGGCGTTCGTTATGTACTGCAATGCGTGTTCCTTATTCATATTTAATTCTCTTCATAGTCACTCTCTTCCTCATCAACTTCTTCCATCGCCCTCTCCTTGATAGGGAGGAGATACTCTTTCTTCCCGAACTGGCACGCCTTCAATATCGACTGGGGTATCTTCTTGATGGTTATACGAGCATCCACCTCTTTGCATCCTGGCTCAAACTTCTTCGGGCAAATAAGAAGTGTCTCGTTCGCGCCGAGGTGACTTGCGATCTGTTGCACCATGGCGACTGAAAGCATCTGGGTGGTCACATAGATACTGTTGTTTCCTTGACCTTTGCCTTGCTTCCAATACTCGGTAGCACTCGGAGCAAATGTGTAGTTGGTGAGCTTGCACATCGCGCGAATGAGCTTGGTGTCGTTGTAGTAGCTATCGATCACAGGATTGCCAAACTCATCAATCACTACAAAGCTCGGCGCAAGCTCGTAGAACTTGTATCCACCTCCACCCTTCCACGCGACGGCTTTGCTGACTCCGCTCTGATCATCGCCATTGACTACTCTGTCGAGCCGCGGCTTGCAGTGAGTATAAGCATGTTCACCCATTTCAATGCCAATGTATTTTCTGCCAATCTTATGTGCTACTGCAGCTGTAGTACCCGAACCCAGGAAAGAATCCAAGACTATATCCCCAGATTGTGTAGACATCTCCAGAATTCTTTTAACTTGTAATTCTGGTTTCTTACTTTTTTGAAAAACAACGTTTCCTTCATTCGCAATCCCTTGATAATTCATGTCTGTCCAAAGATTAGTCACTAGCTCAGCCGTCACAAGCGCTCCGTTTAGTTCCTTCATTTTGTCCTTGTAGAACAAAATTCGGTTCCCGTTTATTAAATAGATATCTGGGTAGCCATCCCTAGATTGTTTGTAGATCTTGTTTGGGTTTTCTTTAGAGAGGTCTATGAAGTCTCTTGTTTCTTGACCCACACCTTTATAGTCAGGTTGCGCGAACCTTATGATTCGTTCAGGAAAAGTTTGTAACGCTTTCTCTATACTTAAGCCCTCTTTTTTGAGGACTGCTTTTAGCGTGGAAAACTCCCAGTTCTCAAATCCTTTCTCAAAATTTTCAATGAACTGGGAATATGCTTTATCGTAGTCTCGCTCTTGATAGGCTGGTTTATAGACCCAGTCGTTTTTACTCTTTGCATAACACAACATTAGGTCACAAACTTGGACAGGGGTTGGATTAATGGCCTTATGTCCTGTTGCTGAACCTCTCTTTATTGTTGTCTGAATGATGAAGTTACTTCTTCCAAAAACCTCGTCACACAAAACTTTGAGATAGTGAACTTCTTTTTCATCAATCGATATCCAAATACTGCCGCTGTCGCATAGAAGAACCTTGAGTAGCTCAAGTCTCGGCTTCATCAAGGAAAGCCATGTGCTATGTTCCACGCTATCGTCATAGTGTTCAAACGCATTGCCGGTGTTGTAGGGGGGGTCGACGTAGATGCACTTCACCTTACCTTCGTACTCGGGAAGGAGTGCTTTGAGCGCGAGAAGGTTGTCACCATGAATGATCATGTTCTCCGTGTCTTTGTCGCCATAGGAGAGATCCGTCCGCTCTTCCAAGATGCGTGGCTCAATGTTGGCGATATCATACTCGGGATTATTTTTCCCAATCCACGTGAGCTCTAGTTTTTGTTTGTTACTCATAAAAGGTTATATGATTTTCCAACTGATGGTGAATAATGGTTCTACTTTCGACTTCTGCTTCAACTGGGCTTCTATCTTCTCCAGCAAGGTGTCTTTTTTTACATCCACCTCATCCTGCGCATCGTAGAGCTTCTTGCGCATCTCGTTGCGCTTCTTTTCTGAGTCTTTTATCGTGCGTTGCGCAGCAAGTTTTTCATCAAGATTAACGACTTTCTTTGCGTTCGTCTTCGCAGATTTGATATCGATGTCTAACTTCTTCAAATCAAGCTCGAGTGCTTTCTTTACATCGTCGGACCAGTTGTCGAGCTTCTCTACTTCGTCATCAAAAAAGTTGCCGTTTCTTTTCATAATCTCTTGCGAGGTGTTCGAGATGGCTTGCTGTTCAACTTCCTCCAGCCGCGCAACATCCTCATCCTTTAAAGATTTTTGATTGTGTGCCTGTGCGGAAAGAGAGAACACTTTCTTTATGATGTCGGCTTCAACATGCTTGCCGTCGTCATCAATAGCTGACACAACGACAGAGTCCTCCGTCTCGAAAGCTTCAACGGTATAGTTTGAAACCTTCAAGACACCGCCCTTACCAACCAATGGTTCCAGTACGGAGATGATCGATGAGTGGTTTGTGTAATCAAAGACAATCTCCGCACTTGGGAGGGCTTTGCCTTTTACTTCGTTCAAGATTCTCTGTGCCAAGGAGTGCCCAAGCCGGTAGACATGAGCGTCTTCTACGTTCTTTCCGATTTTGTATGGACCCGGATCAATATCCTCGTTCGGGAAGGGGTTCTTCTTGAGAGAGAAGGAGTACTCGTCGTCGGAAAAGACTGCATTGTCACCCAAGTAGTAGTTGGTAACATCCCACAGCCAGCGCTCATAGGTATCGAGGTATGCCTGACTCTCTTTTTGATTGAGTTTGAGTTTCTCATGTACCTCCGCGTCAAAGTTCTCCAAGAGCTTTTGGCGTGTGTCGGAGAGGTTACTCTGAATGCTTTCATCCATTTCTGCCTGAAGTGAGTCAAAAGCGGTATTGATGTCATCGGAAGTGCGGCAAGTTTGGTAGATACCTGCGATGCGCTTCTCAAAATCAACACCGGACTCAATAGTGCCGAGCACTTCATCACTCGCGCCAAAGACACCTTTGAACAGCTTAAACTTCTGGTCGAGGAGATCGTATACGCGACTATCCGCCGCATTCTTTCTGTTCACGAAGTTAATGACAACAACATCGTGCTTCTGTCCGTAGCGGTGACAGCGACCAATACGCTGTTCGATTCGTTGTGGATTCCAAGGTAAGTCGTAGTTAATAACCAACGAGCAGAATTGAAGGTTAACGCCTTCTGCTCCCGCCTCTGTGGCGATCATTATCTCTGCTTCATCTCTGAAGTACTCGATAAGCGCGGCACGAGTGTCAGCAGTCTTTGAGCCGGTTACTTTATCGGTGTCTTTATTTCGTGCGAGCCAGTTCTTGTATATCTCTTTTGACTTGTCATCATTATTTGAGCCGTTGAAGAGAACTATTTTGCCTTCGTAGCCATTCTTGCCGAGCAGATTCTCTGCAAGGTATCGTTGCGTGATAGTCGATTCAGTAAATATGATTGCTTTCTTCTTCGCACCAAGCTCCGCCGTCATTTCAAAACCTTTTTTGAGCGCGGTGAGGAGGGCGTCTCCCTTAGAGTTTGTATATATCGCTTGTGCAAGGTTTCGGAACCTCTCAAGGTCCGCCTTTTCTTGCTCCATTAACACAATGTCTTTCTCTGTGAGAGCTTTTTGCTCCTTCTCGTCTTCGTCGTCTTCATCTTCTTCGCTGTCGATCCATTCATCCGACATCTCTGGAAGTGCCTCAAAGTCCTGTAAGAGAGAGGCGGTGTCTGGGTCTTGAGGTGGTAACTTTGCCTTCGTGTCTTTTATCAAACGATCGAGCTTGAACACCAACTTATCGAGCGTACTCGCGATAGCAAAGGAGGAAGACGCCAAAAGCTTTCGCAATATCAGCGTCATGAGCTGGCGCTGGCTAAAGGGCAGAGCATAGAGCTTGGTGCGCTGTAAATACTCGGACATACCATCGTAGAGTTCCACTTCTTGTTCGGTGGGAACGTAGTCTTGAGTTATTGGCTTGCGCTCTGTGTAGTTGATGTACTCCAATACCTGACGACGTAGTGTGCGGATACAAACCGGCTTGAGGCGGTTACGGAGATCTACGAACATTTCCTGCTTTGGCTCTACCAGTCCAACCTCGTTCTCATAAATGTCTTGCTCACGGCTAACTCGCGCGTAGTTTGATTTGAAGCTCTTCAGATCGCCGAACACATGGTCGTCGATGATGCTCACAAGTCCGTAGAGCTCAAGTAGAGAGTTCTGAAGCGGAGTTGCGGTCAATAGTATCTTTGGCACTTCTGCGAGCGCGTCTTTGATTTCTCGAGCGATTTTATTACTCGTCTTGTACACGTTTCGGAGACGATGTGCCTCATCTATGACCGCCAAGTCCCATTTTGTTTGCTTTATATACGGAGACTTGGCCCGCGCAAAGTGATACGAGCAGATAATAATTTTGTCTTCTTGATTGAAAGGGTTTAGATTCCCATCCTTCACGTATTGATTGAAAGACTTTGCCTCCAGAATTATTGACGGTAGGAAGAACTTCTCCGCAAGCTCATCGTTCCACTGTTTTCGCAAACTCGAGGGCACGATTAAAAGAATGTTCCGCTTCCTCTCCGCCCATTTCTGAGACAGTACGAGCCCCGCCTCGATTGTCTTTCCGAGTCCAACTTCATCAGCTAATATCGCTCCCTTTGAGAGCGGCGAACGAAACGCAAAGAGAGCCGCCTCTATCTGGTGCGGGTTAAGGTCAACCTGAGCATTGGAGAGAGTAGAGGAAAGTTTTTCCAAACTATCAGAAGGACACCTCTTGGTGAGCTCATATGCGAAGTACTTAGCATGGTGGTCAGTGATTTTCATATTTATTTCTGGTGGAGCAACTTCAAGATGTCACTCTTGCGATAGCGCCTATCTCTACGAGCACCAAAACGAATAGCCTTCAGAATTCCTTTGTTGTCCCAATTACGAAGCGTGTTCGGGTGGCAATTCAGGAGCTTACTGGCTTGCTCGAGTGTCAAAATGTCGGGATTTTCCTCCATATACATTACTTACTATAACTTGACAAAGCGTTAATTACAAATAGTCACAACAAAAAAGGCGGTATCCCGTAATGTGGGATACCGCCTTAATGTTGGAGACCTATCTATTCGACCCTCTCGACACTATGGACTTCGAGACAGCCTTCGCTCATCTCGATTGATGTTTCCTCCCAAAGCGTACCGAGGTAGATATGAGCCTCAATTTTCCTTCGAGCTT
>CAYGGK010000014.1:0-8634 GCA_964349555.1 uncultured Candidatus Saccharibacteria bacterium
AGTGTTATCAGTCGCGCCGCGCTCAGTTACCCCAAGAACCCCGACGCCTTCATTGATTGGTTTTACGATGCAGAACAGTATTTACTCTCTGCCGCTCCGCAAGCACCAGGAAGGAGTATTGTGCATCAGGTTCTTTTCTTAAATGCGTTCAAGACCAAAGCAGAATTGTCGGAATTGGTGCAGGAATTGAAATAGTGATCCGAGGGGTGGGTACGATCAAGTGGTTTGTTAGAATCCCAAGATTTCATTAATGAAGCAAGTTCAACAAGTAATTGCATGGCCTTTAGTTTACGGGCCAATCCAGTTAGAATAGAGCTATGAAAAATGTACCTACAAAGTGGTGGATTATCGGCGCAGCAGTTCTTATTGTCGGCCTTTTGGGAGGGTCAAAGTTTCTCCAGAGTAGCGATCCAAATGTCGTATCGCGGAGCGGGCTTCACTGGCACCCAACCCTCGCTATCTATGTAAAGGGAGAGAAGCAGGAAATCCCGGCAAACATTGGAATAGGTGCCATGCATCAGCCCATGCACACGCATGTTGAGGACGCCGCGGCAGGCATCATTCATCTTGAGTTCGCGGGAGTTGTCAAGAGAGAAGCTCTTATGCTCGGGCAATTCTTTATGAATTGGGGTAAAGAGTTTGATTCATTCGGGACGAACGTGAAGATGGCCGTTAATGGGCAGGAAAACACCGAATTTGAAAACTACGTTATGCAAGAAGAGGACAAGATAGAGCTCCGCTACGAATAGCTTGTTTGCGTCCGATATAGTTAGAAACGGCAGTTGGAGTATACTAGCGTGGTGATACTCAAATTCTTGCAGCATATACCTCTTAGACAGGAGCTCGCTGTGCTAGCGTTTATAGGCATTCTGGCGCTTATTGGCGCTGCTTCCGGATACGGATACCTCCGCGTTACCTCTCTTTCAGAGCAGGTCGAGAGCCTGAGCGCGGAGCTCGCCTCCACCACCGCGCTTATGAGAGGCACTATCGCCGAGGCGACTACTTCGCTTGCTAGCGCGTTTCAACAAGAGAGACGGAGCGTCCAGGCACAGCTTGGTGGCGTTCAAGACCAGGTCGGCTCGATTAGCGGGACCGTGACCGACCTGCAGAAGCTGAGCAAGACTGACCCCGAGCTCTTGGCGAAATATTCTAAAGTCTTTTTCCTCAGCGAGAATTATGCTCCGGTACGCCTCGTCGATATCCCGCCCGAATACCTCTATGTCGAAAAGAGCGAACTGCAAGTTATCCCAGAGGTACTCCCATACTTACAAAAGCTACTTGATCAAGCCAAGGAGGACGGCATAGACCTATACGTACAGTCGGCATACCGCTCGTTTGGCGCCCAGGAATCGCTCAAGAATCAATACTCTGTCATCTATGGTGCGGGAACAGCCAACCAATTTTCTGCTGACCAGGGCTACTCGGAGCACCAGCTTGGCACCGCGCTCGACTTCATCACCACCGGCACCGGCGGTCAGCTTAGCGGCTTTGACCGCACCTCTGCGTATGCTTGGCTCGAGAAGAACGCCTATCACTACGGCTTTGTCCTTTCCTACCCCAAGGACAATGGCTACTACATATTCGAGCCGTGGCACTGGCGCTTTGTCGGGGTGAAGCTCGCGACCGACCTGAATAAATCAGGCGGCAGTTTCTATACGATGGACCAGCGCGCGATCGACGAATACCTTATCTCCCTTTTTGACTAGCCCTACTTACAGATTAGGAGAATAGTTTGAAGAACCAGCCGAATGTGGATGGAGGACGTTGAGAAGGACGGCCAGAAGTTTCCTCGTTTTCAGAAGATCGCTGGCGCTGACCCTTCGGTTATCGCGGAGCTGGAGAAAATCCGAAAGGAGATGTATCCGTAAGCAACACGACCAAAGTTCCAGAAGCCGCCATCAGGCGGCTTCTCATTTGCGAGGTATAATCGGTCCATGACCGAGAACAGCTGCAGGTTTTATGCTTAAAGACGAAGAGGAATTAAAGGATACGCTGACGCCGGAGCAGTACCGGGTGTTGCGTGAGAAGGGCACCGAGGCGCCTTTCTCCGGGAAACTCATTCATCCAGATAAGGACGGTTTCTACAAATGCGCCGCTTGTGGCAATCCACTCTTTAGGGCCGAAGCGAAGTTTGAATCCGGTACGGGCTGGCCGAGCTTCGATGAGGCACTGCCAGGAGCGGTAAAGAATGTAGAAGACAACTCGCACAGCATGAGAAGGACTGAAACGGTCTGTGCGGTCTGCAACTCGCACCTAGGCCATCTTTTTGATGACGGCCCCACAAACACGGGGAAGAGATATTGCATGAACTCAGTGTGCTTTGAAGATTTTGACGCCACATAATATGAATAAGAAAATTATTCTCGCGGGAGGGTGCTTCTGGGGTCTCGAAGATTTAATCAGGACTCAGCCTGGAGTCGTAACAACCGAAGTCGGTTATACAGGCGGAACAAATGAAAACCCGACATATGAAAACCACCCCGGTCACGCCGAGGCGGTAGAGATTGAGTACGACCCGGAAAAGACCTCGTACAAAAAGTTGCTTGATTTCTTTTTTCAGATTCACAATCCGACCACACTCAACCAACAAGGAAATGATAGGGGAACATCGTATCGGTCGGCTATTTTCTACGGCAACGAAGAAGAGAAAAATGAAGCAGAGGCATTTATTAAGCTCGTCAACAAATCAAAACGCTGGAAAGATCCAGTGGTTACAACACTTGAGCCACTCGGAACTTTTTACAAAGCGGAAAGCTACCATCAAGATTATCTACAGAAAAACAAAGATGGTTATACCTGCCACGCCGTTTACTTTGATAGCTACCTCTCAGACGAATAATAATTTTACTAGAGGTGGCGGGTGCGGTATTCTTGATGTATGTATTTTGTATACATACTGAAGTGTAAGGACGGCACTTTGTATACTGGTATCACAACAAACATTGAACGGCGTTTTGTAGAACACAAGAGTGGCACCGGCGGGCACTACACGAGGTCAAAAGGAGTTGTTCGAGTGGTATGTTCGGAAAAACATCCCGACCGATCCTCAGCTTTGAAAAGGGAAGCGCAAATCAAAGGTTTGCGCAGAGAAAAGAAACTCGATTTGATAAAATCCTCAAGACGTATCAAAGTGGTAAGATAGAATTATGAAATTAAAAATATTTATTGCACTCATCTTGTTTCTTGTAGTCGGCGGGGTGGTGTCTTTTCTTACAAACAATCCGGGAGGTCAAATCGCCTGCACGATGGAAGCCAAGCTTTGTCCCGACGGCTCCGCCGTTGGGCGTATAGGACCAAGATGTGAGTTTGCCAAGTGTCCGGATGAAAATGGCGGTGGAAATTCGATACTGCCATACAATTCCGGCATTGCGGGGGTGGTATCGCGCGGACCAATGTGTCCGGTGGCTCGGGTCGGGGAGGAGTGCCCCGACGCGCCGTATGAGACTGACGTTGTAGTTTCGCGCACAATCCCGCCAAAAGTTTTTGCGACTATCCGAAGCGGTAAGGACGGTACATTTTTAATAAATCTCCCGCCGGGCGATTATTCAGTAAACGCGGTGAATGATGGCATATCAAAAACCTGTGAATCCGTCTCACTGTCTGTCGGTCCCGACGAAGTTAAAAATATACACATCTCCTGCGACACAGGCATCCGCTGATTTTTTAAGATTAGAGAACAAAAAGCTATGAAGCGCGCGAGACCCATTCTTACTGTTGTGTGGTTACTACTTCTTTGTGGTGCGCTTTACGTATATTTTTTTCACGCAGATTTTTTCCAAAACCAGCTCGATCAGATGAATCGCACTTCCAGTTACTTCGCGTACGCTTTCCTCCTTTTCTTAGGTTCCGTGCGCGGATTTACATTAATCCCCGTTACATACTTGATTATTCTGGGCCTGCTCTTTTTTCCGCCACTGCCGCTGTTCGTCGTCACCCTTGCCGGCATCTTAATTTCTTCCGCCAGCGTGTACTATTTTTTTGACTTCTTGAATCTCGATACCTTGTTTGAAAAAAAGTACAGCGCATACATCGGTCGAGCACGGATGGCCTTGGAAAGGAACGGATTGCCGATTATCATCGGGTGGAGCGCATTTCCTTTCCTGCCCACTGACGTAATTTGTTACGTGTGCGGGACGCTGGAGATAGACATAAAAAAACTTATGCTTGGTGTCTTCATTGGAGAAGGAATAATTTCCGGTATCTATATTTTTTTTGGTAGTCATTTCCTAGGCTACCTACACTTTCTTTTGTGAATTACTTTCGCGCAATATGAAAATCGTGCTATAGTTAATAATGGTCCCGTACATTGTGCGAGGGCTTTAATCAGCAAATGGGGGTTCGCGTGAATAGTGTGAGCGTTAGGGAGGAAACAAATGACGTCGATCAAGAAGGCGTCAACGAATCGTGGTTCATTGTGGCGCTTGAGCAAAATGGGCATCCATTATATATAGACCATATCCTCGCTTTTTCTGAAGAGGATGCTGCCCTGAGAATTAAAAAAAGTGAGTACGAGGATAAGCTCAGGGCACTCTCGTTGGGGGTCTACCGGATGCGATCTGATCTACAGATATTTCCAAGTCCAGGAGGCCGACCAAGGGAGGACTATCAACTTTACGAAATCTTGCTGAAAGATCTTCTGGGAACGCCAACTCCTTCCCGGTGAAATTCCAAAAGACTCTAAATCTAAAGGCGGCCTATGGGCCGCCTTTTCGTTTGTGATACAATTCTTTTCTTAATGTCCGAACCCGCTCTCAGCATCAAGAATCTCGAAAAAACGTACGCGAGCGGCACGCACGCGCTCATAAACGTCTCGCTCGAAGTCCCGAAGGGAGACTTCTTCGCTCTGCTTGGCCCAAATGGAGCGGGGAAGACGACCCTTATCGGCGTCGTGACGGGGCTCGTGAATAAAACTTCCGGCAAGGTCAGCGTCTTCGGCGTTGATATTGATCGCGCGGCTGAAAATGCGCGTACCGCGATTGGTCTCGTGCCCCAAGAGGTGAATATAAACCCTTTTGAAAAACCGCTTGATATCTTGGTCAATCAAGCCGGATACTACGGCGTCCCGCGCCAGCTCGCCGTCCCCCGCGCCGAACAAATCCTCAAAGACCTCGGACTCTACGACAAGCGCGACAAGCCATCCTCCCAGCTCTCGGGCGGGATGAAGCGCCGGCTGATGATCGCGCGCGGGATTATCCACGAACCAAAGTTGCTCATTCTTGACGAACCGACCGCCGGCGTGGACGTCGAGTTGCGCCGAAGCATGTGGGACTATCTTACCGGCCTGACCAAACAAGGGGTCACCATCCTACTCACGACGCATTATTTGGAAGAAGCGGAGCAATTGTGCAAACACGTGGCGATTATCAACAAGGGAGAGATCGTGGCGAAGGGAACGATGGAAGAAGTCATCGCGAAACACGAAGGTGCGGCAGGTGGTGGCGGCTATCGCGGCGGCAGGCTCGAAGAAGTTTTTCTTGCTCTCACCAAAGACAATGGTTCGACAATCTCACCACAAGTAACATGACGTTCTACCAAACATGGATCTCGTTCTACACTATCGTCCGCAAGGATGTATTGCGCATGTTCCGTATCTGGGCCCAAACCTTTCTTCCGGCAGTCGTGGTCTCGACGCTATACTTCCTCGTGTTCGGCTCCTTCCTCGGCTCAAAGATAGGGGAGGTGCAGGGTGCACCGTACGCGCTGTTTGTCGTCCCGGGTCTCGTGATGCTCTCGGTCATCATCAACTCCTACGCGAACACTTCTTCAGTGATGTTCGCCGCAAAGTTCTTCGGGCGAAATATCGACGAAATTCTCGTTTCGCCAACGCCGCCCTGGGTCCTCGTGGCGGGGTATGTAACGGGAGGCGTTATTCGCGGCGTACTCGTCGGCTTCCTTGTGCTTATGGTCTCCCTTTTCTTCACCCCACTCGTTATTCACAGCATATTTGTCATTGCGCTTTTCCTTGTTCTCACGAGCGTTGTTTTCGCGCTCGCGGGGCTGGTCAACGGGGTCTACGCCACGTCGATTGACGGCATCAATATCATCCCGACGTTCGTCTTAACTCCGCTTGTGTATCTCGGTGGCGTTTTTTATTCAGCGCAGGCGCTCCCGGAGTTCTGGGGTACGCTGACGAAGTTCAATCCAATCTTCTATATCATCAACGGCTTCCGATACGGCTTCTTGGGCGTTTCTGACGTTTCCATATACCTTTCGGCCGGTCTCCTCCTCCTCTTCGCGCTTATCCTGCTTGGCATTGCATGGTACCTCATCAAGACCGGTCTTGGTTTGCGTCAATAATCTTTGCATTAAACAACGTTTTGCCGTATAGTGAATGCACCGCATCAGCGGCATTTTTATTTTTATGGAAATACGTAATATCGCTATCATCGCTCACGTCGACCACGGGAAGACGGCGCTCACTGACGCTATCCTGAAGCAGACTGGCGCGGCGCAAGAGGGCACTACCATGGACTCTAACGCGATTGAACTGGAGCGCGGCATTACCATTTACGCCAAGAATGCGGCGGTTGAATATAAGGGTACAAAAATAAATATTGTAGACACTCCCGGACACGCCGACTTCGGGAGCGAAGTCGAGCGCGTGCTCCGCTCTATCGACTCGGTGCTTCTCGTCGTTGACGCGCAGGAAGGGCCGATGCCGCAAACGCGTTTTGTACTAAAGAAATCACTCGAGCTCGGCCTTAAGCCAATCGTAGTGCTCAATAAGATAGACAAGCCTTCTGCGAACCCGGAGCGCTCCGAGGAGCAGGTGCTTGAACTTTTCCTAGAGCTCGGCGCTTCAGACGAACAGTCTAATTTTCCCGTCATCTACTCAATCGGACGCGAGGGCATCGCCATAAAAAACTTAGACGACGAGCGCAAGGATCTTGCTCCGCTACTAGACTTGATACTTGAGAAAGTCCCGGCGGCAAATCTCGGCGTGTCTGCGGACGCGCCCCTTATGTTACAACCGTTCAATCTCGCTTATGACAACTTTATGGGCCGTCTCGCTATCGGTAGAATTTACGAAGGGACAGTTAAACCCAATCAGCAGGTGTATGTCAAAAAATTGAACAGCCTGACCGGCCAGGTCGAGACGCGCACCGGTAGAACCACCAAGGTTTTTGTCTTCAAAGGGTTAGAGCGCGTTGAGACTACTGAGGCAACTGCCGGAGATATCGCGCTTATTGCCGGTCTCCCAGACATTTATATCGGCGAGACCGTTACGACAAGCGAAAACGTAGTGCCTCTGCCGGCTATCGCGGTGGACGAGCCGACCATCGCACTTAACTTCCTCGTCAATAACTCGCCTTTTGCCGGGCGGGAAGGGAAGTATGTGACGAGCCGGCAGATTCGCGACCGGCTTATGAAAGAGCTGGAAGTTAACGTGGGTCTCAAGATAGATTTTGATGCGACTGAGGTATTCCATGTGTCCGGCCGTGGCGAGCTTCATATCGCCGTGCTTCTTGAAAATATGCGACGCGAAGGGTACGAGCTCCAAGTTTCCCAGCCGCAGGTCATCCTCCACGAAGAAGACGGCGTGAAGACGGAGCCGTTTGAAGAAGTTGTTGTTGATACGCCATCCGAATTCCAGGGTGCCGTTATTGAAAAGTTAGGGGCGCGATCGTTTGTGCTCCAGAATCTGACTCAGCACGGCAACATCGTTCGGCTTACGCTTGTGGGCCCCACGCGCGGGCTTCTCGGCTACAAGAATATATTCATTATTGATACAAAGGGTGAGGGTATTCTCTCTTCAAGAGTGCTCGGCTTCAGGCCATACGCGGGCGAGATTCGTAAGCGCGCGGTTGGCTCTATGATCTCTATGGCGACGGGGAAGGCGCTCGGCTATTCGCTTTGGTCTCTGCAGGATCGCGGACAGCTCTACATCAAGCCGGCAACCGAAGTGTATGAGGGGATGGTTATTGGGAACACGTCGAAAGGCGAAGAGATGCTAGCGAACCCGACAAAGGGGAAGAATCAGTCCAACGTCCGCTCCTCCGGCATGGACGAGGCGCTCACACTCGTACCGATATTTGACCTCACCATTGAGCGAGGTCTGGAGATTATGTCGGATGACGAGTATCTGGAAATTACTCCGAAGAGTGTCCGTCTGCGAAAACAATTTTTAACCGAGAACGACCGCACCTCTTCCCGCCGTTAAATCTGGAACTTTGGGTACACGGTTTAAGAAAGAAGTTTTTATTGCCTTTTGTCAACTTTTCAGATAATGTTTCGTTTAGAGTCGATTCAGTCGGCACAGGCCAAAGCGCTGCCTTAAAGCGTATTCTTGAACTTTCAAAAAGGAATAACCATGAAGCCAATCATTCCACGACCAGGAGAAGATCTCCTAGAACTTGGGAAGCGCTGCAACGCAGTCTATGTCTGTCCGAAAGCCGGCTCACGGCGTAAGGGACCTCTGGTCGCTTACGCGGGAAAAGACGGCAAAGGACGGAATCTCGTCGGAGACATCTACTTCAATTTCCGGCGAATCGAAGTTCACCCGAAGGCGGTCGAGGCATTCGCCGAAGCGGCGTGCCAGAAACTCCGCGATCATGGTCTGCTCGACGCGTTCGATACCATCTGCGGAATTCCGCAAGGCGGCCGGACGTTCGGTCAGATGCTCGCACTCGTCGC
>CAYGGK010000015.1:0-8337 GCA_964349555.1 uncultured Candidatus Saccharibacteria bacterium
ATGAGCGCGAACGCCTGAAAAACAAGAAGATTCGGCAATCAGCAGCCAAGCCCAGCCCCAGTTTTGGACGGAAGATTTCTTTTCAAAACTGGGGCTGGGAAGGTTCAGAGACTATAATGGGAGAGTCCTTATGGGATTGTGGTATAGTCCATTCCTTCTGGAAACAGTAGGTGTAAAAGAACCTCCAGACGCCGGTTCGATTCCGGCCCCCGCAACAAGCAAACGAAAACCACCCGAAAGGGTGGTTTTCGCATTTGCGCAGTTGCGGGGGAGCGAAGCGCCTGCGCGCTTCGCGTCCGGAATCGAATGACGGAGCATGTTTCAGTCAACAGACTGAAACGGCGAGTCTGTGCCCAGAGCGAATGCGAGCGACGGCGAGCGTTCGACTCGCGGGAGATAAGCGTAATCGCGGTCCGGCCCCCGCAACAAAAATTACTGATTTAGAACCGCAAAAGCCGCCCGAAAGGGCGGCTTTTGCGTTGAGGTATACTGTTCAAAATGGAAACGGAAATCGAGGCGAAGTTCCCAGATATAGACGTGGATGCACTACGTTTGAAGCTGAAAGAAAGGGACGCAATTCTCGAACACCCGGAAGTGTCAATGCGTCGTAAGAATTACGATTATTCCGACCGTCGCCTGAAGAAAATAGGCGGTTGGATCCGTGTTAGAGATGAGGGGAATAAAGTCACTCTTAGCTATAAGCAGTTGAATGATCGGACATTGCACGGGACAAAAGAAGTCAGTGTTGTGGTGGATGACTTTGGTAAGACATGCCAATTTCTGGAAGCAATCGGGATGATGGCGAAAGCGTATCAAGAAACCAAAAGAGAGAAATGGAGTCATAAGAGCGTCGAAGTGACTATCGATACGTGGCCTTGGGTTCCGACCTTCGTCGAGCTTGAAGGACAAACCGAGGAATTGGTGCGAGAAGTTGCGAATGATCTCGGATTCGATTGGATCAAGGTAATGTATGGAAGTGTAGAAACCATCTATCAAATGCACTACGATTTTACTGAAGAAGAAATAGACGATTGGGAGTCGATAACGTTTGTAGCACCACCAGATTGGCTCTTGGCAAGAAAATTGAAATAGTGATTTATAAATGAAGACGGATTACAGCCATATTTCAGGCCTGTGGACAAGCTTGCTCGTAAAGATGGAAGGTGTATAATAGGGGTCTAACCTCACCACCTCTGTCCTCGGGCAGGGGTGGTTTGTTTATGAGCAGGAGCTAGAATAAAGAGTAATGAGCATTTTCGGAAAAGAAAAGGTTGCCGTCTATATTGATGGGAGCAACACCTACAACAAACTGAAGAAGCTCGGCTTACCAGAAGAAGATAAACGGTTTGATTTCTCCGCGTTCGTTTCTCATATTGTTGGAGAGCGACAACTCGTATCGAAGAGGTATTATGTCGGCATCGTCCGAAATCACGATAGTACTCACAAAAGCGAGAAATTAGTACGGAAACAACAACAGTTCCTCGAAACTTTGCGCTCGACTGGCTTCGAGGTCAAGCCCGGGAGAATTATGTATGACGGCGGGCGCATTCGTGAGAAGGGCGTAGACGTAAAACTTGCAGTTGATCTAGTAATCGGGGCGGCGGATGACTTGTATGACATCGCCATAATCGTAAGTTCTGATACGGATCTCGTCCCCGCCATTAAGTACGCACGATATAAAAGGAAGAATGTTGAATATGTCGGCTTCGCGGGAGCACCTTCGCTCGGAATGATTAAGGAATGCAACACGCAACGGCTGTTCTCCCGCGAAGACCTGACTCCATTTCAATATTTGAAAGAGGATAAGTAGCAAAGATATTTCAGTACAGTCATACACGAGGCGCTTTTTCTGTTATGTAGCGTTCGAACTTACTAACGTGAGAAATACGCGAGGAGTCCGTTATACATTGCCTGAGCCTCTCTTTGCACTCGGGTAGTAGGGTCAGTTTTGTTCGCTAGATATTTCAAGAAGTCACAAGCCGCGCTCGTATTTGTGATGAAATAAGCTTCGGTTAGGATGCCCGGGAGCGAGCCGTAGACGGTCATGCCGTACCCATCATTCTTAATTCCCCTATCCGGACCAAAGGCCGACACGAGCGATGGGTGAATATACTTAGCAAACTCTTTATCGTTCTTCTGGGTGACAAAGCTTTGCGTGTAGTCTGCCGAAGTGTTTGTCGAGCCGTTGTGGTGGATGGAGACGAGTACGTCTGATCCCGCACTTTCAGCGTCGGCGACACGAGCCTTTCTCGATGAAAGCTGTTCTACAAGATGTGCAATCGCTCCTGCACTTTCGAGCAGTGTTGCTAGCTCGGCACGAACCGCAAAATTCACATCCACTTCTCTCACCGTAATCCCGTTACAGACTCCCGTTGCCCCGGTATCGGCGGCACCGTGTCCAGCGTCAAGAGCGATTATTTTCCCATGAAGCGGATTATGCTGGGCGAAGGCTGTCCCGCCGCCCATTGTCACAAATAGGGTGAAAGCGGCGAGCGCGAAAATGTTTTTTCTCATAGTGGATGTGCAAATTAGTTACTCGCTAATAGGTGCATTGTAGCACCCATGCAAGCGGTTTTTGTTTGGAGTATAGTTGGCGTATGGCACCGGATAAATATTCGGCGGTGTGGGTGTCCCACTCATCAATTGGGGACTTTTTGAAATGTCCGCGCGCATACTTTCTTCATAACGTCTATAAGAACCCTGATACGGGCCATAAAGTAGGCATAGTGAGCCCCGCCTTATCACTCGGGCAAGCGGTGCACGGCACGCTTGAAGCGCTCAAGCAGGTGCCGGTGCAAGATCGGCTTCGGCGCGATTTGTTCGCGGACTTTGAGAAGGAGTGGGAGAGTGTCTCCGGCAAAAAGGGCGGGTTTATGAGCGCTGAAGAGGAGACCGAAGCGAAAACGCGCGGACGCGCCATGATCGGCCGGGTGATACAAAACCCAGGACCGATCGCAAAGAAAACTGTTCGTCTCAAAGAGGCGAGTAATCACATGCCGTCAAATTTTTATCTTTCTGAAGAGGACAACATCATCCTCTGCGGGCTCATTGATTGGCTTGAATACGTTCCAGCAGACGACAGTATCCGGGTGATTGATTTCAAGACCGGAAAGTACGAAGAAGGTGAGGATTCGCTCCAGTTGCCGATCTATCTCTTGCTTTTGGACGCTCTACAGGGGCGCCGCGTGAGCGGCGCGGCGTATTGGTATCTTGAAAAAGACGACGCGCCACGAGAGCAACCGCTCCCCGATATAGCGGAGGCGAGAAAGGGAGTGCTCGCAGTCGCTCGGCGGGTGAAAGACGCTCGCGAAAAGAGCGCCTATGAGTGCCCGCGCGGTTCGGCAGGTTGCTTTAGCTGTCGTCCCTACGAGGCCATCGTACGCGGCGACGCCGAGTTCGTCGGCGTGAGCGAAAACGGACGACAAGACTTATTTATCGTAAACTCCTAAGTGACTGTATTCGTCGGCGTGCCCGAGGCAAAATTTCTGATATTTTCTACAGTGGTGTTCAGGATGCGCTCAATGGCCTCTTGGGTGTTGAAGGCGAGGTGCGGGGTTACGATAACGCGCGGGTGTTCTATGAGGTAATGATTTTCTAGCGCGGTCCTGATTGCTCCCTCGTTCGGATGAGGCGCCGTGAGAAGTGCCGTTTCGTCATTCAACTCGCCTTCCTCTTCTAGCACGTCAAGCGCCGCTCCCGCGACAGCCCCGCTCTTTAGTGCCTCAACGAGCGCGTCCGTTTCTACGACCGCGCCACGAGAAGTGTTAATGAGATAGGAGCCCTTCTTGAACGAGCCGATATTTTCACGATTGACGAGATGGTGCGTGTGCGCATTGTAGGGGACGTGGATGGTAACGATATCGGAGGCCGCGAAAAGTTCCGGGAGTGTCGCGTAAGAGAAGTTGAGCGTTGTGGCGAGCTCGTCGTTTCTGTTCACATCAAACCCAATAACCTTCATGCCGAACCCGTTTGCGGCGCGGATGACGTGCGCGCCGATATGCCCGCAACCGACGACTCCGATAGTTTTCCCCGCGAGGTCAAAGCCGCGCAGTCCTGTGGGCGAGAATGTACCGGCGCGCACGCGCTCGTCGGCATCGATGATGCGTCGCGAGAGTGCGAGGAGGAGCGCAAACGCGAACTCAGCCACCGTGTTTTCGCCGTAAAAAGGCACATTCGCAACCGTAACGCCTCTTGTATTCGCCGCCGCAAGATCAATATGGTCAAAGCCGGTTGTTCGGGTCGCGATAAGCTTCAGCGCAGGGAATCGTTTCAACTCTTCCTCGCCTATCTTTGACTCTACAAAAATACAGAGAACGGTCGTGTCGGGGTCGGTAAGGTCCGGGAATGCAGAGAGCGGGCCACTATGAAAGACGATGTTTTCGCTTGGCAGTTTCGTGCGCACGTACTCCTCCTCCCACTCCTCGCTCGAAAAGTAATGAATGTTCATGGATGCATTCTACACCGACTCGGCCTTGCTCTCCACACTTCCCGTGCTTTCGTATTGCATTTCTGCTCAGTGGCCATATACTGCGATACAGACCAAGAGTCAGCTTCCGCTTTGCGGAATGCCCTTATACCACATCCTAGGGGGAGAGTTTGAAATGGGAGACCTAAAGGCAATTCGTATATATGGCGGCACTTTCTGGGGGTGCAAAAACAAGGGCTATCTATCTCTCCCGGACAAGAAAACACGGGCAAAAATAAGGAAAAAACTTGCCCAAATACTCAAGTTAAACGGTTTCAGCGCCATTGAAGTCCGCTTCGTCAATTATGGCGTTGATTCCGGTCCCGGAATCACTATCCCGTTGACCGAGTCAA
Source organism: uncultured Candidatus Saccharibacteria bacterium (assembly GCA_964349555.1). Taxonomy (GTDB): domain Bacteria; phylum Patescibacteriota; class Minisyncoccia; order Phycocordibacterales; family Phycocordibacteraceae; genus C7867-001. The sequence continues at coordinate 4,819 of CAYGGK010000015.1, forward strand.
CGCTTGTCATCGGTGCATGGCCAGAAAGGCGCTCGCGCGTAGAATTTTTTCTACATTTCTGCGGCGAAGGAAAGGAAGAGGGCGCAATTCAAGTCGGCAGAGAGTTGTGCAAAGAACTGGAAGCCGATTGTTTCGTCCCTTCTCCCCTTACGCTTGATGGACCAGCCGTATTTACGTACGTATGAGAATGTACGTACGGATGAAAAGCAAGGACCGCGAGCTTTACTTTAGCTCGCGGTCTTTTCGCAACACGCCGGCAATCTAGTATAGTAGGACAAATGGAGAAGAGAGAAAACATCCGAGCAGGAGTGCGTGCACTGGAGGCGCTTATAGACCGTACTACGACCTACCGGCTGATGCTCTACTACCTCCTCGTACTCTTACTTGCCGCGATTATATCCAGCGCCACTGGTGTCTTGCCGTACAATCCAACAGCGATTCTTTGGTCGGCCGCTGTGCTCCTCGCCGTATCATGGGCATCTAATACATTTTTTGCACGGATGTTCAGCGCCGTGACCAATGTTGAATCCGTTTTTATTACCGCAGTCATACTCGCGCTCATCTTCCCGCCCGTTGCAGTTACCGACCTGTCGGGCCTCATAATGCTCGCAACCGTCGCGTTACTCGCGAATGCGTCCAAATATATTTTTGCGATAAGGAAGAAGCACATATTCAACCCTGTTGCTCTCGCTATGGTGGTATCGACGTTCCTGTTTGGCATGCCCGCGACGTGGTGGGTCGCGGGGAACAGCGCGCTCTTGCCGTTCGTTTTAGTCGGCGGACTACTCATCGTTTATAAGTTGCGACGATTCGACCTCTTACTCGCTTTCGGTGGTACCGCTCTTGTTGTTATCGTCCTCACCTCATCGCACCCTATTGCAGGAATTCAGGCGACGCTTCTGTACTCCGTTTTCTTCTTTTTTGCGTTCGTGATGCTTACCGAGCCCTCGACCACGCCGCCCACGCGCGCACTTCGCATAGGGTACGGCGCTCTGGTGGGCGCACTCTTCATAGGGGCGCCCCACATCGGCCCGGTCTATTTCTCTCCGGAACTCTCCCTTCTTGTCGGGAACTTTTTCTCGTTCCTCGTGAGTCCGAAGGGTCGGTATACGCTCTCGCTCGCTGAACGCCGCCCTCTGGCGAAGGGTATCTATGAGTATGTTTTCCGTAGTAATCGCCGTCTGCACTTCCTGCCGGGACAGTATCTTGAATGGACGCTTGGCAATGTGCCCTTCAATACGCGAGGTAACCGTCGATTTTTTACCATAGCGTCGGCGCCCGAGGACGCGACACTTGCGCTCGGCGTGCGCTTCTACGACAAGCCGAGCGCGTTTAAACGCACGCTCGCAGAACTTCCCGTTGGCGGAGTTATCTTTGCCTCGGCGCTTGGTGGCGAATTCGTCATGCCTGAAGATAAAAAACGTAAGCTCGCTTTCATTGCGGGCGGTATCGGCGTTACGCCGTTCGCGAGCATGGCACGCCACTGTATAGCGTCTGGAGAGTCGCGCGATGTGGTGCTTCTCTATGCAAGCAAGAGTCTTGACGAAGTCGCGTATAAAGAGGTGTTTGCCGGCGTTGAGCGTCTCGGGTGGCGCACCGTATATACGCTTGGCTCGCTTGACACTGAGCACATCAAGAGGGAAGTGCCTGATTATGCGGAGCGGCTTTTCTATATCTCTGGTCCGCCCGGCATGGTTGACGCGATGAAGCGTGCGCTTATCGGCCTCGGCGTCTCACGCTTTAGTATTAAGACGGACTTCTTTCCCGGCCTCGCCTAGGGATTTTGCGCACGCTCGAAAATTATCAAATCTGCTTAAAATAGCGAAGTATTATCCCTTTTACCTTAGCTAGATCTTCAGGCGTATTTGTATTAACGAGCAGTTCCGGTTCGACGATAGAGAGCTGGCCAGATCTCGTGAGTTCTTGGATGATAAAGATATTTCGCGGGTTCGTTTTGACCGCATCGCGAACAATCTTCAATGACCTAGAATTTATGAGGAACGGCGCGTGAATGGTGAAATTTGGCGTATCTGCATACTCGTATCCAGTTACCAACCCACGCGTATCTTCAGTAAAGTTCATATACTTGCCCTCGAGCGACCAGCGCGGGCTCCTGGAAAGCATCTTGCACCCGACCGATGTGCCGTTCTGCCTAGACAGAGAAGTCATCCTTTCAATGAGTTCCGGGAGGAATACTATGTCTCCGTAACTCCAGAAAATATCGCTTTCACCGATGAAATCGCTCACGTCTTCGGCGAGGAAAATCTCATAAGGATGCTGCCACTCGTGAATGTTGAAGGTGTAGGCCAGCTGCGAGAATTCGCCGATCGCGATTGATTGTTTGAAGAGCTGGATCTGCCAATCATGATTGGCGGTGATGAGTACTTCCGTAATGCCGCATTGAAACAAGCTTCGAAGTTGGTAGCTGATCAAAGGCTTATCGATGATCCTGGAAAGGCTCTTCGGAACGACACCTCCGGTAAGTTCCGAAACGCGCGTACCTTTCCCACCGGCTTGGATGATCGCTTTCATAGCTGTCTAGCCCAGATGGGCATGGTCGTTGTATGTCCAGATCATCCACCCCGGGCCATTCCATCGCTCCTCGTAGTTAAGGACCGTAAGGCCGGTATTTTCCATCTCCATGCTGGATTGGAGTTTGCGGAACGATTCTGGAGATAAGGTGTCGCCGAGCAGCACGCGAGCCACCATGGTCCGTAAAAAGAAGCCATGGGTAACCACGACCAGGCTCTGTTCCGAACGGCCCTTGAGGAACTCAAGGGCCTTATCGGCTCGCTCTATGATGTCATCGAAATTTTCTCCATCCTCGGCTCTCGCTCCAGACGTGTGGAGGCTTTCTTCCCAAGTCCGCCATAACATGTGCGCTTCTGGATCTCCGTACGATTTGCCGTCAAGATTCGACGGTTTCATTCGTTCGGTGAAGAGGTCGCAATACTCGATCGTCCTCCCCGTTGCGGTAGATATGGCCTCTGCAGTTCCTCTCGCCCGTGGAAGCGGACTGGAGATAAGCGTTTCAAAAGAAAGCTTCGAAACGCGCTCTGCAATGAGTCTGGCCTGTTCTTTACCCAGGAAAGATAAGGGTGAATCAAGGGGTTGAAATACCGGAGCGACATTTCCCTCGCTCTGTCCATGGCGAACGAGATAAACGGTCTTCTCCGGTTGTCCTAGCATGGCGGGAGTATACCAAGTCTGCGGCATAGAGAAAAACGTCATACCTCCGGCTTTTTGTGTTGCGCTAGAGACGGGACTTCTTCCCCGGTCTCGCCTGACGTTGTCGGAGAGAGAAGCTTTTGGTACTGTCTGTATATTGCCGGTGTATGAAGACATACACCGGCTCGTTCGGTGAAACAGTGCCTTCGGCACCGGTCTGCTTGGAATCGCAGAATTTGCATAACTGCAATTCTTCGATTCCGCGCATTCCGCGCTTCGCGTCTGTTTACCTCACTTCGCCGGTGTAGTTCAAGAGTTAGAACGAGGGACTCATAAACCCTAGACGGTGGC
>CAYGGK010000016.1:0-7797 GCA_964349555.1 uncultured Candidatus Saccharibacteria bacterium
AAAGCGACGAGGAAATGTGGGTTGCATCAAACATGCACCCATCGCACGAGATCCTAGCAACTTTCGACCAATTTAGTGGGGTTGGAAAAAGCCAAAGCTACATGTATACGTTCGACAAAAAAGGTGTGTGGCCGTACCACGACCACATAAATCCGGCGATTGAAGGTTCGATCATGGTCGAATGAAATCTATCAGCAATAATTTATAAAAATATGCATAATCAAGAAAATAATGGAAGCCTGTTTTCAAAGACGCATTGGATAGTCGTCGCAATCGTCGGTTTTGTTGGCCTTGTGTTTCTGCTTCGAAACCACACGTCGCACGTACTTGTCCTCCTGCCGTATCTCATACTTCTCGCCTGTCCACTTCTGCATATATTTATGCATCGGGGACACGGCCATGATCACAACAAAACGGAGCACCAATAAAAGCAATCATGCAAACGATTCGTATTACAAAAGCATCTGGAGAAAGCGAAGTTTTCTCAGAAAATAAATTGCGACGATCTCTACAGCGGGTGCACGCGTTGCCCGCATCAATTGACGAAATTGTCACTCATATTGAAAGCGAGCTCAGGGAAGGAATGGAGACATCGGACATTTACCGTAAAGCTTTTGCTCTGCTCCGGAAGAAAGACCGCCCAATCGCCGCCCGCTATAGCCTCAAGAACGCTCTTATGGAAATGGGTCCCACCGGTAGACCGTTCGAACGTTTCGTCGGTGAGCTTATGAAGTCAGAAGGATTTACCGTCGAGGTGGCGAAAATAGTGCCCGGAGTGTGCGTCAAGCACGAAGTCGATGTGGTCGGCACCAAAGGAGATAGGCACGTAATGGTGGAGTGTAAATTCCATAATCAGTCGGGGTTGCGTTCCGATGTGAAGATATCGCTGTATGTGCAAGCTCGTTTCGAAGATATTGAGCGTCGGTGGAAGAAGCAACCGGAGCACGGAGAGAAATTTCATGAGGTTTGGCTCGTGACCAATACTAAGCTTACATCGGACGCCACTGACTATGCGAAATGCGTTGGCATGACTGCAATCGGTTGGAGTTACCCAGCAACCGGTGGTTTGGAAGAACTGATTGAAAGGTACAATCTGCACCCGCTTACATGCCTAACGCTTCTCAACCGCTCTCAAAAACAGGAGCTGATTAGACAAGGACTCGTGTTGTGCAAAGATCTTTTTGATAATCAGAATGTTCTTCAAAGAATAGTTGGAGATCGCGCACGTGCAGAAGCAATCATGCAGGAGGCACGCGAGTTACTGAAAACCATATGACAGATCCGAAACAGCGCTCACTCAATAGCCTTATGCAAATCGGACTCGTGGGATTTACCATGCTCGGCTTCTTGCTCACATCGCTCAAATTGCCCGAGTATGGACTTATCGCGAACCTGATTTCAGAGGTGTTTTGGCTCTACAGTACATACAAGGCATGGAAAGAAGCGAATCAGATCGGGATGTTCGTAAACACGCTTATCGTCACTGCCATTCTTATTTTCGGCGTTATTAACTACTGGCTCTAGATTGTATGAACCACGATCACGACAATCGCGAAGACGGGGAAAAGCCTTATCAATGCGCGGAATGTGGATTTCATTACGAGGACAAAGAACTGGCGGAAAAGTGCGAAGCCTGGTGCAGAGAACATCACAGCTGCAACTTAGAAATTACGAGCCATGCCGTCGAAAATAAAAAATATGAATAACCATAACCACAATCATTCACACCGTGAATCGCCGAAATCTGGCGAGAGTGCCGTATACACCTGCCCCATGCATACGGAGGTAGTGAAGAAGGAGCCCGGCAAGTGCCCCGGGTGTGGCATGGATTTAATCCCCAAGGCCGCATCGTCAAAAGAAAGTGCTGGAGAACATGCCGGGCACGATATGTCGAAGGTGAGCCACATGGATCACGAGTCGGCAATGACAAATCCACAAATGGCGAAGGCGATGGAGAGAGATATGCGCCGCCGCTTCTGGATTTCCTTGGCTCTTTCGATCCCGATATTTCTCTACTCTCCTGTGGGCATCAACTTTTTCGAACTTAATCTCCCAACCCCCATTCCAGCGAGTTGGATTCTTCTGATTCTCACGACTCCCATCGTCTTTTGGACTGGTTCAATTTTCATAACCGGAACGTACTACTCTCTCAAGGCTCGCAAGCTCAACATGGCGGTACTCATCGCTACCGGTGTCCTTGCGGCGTACCTCTTTAGCGTGCTTCTTACATTGATCCAGCCCGAGAGCGAGACTTTCTACGAAGCAGCTGCGCTCCTCGTTACCTTCGTCCTCTTCGGTCATTGGATGGAAATGAAATCGCGCCGGGGAACCTCTGATGCGCTGCGTGCGCTCTTTGATCTCGTGCCTCCGAAAGCGACGGTTGTTCGTAATGGAAAAGAACTCTCGATACCAAGCTCCGAAATAGTACAGGGCGATATCGTCGTTTTGCGCCCCGGCGACAAAGTGCCGGTAGATGGTGAAGTGACTGAAGGCGGAACGTCAATCGACGAATCGCTGGTGACCGGCGAATCAATCCCCGTCTCCAAGGCGAAAGGAGACAAAGTGGTGGGCGGTTCGGTAAATCTCACTGGTGCTGTGCAATTCAAGGCGACAAAAGTCGGCGCAGACACAGTACTTGCGCAGATCATAAAAATGGTGGAAACCGCGCAGAACTCTAAAGCGCCCGGCCAACGAATCGCAGATCTGTGGGCAGGCAGATTAGTTGTCGTTGCCATCGGCTCTGGCACGGCCGCTTTTATTGGCTGGTATTTCTTTGGTGATGTAGGACTTCTGACTGCGCTTACCTTTGCCGTCTCAACCGTTGTCATTGCGTGTCCTGATGCTCTAGGACTTGCCACCCCTACCGCTGTTGCGGTAGGCACTGGTCTTGGCGCAAAGCACAACATTCTCATCAAAGACGCGGCAACGCTTGAAAATACGTCAAAGCTCACTGCCATCGTGTTAGATAAAACGGGTACGCTCACGGAAGGAAAGCCAAAAGTCACCGAAGTCATTTCCATAAATTCGTATACCAAAGAAGATGTGCTTGCGTATGCTGCCGCGGTGGAGCGAAGCTCGAATCACCCGATCAGCCTTGCCATCATCGAGGAGGCAAAGAAGCGGAGCGTGTCGATTGAGAAGAAAGTTGAGAAGTTTGAATCAATCGGTGGGCACGGCGTTCGTGCGCTTGCGGACGGCAAAGACGTGATCGCGGGAACCGAACGGCTCATGAAGCAAAGCAGTATCGATCTTTCACCACTTCAAAAAGAAATCAACCGATTGCTCGATACTGGGAATACCATAAGCATCGTGGCGATTGGCGGCGAAGTTGCCGGAGCAATCGGCGTCGCCGATACGGTGCGTGACTCAGCAAAGAAAACAGTATCAAAACTCAAGGAAATGGGTTTGGAAGTAGTCATGATCACGGGTGACCACGAACAGGTGGCTAAAGCGGTCGCCACGCAGCTTGGCATCGAACGCTACTTTGCACAGGTGCTTCCGGAGGAGAAAGCAAAATACGTGACGAAACTTCAAGACGAAGGCAAGTTTGTCGCGATGGTTGGTGATGGCATTAATGATGCCCCCGCTTTGGCGCAATCAGACATTGGCATAGCGATTGGGGCGGGTACTGATGTTGCAATCGAGACCGGCAACATCGTGCTGATGAAATCCGATCCGTATGACATCGTGGCCGCACTTCGCCTAAGCAAGGCGACCGTCACCAAAATGAAACAGAATCTCTTTTGGGCCGCGATCTACAATGTACTTGCCATTCCCGTTGCCGCCGGTGTGTTCTACACATCTCTTGGCTGGTCCTTGCGACCCGAAATCGCCGCGCTCCTTATGTCCGCCTCCTCCATCATCGTCGCCACGAACGCGGTACTATTAAAGCGTGTTGAGCCAAAATTAAAGATATGATCTCTCCTCGTCTTAAGTTTATTTTTGGAGTGTCAATACCGCTCTTTATTCTGCACGGTACGGAAGAGTTCTTGACCGGCTTCTACAATCTTGATCAGTGGGACGAGTGGATTTTTGGACTACTGCCTTTCGTGTCGACTCATCAAGCAATGTTTGCGACGTTCCAATTCATGTTCTGGTTGCTTCTCGCTATCTCTCTCATACTTTTCCTTGGGGAGCGTCAACGCTTTTATATGCTCGCGATCCTCGGAGTCATATTCGTTTTTGAACTGCATCACCCTATCAAAGCCCTTCTCGCAGGGGGATATTATCCGGGCCTTGTCACCTCGCTTGGGTTTCCAGTATTGGCCTTCTTTTTTTGGCGAGAGTGGCTACGCGGTCTTCAGGCTCACTCGTATAAAAAATAAATTATGTGTTTTTCAGCAGCAGCAAGTTTCGCAGCAGGGGGAGCGCTCAGTGTGGCGGGAGGTTTGACGATTGCGCAGGTAAAAAAGAAAACCGAACTGCCATTTGCCAGCATTCCGCTTTTGTTCGGCATCCAGCAGGTCATTGAAGGAGCTGTGTGGGTTTCTTTCGGTTTCCCCGTAGTGAATACTGTGGCCACCTATGCATATTCAATGTTTTCTCACGTACTGTGGCCGATCTTTGTCCCAATCTCTGTTTTACTGATGGAGACAGAGCCAATTCGGAAAAAGATCCTGTCACTGTTCTCCTTTCTCGGTCTGGCAGTCGGGGGCTATCTGCTGTATTTCATTATTGTAGATCCGGTTACGGCTCATATCGTCAATAACAGCATTGCCTATCATTCTCCGCATTTGTACACGTACCTCATCATGGCACTGTATCTTGTGGCAACCTGTGGCAGTTGTTTCGTATCAAGCCACAAAATTATAAACGTGTTCGGTGTTGTCCTCTTTGTTTCTTTCGCTATCGCCGCGTGGTTCTACACCGAAACATTTTTCTCGGTCTGGTGCTTTTTCGCCGCCATTCTCAGCATAATCGTGTACTGGCACTTCAAAAGACAACCTGTTGCCATAAGGCCGGTCGAAACAGGCTGACTTATTAGCTAAGAGATATTACTAGCATAAAAAATTAGTACATTCATATGAACACATTTCGCGCAGTGAAAATTGGATTGGCTTGGGTAAACATCACGTACATATTATGCTATGTACTACTGGGCTTGCTACCAGCTGTGCGGCCATCGGCTCTTCCGTACATTCTGCATCTTAACGTAGGGCCGGTAGAAAACATCATGACGGTCAGCAACTTCATCGTAGGCCTCATCCTCTGGAACGTAATCGTGGGAGTGGGCATCTGGCTGGTTGGATTTCTCGCTAATCACATTAAAAATTAATCATAAAAAATATGGAACCATCAAAATTAATGCATGTCGCAAGCGTTGTTGTTGGGTTTATCGGAGTGATCGCATTTATTGGCGCTGTGCTGAGTGGACCAAATCTTGAAGGTATTGTATTCGGTGTCACGAAAGCGGACGCCCTTGCGTGTTCGGCCATCCTCATTCTTATCGCTACTTGGCTTCAGATAGCAACGATTCACCACATGATGCTTGAGAAGCGAGGAGAGATCGTCTGACAATGCCCAAAATTACGGAATGGTACGTCATTACCGGAGGGCCGAGCTCCGGCAAGACAACAACCGTCGAACTTCTTAAACAACGAGGATACAAGACGACAATCGAACACGCTCGGCATTACATAGATACGCAGCGCGTAACCGGGAAAACTACTGAGGAAATACGGGCGAATCAACTCGTATTTCAGCGCGGTATTCTCGATATGCAGGTTGAACAGGAGAAGCGACTTGCACCAGACGAGGTCGTGTTTCTTGATCGTGCGCTGCCCGACGCGCTCGCGTATTATCACTTCCTCAATCTTCCAGAAGACAAGAAAATACAAGATGCCACTCGAGAGGTATCGTATAAAAAAGTATTCATTCTGGATCCGTTACCTCTGCAACGCGACTACGCCCGCACAGAGGACTCCGCCGATCAAAAGAGAATCCATGAACTACTGACTGAGGTGTATCAATCCTTATCATTCCCTGTCATTCACGTACCTGTACTTCCGCCAGAAGAGCGCGTGGATTTTATCTTGAAAAATCTATAATTGTAATCCGCGTCTTTTTGACTCCATACCCCAGAGGGGTATAATGACAACTATGAGCAATAAATACTTTTACATTGCAGTGATTACAGCGCTTGTCGGCGGGACAATAGCCGCATTCAGCTGGTTGGGAGTCCCATTGGGCCAGCAAGTACCACTTGCTGCTCAAAGCGAAGTCGTTGCGCTTAAAGACGGCGATACGTATGACCTTGTGGCATCTGCTGTCGAAAAGAACATCGGAGGCAAGACATACTCGATGCTTGCCTACAATGGCTCCATTCCGGGTCCCTTGATCAAGATTGTGCAGGGTGCTGAGGTTACGATCAATTTCACGAATGACACTGGGATGAAAACCCTCCTACATTCGCACGGTGTAAGAATGGATAATCCTTTTGATGGATCGCAAACCAGCCAAAAGGAAATGGAGCCCGGCGAAACATTTTCGTACAGACTGAAGTTTCCTGATGCCGGAATGTACTGGTATCACCCGCATGTACGCGAAGACTACCAGCAGGAGCTTGGACTCTATGGCGGGTACCTTGTCACTCCGGATTCTCAAGACTACTGGTCGCCAGTCAATCGCGAGATTCCTCTTTTTCTTGACGATATCCTCATTGAGGACGGAAATATTCTCCTTAGCAAGAAGGCGGCAGACCGCACGCTTATGGGCCGTTTTGGCAATGTGATGCTCATAAATGGCGATGACGCGTACAAACTCGAAGTGAAGGAGGGGGAGGTTGTACGCTTGTACGTCACGAATGCCGCGAATGCCCGTCCATTTAACTTTGCCATCGAAGGAGCGCAGATGAAGCTTGTTGGTGCAGATGGAGGCGCTTATGAGCAAGAGAGCTGGGCCGATAGTGTAGTCTTGGGGCCGTCAGAGCGGGCAATCATTGAGGTACTTTTTGATAAAGCAGGAACGTACGCGATCCAAAACAAAACGCCTGATAAAACCTATGTACTCGGGAGCATAACCGTGTCGAATCAAGAGATCGAAGAATCATATGCCGCACGATTCGGGACACTTCGCTCACACGCAGAAACCATCGCAAGCATTGAACCTTACCGTTCTCTCTTCAATAAAGTACCGGATAAGCGAATCGCGCTCTCAGTCGACTTGATGGGTGGAATGATGAGCAGCATGGGAGGCCACATGATGCCGGACGGCAGCACGATGGGCAGCATGAATATGGGAGGAGTACCTGAGGGCGGCATCGAATGGGAAGATGCCGACATGCAAATGATGAATGAGATGTCGAACGCTGAGATGGTTAAGTGGCGCATCGTTGATCAAGACACCGGCAAAAAAGATATGGACATCGATTGGATCTTCAAAAAAGGTGAACCGGTCAAAATTCGCATTTTCAACGATCCAAAATCAATGCACCCGATGCAGCACCCAATTCACTTTCACGGCCAACGGTTTCTTGTTGTCGCGCGCGATGGTGTGCCGCAAACGAACCTCGTTTGGAAAGATACCGTGCTCGTGAAAGCTGGAGAAACCGTCGACATCGTGCTCGATACATCCAACCCCGGTACCTGGATGGCGCATTGTCATATCGCGGAGCACCTCGAAGCCGGAATGATGCTGAAGTTCGAAGTGAGAAGCTAAAACGAGTTATACGTTAAACAGCGGCATAAGAACGGCTAAATACGGTGTTTCCTGACATCGCAATAGTTCGAACTTCGTTCAAGAGTCGCAGCAAGCTCGCTTACTTTTTAGTATACTGCTTGTATGACCTTCAATAATCCT
>CAYGGK010000017.1:0-2928 GCA_964349555.1 uncultured Candidatus Saccharibacteria bacterium
TGAAGCAAGTCATGGATGAGTACGGTAAGGACGGAAAAGTTGCATGGGTCTATCGCCACTTCCCATTAGATCAGCTTCACCAAAAGGCTCGTAATGAGGCAACGGCAATCGAATGCGCTGGTGACCTCGGAGGGAATGACAAATTCTGGGCGTATGCAGACCGGCTCTACGAAGTGACGCCGTCAAATGACGGTCTTGATCCCGCGGAGCTTCCTAAAATTGCTCAATATGTGGGTCTTGATGTAAGTAAATTCAACACTTGCCTGACGAGCGAGAAATTCACCAAGCACATTGAGGATGACGTTCAGAATGCTGTTGCTACCGGTGGCAATGGTACGCCATGGAGTATTGTCGTGACGAAAAGTGCTAAGAAATATCCGCTTTCGGGCGCTCAGCCGTACGAGGCGGTTAAGCAACTTATTGAAGTTGCGCTCAAGGACAAGTAATCGTATGCGAGCCGTGCTGAAAACACTCACTACTGCGCGTTCGGTAGCTATTGCGCTGCCGGTCGCAATCATCGTATTTGTTCTTGCAGTATGGCTCCCTAATCTACGCTTACTATTCTCGGTATGGACGGATGTCTCGGTGTCGCTTGCAGATAAGATCGCGTTGTCCTTGAGTCTCATCCCTTCCATCGCAACCAACTTCACGCTTCTGTCCGCTTCATACACCATCCTGATCGCCGTTCTTACTGGCATTAACGCGGCTCTCATTGTTCACCTCGTTCGTACGAGAGCAGTCTTCGGAGGTGGTGCTGCAGTCGGACTTTCTGGCATAGCTACCGGCGCACTTGGTGTCGGATGTGCGGCGTGCGGCTCGCTCATCGTGACGTCACTCATTGGCACCACTCTCGGGATAAGTCTCCTCACTCTCTTGCCGCTTCGCGGCGGCGAATTCGGGCTCCTTGGAGTCGCGCTCCTCGGATACTCAACGTATCTCTTAGCAAAACAAAGTACAAAACCGCTTGTGTGCGAACCAGAACTCAAACCATGAACAATCAATTATCAATTGCTGTTGTGATAGCCGTGCTTCTCATCGGAGGCGCATACTATTTCAGCACCACAAGAACAACCCCTGTAACACTCATCGCCGACGAAGCTCTGGCCGCTAAGTTCGATGTCTTAAGCAAGAATGGAAACTCGACATGCTCGGCAGCTTTTGCGGACTCAATCGATAACATGCCGGACACCGGTAGAATCCAGGGTTCGTGCTGTTCTCCTATGGACGCGCATCGCTACGAAGAACAAGTCACGGGGCTAAAGAAATTCAAGGACATTCCTAAAATTCCGTCTGACCCGTACGACATCGATGCGGCACTGGCAAAACAGCTCAAGGCGTACTACGACGTACAGCTTACGCCGGAGGAGCAAGAAGCGTATGACTACGCGATGCAAAACTCAAACGAAAAAGGCCCGTGCTGTTGCAAATGCTGGCGCTGGTATGTTTATGGAGGTTTAGGAAAATTACTCATTCAGAAATACAGCTTCACTGGAAAACAGGTCACCGAAGTCTGGAATCTTTCAGACGGCTGTGGCGGCCCCGGTGATCACGTTACCCATTAAAACAAACATGAAAAAGATACCAACACTATGGTGGATCATCGGATTCATCGTTCTTATCATCGGCTTACTTGGATGGTCGCGACTCATGCAAAGTGGCGACCCAAATATCGTATCGGCAGGTGCGTTCCATTGGCATCCGGAGTTAACGATCTATGTCAAAGGTGAAAGGCAAGAAATCCCGCAAGGAATTGGACTCGCGGGGGGACATAGACCCATCCATACGCACGACGATCTCCCCGTCATCCATATGGAATTCGCGGGGATAGCAAAGAAGGACGAGGTCACGCTCGGCGCATTCTTCAAGAATTGGGGCAAGGACTTCAACTCATTCGGCTCGAACGTAACAATGACCGTTAACGGAAAGGAAAATACAGAGTTCGAGAACTACTATATGAAAGACAAGGACAAGATCGAATTGCGCTACGAATAACTTGCTTTGCACCAATACCCCCATAGGGTATAATGGGTGCATATGAAAGACGACATCAAGCGTAAAGTAATTAGAAGGCTGAAGCTCATTGAAGGCCAGGTAAGAGGGCTTCAGAGGATGGTGAGCGATGAGAAGTACTGCATTGATGTCATTACGCAAACATCCGCAATAAAAGAAGCTCTCGCGGGTGTCGAGGACTTGATGCTGGAGAACCATTTATCTACCCATGTCATTGAGCAAATACGTTCGGGAAAGAACAAGCAGGCTATAAGTGAGATTCTCAAAGTCTACCGACTTGCCCAAAAGAAAAGATGATATGAAATCCAAAACGATCGTAGCAGCTCTCTTGGCAGTGCTTATCGTTGGCGTGGTTGCGTATGTGCTCTATCTCACAAGTGGAAACGGAGTTATCGAATCTTCTGTAAGCCAGGTTGCTGAACAGCTCATCGTTTCTCCGCAAGATGCACAAACATCAGTCACAGTAAATCGCGCCACATTAGCACAGGGCGGGTATGTGGTCGTCCGTGGTGGCGACGGCAGACGTGTTGGTCAGGTCATAGAAATCAGTCAATATCTTGAGGCGGGAGAACATGAAGACATACCAATTGAGCTTGGCGACTTCTACACCTACAAAGAGACTGACCAGCTCATCGCAATGATCTACCAAGACGATGGAGACAAATTATTCAGCGAACTTGATCAGCCGGTTACTACCTCCGCCGTATTCGCGAAGACGGGTAAGCGGGTGCTCGCATCTGTCTTTGAGCACGAAGTTGCCCCAGAGGGCGGTATGGGAATGGTAACTGTTCGCTACACGAACTCTGGTTTTGAGCCTGCAAAGCTTACTGTTCCAGTCGGTACGATGGTCGAATTCGTGAACCAAAGCGACGAGGAAATGTGGGTTGCATCAAACATGCACCCATCGCACGAGATCCT
>CAYGGK010000018.1:0-2856 GCA_964349555.1 uncultured Candidatus Saccharibacteria bacterium
TTATAAATTTGGTGCCACATATCCGACGTATTTCAAACCATCGTATCTGACAATGTAGACCAGTATAAACTAAAAGAACTAGTGACACAATTTAATCTTGCAGGTGATTTAATCAACTAATACAAGGTAAATTATTTTGTGGCGCTTACAATTGGCTGATAATATCCTGTTTGCTCAGGTTCAAGCCACTTAACATCTTTATAGTCAGATTTTTCCAGTAGTTCGCTAAGTTCTTTTCTTCGCAATGCCCGATATGTCGTTGAGGAATGGCTAACATTCCAGTTATCGTCTTGAGGCTCTAGAATGAACACATTAGTTTGGTAGGTAGGAGAGTTATCATCCCATTCCCAAGTTTGAAAGTATACCGTTTCACCGTCAGCTGTTTTAGTAACTTGTGGCAATGTTGCTTTAGGTTTTTCTTCTAGGAGAGCATCGTAATCGCGAATGCTTATGTATAATCTACCACCTTCCACCAACTTAGTTTTCATTGCATCAAGTGCTTTAGTTAGGTCATCATCAGTTAATAGATGGGGTAAAGAGTTATCAAATGAGATGACCACTTCATATTCACCTTCGACCTGGCTATCTAGAGTACGAAAATCAGCGACACCAAAAGTAAGGTCCGCTCCCATTTCAACTGCAGCATCTTCTGCTTTTTCAACTTCTTTAGAGCTTATGTCAGTTGCATGGACTTTGTAGCCCTCTAAGGCTAGCCCGATAGCTTGTGTTCCAATACCACATGAACAATCCAAAATCGTCAGTGGGGCTTCACCGAGAAGTTCGCTTATTATTTTGCCTTGACGTTTAACTGAAGCTTGCCAGTCAGGGAATATAGAAGAATAGCTGGCTGCCAGGTCATCATAGAATTGCTCAGGACTTTTACTCATACCTTAACTATAACAAAAAGAGCTCGCAAAGGGCTCAAATTAATGTGGCATTGTTCAATCTATCTGATTCTTTACTTTCTTAGCGTAATCTCTGAATGCCAGCAGTTCTTCTCTGTCCCATTTTTGTCCACCTGTTTGTCGTTTTATCTCGTCTACTTCATCAGCAGAATGATAAACATCCAAGGCTTTTCGTATCAGTAAATGGTGTTCTACGGGAATATTTTTAAGCCCCCATTCGCCACCTTCATCCTTGCTGTGAACAGTTTGATTATCTTCACTAATAAGTTGTAAAACACGACAGGTATTTAGAACGCCATAAGTAGGTGTTTCTATGATATTCTCGTCCTCTAATATCCACTCAAAGTCATCAATAACAGCGTCCATAAAGTATTGCCAATCATATTTACCAAATACTTCCTGAATTGATTTACCTGCTAGTACAGTACCTCTTTGCTGCACGTACATAAGATGCGAGAGTAAATCCACGTCAGTCTTAGTGTTGTCGTATTCAACATCACCATTTAGCATTTTCTCGTGCCACTCTGTACTGTAATGAAGCTCGAATGGAACTGGTATAGGTATGTTTCTAGCTGTAGTGGCAGTTATGATACTCAATTCAACATTCCCAGTTGTTGGTCTTTTATTAGCTTGCTTGGCAATGGCTACTCCAGTTTGCTTAGCAGTATCAGCACCGAGTTGATTTTGCACCACGACTATTAAATCTAGGTCACTTTTAGGACGATAGTAGCAACCCATTGCCAAAGAACCATGCAGGTAGATACCTACAAGGTTGTCGCTAAGTTCACTTGCAAGCATGGTAACTAAATCAAGAATAAACTGCCTAACATCTTCGTCGCAGTTTTCCCAAGATTGAGGCTTGCCTTTTGTTGTCATTGATGTACAGCTATTCTTTCCACTGGATTGTATTATCTTTATCAAACAAAAGCTTTATAGTATGCTCTCGCTTAGAAAATATAAACTTACGACTATGCTCCTGAAGGTCAAGTTCTATTACCTGCTCTTCAGGGAAGCCTTCTAAATGAAATGTGAACTTCATAAGTTTTGGATTCTCTGAATACAATCCTCTGGTCTCTTTCCAGTCAATTTTACCCAACTTTTCTAAGTGTTTACGAAATATAAATACGACATGTTCAAACATGCCATCATCTATATCCATCCATACATCTATGTCAGATTGTTCGTTATGTAAGCCTGTCGCATAAGAGCCTTCTAGCCACATCGCATGAACATGTCTATTCTTCTGCATATCCAGTGAAAGTTTATTTACAATTTCTTCTAGGTTCATAAGCTAATAATAACAAAAAAGAGACCTATTTGGTCTCAATAGTTAGAAACTATACTGCCAAGATTTTGTTTGGATATTCATGGTGCCACATATCCGACATGTTTCAAACCATCGTATCTGACAATGTAGACCAGTATAAACTAAAAGAACTAGTGACACAACTTAATCTTGCAGGTGATTTAATCAGCTAATACCAGCAAAATACTGCATGTTTTTTGCTATGTTACAATAAATTTATTATGAAAAAATCAAAGTATAAAAGTATAGATAAGCGATATATAGTATTAGCATTTATAACGTTATATATTTTGCCTATGCTTTTTTTGGAGGTAATAGTTACTCAGTCCGATTGTTATACAGTGATCAGTCCGTCGTGTGGTTTTGGTAATAGAACCCTCGTTAGTTTTGCTGGTTTGTTTACTGTTGCTGGCTATTTTGTTTCTGTGTTCCTTGAGAATCGTTTTCTGCGGCTTTTTACGAGGATTCTAATGATAGTAATTTTGTTTTGTTTTTTCATGTGGATTTCTCCTAGTTTTCGGCCCTTTTAGCCATGTAGATATATATAGTGTAAAGTCTATCTAATTCGAAACAAATGAAGCCAAGGCTTCACTGGTCATACAAACAAAAAAGACGCCAAAGCGTCTGAAAAGTCCCATTTGGTGC
>CAYGGK010000019.1:0-2594 GCA_964349555.1 uncultured Candidatus Saccharibacteria bacterium
GTACCAGTCCATTCCGTTCTATCCTGCATGAAGGTCAAGAGAGCGGCCGCTTCCACACTTTGCACAAGTGCTTCTTCGCTCTGCTCTCGGATTTTTGAATCGTATGCATCAAGGAACTCCTCTTTGGTGTGTCCGAGAGCCTCAGATATCGCCGCCCCCCATAACGCGAAGTCAGCCATGCGAGGTAGATTTTTAATCGTAATGCGGGGTCGTATCGCCATTGCCTTTGCGACGATATCAAGTACCGCCCCAAATATCTTTGGACGTGCCTCTTCAAACCCCGCGTAGATCTCACGCTCATCTCTTCTTTTTCCTTCCTCCACCGGTTTCAGTTCGAAGAGCAAACTACGCTCAAGCAAGTCCGCTTTAATAGCTGAGATGTTGATTCCATTGATTCCAATATTCAATTGAAAGTTGAAGATGAAATCCTCACCGTTCGTGTACAGCTCTCGCTCACCGCTACTGCCACCAGTTACACCAATGCATAGAACCGTAGAGATGGCATCGCTAATACCATCGACGTTTTCGTAGAAGATCAAGTGGTGTCGAAATAGTTGTAGTTTTATTTCCCGGTCGCTCTTAGGCATGTGCACCAACTCAAGACGTGATGGGTCTACGAGTCTACGCAATACTCTCGAAAGAGTAGACTTTGCCGATCCCTGCTGACCGTGAATGTAAAGAAGTACATGTGGGAAGTCGGGAATAAAGCAAGCAACGAGATAAACCAGCAAAAGTAATTGATGCGCCGGATCGGTGACGTTCACGAACTGGAATAACTCGCGTATATCACCTCCATGTTCAGGATCCACCTGTGATGACTGGTGCGCGCTACGACGGAAGAGCGTAGGGGGCTCGGCTACAATCTCCCAGCCTTCAGGAGTGATGCGCACAGCTCTATTTTTCTCGTCCGCAAGATCGTACCAGATCGTATTGCCGACTTTTGCCACACGATTATGGAGTTTGTGCTCTTCTCCCTTGAAAACGGCTATACTCTCGAGGGTATGTATTGCCATAGTAAGGTTTTTGGTTTCGGCGATATCACCAAACCGTTCAAAGTAGCTATGAGAGAGCCACTGCTTAAACCTTTTACTGCCGCAGGCCATTACCGCCTTATGACCATCTATGAGAACACGCGCGCAACCATTGCCGTATTCATCTCGGAACAGTTCTACCGCGTTATTCGAGGTAGCAAGTTTAATAAGCAGGGCCTTTTGACTACCTTTTTCCTCGTCCTCATCTTGAGTATCGCCACGTCGCCCCTCCTCGGCGGTCTTAATTGATTCGAATATGGCGCGGAGTTCTTTGTTATCCATTGGTGGTTTACAGTGAAGCTGATTCCACTTCTGAAGACGAGGCCAAGCTCCACGTTCCCAATTGTCGATATTTTTAATCATGCGGAGAAGACCACCGACAATAGAAGCAGCAACACCATTACGCCTCCCTTCAGGGCAGTCTTCATGCAAGAGAGTTCGCCAATCTTCTTTTGCTTTTTCGCTCCCGTGTATTTTCTCCAGTAGCCAGTCAGGCATGTCAGCAACGCCGTCTTCTGGTGGGACAACCCACTCGTAGACACCACCACTATCTTTCCCGTCTTTGTCTTTGTATGCCGTCACTGAAGGAGCGAGAACGATAAAACCCCCTTTCCCGCGAATATCCACGCCTTCGCCGAATAGTTGACCTCCTGAATTTGGAATATCAACACCCGGATGTTTGAAGAAGAAATGCTCACCGCCGTTTCCAGTACGTGCAGTTGCAGTAGGGGGGAGGCCATACCCTAGTTCGCGGAGCCTCTTTGAGTTCCAGCCATGCTTGATGTCGAGATCAAGCACTACGAGGCCAGACAGTGCCCCGGTAGCGACACCGAGGTTCATGTGCGGCCACTGTGTAAACCACGTCCGTATTTGTTCTTCCGTTGCCAGTTCGTCCTGATACTTCGACCACTTGATGAGCGGTTTCTTGTCTTTTCCTACGGGGAAGATTGACCATCCTAGAGCTCTGTACGCGAGTGCTTTTTCGAGGGTAGTGCCAGTCATATCTTTTTCTTCTTATCTTGCTCGTACTCTGCAAGCATTGCGCGTATCTCCTCCATTGAACTATCAACGGACTCAATATCGGTAGCGGAAAGAATCTCTACATTTTCTTTCATCAAGTCGACCTTGCACTTCAAATACTCTGCTGTATTTGTACCAAGTCGATCTCTGCTAGCCACAATTAGCACCTCAATCTCGCCTTTGTGACTTTGACAGTATTCAAGAATAGGAGCGATGCCCCAGCTTTTGAATTCCGCCGGTTCTGCCACATCGTCACCAAGGTACTTATACGTGTCGATGACATCGATGTTATTTTTCTCACTAAAGTATCTGCAGAGTTTCTCTTGGTCTGGCAGGTGGTCTGTCCAATGGTTGGGACGCAGGTAGATTACACCCCGTTGGCGTTGCTTTGCCGGTTTTAATTTTAGTGTCATTACTTTGTCTTGTTTCGTTTGATTCCTCTTTTTCATATAGTTTGTGTTAAGTGATAATGTCTTTCGTCTCTCCCTCCAACACCACACGCAAAAGACGCACGAGACGGAGACCCTTCTCGAGCGCCTGATC
>CAYGGK010000020.1:0-2150 GCA_964349555.1 uncultured Candidatus Saccharibacteria bacterium
TCTGCGGAATTCCGCAAGGCGGCCGGACGTTCGGTCAGATGCTCGCACTCGTCGCCGGCAAACGGTTCGCGTATGCGGACAAGAAACCAAAAGCCACGGAAGCGGGCAAGAAACAGGAATACGCCTGGGACCTCTCGCAGTTTGATTTCGAGCAAGGCGAACGTGTCGCTATCGCGGAAGACGTCTACAACAACTTCCAAAATACCGACAACACCCTGGCTGAGATCGCCGTCACCGGAGCGAACATCATGCTTCTCGTCGGAGCGCTCAATCGCTCTCCGATTTACGATACGACCTACAAGGGTCTGCCCGTAATCGCCTCCATTCGTGAGGCGTATCCGGAATTCGAACAGGATGATCCTGCGGTTGTTGCCGACATCGCTGCCGGCAACCTCGAACTCGAAGTGAAAAAGAATTGGGCGCGCCTCTGCGCCGCAATGCAACAGTAATTCTCAAACCGAACGAAAGGAAAGACAGCATGCGAAAGACACTGACACCGGCAGAACGATTGATCGTTGCCGCCGACTTCAAACCAACGGGTCGAGACGGAAAGGATTGGGCGAGGACCCAGGTCCTGGCATTGGCCGACAGCCTCAAAGGAACCGGAGTCTACCTCAAGGTGAACTCCGTTCTGCGAGCCTGCGGCTATGACCTGATCGGAGAAATCCAGTCGCGTGGGCTACGGGTCTTCGCTGACCTCAAGCTCATCGACATCGGAGAGACGCTGTCCACGGACGGCGTTCTCCTCCGCGAAGCGAAGCCCGAGCTACTCACCACGATGTGTGTCGCAGGCCTCGCCGCCATGCAGGCTCTCAAGGTCGAACTGCCGGACACGGAAGTGCTCGGTGTGACGGTTCTCACGAGCCTCAAGGACGCTGATACGCAAGCGATGTTCACCTGCTCGACCGAGGAAGCCGTCATGCGGTTCGCCCAAGTCGCGGCAGATGCGAAGATCGACGGACTCATCTCGTCTCCGAAAGAAGCCGGAGTGCTCCGTGCAAAATTCGGCCTCGTTCTGTCGCTCAACACACCGGCCATCCGGCCGACGTGGGCGATCGTCCCGGGCGATGATCAGAACCCCGATCGCATCATGACTCCCGCAAAGGCCATCAAGGCCGGCGCGGATCGTATCGTGGTAGGCCGACCTATAGTGAGGGCTAAAAATCCACGCGATGCGGTCATGCGGACCATCGAGGAAATCGCTTTGGCTATGGCGTAGCCAACAGGGGAAGTTTCGAATCAACTCATTAGCTCGTTCACTCCGGTGGCGGGCTAATTTTTTACTCCAAAGCAAAGTTTTAACGGTGGAGTATACTTCGCCTATGACGCTCGTAGAATATAAAAAAGCGTTTTTAAAGTACGCGCCAGTGGAAAGCTTCGCGGCCGGTCTAGAGCTGACGGGACAAGAAGTAAAAGCGCTACGCAACAAACACGGCTCTCTCGACGGGTCGCGCGTCGTGGTGCGCGGAGGAGAAGCATTTATCGTCGGCATGACTATTTCCGCGTATCAGCCCTCAAACGCGCCCAAGAGTTATGACCCCGAACGGGCGCGACGACTGCTTCTCACAAAAAAAGAAATCAGCTATCTCTACGCCGCCGAATCTAAAAAAGGCTTGACAATTATCCCTCTTGAGGTGTATACTGTCGGCAGATTTGTGAAGGCGCGCATCGCCATCGTTCGCGGCAAAGGCAAACAAGATAAGCGTGAAGATTTAAAAAAACGCGATGCCAACCGTGAGCGCGAGCGCGCCTTGAAAACTCGGTAATCCCGAAAAGCGCGGAAGGAGTTACTACAACCTACTCCCTACAACCCTTTCTGCCTTTTTCGGGAGTGACCGGCTTTGACGGTCTGTACCTTGAAAGACGTGCGGCGCAGTGCTCTCCCGCCACCACTTAAAACTGGCGGGAAACCAAACTTGCTAAGAACACTCTTGCAAGCGTGAAGTCTCCGTACTTCGGTATGCGTGACCTCGCGTTCGTGTACGCGAAAGCCTAACGGCTCTTCGTCGCGCGACGTTCATCCTTCTCCGGTTTCTGCGGCGGGAAGTATGGGCGGAATAATCTGCAGAATCGGTATCCTTCTTCCCGAAAGGATCATCTAAATAAGGGATCGGGCAGGAATGGTTTCGTCTGCGTTCCTCGCATCCTGC
>CAYGGK010000021.1:0-2106 GCA_964349555.1 uncultured Candidatus Saccharibacteria bacterium
TCGAGGTCTTTGCCGAAGTCTCCGATCATAATAGTTTTCTGTAATGTATCCATTAGTGTACATTATACATTAACTGTTTGTATTATATCAAGTCGTTTTATTAATCTATATATTTAATGATACTTAAGATTATTATTTTGGTGTTAATATGGTGTATATGATTCAAGAAGTTTATGAGGCTATGAACCGCGCTTTGGCTCAAGGGATAGCTCCTCAGGATGTTGGTAGATTGCTCGTATCCCAGGGGTGGCCAGAGGATTTAGTTAAACAAGCAACTGATGCTCAGTTGACCTCTCGTGACCATCCACAAGCACAAAGTAGTTTTAAACAGTGGCTTTCTGTCTATAAGAAGCTCGCTATTACTCCACTGACGATTGTAGTTATACTGAGCACCATAGGAAGCTTAGTTATGCTGCTAAGACCATGGCCGATAAAGATAATGGTCGACTCGGCATTCGGTGAAATACCAGCTCCGTGGCTATTAGAACCATATACACACACTTCAGAATTAATCTTAATAACTTCTATCATGACAGTTGTTATCTACTTTGCTAGCTCTGTAATCAATATGTTAAAAGATTATCTGCAAGCTAAATTCGGCCTTAAATTAAATCAGGCGCTAAAAGAGCGTCTGTTTTTGCATATAATGAGTATCCCTACAGGTAAGGGTCAGCTGACCAAGGGTGATTACGTATATAGACAGAACTCGCTGACAAACAGCTTATCAGATTATCTACTCAATTCTCGTGCAGGATTATTGCAAGCAATATTTATGATCATAAGTATCATAATTATAATGCTTCTAATCAATACGGATTTGACGCTGATTGCTGCTGCGCTGATACCTACTATATTCATACTGACGCGCATTCTAAGTCCGAGGGTAACGGCATTTTCTCGGTTCATTGCTCAAAACACTAGTTCGGCGGCATCGACTGTTACTGAATCGATCGACAATACTGAAACCATACAGTCATTTAATATGTTGTCAAAGCAACTATCAAAGGCTCAAAGCTTTTGGAGTAATAACTACCTGCTAATGCTCAAGAGTCTGCTAGCTGGTAGAACATATAGGCTCAGTAATAATCTGTCAGTAATCATTGCAACAGCTGCAGTTATGTATTTTGGTGGTGTAGCTGCATTAAATAATGAACTTACCTTGGGTGAGCTACTGATTTTTATCGCGTATATGAACTATTTGCAAGGGCCGGTCCAAAATATTGTTAATCAAATAAACACCCGCAGCCAAAAGCGTATGGACCTGACACGTATCTACGAAATCTTTACGGAATACGAAGATATAGAAAATGCATGGGAAGGAAATCATTTTCCCTCATACGAAGGCGCTATTAGCGTATCAGATTTGAGCTACAAGTATGGTGATACTACAATATTTAACAATATAAACTTGTCTATCCCAGCTAAACGAAAGGTAGGGATCATAGGTCCAAGCGGTTCAGGAAAATCAACTCTACTCAAGTTACTACTATTATTTAACGAACCTACTGGTGGCAAAATAACGGTTGATGAAATAGACATTCAAAGCATAGCATTGCAAGAATACCGACACGAAATTGCGTCAGTTAGTCAAACCCCCCAACTTTTCAATACAACCATCAGTGATAATATCCTGAACGGAGCCGATAACCAGAACCTGCCTGCTAAAGATTTTAACGCTATCATTGAAGCAACCGGTGTAGCAAAAATGGCTAAACTTTTGCCGTCACACCTGGATACATATGTTGGAGAGAATGGTAGCAACCTCAGTGGAGGTCAACGCCAAAAAGTTGCCCTAGCGCGTGCGCTGGCCAAAAATGCACCTATTCTCTTTCTAGACGAGCCCACCTCTTCACTAGATAGTGAAAGCGAAAATGAAATTAAAAATGCGCTACCACCACTGATTCAGGATAAAACAGTCGTTCTAGTATCGCACCGCAAAGCATTGCTGACATTGATGGATACTATCTACGTGCTCGAAAATGGACAAGTTTATAATATTGATGAGCTAGGCGGACTAGATGCCTATCTGACAAAGATAAATGATGCTGATAACGAGCTAGCTGTGCGACAAGCGAAACTAGAGGAGATGCGCCTTGCCCAGCAACT
>CAYGGK010000022.1:0-1918 GCA_964349555.1 uncultured Candidatus Saccharibacteria bacterium
ACATTTCTACAAATTCCGAACCGGAAATGGAGAAGAACGGCACGCCCGCTTCGCCCGCGACCGCGCGCGCGAGGAGCGTCTTGCCGGTGCCGGGCGCGCCCATGAGGATGATGCCCTTCGGTATGCGCGCGCCGATGTCTAAGAATTTCTTCGGGCTCTTGAGGAAGTCAACGATTTCAAGTAATTCTTCTTTTGCCTCGCGTGCGCCCGCGACGTCCGCAAACGTAACACGCTGTGAAGAGTCGGCGGGGTCAATGATGCGAGCCTTTGATTGACCGAAGCTGAACGCCTGCATGCCGGCTCCCTTCATTTGTCGCGACAAAAACCAGAGGATAAATAGTATGAAGAGAATCGGCAGAATAATCGGTACGAGCGTGAGGAACCAAAATTGGAATCCGGACTGTCCCTGTATCTCGATGGAAACCTTCGCGAGCTCTGCGGGCGTCACGCCATAAATCGCGAGTGTCTCGGGAAGACCGGAGGAAGAATCTTTTCGTGAGCTTTTAACTGACTCGTCTGTGTAGACCAGGCTCAGGGAGTCGCCTTCCACGACGATTGACTTCACCTTCCCCGCAACAACATCGGCGGCAACGGCGGAGAGCGGAATGTCGTCACTCGGCTGAACAAGGCTTGTCACGAGCGAATATGAACTCATGAGCACGAGGAATATGAGAATGGTGGTAATGAGATTACCAAAGAAGGAGGGACCCCCGCCAAGAAGCATGCGCCAACCGCTCTTTTTTGTAGACTTTTTCTCTTGTTTGCCGGCAGACGGACCTTTCGGCTTCTTCATTTTAGGGAGAGGCATGAACGACACTGTACCACAACGCTGACTTTTTGATACCCGAAAAGAAAAAGAGCCCCAACCATTTGGGACTCTTTAGTGTTGCGCCAGTCGGTTTATTCGTCAGGAGGATACATCCGCTTCCTAATCTCACTAAGCTGGGCAATCACATCCGGGTCAGTGATTTTGGTAAAGCGCTGTACTTTCTGCCCTTTCCATTCGACTGACTCGTAGATCATCCGTAGGGGACGCAGATAAAATGTGTAGCCGTCCTTATAGACATCCGCCTCATAGAGCGGTCTGTATACCAGTTGGAACGCATCTTCTGGGCGGCAGTTATCTTCAGTGTAGAGACCGACACCGTCAAAATAATATGCGTAGTTGTTTACCGACACATCCGGGTCGTGTTTGTGGTGGTGGTAGTACCCTCGCTCAGGTTGCTTTTCTGGTAGCGGTGTTTCGTAGGGCATGACGTTCTCCTTTATGGCTCCCGATCAATTATACATAGAATCAGACAATAAAAACACCCCGGAACTCAGGGCGTTTTGTGCTTCTGTGTTGTTCTGTGTTGGTGAGTGCACTGCGAAGCCTTGGCGAAGCAGTGGAGATTAAAGAAAATGCTTTCGAGCGAATGCAAAACCGGAACTAGATTTTAAGTATCGCTCGAAGTTATACGCTGTAGTCCTGTTTGTGAACGCACAGTACCAGCGAATTTTAAATGGGATTTTTGATTTGTTTGATTTTGTCTTACCAGAGTTATGTTCATTCAATCTATTTTTTAAATCAGACGTTGTGCCGATATATCGAGATTTATCCTTTTTGCTTTCGAGAATATAGACATAATACATAGATATATTTTACCCCACTTCGCCAAGTGGCACTCCGCTGAAGCTTCGCGCCACAAGGGCTATGCGGGGTCCACCACTTTGCTTCGCATCGCAGTGCGTGCACCGCGAAGCAAAAAGACTTCCTAGCTAGGAAGTCTTTTTGCGAAGTGGTGGAAGTGTCGGGAATCGAACCCGAGTCCGAATCCGTCTATGAAAGAGAGTCTACAGCGCATAGTCAGCGTTAGCTTTAAGGCAGGATGCGAGGAACGCAGACGAAACCATTCCTGCCCGATCCCTTATTTAGATG
>CAYGGK010000023.1:0-1846 GCA_964349555.1 uncultured Candidatus Saccharibacteria bacterium
GCGCTTCCTTGCCAAGGAAGAGGTCGAGAGTTAGAGTCTCTTCACCCGCACCAAACTGGACTTTCTCCGCCTTCGGGCGGATTTTCGTTTGCCTCAATTACTTTGTTAAAGGGGTAATTTACTGTAAACGACAACTTTTTGTCATTCAATTGGAGGTTTGAAACTAGGAACCCAATGAGCTTTGAGCGTTTCCCTTCATCTGCTAATTGGAATAGCTCATCTGCACGATTTACAAGGTCTAACAGATAGGAGGCTGTTACTAGGAAATCCTTGCTGCCCTTGGTTAGAACATTTAGCCTATCATTGAGCTGTTCTTGGCGGTTTGTAAGGACTTTAATAATCTCGTCATATTTCTTGGGGTCTACTATTTCATCTACAAGTTTTTCGAACCATGCAGCTTTCTTTTTATCAATTTCGTCATACTCATTGCGTACAGACTCAATAGATTGTGTATAGAACAACTGCTGGTCATCATGACTTTTCTTGAGTTCTTCAATGACCTTTTCAATTAAATGCCCTGGAATGGTCATTTTCTTTACCAGAGCTTCTATTGAGCCCATCACGAGTGACTCTGCTGTATTAGGATTGCTACACTGCGAGTTCGCACATTTCAGATACACCCACTGCTTGGCTCGGAACGAGCTAATAGAGCGTCCGCACTGCCCGCATTTAAGAATATCGCTAAAGTTGAAGTTTAGACTATCCCATTTCGTTTTTGAGCCTTTACGTTGCTCTTTGACGTGTTGGCAGTGATTATATAACGCTCTTTCTATTAGAGGTTGATATTTGTGCTTATACTCCTTGCCATCGTGCGTCATGATACCGTAGTAGAACTTGTTATTTATCATCTTCTCGACATCCGACTTCGATAACTTTTGCTTACCAGTTTTGCGGCTGGTATAGCCAGCTTCGATGAGCCCTTTTGCGATTTGACTGTAAGGCATACCTTGAGCTCGCCATTCGAATGCTTGGACAACAAAGTGAGCCCTGTCCTTATCAATCACAATGTCTTTTACTGGCTTTGTTAGTATCTCAGTCGGAATAGAGATATTTTTATAGCCAATAGGTGCTCGATGTACCCAGACACCCTTAGATAGCAACTCATCGAAACGTCGTATCACATTATCTCGAATGGATGCAGAGAAATATGCAGCAAGCGATACACCTATATCTAATCTGAACTTGTCTGCTGCTGGTGAGCCTTTATGAAAGAAAAGGTTGTCGCTTGGAAAATGCATTTCTAGTTTTCCTAGTTCACATAATCTTATCAACTCCGCCTTTTCATCTGATGATGAGTCGCGACTGAAACGGTCAATCTTATCGAATACAACAATTGACGGTTCGTTCGCCTCTTGCAGTGGTCGTATAACTAGCTCATTAAAAGTTTTGCGGTCTTTCTTAAAAGCAGTTTCATCAAACTCGATATACTTGAAGTCCTTACTTTCTATCCATTTTTTTCTTTCTGCATATTCATACAGTCGTTTCTCTTGAGCTGGCAGTGCCTTACGTTGTTCTACATCTGATACTCGTGCTACTAATAATACTTTTGGGTTTTTTGGCTTATTCTTCATTTTTAATCCTTTACAATTTAATTATAATGTCCTCTTATATACTTTTCTACTATTGTTGGTTTTCTAGGTCTATCTGGACAAGAATGTCCAAAAACCCAGCAAGATTCTTAAGACTATCGTCTGAAGATGTTTCATCCTTTAGGTTCGTGGTTAATTGACTCATCGCACGCCTCCGTATCGATGCTGGGCAATTAAGTCAGCCATAGATGACGCTTTCGAAAACTCTCCATTCGTCTTTTTTCTTAGTCTTTTAGGTGAGTCTTCTTGCTTGGTCG
>CAYGGK010000024.1:0-1838 GCA_964349555.1 uncultured Candidatus Saccharibacteria bacterium
GGGTGGGGGTGGTGGCAATGATACATTTACATTACTTAACCCTCGTCTTGATAATTCAAGCAAATTCCGAATATCATCTTTGGTGAGACATTGATCATCGACGCATATTTTATCCTTGGCTTGAAAGGTGTTGGCAAACATTTTTTCCACTCCATTAGCCGCATCGGCGAGCCAAGTTTTAATTCGGTTAAATAGATTGGTGAAAAAATTATCCGCGAAAATTTGAGCCTCTGGTGTGGTCGTGGCTGTAGACGAAGCCAAAATTAAGAAACGCAGATCTAATTCTTGGATGGCTTGGGTCTGCAATGGAATAATGTCGAGATAACGAACCGAATTAACTAGTCCTTGATTATCATATGAGGATAGTTGGGAATTGACCTTTTCAACTTCCTCTGCAATAAATCCGTGACGCACCTTCCCGTCAACACCATTGAATTCGAAGGTGACCGGTCGAAGCTGGTTGATGATCTCAAGTCCTTCACCCGGAATAATGGTTTCAATATTATGTTTAAATCGCATGGATGAGGCGATGCAGTTTTCGTTTTCAGTGTTACGCGTGACTTGATTGTTGCTATCGAGACAAAGGGAGGCGGTCACGCCGGCCACGTTAGAAGTTAAATTCTTTAGACTAACTGTCCCATCAACCGAAAGCGTCGCCCATGGGGAAGTAGTACCGAAACCGGTATTGACGGCGAAATTGATTTTGTCACCCGTCGTGCCGAAGGTCAGAGTGTTCGCTCCTTGCCCGTGAATGGTGGAGGATTCTTCGAAGATGAGGTTGGAGGCAACTCCGAGATCACCAATGATCACATCGGAACCATAACCGCTACCGATAATTACTTTCTCAAGGCCACTGGTGGTATCGATTCTAAAGAGGGTACTGCTGGCTCCATTACTAGTTGTCGTGGCAATCGTCCAAGCAAACGGAGCATTATTTTTAATTGTCGTAGTCGCAACAGAATCGCCAAAGTAAACTAAACCACCGGTGATTGATAGTTGAGAGGTTGAAGCGTAGGAGCTTCGCAAAGTGGCAATCGTGCTCGACCCACTCAAAACAATCCCATCCGTCACCGTTAGCGGCGTGAGGTAGGCGCCGGCGTCCGTCCAGTTGGAGGAGCCGGAGCTACCCCCAACGCAGACATTGTTGACGGCGAAACAACCAGCCGCGAGGTTGAAGCCATTGGCGGCCGTTGAGGTGGCGCCGGTTAAGTAGAGTTGGTCGGCACTCACGTCCCCGGTCACACTGACGTTGCCGGTCACTGAGGTGCTAGTGCCCGCGGTCGTGATCGTGAGTTGACCGGTGGAGAAATTGGTGGAGGTGGCCGAGGTCGTGGTCGCGTTCACCATCGTTAAGTTAGTGATGGTACTCGTGGCATTCGAGACCAAGAGTCCCCCACTTAAGGTGGCGAGGCCCGAGGCGCCAATCGTGCCGATGTTGACTAGGTTACCCGAGCTATCGATTCGTTGCGTCCCAGCCACGGCCCCGGTGTTGATCCCGGTTGTCCCATTTAGCGTCGTGCCGGTGATGGTGTCGGCGTTGTCGATCGTGCCGAAGCCCGAGGTGATACTGCCACCGTTCAAGGCGCCGACTGAGGTCAGGGAGGAAGTGACGACGGCACTACCCAAGGTGGTGGCGTTAAGGGTTGAGACGCCGTCGATGTTCACCGCCAGACCCGAGTTGAGATTGAAGTTGCCCGAGACATAGAGGTTGGTGGAGGTGGCGGAGGTGGAAGTGGCGTAAGTTGAGCTTAAGTTAGCGATGGTGGTGGAGCCACTAAGGATGATCCCATCCGTCACCGTTAGCGGCGTGAGGTAGGCGCCGGCGTCCGTCCAGTTGG
>CAYGGK010000025.1:0-1492 GCA_964349555.1 uncultured Candidatus Saccharibacteria bacterium
TGCACTGGCATTTCTTATCAACATGCTTTTCATTCAGGTATCCAGTTGGTGCAACTCCAGGTCTCCATCCCATTTCGCATCTTGTGCGTAGTCCGCGCTTCACATTCACAGCTTTGTTGTCGTTCTCAAGCTTCGCCTGACTTCCGAGAATCATCAGTAAGAACTTTTCATTGGGGTTGTTCGTAAATTTCTGCCCATATGTTCGTATCTCATGCAGTAGCTCCTGATCCATAAGATCTACCACTGATCCTAAATCACCAGCATTTCTGCTCAACCTATCTGGTGCCCAGGTGAGGATTGCATTGAATTTCTTTGTGCGAATATCCTCGAGCATTTGATTGTACACAGGCCTTTGCCCGACCTCTTTTGAGGAATGCGCTTCTCGTTTGATTTCCACGACATGCAGACGCTCACGTTCTGCAAGGGTCTGCATTTCCTTGACCTGCGACTCTATTGAAAGGGCCTGCTTATCTTCAGCTTCGGTACTTTTTCTTGCGTAGAGGCAGTACCGTAAAGCCTCTTGTGGTTGTGTTTTTTCCATACACCACAAGGAATGACGCAACGGCTCCTAGGAGTCCAGGACACGTAGAGTTGGTAACTTGGCCTTCGGCTCTTCTTCCCTTATCGTTAATTCCAGTTATACTAATAGTAATGAAAGTTTCGTTTTCAAAAGCTAGCAAAACGTTACTTGTTCTTGGACTCGCTGCCTTTCTGTTGGTCGGTTTTTTTGGTTTTTCTCACTCGAGTATGGCTATGGGCGAGGACGGAAATATGACTATGTCG
The DNA here is from genome assembly GCA_964349555.1 of uncultured Candidatus Saccharibacteria bacterium. GTDB lineage: Bacteria > Patescibacteriota > Minisyncoccia > Phycocordibacterales > Phycocordibacteraceae > C7867-001. The sequence goes on from CAYGGK010000025.1 coordinate 784, forward strand.
AATTGCCCATTTATGTCCGGGCAGGCGGTAGTGTGCAACATGGACCCGCTTGAGCATATTGCCGCGTGGCAGAGCATGTTCACAAGCATCCCATCGCAAACAGGGTCGACACTTATTTTGATGCTTTTGGCCGCACTCGCTCTTGCATTTTTATGGACTCATTTGCGGTGGCCCTCGATTGACCGCACATATACACTTTCTCGATTCTTTGTACGAAGGGATTACATACCCCCAGTGTCTTTGCTTCAGGAACTTTTTGCAAGCGGTATTCTAAACCCGAAGCTGTTCTAAATAGTTTTTGTATCACCTCCATCCAGTAATGGGTAGGCGGTTTTTTTTATTCGTTTATCCATCAACGTCGAACAATAAAAATTATGGAACCAGAAGCAAAACAAAATATCTCGTCTCTCTCGACTCCCATCGCAATTGTGATTGCAGGCGCTCTCATTGCTGGAGCTGTCTACATGGGCACGAGCAGCGGCAGTACTGCAAACGCACCTCAACCTCAAGCCGCAACGCAACAGACCGGTGATCTTGAACAGATGAGAGCTATTAGCGCAGATGACCACATTCGTGGTAATCCGGACGCTCCGGTCAAGATTGTTGAATACTCGGACCCGGAATGTCCGTTCTGCAAACGTTTCCATAACACCATGAAGCAAGTCATGGATGAGTACGGTAAGGACGGAAAAGTTGCATGGGTCTATCG
>CAYGGK010000026.1:0-1479 GCA_964349555.1 uncultured Candidatus Saccharibacteria bacterium
TTGGAGCTCACCCGATTTGATGGACACTTGGTTTAGTTAAACCGATTCTCTCATACTCAACAGGGCTCTGGTAGCCCAATGTTGAATGAAGCCTCTTTCGGTTATAGAAGACTTCGATGTATTCAAAGAGTTTGGATCTGGTCTCTTCCCTGGTTTTGGATCTGTCGTCTTTGGGAATCTCAGCTTTCAAGCTTTTAAAGAAGCTCTCCACCACCGCGTTGTCGTAGCAGTTGCCTTTGCGGCTCATGCTTGGAGTGATGCCGTTGAGCTTAAGCTCCTGCCTAAACGAATCGCTGGCGTATTGGCTGCCTTGATCCGAGTGGAGGATGAGATCCTTTTTTATTGGCCTCTGGTCTACCGCCATCCGAAGAGAATTAACAACTAAATCTTCTGTCATGCGTTTTTGCATGGCCCAGCCGATGATTCTCCTGGAATACAGATCCATCACGACTGCAAGATAGAGCCATCCTGAGCCTGACCAAAGCACCGTGATGTCTGAGGCCCACACACGATTTGGCTTCGCGACGTGGAAGTTACGGTTCACCAGGTTAACCGCCAGGTTCCGGCCATGAGCAGTCACTTGGTGTTGTTTACGCCGGAATTGTCTCTGAGCGATGATACAGTTTGATCGCATAAGATGCGCCACGCGGTTATGGCCGCAAAAGATGCCTTTCCTCTGCAAAGCGACGTGGATCCTTGGAGAGCCGTAAGCTTTACGGTTCTCCGCGTAGGCGATCTTGATCTCATCCACCAGCCTTGCGTTGGTCTTGGCTCTTTGGCTCATGGGACGTCTAATCCACGCATAATACCCACTCTTTGAGACTTCTAGTACTCTGCACATGGCGCTTATCTTGAACTCTCCCTGGTATTCTTGGATGAAGATGAACTTTGCCCGTCGTCCCTGGCAAAGAATATCAGGCTTTTTTTTAAAATGTCCCGCTCCTCGCGGAGGCGGGCGTTCTCACGCCTTAAGACAGTCAACTCATCCTGGGAATTGGTGTTGCCATGGCCCGGGAAGACCTCTTTGCCTTGCTTAGAGGCTTCATCGCGCCAGCGGTAGAGGTGATGAACGCTGATGTCGAGCTCTCGGGCTACTTCGGCTACCGGCTTACCGGAGTCATTGGCCATTCGGACGGCTTCAAGCTTGAACTCTCGGCTGTAGCGCTTTCTGTCTTTTCTTGTCACTGGGCACCTCTCTGGGTATCATGATTATACCCTTTTTGAAGTGTCCACTAAAACGGGGGAAGTCCAAGTCTCTCCTTGACCGCATGTTGTTTGATCCATTGGGGCCGTGTTCTCGATTGACCCCAGGCCGTGCGCCCACTGCGCTTATACGGTTGCCATCGGCTTTGATAGCCTCCTGAGCAATTCCATATCACCGGACATTAGAGCCTGTTTCTTTGCTTTGGACCAACGCTTGATCTGGGCTTCGCGTTTAAAAGCGGCTAATTTTATCGAGTGAGGTTCTTTATATAAGAG
>CAYGGK010000027.1:0-1364 GCA_964349555.1 uncultured Candidatus Saccharibacteria bacterium
CAACTCGTTATACCATTCGTGCGCGTCTGAACTTACCAGACAAGGAATTTCGCTAGGGTCTCCTTCCACATATCGCTATGTGGCCCGAACTCTATCTTCAAGCAGAGACTTTCTGCTTGTCTGACGTTTGGTTTCTGAGGATTCTCTCAAAATCTTCCACTACATCTTGCTTTTCGTATTTCCGTTTCCTACCCCTTCCTTCATTGAGCCTTTCTCGCAATTCGACGATTTTCATAAATCCCTTGCGAGCGAGATGCTCACCGGAATATACGATATCAGCGATTTGCTTGAAGATTGCGAAGTTTTTGGTTTTGGACTCGGATTGAAAGGGAAACCGTTCGAAGAACGGAAACACCTTTTCTACGAGTTCGATGTAATTTGTCACGACAAAGTAATGAACTCCATCACTTCGTTTTTGCAATCTTCCGCACTGCAAATATTTTTGTAGAAGCAGCAGATTGGTGGCATCTCTTTGGGCGACGTTGAACGTAAGCACTACTTGCCATTGGAGCTTGTGATCAGTTCTCTGACGAAGAGAAACATTGAAGCTTCCCTCGCCATCACTGAATCCAGATAAGTACCATCCCAAATTTTGAGAATTGATTGGCGGTGTGACCATACGTCCAATTATAGCATCCGATTTTGTGAGTCTTTCCTGCTGATTGTCCGCACTTCAGAGTTGTTACTGTCTTTCGACTAGTATCTGAAGATACTCGGAGTTACCAGCATATAGTCAGATTTTTATGGACATCCGTTCTCACGGATAGGCAGCTTCTACTTACGGCTCACAGTACAAATAGTCCTAGTCCTTCCGCTCCCCTCTCTCGAGAGGGGCGAAACCTTAGGACGATTTGCCTATGTTAATCTACGTGCCCAACGTTTAAGTTGCAGTAGCTGCACGTAATTCTCTATGTCGCCATAGAGGCCGGACTATATCATCTCGCTTGTCTCAATAAAGAGAGGCGGGTTCAGCGTGTAGTCTCTGAGGGTTTTCACTTTCGTGAATCTTCCCTGCTGATTGTCCGCACCAACAGATTTTCACCCGAGAAGTATTCTGGGTACTGTTGGATACTCGGAGTTTCCAGCAAATAGCTGAATTTTATAACTACAATCATCTTATAGTTATCGCCGACATTGACCGGGGCTTATGTAGTGCCAGCACTTCTTCTTGCGAAAAAGCACCGACCACACTTGACCTTCCGGCATTGGTCAGGCATCACCCCCTATACATCCTCTTACGAGTTCGCAGGGAGCTGTGTTTTTGGTAAACAGTCGGTTGGGAAATTTTAACTGCGACCCTTCTTGCGAAGGGCGGACCTTATCGCTAACTTACGGTCGCTTTTTTGCCGAGTTCCTTGGGGATC
>CAYGGK010000028.1:0-1320 GCA_964349555.1 uncultured Candidatus Saccharibacteria bacterium
GGTGCAACCGGCGCAGAACCGCTCGCCCCCGGGGCAACGGGCGTGGGTTTCGGTGCTTCGGGCAAACTCAAAGCCGATCCGGCGTAGATCAGGTTCGGATTCTTGATGCTCGGGTTGGCTTTAAGCAGGGCGTCTATCGTCGTCCCTTGCTGTTTGGCGATTCCCGATAAGGTTTGACCTTTTTGGATGGTTATTGTTGCCATAGATTTATGTGAGGGTTACGTATCTCCAGTTGCCGTTGAAGAAAATGTAAAACCGACGAGTGGCACCGTTCTCGTAGATCGCAAAGCTGATCGGTGTTCTTGGCGTATCAGTCGGTGCGACATCGAGAATCGGAATGTCACGGAGGAGTCTTAGGATCGACCCCATCTGCGGATCATTGGAATTTTTATCTTCGTTCATGGTGGTTATGGTAGGTTTTTAAACTCGTCCAAGACCTCATTAATCTGGTCGAGTTGTGTTTTGAATTTGGCCATCATGGCCTCGATATCTGCTTTTTCTTTTTGCAGTGCAGGAATATTTAGAACTGTCACGTCAGCACGTTGGTCAGTCTTTTTCACATTGTCTGCATCTATTTTTTCGATCGTGAATTTACTCACAGGTTTCGGATCGCTTGTGGCGACGGGTACGGTTGCTCCTGCAGGGGAACTTGTATCTGTAGCTGTTGGTTGTGTTGTTTCGATAGGCATATGTTTTTTATTTAATTATTCGATCCGGGATGTACACGGTTGAGATATCGGAAATTCCCATATCCCACTCGCCAGTAAATCCCGATGGCGACCATATCTCAATTTTTAGCTGTATCTTTTTCGACCTCGCATTGAACCGGATCAGTTTATTCACTGCCGCTGGATAATCGCTCCCCTTGAGTGTGGCTATCTTTTTAAACGAGGAGAGCAAGATGTAGGAATTGCTGTCGTAGCTTTCACCGTTGTAGAGTGTTTCGTCCACATAGATTCTCTTGAGGGCAGTATCGATTGAGGCAACGTGTCTTATCTGTCCGGCACCGCCACCGGAGAGCACTGTTATTTCATCGCCGACTTCGTAGTAAGGTGGCGAACCCGGTAGAAATGAGAGGTCAAAATAAGTGCTTGAACCTCCCAAGGTGTACTGAGTATATTTTTGATATTGCTCGGTGGTGTTGTATTTGATCACTATTCTCGCAAAGCTTGAGTTCACGAGTGGTTTCCAGAAATTCAGAATTATTTGCTTGAATCGTTTGCGGAGATACGGCTCATCATCAAGAAGTGGTGTCACAAGGACTGCTCCCCAGTTGTAGGGTCGCGCACTCCCTTGATCCATCGAAGCGTCGATGACATA
>CAYGGK010000029.1:0-1313 GCA_964349555.1 uncultured Candidatus Saccharibacteria bacterium
GTCACCCAAATTATTTTGGTGAAATCACGCAGTGGTGGGGAATTGGTATCATCGCGATGGGCGTCATGCCGTGGTGGGTTGGCTTGATTGGCCCGATTACTATCACATTTCTGATTTTGTATGTATCGGGTATACCGCCTACTGAAAAAAGGTTTGAAGGGCGAGCTAGCTGGAGTCAGTATAAGGCAAAAACCAGTATGATAGTTCCATTACCGATCAAGGATTTACATAAATGATTTCTAATAATCATAGAACAGATTTTATAAAGACTCTGCAAGATTATTTGGATTCTAAAGAGTTTTCGATAATCTTGGAATCCACACTACCTGCAGCCCGACAAATCACTACTGGGCTTGTGATTGAATATGCAATTTTACACAAAGATTTGTTTGAAATTAATAAATATTGTAGTTTTCTAAACAGTCTGTTCAATGCTAATCCACCGTCTCCTGATAATAATTACTACCATATCGAACAAAAGCAAAAAGTACTTCGAGATTCGGTTGATCGCAAAATTAGCAGGCATCAACTAAATGAATCAGTAGAATCGTATATCAAGCGTGAGTTTTATGACAGGGGTTATCTTTACCACAGTACGAATGCTTCGGTTACAGAGCTAATTAATCAGAACGGTATTGATCCGAAAAATCGTGTTTGGCAACACAAAGATCTGAAGACTATTCAGCAGATTTTCGCAAAAACTGGTATCTATCATATATTCGGCTTAATTGATATAAATTCACAAAATAATGTATTCATATCAGATAACTTTCAGAGCCTGTACAAATATGCCTCTACGTCACCAGAGTGGTTTAACTTATTTGCTGCAGGGTTATATGTACCAAAGAAATTAGGCTATGATGTTGATGCTTATAAACGTAGCGACTATGTTGCAGCAAAAAATAATATCAATTTGTTTATTCAATCTGTGGTTGATGGTACTTATCAAGATAATATCGAACAAACACTCAATTTATTGGTTACAAAAGGTGTTGACTTAAAAGGGATTGTAGCAGAAATTGATGGTGAATACGATAAAAGGCCTAACGATGAAAAGGCGGATATATTTCGTGATGTCATGTATAGTCCTCATAGCCAATTTAGTAAAGTAGAGCATCAAAAGTTTACTTCATATGAACGAGGTATTATTTTCATGTCGGTTTATGATACTTTTATGAGAGGAGATAATCCGACATCTGCCATAACTGACGCAGATATCGATGTTATTAAAGATTTTTTTGAAAAATATTGGGATATTCTTGGTTCAGATAAGCGTATTACTTATCTAATCAATAGGGGCCCACTTGGCCTTG
>CAYGGK010000030.1:0-1171 GCA_964349555.1 uncultured Candidatus Saccharibacteria bacterium
TGGAGCCCTTTTGCGTTGGTTCGAACGCATTAATTGCAACAAGCGACTCTTCTTTGACATTTTTGATAGCGAAAAGCAAATCATCGGCTTCAATGCTTATCTTTTTGTCCCTAAGTGTGTAGTTCGAACCGAGCGTGGCAAATACCTCTTTGCGCACATGAAGGTCCTCCGACTTGTCTGCATTGAAGCGTTCGCAGGCAGTCTCTGCAAAACTAAAGCCCCGCTCTGCAACCTCGATCCAATTCTCTATGCGCTTATCAGTATCGCCAAGCAAAGCGTAGACGCGAGTTTTCTCAGCGAGTAGTATCGCTTTCTTTCTGCGATATTCATCCTCGTCGATTTCTTTGCCAGCTCGCATGTCGATGAGGTTATCTATCTTCTCTACAACAGCATCGTAGTCTTTCCGCTGTACTTTCATAATCGCTTCACGGTCAGCCGATTCGTTCGCATTTTGTCGTTTGAGTACATCCAAAGCCCAACCCTTGAACTTCGGCGAGATCTCGAGTTGAGCCAATTCCTTTTCTAGCTGGCGCTCAAGATCATCCTGATTGATAGACCTCTGTGTACAATTCGGATTTGTTCGCTTGGCACAGTGGTAAAACACATAATCCCTCGTCACAGGTTTTTTCATATTTTCCATATCAGTACCACACTTCGGGCAATCAGTCCGATGAGCGTAAGAAAACTTATGTTTGCAGTTTGAACATACGCAGTGGTGCTTTTCTTCTGCCGTGACGGAGCCACCGCATTCACCGCATCGGATAGGGCCACGATAAGTGAATGAGCGCGTTTGAGGACGAGGACGCCCTTTGCGACCGAGTAGAACCTGTACGCGGTCAAACTCCTCACGCGTGATCATGGGAACATGTGTGCCTTTATAGTGATTGTTACTCCCGAGGGGAAACTCGAATTCACCACAGTAGAATGGCCGGATGAGAATGTAATAGGCCAAGCTTTTTGTAAGTTTTTTGGCACCTGAACCATTCTTTCGCTTTGGGGTACGCAGTCCCATATCATCATTAACGATACGCATTATTTCAGCGACAGAGTGATCGCCAGTGAGCATAAGCGTCCACATTTTTCTAATGATATGGAACCGTTCAGGATCAGGGACGATACTCCTCTGTCCTCTCTCATTGGTAAAGTTTTTATATCCCAACGGGGCGGGACC
>CAYGGK010000031.1:0-1150 GCA_964349555.1 uncultured Candidatus Saccharibacteria bacterium
CTTCATCTGGATCTATTACTACTACTAACCTCTACTCCACACTTGCATCTACTACTAACTTAACTGCATTTAATGCATCTATTACTAATGCCTCTGCTACCAACCTAACTCTAAGTGGCCCTCTCTTTGATTCCACCCACTCATCAGGAACTGTAGGTATGGTACTTCAAGCAACAGGTACATCTACTAGATGGGTTGCTACATCTACACTTGGATTTACTGGAGGTTCTGGAGTAACAGGAGGAACATTTGGTTATGCTGCTCGTTTTACATCCGCAACAACACTAGCTACTTCTACTTTAGTGGATGATGGAATGTTCACAGGAATTAATGCAACATCCTCATCTTATGTATTTAATATAAGAGCCACCTCTACATCTAATCTTAATCCATTCAACATCGCCTCCTCCTCAGGTGCTTCTCTATTTAATGTACTTGCAAACGGCATGGTAGGCATCGGCACTACCACTTCACCATCTCTAGCTTCTTTAGTAATGGAAAAGAGTATGTCATCGTCCGGTGCAACAAATGCTATTGCTGGTGAACATTATCTTTTCACTTTCAATCCATCAACTGGAGGTACTACACAAGTAGGTAATCGTTTAGCTATAACTAATGCTCCAGTAGGTTCAGCTACTAACACAGCAGTAGGTCAGATTATACGTATTACAGATAACACAAGTAATGTAAACATTGTTCGTGGACTAGAAATAACACCTAATGCTGGAACCTCAACTACAGGAGTAAACACAGGTATACGTACTAATGGAGCAACATTTGGTATACAAGCTATTACCTCAGGTCTTGCAGGAGGTACATTTGTTCCAGCAGCTATATATGGTGAAAACACAGGAGATACACAAGGAGACATACTACGTCTTTACACTTCTTCTATGACTACCGCTACATCAGTAGCTACTTTCTACCAAGAAGGACAAACATTCACAGGTAATGGTCTCCTTATGGACTTCGGACGTGGTGCTGGAGCATTTACTGGTAACTTCCTTAACTTCAGAGTAGGGGATCTACAAAGATTCCTAGTAACCTCAGGTGGTACAACTACCATAGGTCAACCAGGACAAACATCTACTCAAGCTGGACTACAGATTGGATTCGGAGGATTGTGTGTAAGTAATACAGGGACGTGTAC
>CAYGGK010000032.1:0-1117 GCA_964349555.1 uncultured Candidatus Saccharibacteria bacterium
CTATAATGGTCCCCATAATTTGTACAAAAAATTGAGCGAGATGAGATAGAATACTCTGGCAAAAAAGGAGGCTGGAGATGAAGAAACAAGTAAGACAATATAGTGCTGAGGAAAAGGCAAAAATAGTAGTAGAAGCAATAAAAGGAGAGCTGACAATAGCCCAGATTACAAGTAAGTATGGGGTTCATAGCACGCAGATAACTCATTGGAAGAAATCTGGTATTGAATCGTTGGTGCAAGGTTTTAAAACTAAAGCAAAAGCTGCCAGTGACGCAGGTGAGCGAGATTTGATTAAGAATTTATACGAGCAAATAGGACAGTTATCGGTGGAGCGTGACTGGCTCAAAAAAAAATCTGAACTGTTTGGATTTAAAGGTTAGATTAGGGTTTATAGAATCTGACCTCAGCAAGCCAACGATTACCAGGCAATGTGAGCTTCTGGGCATTAACAGATCAAGCTATTACTATAAGCCCATTGGGTTAGACGAACGAGATTTTAAGATCATGTCCATCATTGATGAGACCTATACAATGCACCCATATTACGGTATGAGGAGGATGGCTAAATACCTGCAAGCGCAAGGATTTGCTGTAGGTCGCAAAGGAGTGAGACGTTACTATCGGATAATGGCACTTGAAGCTGTTTATCCAAAAATGAATTTGAGCAAGAGGAATCAGGCTCATAAAATATATCCTTACCTGCTTAGAGGACTTAAAATAGTGAGAGTCAACCAGGTTTGGAGTGCTGACATCACGTATATAAGGCTTAATCAGGGTTTTGTATATTTGGTAGCGATTATAGACTGGCATAGCCGTTATATATTGAGCTGGAGGGTATCGATCAGTTTAGAGTGCGAATTTTGTGTAGATGCTCTTGAAGAAGCAATAGAAAAATATGGCAAACCAGAGATATTTAATACTGATCAGGGAGTGCAATTTACATCGGAAAAATTTATTTCCAGATTAGACGCGGATAAGATCAGGATTAGTATGGACGGCAAAGGCAGAGCTTTGGACAATGTATTTATAGAGCGTTTTTGGAGGTCGCTAAAGCAGGAAAAAATTTATAGAATCGTGCTGATGACGGTAAAGGAAGCTAAAGCAAACATAGGCGAAT
>CAYGGK010000033.1:0-1069 GCA_964349555.1 uncultured Candidatus Saccharibacteria bacterium
AAAGAAGTTCTTTAACAAGTAGAAGCCATATTTGAAGAAAGTAAACTCAGGAGAAGCGAGTTTGTTGTGGCTCTGAGGTTTTCTGAATTTTTTTATTTTGATAGGTTTAATGTTGTTTGCAATATATCCAATCTTGCAGCAATATGAGTAACTGATAGCCATCAACATAAATAAAGCAGATAAACGTTCATCGTTAGTAATATGCGTAGATTCAAGATTAAAGCTTTTGGATTTGAAATTACCAAACATAGTTTCAATATTCCATCTGCGTGAGTATAGAGCAAATGGTTCTTGATGAAGCTGATTAGAAACAAGAAATACAAATTCGTTTTTGTCATTGAGTCTTGCGCTAATAAATAATCTATTGCCAAAGATTCTACGGATGAGTTTCTCGACCTTAGTTCTATTTTGGTGATGTGATAGTTTGCTATAAAGCGTTGCTAACGATATTTTCTTATTACCATCAGTAGCGTGAATAGAGTTTTTAGTTCTAAAGATGAAATTAATGTTACGATCTTTATGTAAGAGCCAAGAGATAAACTCAATAGAAGGAAACTCTCTATCAGCATAGATGTTTTGAATAGTAACATGAGTGAAATTAGTAATGAACCAATTAACAAGTTCAATACGTTGCTTTGAAGAAGAATTGCCGCCATTATTGTTAAGCATAATCCAATAAATTGGAATGGCAATGTTTTGCCAGCGGATAGAAAGTACAAGATAATTGATGTTGGTTTTACCAAACATCCAGTTAGTACGATCAATGATAAGTTCAACAGAGTTACTTCCAAATAAAGTAAGTATGGCTTTTGCATAGATTTTAGAGGTTATGGGAAATTTAGTTAACACACGCCTAATTTTTTGTTCTTTGCTTTTTAATTTAATCGGTTTATTGCTAGATGCAATACCCAATTGATAAAGAGAGATTTTAGAACCAGAGATAAGTAGAAATATGATGCTGGCTATAGTGTAAGCTTTCTCAATTCTAGCTTCTGAAACGAATTCTTTGATAATTTTAAGGATATTGGCTACAGGTTTTTGCATAATTGATTCTTCGAAAAAACCAAAT
>CAYGGK010000034.1:0-1030 GCA_964349555.1 uncultured Candidatus Saccharibacteria bacterium
GGGCTAGTGGACAAAATTGGGTGGTAAATTGATTTCTTTTTCTCTTGTGTAAGCCAGAATGTGCCCTGATCTTTCCCCATGCATCATGAAAAATATGTTCTCATTGCAATTCCTCCTTCCTCCAGAAGTACGGCACGTACAACAGTAGACAGATTTGGAAGTGTACGGAATGCGGCAAGAAGTCCCGCGAGAGAAGGAAGAAACATACCGCAGAAATCTGGAAAGAGTTCACGCACGGCAAACAGACTCATGCGCAGATTGCAGAGATGTATGGACGCAGTACGAAGTGGGTGCAGCGACAGTTGAAAGATGTGGTCGTTGAGAAGAAAGAACTGGCACCAGATGAGGTGGTCATCGTCATGGACACGACGTACTTCAGGAGGCTCTTCGGCGTCATGGTCTGGCGCTGTCCGCATCGTCACAAGAATCTGCTCTGGAAGTTCCTTCCCTACGAAACCATCGGTGGGTACAAGGATGGCATCGAGACTCTGGAAGCCGTTGGATGGAAGGTCAGAGCGATCGTCTGTGATGGCAGACGTGGCTTGCTGCAGGGGTTTTCTGTCCCTATCCAGATGTGTCATTTCCATCAGGCTGCCATCGTCACACGCTACGTGACGAGACGACCGAAGCTGGAAGCAGGGCAGGATCTCCAGGCGCTCATGCGGCATCTTCCCGACGTCGGTGAGGCACAGTTCACGCTCTGGTTGGAACTCTGGCATGACAAATGGGGAACCTTCTTGAAGGAGCGGACAACGGATGAGCTGATGAAGCGATGGCACTACACCCATCGCAGAATTCGCAGTGCCTACTACAGCGTGAAAAGGAATCTTCCTCATCTTTTCATCTACCTCCAATACCCTGAGCTCAACATTCCCAACACCACGAATTCGCTCGAAGGAATCTTTACACACATCAAGAAGAACATGCGTCTCCATGGAGGACTTAGAATGCACAACAAACTACCGATGATTGAGGAGTTCCTGCGGGGCGGGTGAACTGGGATTTACCACCCAATTTTGTCCACTTCGCC